>CAKOLH010000047.1 GCA_934096105.1 uncultured Bacilli bacterium | reverse complement strand
AAACCCCAATTGATTATAAAACTCAACTAGGGTTTAAATAATATTCTTTTAGTGTCTACTTTTTATTGACAAGTTCATCATTAAACTATTTCTTTAATAAATTATTTATTCTTTCAATAATTCTATCTTTTCCTAATAATTTCATTATTTCATATAAATCAGGAGTCATACTCTTACTAGTTAAAGCCACTCTTAGTACTGTAGAAATATCCGCTACAGAACCTTTATAATTATCAGGATTCTCTTTATATTCTTTCATATTACTACAATAACCTAAACTATCAGTTAAGAGTTTAATATTATCAAACCATACTTCTTTATCAGTTACATCATAATATTTATCTATATAAGCATTTAATATAGTACTTATTTCTTCTTTATCAGTAATACTACCCCATTCATAAGTATCAGGATTATATAACTCATCATACATATAGAATATTTGTCCTTTTATTTCACTAAAACTAGCATAATCTTTTCTAGGTTTCTTTTGTTCTCTTTCTATGTTTAATATATTTTTAGTATATTCTTCATACTTAGTAATTAATTCATAAAAATCTTTATCATATTCTTTAGACCATTTAGATAATTCATTATATACTTCATCTTTAGTCATTTTACTAATATAATTTCTAGATATATTATTTAATTTCTCTAAGTCATATAATGCTCCTGATGGAGACATCTTTTTAGGTGAGAAAGTAAAATCTAAGAAAGTTTTATCTGGATTAGCATTATGCCATTCTTCATAATTAGAGTTAGCTATAGTCATTAATGACTCTATTACTGCAATTGCAGGATAACCTTTTTCACTATAGAAACTCATTGAGGCTTCAGGATCTTTTCTCTTACTTATCTTTCTTTTAGTTTCTCCATCTTGTTTTAGTATTAATGGAATATGTATATATTTTGGAGCTTTGTAGCCAAATGATTTAAATAATTCAATGTGTAATGGTACAGAAGATAACCATTCTTCTCCTCTTACGACATGAGTAGTATGCATTAAATGATCGTCTACTAGATGAGCAAAATGATATGTTGGTAATAAGTTATCTGATTTCATAATTACAACATCTTGATCGTTTTCTGGGAATTCAATCCTTCCCTTTACTAGGTCTTCGAAAACAAATCTTTTATCTGGATCACCCATAGATCTAAATCTTATGACATAAGGCTCACCATTCTTTATTTTTTCGATTGCTGTTTCAATATTTATATTTCTACATCTAGCAAATCTTCCATAATATCCAGTTCGCATTTTCTTTTCTTCTTGATTTTTTCTTAAGTCCTCTAGTTCTTCTCTAGTACAAAAACATGGATATGCTCTTCCCATCTCTATTAGTTTTTTGATATAGGCATGATATATTTCTTTTCTTTCACTTTGAATATATGGACCGTAGTTACCTACTATTTCACCTTTATATTCATATTCATCTGGAATCATACCATACTTATACAAAGTTTCCATAATTTTATCAACGGCATCTGATACTTCTCTTGCTTTATCAGTATCTTCATTTCTTAAAAAGAAAATACCATTACTACTCTTAGCTATACTATAGTCCACTAGAGCACTCATGAAGTTACCAATATGCATATATCCAGTTGGACTAGGAGCAAATCTTGTTACTTTTTCTCCTTCTTTTAATTCTCTTTCTGGATATAGACTCTCATAATAATCTACATCATGCTCTAAATTAGGAAATATTAAATCTGCTAAATCTTTATTTGTCATAAAATCACATCCTTTAGTTATTTTTATTATTTATATTAGGTATACATTATACCCACTTCTTTCTTAGATAAATATAATATCTATGAAAGGAGAATGGTATTATGTACGGATATGGATATCCAGGCTATGGTTATGGTTATAACAATAGTGGATACTGGATAATTATAGTTGTTCTAATTATATTCTTTGTTTTATTCTGGGGTAATGGTTCTTGCGGATGTAGAAGAAATAATTGTTGCAACTAATTTAAATAAAGCCCTTTAACTTAAGGGCTATTTTTTTATTTGGTTGCCCTGGTTAGATTCGAACTAACGCATGTCAGAGTCAGAGTCTGATGCCTTACCGCTTGGCTACAGGGCAGTAACAACAATATAATTATAGCATTATCTTTATTGTTATTCAAGT
>CAKOLH010000046.1 GCA_934096105.1 uncultured Bacilli bacterium | reverse complement strand
GCTACATGAACAAATAAAAGAACTTCAAAGTAACCAAAAAAAGATTATAAAATTGCTCGAAGAAAATAACAAATAAAGAAGGAATCCCCCTTCTTTTAATTTTTAATCTTTTTAAATATCTTGACAGTTTCATATAGATTATCTAATTTATTATTCCAATTATATTTAATTTCATTAATTAAAGACTTTTTAATATTATTAATATTATCATCTTCTTTCTCAAAATAATCATAATATAAATATTTTAAATTAGTAAGATTATTCTCCTTATTAATATATTTAATTAAAAAGTTCTTCTTTTCTTTTTGAGCTCTATTTACAAAAGAAATCTTATTTCTTGAGGATTTAATAATTTCAATATTATAAATACTATCATTAGAAGTTTCATTTAATACCTCTTCTTCTTCGTCTAACAAAAGACTACTTCTTTTAATAAGTTCACCCTTATCATTAAAGAGTACTGCAATAACTTCTTTACCATTAGTTATTAAAGAAGTATTACCTATCTTAATTCTAGAATAAGTATAAGTTTTATCTCTAATTAAATTAATAAAATCACTACTTACAGTTACATTATCATATTTAAACATTTTAAAAGTATCATTATTAACAAGAAATAATGGTATTTTCTTTACATTAACAATATTATCTCTCTTATTCCATTCAAAGAAGTTATAATATTCCTTATTAAAATTAAGTACTATATCGTAAATATAATTCATTTTCTATAATCCCCTTTCAAAGTAATAGATAAAATCATAATTATAAAGCCAATAATACTAAAGTAGCATTCTACTCTTCTTATAATAAAATTAACATATTCTAAAAAATTATACCCCATAGTGGTTAAATTTAGATATAATATGATAAAACTACATCCAATTACCATAAGACCAAATCCAAGTAAAAAGAAAAAAACTCTTATCATAATATCCCTCATTTAAATTTATTCAAATAATAAGATATTATTAAGAGTTTTTAATTATTCTATTTCTTTTTTATCTCCAAGTTCTACTTTACTAATAGAGTCAAATCTTTTACTTATTTTATCAGTAGTTACATGAATATTTTCTATATCTTTATTAACAGTTTCAATACTTCTAGAAAGTTTATCCCATCTTTCTTTATATCTACCAAATTCAACACCAAGTTTATTTAATTCATCATGAATAATACTTGCATATTTATCTCTTTCCATATTCTTAAGAAGTACTTCAATAATAGTAAATGTACTAATTAATGTAGTAGGAGAACATATCCATACTCTTCTTTTATGAGCATATTCAATTAAGTCAGTGTGATAAGCATTTATCTCTGCAAATAATGCTTCAGCAGGTAAGAACATAATAGCCTGATCTGAAGTAACCCCAGGTATAATATATTTACTAGCAATTGCATCAATATGTTTCTTAACATCTACTTTAAATTCTTTTTCTGCTATATTTCTATCTACTTGAGGAAGATTTTTATCTACCATTTTTTGATAATGTTCTAAAGGAAACTTTGAGTCGATAGCGACAGTACCTAGTGGTTCAGGAGCAAATATAACTGCATCTGCAATAGTGGTATTAGGGAAAGTATACTGAAGCCTATATACATTATCATTCTTTTCACCAAATATACTAACTAAGATATGTTTAAGATTGATTTCACCAAATATACCTCTACTCTTTTTATCAGTTAAAATACTTTGTAGTGAAACAATATCTGTAGATAAAGTATCTATCTTCTTTTGAGCCTCATCTATTTTAGATAATCTTTCTAATATATTAGTAAATGTTCTATTAGTTTTAGCAAAGTTATCATCTAATCTTTCATTTACTTTATCATTAATTTGGGTAAGTTTCTTTTCCATTCTATCATTAAGTCCGTTAAAATTATCATTCATAGTTTTCATTATATCTATTTGAAAACTAGATAATTCTTTCACTGTAGTAGTCTCTAATGTACCTAATCTTTCTGTAATTTTTCCTTCATTAACATTTTTACTAATTGCTATAATGACAAGTATAATAACTATTATTAATAGTCCTATAATAATATAATCTAACATTTTATTACCTCCATATTTATATATAAAAGTATAACATATAAATTTCTTTTAGTAAATAATAATAATATAAAAAAGCAAACAATTGTATATTATTAGTTCAGAGCCTATAGTCTCTTCACTATCATTAAAGCCTAAGGTCTTTAATGAAAAAATTGAAG
>CAKOLH010000045.1 GCA_934096105.1 uncultured Bacilli bacterium | reverse complement strand
TCTTTTATACTAATAGTCTTCTTAGTTTCAATTTCTTTCTTTTTAGGAGCACTAACTACTAGAACACCATTCTTGAAACTAGCATCTATTTCATCTTCACTTACATCTCCTAGATAGAAGGTTCTAGTTACTTTGCTATAACTCTTTCTTTCACGATGTAAGTATTTTTTATTTTCTTCTTTCTCATTTTCTTTTTCGAAAGTAACTGATAATTCACCTTTATCGATAGATAAGCTTATATCATCTTTTGTATATCCTGGTGCTTCCATCTCAACAAAGATTTTACCATCTTTCTCAAAAACATCACACTTTACTGTTTCTTCTCCTTTGAAGAAACTATCGTCAAAAAATAATCTACTTGGCAACATAATAATCACATTCCTTTCTTAATTTTTATTTATCTGCCATTATATCACACATAAGATTACTCATTTCAGTAGGATTATCGATAGGTAATCCTTCAATTAATCTTGCTTCAAAGTAAATAACCTTTGTGTATTTCTCGAATTCTTCTTTGTTATCTTTATATAATTCTTTTAATTTATCCGCTATTTTATGATTAGAATTTATCTCTAATACTTCACTAGCCTTAATCTTTTCACCAGTAGGCATAGAGTTAATTACTTTTTCCATTGAAGTAGATACTTCTCCTTCCGTAGTTAAACATACTGGATGATTCTTTAACTTACTAGTAAATTTTACTTCTTTAACAGAATCTCCTAATAAGTCTTTCATACTAGATAACATATCTTTATTATTATCATTTATTTCATTTATATGTTTCTTTTCTTCTTCAGTAGAAATATCAGTATTTTCACTAGATACATTAACAAATTTCTTACCTTCAAATTCTGCTAATGTTATGATACTAAACTCATCAACATATTCAGTTAAATATAATACTTCATATTTATCTTTAACACTTTCTACTTGAGGCATCATATCTATTTTATCTACTGATTCACCGCAGGCATAATAGATGGATTCTTGACCCTCTTTCATTCTTTCAGTGTATTCTTTTAAAGTAGTTAATTTCTTATCTTTAGAAGAATAGAACATAACTAAATCAGATAACTTATCTTTATTTATTCCATAGTCATTATAAATACCAAACTTTAAACCCATGCCGAAGGCTTTATAGAACTCTTCATATTTATCTCTTTCATCACTTAACATAGATAATAGTTCTTTCTTTATCTTTGATTCAATACTTTTAGCAATTAACTTAATATTCTTATTATCTTGAAGTGTTTCTCTAGATATATTAAGAGGAATATCTTCAGTGTCAATAACTCCTTTTATAAAACTAAAGTAGTCTGGTAATAAATCACTACATTTATCCATAATTAATACACCATTAGTATATAGGGCTAAGCCTTTTTCATATTCTTTACTATAAAAGTCATATGGAGCATGACTTGGTATAAATAGTAATGCTGTAAAATTAACATTTCCTTCCATATTGAAATGTAATACTTTTAAAGGTTCTTCATAATCATGGAATCTATCTTGATAAAAGTTATTATATTCTTCATTCTTAATATCCTTTTTATCTTTCTTCCATAATGGTACCATACTATTTAAAGTAGCCTCTTCAGTATATGTTTCATATTCATCAGAATCTTCTTTCTTTCTAGTATTTTCTACCATCATTTTAATAGGATAACTAATATAGTCAGAATATTTCTTAATAATACTTCTAATCTTATATTCAGTTAAGAAATCACTATAATTATAATCTTCAGTATCTTTCTTTAGATATAAAGTTATCTTAGTACCAGTAGTTTCTTTCTTACCTTTAGAAATAGTATAGCCATCTACACCAGTACTTTCCCAAATATGTGAATCTTCATCTTTATATGATTTAGATTCTACAACTACTTTATCACTTACCATAAAGGCTGAATAGAAACCTACACCAAACTGACCAATGATATTAACATCATCTTTACCATCATTTTCTTCTTTAAAATGAAGGGAACCTGACTCTGCGATTACACCAAGATTGTTTTCTAGTTCTTCTTCAGTCATACCACAGCCATTATCTGTAATAGTAAGTGTTCTAGCATCTTTATCTAAATCTATCTTAATTTCTAAATCACTTTTATTTACTTTTATATCTTTATTAGTTAATGATAAATAATATAATTTATCTAAAGCATCACTAGCATTAGAAATTAATTCTCTTAAGAATATTTCTTTATTAGTATAAATACTATTTATCATTAGATCTAACACTCTTTTACTCTCTGTCTTAAATTCTCTTTTTTTCATTGTATACATCTCCTAAATCTTACATATATAATTATAGCACTAAATTAGCAATTGTCAATA
>CAKOLH010000044.1 GCA_934096105.1 uncultured Bacilli bacterium | reverse complement strand
GTTCTCTTCTTTTTCTAGGGTATATTTACTTTGGAAGGAGAGGTGATTTTATGATAGAAAGTAATTTCTTAACCTTATGGGGAGGAGGTTATTAGTAAATGGAATTAGTTATAGCGTATGCTTTAACTATTCTTGTTACCATAGCAGTAATAGTGCTAGGTAGCCATAGAAAATAGATAAAAAAATCGGGGCACCTCAGGGGGTGCCCTATCTAACAATAGGGGAGAACACCTTACGAAAATAGGTGTTAGCCATTTTTATTATGACTAATTTCTCTCTCTGTATACATTATATGCTAATTTTAATAAAAAAGCAATAACTTTTATAGAGGATAAATAAATATTCATAATGGAGACTACAGGCTCCATTATGCTACTTAAGACCCTAGGCTTAAGTAGATATAACATAAAATATTAAAATATCCTAGATTTTTATTATAAAATTTGGTAAAATATAAAAGTAGGATGTGAAGTATATGTACTTAAAAGAAATAAAAGCTTATGGATTCAAATCATTTGCAGATAAAATAAATATAGAATTTGGTAAAAATATAAATGGAATAGTAGGACCTAATGGATCAGGTAAATCAAATATAGTAGATGCTGTTAGATGGGTACTTGGAGAACAATCTATGAAGAGTTTAAGAGGAGATTCTTCTTTAGATGTAATCTTCTCAGGTAGTGATAGTAGAAAACCACTTAATAGTGCTTCAGTTACTTTAGTATTTGATAATGAAGATAGAAGTCTTCCTATTGACTTTAGTGAAGTATCTATTAAGAGAATGGCTTTTAGAACAGGAGAAAATGAATACTATATAAATAATGAAAAAGTAAGATTAAAAGATATTGCTGAACTTTTAACTGATAGTGGTACCGCTAAAGAGAGTTTTAATATAATAAGTCAGGGTAAGATAGATGAAATATTATCTAATAAACCAGAAGATAGAAGAATAATATTTGAAGAGGCTGCCGGTGTATTAAAATATAAAAGAAGAAAAGAAGAAGCCTTAAGAAAACTAGATAAAACTAATCAAAACTTAAATAGAGTTAATGATATTATTAATGAACTAGATAGTAACTTAGCTCCTTTACTTGAAGCCTCTAATAAGGCTAAGAAATATACTGAAATTAAAGATAGACTATCTAATATAGAAGTATCTTCAATTGCTTATGAAATTAATAATTTAAATACGGAATATCAAAATGGTAAGAAGAGAGTGGAAGCGTTAGAGAATGAAATAGCCAGTATATCTAGTAATTCTTCTTCTTATGATGTCGATGTTTTAAAGTATAAAGATAAATTAAGAGAAATAAGAGAGAATATTAGTATAAAACAGTCTAAGATAATAGAACTTACTAAAAAGGAAGAACAAATAGCCGGTGATATTAAATTACTTGAAGAGAGAAATAAATATAAGAGTGATGAATCTAGAATATCTAATAATATTATTAAATTAAAAGAAGAACTTGTTAATATTAATTCTTATATTAATGATGAGAAGAATAATATTGATATTTTAAATAAGAAGATAGAGGTTATTAATGATAGTATAAAGACTTCTACTAATAGTTATAATGAAAATAGTACTAAGAAGAATAATCTTAATAATATTTTACTTAAGAATAATAGAGAGATTGATGGTATTAAATATAGAATTGAATACTTAGAGAATACTCTTACCAGTGGTACATTACTTCCTAAGAGTATTAAGAGTATTCTAGATAATCCTAAGTTTAATGGTGTACATAATGTTATATCTGAACTTATTAATGTAGAAAGTAGATATGGTACTGCAATTAGTACTGCTCTTGGAGGAGCATCTTCTTACTTAGTCGTAGATACTCCTAGTACTGCTAAAGAACTAATTGGTTACTTAAAAGATAATAACTTAGGTAGAGCTACCTTTTATCCATTATCAGTAATTAATGGTAAGTACATAGATAATGAAGTATTATCTAGTTTAGAATATATACCTGGATATATTGGTACTGGAAGTAGTCTTGTTACTTTTGATAATAAATATAAGAATATTATTGATAATGTTCTTGGTAATATTATTATCGTAGATAATATAGATACTGCTAATAAAGTTAGTACTAGTATCAATAAGAGATATAAGATAGTTACCTTAGATGGACAAGTAGTTAATGTAGGGGGATCTTTAACTGGTGGATCACAAATTAAGAGTAATAATACAATATCTATTAAATATGAGATAGAAGAATTAAGAAGAAAGAGTTCTTTCTTTGAAGAGAAGAATAAGAATATACTTAAAGATATTGCTAATATTGATAAAGATATTATGGAATACACTAGTAGAATTCATTCTTTAAGTAATGAGAAGGTAGAGTATGAGAGTACTATTGCTAGTATTAAGAATGATTATGATATTAGATTAAGGGATAAAGAAAGCAAGGAAAAAGAACTTAAAGATTTATCTAATATTAGTAATAATACTAGTGAAGAAGATAATCTTATTAAGTCTTTATCGGAAGTTAGAGAAAGTATTTCTAACATTAATAAAGAAATTAGTATACTAAAAGTAGATGAAGATAAGACTAATAATTTAATTAATGAGATAGAAGAGACTTCTAGAATGAATAATAGTCATATTAGTAAGAAAGAAAAAGAACTTAATAGTCTTAATATTATGATTAATAGAACTGATGTTAAGTTAGATAATTTACTTAATACTTTGACTAATGATTATAATATGACTTATGAGTTTGCTATTAATAATTATAAACTTGATATGGAACTTGAGACTGCTAAAAGAGAAGTTGTTAAACTTAAAGATAATCTTAGTTTACTTGGTAACGTTAATTTAGATGCTCCTCTTGAGTATGAAAGACAGAAAGAAAGATATGACTTCTTAAATGGTCAAAAGAATGACTTAGTTAATGCTGAGAATACTTTATATGATATTATTAAAGAGATGGATACTATTATGAAAGAAAAATTCCTAGATACTTTTAATAGAGTAAAAGAAGAATTTAAGGTTGTATATAGAGAATTATTTAAGGGGGGTAAGGCTGAACTATCACTTACTGATCCAGATAATTTATTAGAAACTGGTATTGAGATTAAAGCAGAACCTCCTGGTAAGAAACTTCAGAGTATTAGTTTATTATCTGGTGGAGAGAAGACATTTACTGCTATTTCATTATTATTTGCTATACTTAATATTAGACCAGTACCTTTCTGTTTATTTGATGAGGTAGAGGCTGCACTTGATGATGCTAATGTTGAAGCTTTTGGTAGATACTTAGATAAATATAGAAATAAGACTCAGTTTATTATTATTACTCATAAGAAGAAAACTATGGAATATGCTGATATTTTATATGGTATTACTATGGAAGAATCTGGTGTTAGTAAGATAGTATCTGTTAAATTAGAAGATGTTAAGAAAGATTAGATTCTTTCTTTTTCTTTATGTTCACTTACAGCCTTAAATAAATTTAAGTCTTCCAGTGTTAGATTAAGCCTAATCCTTAGTCTTAATCTAATATATCAACCATATCTATTATATATAAGCAGTAACTATATATTTTGTTTTAAGACAGTTATTTATATTGTTTTTA
>CAKOLH010000043.1 GCA_934096105.1 uncultured Bacilli bacterium | reverse complement strand
AGTTTTAGTATATTATCTAAAACAAAAAGTGGTAATATAACAACTTATGAGGTAATGGGAAGAGGTTATGCTGGTAAGAATAGTTTAAAATTAAAGATAGTATTTACTAGTGGTAATATTTCTAATATAGAGTTATTAAAGAGTAATGAGACATATACCGGTATGATAAAAGATAATAATTATTTGGATAAGATAAAGAATAATCAAAATAATCTTAATAATTTAGATACTATCAGTGGTTGTACTTATTCTACTAAATATTTAAAAGAAATGGTAACTAAAACAATAGAAGACTATAATAAATAGTTTTCTTTTTCTATTCCTTTAGAGCCTGTAGTCTCTAAAGGCGTAAGTAAGCCTTAGGTCTTCCTTACGACAATTTTATTTAAAGTATAAACTAACTATTTATTCTTACTTATTTGACCATAGTATAAACAAACCTAAGTCTTTTTAAAAGCCTATTAATTAGTATAAAAAAGCAATTAAAAACTTTACTTTTAATATTAGCAATGTTATAATTAATATGGATAGAAGGTTGATAAAGTGGCAAAGAAAAAAACTAAAAAAGATAGTGAAAAGAAAAAATTTGAATATACAAATGAAGTGGTAGGTATAATACTAATACTAGCTGCAATTATAGGAATAGGAGCTTACGGCCCTGCGGGTAACTTTATAAAATCATTTGCAGTATTTCTAGTAGGTAATATATATCCATTCCTATTATTTGGATTATTAATATTAGGAGGATATCTAATAGTAAAAAGAAAAACGCCTAATTTACTTAGTCTAAGATGGATAGGTTTTTATATACTAGTAATATCTTTCTTAGTATTACTTCACTTAAAATATATAGAAGTACATTCACAAGACGGAATAAAAATAATAACAGAGACATTTAATAATCTATTAAAAGCCTTTGATAACACAGGAAATACAAATATAGTAGATACTATAAGCTATGCTATTTCCAATAGTGGTGGAGGTATGATAGGAGCAATCTTTACCTATGCTTTCTTTAGTTTATTTAAAGATGGTACTAAGATTGTTATTATTACATTAATTGTAATTGGTACAATATTATTATTTAATACTAGTCTTATTGATTTAATTAAGAAAATAAAAGTACCAAAGATCAAAAGGAAAGAACATAAAGAGAAAGAAAATGCTGATACTACTGATAGTAGAATAATACTTCCTACTGTAGATAAAACTCTAGATAAAGAAGAAAAAGAATTACCAGTAGAACCGGATATACCAATAAAGACTGCTAGTGCAAGTGTAATGGTAAAAGAAGATACTGAAGAAGAAAAACCAGTGATTAATGTAAATTACAAGTTGCCACCATTGACCTTATTAAAATTATCTAAAGGTAATAATGATAAAGAAAATATTGAAGCAGTAAAACAAAATATAACTACTTTAGAGAAAGTACTTGCAGATTTTGAAATACCTGGTAAGATAAAAGAGTGTCATATAGGACCATCAGTTACTCAGTATGAATTGGAGTTAAAAGCTGGTACTAAAGTTAATAAACTATTATCAATACAAAAAGAGATAGCTTTAAATTTAGCCGCTAAAGATGTAAGAATACAGGCTCCAATACCTGGTAAAAGTACTATTGGTATAGAATTACCAAATAAAGTAAATAGTGCCGTATCATTTAGAGAAGTACTAAGTAAATTACCAGAACCAAGTGATAAATCATTACTTGCTGTAGGACTAGGTAAAGATATCATGGGTACAGTAAAGTGGGCTGAAATAAATGCTACACCACATCTTTTAATAGCAGGTGCTACTGGTAGTGGTAAATCAGTATGTATTAACTGTATAATAGCCTCAATATTAATGAGAACTAAACCTGATGAAGTAAAATTAGTAATGGTAGACCCTAAAAAAGTAGAATTATCAATGTATAATGGTGTGCCACACTTACTTACTCCAGTAGTAACAGATCCTAAAAAAGCCTCTATTGCTTTAAAAAATATTGTCGTAGAGATGGAAAGAAGATACCAAGTATTTGAAGACACTAAGTGTAAGAATATAAGTTCTTATAATAAGATGTGTGAAACAAATACAGACTATGTAAAGATGCCATATATTGTATTTATAATAGATGAGCTAGCAGATTTAATGCTTGTAGCTGCTAAAGATGTTGAAGACTCAATAATGAGAATAACTCAAATGGCTAGAGCAGCAGGTATTCATTTAATCGTAGCTACTCAAAGACCATCTACTGATGTAATAACAGGTGTTGTAAAAGCCAATATACCTTCACGTATATCATTTGCCGTATCTTCATCAATAGATTCAAGGACAATCCTAGACCAAACTGGAGCAGAGAAACTATTAGGTAAAGGTGATATGCTATTTAAACCAATGGGAGAAAATGTTCCAATAAGAATACAAGGTGCTTATGTAAGTGATGAAGAATTACAAAAAATAGTAGACTTTACAATATCACAGCAAAAGGCTAACTATGACCACTCTATAACAGAAGAAAGAGGCGGCGAAGGAACTGATGCTGGTAAATATGATGATGGCTATGAATCAAAAGAAGAATATGATGATCCATTATATAATGATATTGTAGATTTCGCTATGGAGTTTGGTAAAATATCAGCCTCTCTAATTCAAAGAAAGTATCGTATTGGCTATAATAGGGCTGCTAGAATAGTAGACTTACTTGAAGAAAGAGGTATAATAGGACCACAAAATGGTTCAAAACCAAGAGAAGTATTAGTAAAAAAAGAGGCTAATACTGAAGAGGAGTAGTGTAAAACAAAGAAATATCAAAAAAAGGTTGATATTTCTTTAAAAATATTATATAATTATTAGGCAGGTGAAATTTATGACTATTGATTTATTTAATCTTGTAGTAAACAATAAAACTATAAATATAGATAGTGATATTATAATTCCAAATGAATATTTAGAAAATAGTGCTATTAGAAGATTAAATAATATTCATTTTAAAGGTAATATCAAGAAGTTAGTAGATGATACATATTCATTAGAAGGAGTACTAAGTGGTACTATGATACTAGCAGATGATATAACTTTAGAAGACTATGAATATAATTTTACTAGTGAAATTGAAGAAAATATCGAGGAAACAAGCATAAATTTACAAAAAACACTTGATATTACTGACATTTTATGGCAAAATATTCTTATCGAGGTTCCTTCAAAGGTAGTAAACGATAAGAATAAAAACATAAAACTTGAAGGTAATGGATGGAGATTAATTAGTGAGGATGATTTAAATAGTAAAAATAATCCTCTCAGTGAACTCGAAGATTTATTAAGGAAGGAGTGAGATAGATGGCAGTTCCATTTAGAAAAGTAAGTAAGACAAGAAGAGATATGAGAAGAACTCATTATAAAGTTACCGCTAATGGATTAGTAGAATGTACTAACTGTGGTGCTAAGATTAGACCTCACAGAGCATGTCCAAAATGTGGTTTTTATAAAGGAGTAAGCACTTCTAAAGAAGAAGTTAAAGAAGTAAAACCAGAAGTTAAAAAGACTACAAAGAAAACTGAAACTAAAGTAGCTGAAGAAAAGAAAGCTCCTAAAAAAGCTAAATCTTCAAAAAAGACTGAAGAATAATAAATGAGTACTTTTAT
>CAKOLH010000042.1 GCA_934096105.1 uncultured Bacilli bacterium | reverse complement strand
TAAATATGAAGACTATTTTATAGGCTTCATATTTTTCATTAAAGACCTTAGGCTTTAATGATAGTGAGAGACTACAGGCTCGAACTAATAAATTATTTCCCGGGAAATAATTTATACATATAAAATAACTTATTAAGACTTTATTTTAAGTCTTTTTTTTAGTATAATTATATATAGAAAGACTTAGGTGATATAATGAAAAAAATAGTACTTGTAGATGGTAATAATCTTTTATTTAGAAGTTATTATGCTACAGCTTATACAGGTAATATAATGAGAAATAAAGAAGGATTTCCTACTAATGGAATATATGGCTTTGTTAATATGATTAATAAAATTATTTCTGAAGAAAAACCTGAATATATGATGGTGGCATTTGATATAGGTAAAACTTTTAGACATGAAAAATATGAAAGATATAAGGATGGAAGAAGAGAGACACCTGATGACTTAAAAGTACAGTTTCCTGTAGCTAAAAAGATACTTACTGCGATGGGAATTAAGTATCTAGAATGTGCAGGATATGAGGCTGACGATATTATAGGCACTATATCTATGTGGTGTGAAAAAGATCCTGAGTATGAAGCTTTAATAGTAAGTAGTGATAAAGATCTACTACAACTAATTAGTGATGAAACAGTAGTTAAACTACTTAAAACTAAAGACTATATTTGGATGGATAAAAAGACATTTAATGCCACTTATGGATTTGATCCTATTCATATGATAGATTTAAAAGCCTTGATGGGAGATGCTTCTGATAATATACCTGGGGTTAAAGGTATTGGTGAAAAGGGAGCTATTAAATTAGTTAGTGAATACAAAACTATAGATAATATATATGAAAATATAGATAAAATTAAAGGTGCTACGCAAATTAAACTTATTGATGGTAGGGAAGATGCTTATTATAGCAAAGACTTAGTTACTATATATAGAGAGGTTCCTTTAGATATTACTTTTGATGATTTATTATATAAAGGTGAGAATGCTGATGAATTAATAGATATTTATAATGATTTAGGTTTTTATTCTCTTCTTAGAAAGATTAATACTAGTGATGTAAAAAAAGAAGAAGATAGAAAAGAAAAATTTAAAATTATATCTGATATTAATGATGTTATGATTAGTGAAGATACCTCTATATACTTAGATACTACTATTGGTAATTATCATGATGCTGAAATACTTGGTATTGCTTTATATAATAGTACTTTATCCTGCTATATACCTTATGATATATTTAAAAATAACACTAGTATTTTAGATACTGATTATAACTTATCTACTTATGATTATAAAAAATTAATTGTGATATTTAATAAATATGGTATTAAAGTACCTAATATTAATTTTGATACTATGATTAGTGCTTATTTACTTAATTATGAAACTAAAGACGATATCTGCTACTTAGCAAATAAATTAGAAGTAGAAATTCCTAGTTATGATAAAAAAGAAGTGATTACTAGTGAAGAGGCTATAAGAAGAGCTATTCTTAAGGCTAAGTTTATATATAATACTAAAGATAAATTATATGAAGATATGAAAAGGGAAGATAATATTTATTTATTCGAAAGTATTGAAATGCCTCTTGCTAAAGTTCTTGCTAATATGGAAATTGAAGGCATTAGAGTAGATAAAAAAGTTCTTGAAGAGATGGGTACTGAAATTAAAATTAAATTGGAAATTATAACTAGAGATATTTATAATTACGCTGGTGAAGAATTTAATCTTAATTCTCCTAAACAACTAGGTGAAATACTTTTTGATAAGTTAAAACTACCTGGGGCTAAAAAAAATAAAAAGGGATATGCTACTGATATTGATGTGCTTAAGAAACTTACGGAATATCCTATAATTAATAAAATATTGGAATATAGAGCTCTTGCTAAATTATATTCTACTTATATAGATGGTATTATTTCTACTATTAGAGAAGATGGTAAAATTCATACTATCTATACGCAAACACTTACTAGAACAGGAAGATTATCTTCAATTGAACCTAATTTACAAAATATTCCTATGAGAAGTGAATATGGTAGATTAATTAGAAAGGCTTTTATACCGGAAGATAATAGTGTTATACTATCCTCTGACTACTCGCAAATTGAACTTAGGGTATTTGCTCATTTATCTGGGGTTAATGATTTGATTAATGCTTTTAAAGAAGGTGTTGATATTCATACTAAAACCGCTATGGATATATTTAAAGTACCTATGGAAGGTGTTACAAAGAATATGCGTAGACAAGCTAAGGCTGTTAACTTTGGTATTTTATATGGTATTAGTAGTTATGGATTAGCTGAAGATATTGGTATTCCTGTTAAAGAGGCTAAAGAGTTTATTAATAAATACTTTGAAACTTATCCTGGTGTTAAAGATTATATGGATAAAGAAATAGATGAGGCTAAGAGAAATGGTTATGTTAAAACTATTATGAATAGAAAGAGAGTTATTGAGGAACTTAAAAGTTCTAACTATATGGTAAGAAGTATGGGTGAGAGAATGGCTCTTAATACTCCAGTTCAAGGAAGTGCCTCTGATATTTTAAAGAAGGCTATGGTAGAAATTAATAATATATTTGAAAAAGAAAATATCAAGAGTAAAATGTTACTTCAAGTACACGATGAACTTATATTTAATGTGTATAATGATGAAATAGATAAAGTTAAAGATATTGTGTATAATACAATGACTAAGGTATTTGAACTTAAAGTACCATTAGATGTAGATATTGAGTTGGGAAATAATTGGTATGAAGCAAAATAAGTAAAATTATTTCCCGGGAAATAATTTGGAAAATAATTTAGCAAAAGAGGTGATAAAAAATTATGCCAGAATTACCTGAAGTAGAAACTGTTAAAGAATCTTTAAAATTAAGATTAAATAATAAAAAAATAATTAGAGCTAGAGTTTTATGGGATAATATTATTGCTTATCCTAGTAAAGATGAATTTATTAAAGAAATTGCTAATCAAACTATTAATGATGTTAAAAGAAGAGGAAAATTTTTAATGTTTGATTTAGATGATTATTTTCTTCTTTCTCATTTAAGAATGGAAGGCAAATATTTCTTTAAAAAGAGCAGCGATAGTATAGATAAACATGAACATGTTATATTTGAACTAGATGATAATACTGAACTCAGATATAGAGATACTAGAAAGTTTGGTAAAATGTATCTTATTAAAAAAGAAGATATTGATAAGATTGGACCTTTGATAGAACTTGGTCTTGAACCTTGGGATAATAAACTTACAAGTCGCTATTTACTTGATAAGTTTAAAAATAAAAGACTACCTATTAAAACCGTACTCTTAGACCAAAGTATAATAGTTGGTATTGGAAATATATATGCTGATGAGATATTATTCTTATGTAAGATTAGTCCATTAAAAAAATGTAATTTAATTACTGAAGAGGAAGCCAATAATATAATTAAGTATACGAGAAGTGTTCTTGAAGAAGCTATTAAGATGGGAGGAACTACAATTAGAACTTATAGTTCTGTAGATGGAGTACATGGACTATTTCAAAAAGAACTTTTAGTACATGGAAAAGATAAAGGTACTTGTCCAGAGTGTAATACTAAAATAGAAAAAATTAGAGTAGGTGGAAGAGGTACTTATTATTGTCCTAACTGTCAGAAATAACTTATTTACAATAATTTTACATTTAATTTGTAACCTATTTGGTTACATTTTTCTTTTTTTATTGACTTTA
>CAKOLH010000041.1 GCA_934096105.1 uncultured Bacilli bacterium | reverse complement strand
TTCTATTGCTAATAATCATGCATATGATTATGGAGAAGATGCTTTTCTTGATACTATTAAATATTTAGATGAATATGGCATTAGTTATGTCGGTGGTGGTTCTAATATAGAAGAGGCAAGTTCAGCCTTTTACTATATTACTAATGGTTATAAGATATCATTCTTATCTTCAAGTAGAGCTGAAAAAAACATTGTTACTCCTGGTGCTACTGAAACTTCTAGCGGAATATTTAGATGCTATGACAATGAATTATTACTTAAAAGAATAAAAGAAGAAAAAGAAAAAAGTGATTTTGTTATACTACTAATACATTGGGGAAAAGAAGATTCACATGAACTTGAAGATGTTCAAATCACTACTGGTAAAGAATATATTGATATGGGAGCTGATTTAGTTATTGGTAGTCATGCTCATGTACTCCAAGGTATGGAGATATATAATAATAAATTAATTGCTTATAATTTAGGAGACTTTATATTTAATAGAGAAACTAAAGATACTGGAATATTATCTGTTACTATTAATAATGATGGTAATATGAATTATAGTTTTATTCCTTGTAGACAGAGTAATTATAAGACTTCTTTACTTAATGATAAAGATAAAAAAGATGTTCTAGATAAGATGAAAAATTATTCTATTAATGTTACATTTAATACTGATGGTGAATTTAAATAATATAATTATTTTGAATATGTAGTTATGGCTTATATATGATAGATATGTAGATATATTATTTTGAGACTTAGAGCTCAAAATAACACTTCAAGATTATAAGCTTGAAGTGAACAAAAAAATAATAAAAAATAATAAAAAAACTTTACATATTTTGTTAAAACTGCTATAATACTTGGTGAGCGAAAGCTCCTTGCCTGAATAAGGCCGTTAGTCCAAAAGGAGGTGTAATAATGAAAAATTATGAAATTATGTTTATTGTAAGACCTGATGTTGAAGAAACTGTTGTTAAGAATACAGTTAAGACACTTGAAAAAGTATTAACAGATCATAAAGCTAAGATTACTTTATCTAAAGAGTTAGGACAAAAAGAATTTGCTTATGAAATTAAGAAATTCAAGTCTGGATATTACTTTTTATACAACATTGAAGCTAAAGATGATGCTGCTATCAAAGAATTCGATAGAGTATCTAGAATCGATGAAAATGTTGTTAGACATCTAATTATTAACTTAGATAAATAAGGAGAAAAAGTATGAACAAAGCAATATTAATTGGAAGATTAACAAGAGATCCTGAACTTAGAACTACTCCAACAGGCAGAAATGTTTGTCAGTTTTCAGTAGCAGTAAGTAGAAATTTTACTAATGCTAATGGAGAGAGAGAAGCAGATTTTATTAACTGTGTGGTTTGGGATAAACAAGCTGAAAATTTGGTTAAGTATCAAAAGAAAGGTAATCAAATTGCAGTAGAAGGAAGAATTCAAACAAGAAATTATGATGATAAAGATGGTAAAAAGGTTTATGTTACTGAAATACTTGCCTCTAATATTAGTTTCTTAGATTCTAAAGGAACTGGTGCTACTGGTAATACAAGTTTTAATAATTTGCCTGAACCACCAATGGAGGATACTTCAAGTAATAATATGGAGACTGTATCTGTTGAAAAAGATCCATTTGAAGCATTTGGTGATTCTATAGAAATTAGTGACAATGATTTACCATTCTAAAAAAGGAGGATAAACATGGCAGAATTTCGTAAGAAAAGAAAAAAAATATGTCATATGTGTGCTGGTAAGACAGTAGATTATAAAGATGTTAATATTATATCTAAATATATTAATGATAATGGTAAAATTTTACCAAGAAGATTTACTGGTACTTGTGCTAAACATCAAAGACATGTTGCTGAACAAGTTAAAAGAGCAAGATTCATGGGATTTATTCCATTTTGCAAATAAGAGTATAGCTTAGGCTATATTTTTTTCTTTTTATAATGACAATAGACTAAAAATATTGTATAATATTAGTACGAAGGTGGGATATTTATGAAAGTTATATTTTTAAAAGATTTGAAGAAACAAGGAAAGAAAAATGAAATAAAAGAGGTTAGTGATGGATATGCTACTAACTATTTAATTAAAAACGGATATGCTGTTAAATATACCAAATCTAGTAGTGATAGACTTGATGCTGAAATTACACAAAACAAAATAAATGAAGAAAATAATATTAAGATTGCTACTGAAATTAAAAATAAGTTAGAAAAAGAAATTATATCTTTTACAGTTTCTACTGGTAAAGATGGTAAGGTCTTTGGTAGTGTTTCTAGTAAACAAATATGCGAAGAATTAAATAAAAAGGGTTACAAAGTAGATAAAAAACAAATTGTTATTACTGATAGTTTGTCTTCTATTGGAATGTTTTATGTAGATGTTGTTTTACATAAGAAAGTTATTTGTAAATTGAGGGTTGAATTAAAAAGTAAGTAGGTGAAGTAATGAACAAAGAATTACCTAAAAATATTGAGGCTGAAAAGAATTTACTTGGTTCAATGTTTTGGTCATATGAATCTCTTCAAAAAGGATGTGAAGAGGTTGATAGTGTTATATTTTATTTAGATAGTCATGCTAAAATATTTGATGCTATTAAAACTTTATATATTAGTAATACTCCAGTTGATATTAGTTCTATTACTACATACTTAATTAATTGTAATAGACTTAATGAGATAGGCGGTGTCCAGTATTTAAACGAAGTGGTTAACTCTGTTGCTACTGGGGCTAATATTGAATACTATATTAGTTTGGTTAGTGAAAAGTATACACTTAGAAAAATGATTGAAGTGGCTACTGATATAGTGAATAAGGCTACGAATAGTGAAATGAGTGCTTCTGATACTATTGATGAGGCAGAAAAAGAAATTCTTAATATTTCAAAGTTTAGAAAAACTAGTGAATTTAGGAAAGTACAGGATGTTTTATCTAAGGCACAAAGTGACTTGGAATTTATTGCTAAAAATGGTGGTAAATTGAATGGACTTACTACTGGCTTTGGAGAGCTTGATGCATTAACTCAGGGACTTCATCCTACTCAGCTTATTATATTGGCTGCTAGACCGGCTGTTGGTAAAACTGCTTTTGCTCTTAATTTGGGACTAGCTGCCGCTAAAAGTACTAAGAAAAATATTGCTATTTTCTCTCTAGAAATGCCTGCGGAACAACTTATTATGAGAATGATTAGTTCTTTGGGACAGATTGATAATAAGAAACTTAGTACTGGTAAACTAGAGAATGATGATTGGAAGAGATTTAACGAGGCTATTAGTATTTTAGCGGATACTAATATATTCTTTCATGATGCTGGTGGTGTTACTCCTAGTGAAATTAAGGCTAAATGTAGAAGACTTGCTACTCAAGGTGAGGGTCTTGGACTTGTTATAATTGACTATTTGCAGCTTATTGATTCTTCTTCAAGATATTCTGGTTCAAGACAGCAGGAGGTATCTGAAATATCTAGAGCACTTAAAACTATGGCCTTGGAACTTGAAGTACCAGTTATTGCTTTGTCTCAGTTATCTAGAAGTGTTGAAAAAAGAGAAGATAAAAAACCAGTACTTAGTGATTTGAGAGAGTCTGGTTCTATTGAGCAGGATGCTGATATAGTAGCGGCATTACATGCTCCTGATGTTGAGGTTCCTGTGGGTGATGAAGTACCTAATCCTATACAGCTTATTATACTAAAACACAGAAATGGACCTACTAAAACTATTGATTTGTTATTTAAGAAAAAGACTTCGACATTTTTATCTATAAGGAAGGAGAATGGTGCTAGTGCAAACTAAAAAAATAAATTTGGGGTTAATTGTGTTTTGTATATTTCTATCCGTATTTGTTTTGGTCTTAACCTTTACTACTTCTGGGACTAGTGAACCTACTGCTGTTTATACTGTCTATTTGGATGGTAAATCTATAGGTAGTGTTTCTTCAAAAGAAAGTTTTAATGATTATGTAAATAGTAAAGA
>CAKOLH010000040.1 GCA_934096105.1 uncultured Bacilli bacterium | reverse complement strand
TACTAATAACCTCCTCCCCCTAAGGTTAAGAAATTACTTTCTATCATAAAATCACCTCTCCTTCCAAAGTAAATATACCCTAGAAAAAGAAGAGAACACCATAAGTATTAACCACGCCAACATTATATACTAATTTGAATATTGTAGTCAAGGAAAATATGACTATTTTTTTAATATCTTTGTAAAGCCTTTATTTATATGTTTTTATAAGATTTTTACATATTAAACAGATGTATTGTAAATACCATTTCAATTTATTTACTTGTAATTTTACTAAGTCTTACAAGTCTTTCTGGCTGCTTTGATCTATTATTTAATAATCGCTAATATTATCGTTTTTATTCTTTAATTTTAATTCTGCATGACTTTTAATTATGGCAGATCTGCCATAATTAAATTTATTCATTTAATTCAAAATTCTTTTTTTCTTCTTCTACCGCTTCTATTAATTCTCGTTCCGTTGGCATATGTAATTTGTATTCTGATGAAAATATTATTTTGTTATCCTCTGGCAAAGTATACTTTACAATAGTCTCATTTTTATTTGTTGATAATAATATACCAATTGTTGAGTTTTCGTCTTCTTGCTTAATTTCTCTATCATAGTAATTAACATACATTTGCATTTGTCCAATATCTTGATGAGTTACTTTTCCAATTTTTAAATCAATTATAACAAAGCACTTTAAAAGTCTATTATAAAAAACTAAGTCTGGATAAAAATGTTCTTCTTCTAAAGTTAATCTTACTTGATTTCCAACATAGCTAAAACCTTTACCTAGTTCGAGTAAAAATTCTTTTAAATGCTCTAATATATTACTTTCTAAATCACTTTCTAAATATTTTGCATTCTCTTTAATATCTAAAAATTCTAATACAAATGGATCTTTTACTAAATCTTTACTTGTTTTTAAAATTTGACCTTTTTCTGCTAATTCTAATATTTTGGATTTATCAGCAGATAGTGTTAATCTTTCATATAATAATGAATCTCTTTGTCTTTGGAGTTCTCTAACACTCCATTTAGAGTTAATAGTTTCTTTGATGTAAAAGTTTCTTTTAGATTCTTCATCTATTTTTAATATTTCCAAATAATGCGACCAACTTAATTGCGACGACACTGTTGTCGCAATTGGAAAGTAGATATAAAACTTTCTCATTCTTTCTAAATTTCTTTTAGAAAATCCTTTACCAAATTCATTCGTTAATTTTTGGGATAGTTTCTCCAAAACAGCATCTCCATAGCTTGCTCTTTCATCACCCTGTTGTATTTCCATAATTGCTTTTCCTATATTCCAATATAAGCTAAGCATTTCTGTATTTACAGCACTATACACTTTATTTCTACTACTAATAACTAATTCTTTAATATTATCGAATATATTATTTATTTCTTTTTCGTTTTCAATTAATTCACTGCTCATTAATTTCTCCCTGTTGTTTCAATTTTTTATTGGTTTGTCTATATGTTTTTTAATATTATTATTTTTATAATGCTTAAAAAACAAAATAAGATTACAAGTATTAACCACGCCAACATTATATACTAATTTGAATATTGTAGTCAAGGAAAATATGACTATTTTTTTAATATCTTTGTAAAGCCTTTATTTATATGTGTTTATAAGATTTTTACATACTAAACATATGTACTAAACTACAGTCAGGTATATAATACCTGCTTATATATTATAGGCATACTGATGCATTATTCTTAGACTAAGATTAGGCTAAGAATAACACTAAAAGACCTTGGCTTTTAGTGAAAGGAATAGAAAAAATTCTATTATTATTAGTAATAGAACTTTAGCTTTATTTACATGTTAATCCACGGTCTGTATATGTTTTCTTTAGAGTATTAAAATCTCTATTTATACCAAAGTTAGTTATATCAGTATCTGTTAATTTGGTTAAATCGTAGGTGTATGTTACTGTATAATCATTATCGTTATCGTTATCTATTTTGGTAGTAAATCCTTCTGTATTGGTATAACTTCCAAATCTAGTATTATGTCTAGTTTTTATACCTGAAATATCTAAAATTGTATCGGTTACTCCGGTTACTACATCATCTAATGCTTCTCCTACTACACCATCTACGATACCATTACTATCAGGATCTTTATCACTAGTTGTACCATCTGTACCTGTTCCTACTCCATCAGTATGATTATCTTTATAATCATAAGTTACTGTTAGTTTTTTTACATCATTACCATCATAGTCTATCATATATTTTGTCTTTGATGTGATATTGCCTGATTTTGCTTCACTAGTACAAGTTAGTGTCTTGGTATTAGCTGTACATCCTGAAAGAACTGCAATTACGGCAATTATTAGTAGTACTTTCTTCATATTTATTACTCCTTTCCAATATTAGTATTGACAATTGTTAGCAATATAGTATTGGTATTTTTTGGTAATTTTAAAAGGCAGTTATTGCTAACTACCTTTGGTATTATTTTAATAATCACAGTTTCCTGGAGTTCTAGGATATGGTATTACATCTCTTATGTTATCTACTCCTGTTAGATAGATAAGTAATCTTTCAAAGCCCATACCGAATCCTGAGTGAGTACAGCCACCAAATCTTCGAAGGTTTAAGTACCACTGCATTGATTCTTCTTCCATTCCTAGTTCATTCATTCTATTTAATAATTTATCATAATCTTCTTCTCTTTGACTTCCACCAATTAGTTCTCCTGCTCCTGGTACTTCTAGGTCTACTGCAGCAACTGTTTTACCATCTGGGTTTTGTTTCATATAGAAGGCTTTGATATCTTTTGGCCAATTTTTTATGAATACTGGGCCACCAAAGTATTCTGTTATGTATTTTTCGTGTTCTCTAGCAATATCTTCACCATATTCTGGTTCAAATTCCCATTTTACTTTGGCTTCTTTTAGTATTCTTATTACTTCTTCGTGATCTACTCTAGTGAAGTGGCTATTTATTAGTTTGTTTAATTTTTCTAATAGGCCTTTTTCGACGAATTTATCAAAGAATTCCATCTCGTTTGGACAATTATCTAGGACATATTTTACTACATACTTTAGCATATCTTCCATAATATCCATATCGCCTTCAAGGTCGCAGAAGGCTATTTCTGGTTCTATCATCCAAAACTCTGAAGCATGGGTTTTGGTGTTAGAGTTTTCCGCTCTAAAGGTTGGTCCAAATGTATAGGTCTTTTTGTAAGCCATAGCAAATGTTTCAGCCTCTAGTTGTCCTGATACGGTAAGAGCAGCCATTTTTCCAAAGAAATCTTTTGAGTAGTCTACTTTTCCTGTTTCTGCTACTTTATTTAAGTCTAGTGTTGTTACTTGGAACATTTGGCCTGCGCCTTCACAGTCTGATGCTGTTATTAATGGAGCGTGGAAATAAACATAATTACGCTCTTGGAAGTATTTATGAATAGCATAGGCTGCTACACTTCTTACTCTAAATACAGCATTAAATAGGTTTGTTCTTGGTCTTAAATAGGCTATTTCTCTTAAGAATTCTCTTGTTGGTCTACCTTTAGCTTGAAGTGGGTAATCATCTGGACAATCGCCTTCAAGAACAAATGAGGTCATAGATAATTCAAATGGTTGACCTTCTTTTGGTGACTTTATTAATTTACCTGTTACGGTAATAGCACTACCTAATTTTAATTTTGTTACTTCTTCAAAATCTTTTAGGTTATCATCATATACTACTTGTAATCCTTTGAAGTAAGTTCCATCGGATAAGTCTATGAATCCAAAGTGGGCCTGCTTTCTATGACTTTTAATCCAACCATTTACGGTAATTTCTTGGTCTATATAATCTTTTAAATATAATTCTTTAATGTCTAACATAATAATTCCTTCTTTCTATTTTGTGCTTCCTGTTAGTAATCTTTTATTTATGATACTAGCAGATCTATTAACATCTTTTAATAACTTGTTATATAGATTTGGGTAATGTCTTAATGCCAGAATAAACTGAACATCTTCGTAGGAGATAGCACCTATATATGTTTTGTTTTCTTCATTTTTAACTGCTACTTCTCTACCTAATAAGTAATCTGTGGTTGTTTCTAGTACTTCAGATATTTTTACTAAATTATCCAAAGTTGGGAATCTTGTTCCGTTTTCATAACCGCAAATTGATACTTTGGTAACTCCTATTGCTGTTCCTAATTCCTGCTGGGAAAAACCTCTTCTCATTCTTAGCTCTTTTAATCTTTTTCCTATCATTGTATTTATTACCTTTCTTTATTAGTTATCTCCTTGTTAATATTATTTTATAACAAAATAGGTAAAAAGTACATATTTATTTACTAAATTTTACTAAAATAGATGGGTTTTATGGGAATT
>CAKOLH010000039.1 GCA_934096105.1 uncultured Bacilli bacterium | reverse complement strand
ATATTAGTTAGTAGTTTATTACTACCTATAATTTAGATAATTAGAGGTTGTCCGACTTCAACCTTTATGGCTCCATATTGATAGGAAACTCGGAAATTGTTTTCTGAGAGTAATAGATTCTAACTAGAAATAGTTAGTTTTTTTATTGTATAAAATAAACCCCTATGTGAATACATAGGGGTTTATATTAACCATTTATTTTTAATTCTTTTATTTTTTTCTTTTCGTTATCTTGTCTTTTGATTCTACTATTAATATCTAGTTCTATTATTGAATCACATACTTTATATCTATAGAATCCTTTAATGTAATCATAATTTCCTTCATTATTTGCTTTATTCATTGCTAAATGATACTCTGTTCTTTCATTTGCTTTGATGTATATTGGCGGTAATCCAACGTCTTCAAATAATTTGTTAATAAATCCTCTTATTGTTCTACCATTACCATCATCAAAAGGATGTACTTTGATTAACTTACAACCAATAACTACACAATTATCTAGATATTCAAGTAATTTATCAGTTGAGAAGTTAGTATTTAATTCTTTTGCATCTTCTAGTAATTTTTGTATTTCTATATCTATTTTTTTTAATTCAGGTCTTATCATAGACCATTCTGATAGTTCGGTACCTGTTCCAGGAAGATATACATCGAATCTTCTAAAATCTCCAGCATACTCTGGGTATTCTGTAAATGAAAATAATTTTGCATTTAAATCTTTAAGAGTATATACATCAAATAAATAATTAACATCATCAGAGTGTATATATTCATACATGGCTTTAAGTCCTTTTATTTCTATACTATTGTGTGTTCCCTCAAGTTCACTTTCGTTATTAATGTATTTTGTAATAAATGCTTTTTTCATTTTGTCAAATTCAACTTTACCTGGTGCTAAACTATAATACATTTTAATTAACTTTGTTGGTGTTTCTGCTTTTTCTTCATAAAGTTTATTAACTTTTTTTCTGTATTTATATCCTAAAAATGATTCTTGTATTATAAAGTTTATATCAATTCCTGCACTATTTAAATCTTTAATTAATTTTGCTTTTTCTTCACTCATTTTTGTCACCTCTCAAAATCGCTAGTATTATAGCATATAATTCAATTAAATGCAAATATATGTATTTAATTCGTTTTTATGTGAATGATAATATTGGGTGATAGTATGTTAGTTAGGCTTGGATATGTAGCTATTAGTACTGCGATTAATATTACTAGCTCTAGCCCTTATACTTATAGTGAATATTTAAGTAAAGGCAATATTGATAAACTCGATAATGTTATTAAATCCAATTTATTAAGTTTGGAAAAAATATTAAAATATAATGTTAAAAATAATATTCATTTTTATAGAATGTCCTCTAAAATAATCCCACTTGCTACTAAAGACGATGTAAAGTTTAATTATACTACTAAATACAAAAAATATTATAATAGAATTAGTAAAATTATTAATGATAATAATTTGAGAGTGGATTTTCATCCAGATCAATTCTGTGTACTTAATAGTACTAATAAAGATGTTGTTAGAAACTCTATTGATATTTTAAATTACCATTATAAATTATTAAATATGATGAAAATTAAAGATAAGGTTCTAATACTTCATATTGGTAGTAATGTTTTAGGAAAAGATAATTCTATTAAGCGATTTGTTAATAATTTTAATAAATTACCTGATTATTTAAAGAAATGTATTGTTATTGAGAATGATGATAAGATATTTAATGTTAGTGATGCTTTAAAAATATCTGATATGATTAATGTTCCTATTGTACTTGATTATCATCACTATAAATGTAACAAAAGTGATATTGATATTGAAAGAATATTTAAAACTTGGAACATTAAACCTAAATTACATTTTTCTTCTCCTAAAAATAAAAAAGATTTTAGAAGTCATAGTGATTATATAAATAGTGATGATTTTATAGAATTTATTGAACTTATTAAGAAATATAATACTGATGTTGATATTATGTTAGAGGCAAAAATGAAGGATGAAGCATTATTTAGACTTGTTAGAGAACTTAAATATAAAACTGATTATAACTTTATTGATGATACTAGTTTTGAAGTATAAAAAAAATGTAGCTATGTTATTAGTTACATTTTATATTATTATATTTAGTAATTCTAAAATTAATCCTGATATTACTCCTAGTGCATATAATAAGCATATTATAAATATATTTTCTTTGATATTTTTATTTTCCTTAAATAATACTATTAGCGCTGTTCCACTACCAGTTAATAAACCTGCAATTAATGAGAATAAACTTATGGCATTATTTAAATATAATTCTGTTAATATTATACTAGCTCCACAATTGGGAATTAGTCCAATAAAACTAGTAATAAATGGTCCTAGTATAGTCCCTTTTAGTAAGATTTTTGATAAATAGTCTTCTCCAACATAGTGAAATACTATATTTATTATAAGCGTAGTAATAAATAAGAATAATACTATATTTAAAGTATGTTTAATAGATGATAATACTATTCCTTTTTCACAATGACAATTTTCTTTATCACATATTTCATAGTTTGTTTTGTCTTGCTTTTTCTTTCTTTTTCTTAAAATTAAATCTATCAATACTCCATAGAATATGCCAAAGAATATTTTTATTAGAATTATTTGTAATATTATTTTGATGTCTGCTTTTTCTGATATAAGTATTGGAAGCATTTCATCGCTTGTAGATAAATATATTGAAAAGAGAGTGCCTAGTGATATTATTCTTGTTATATATAGATTTGTTCCCATTACTGAAAAGCCACATTGTGGTATGATACCAAGAAAAGCTCCTATTATAGGACCAAATTTTTTTGATTTTGTTATAATACTTTTATTTTTGCTTGTTAACTTATGTTCTAAAACTTCAATTAATAGAAAGGCAATAAATAAAAATGGTATTAATTTTAATACATCTATTATAGTATCAACTATTATATCTATCATAATGATTCCTCCGCATAAAGATTATATCATTTTATTTACGATAGAGCAAGTTAAAATTCATACCATTTTCTTTGTTTCACTTTAGATTTGGGTAATCCTTTTATGAATTCTTTGTTGTTAATTAAATATTCTGATAAATAATTTAAAATAATATTGTAAATGGCTATTTCTTTTTGTCTTTCATTAAACAATGGTATTTTTTCATTTTCTAAGGTTTTAAATAGTTCTTTAATTTCTTTTGATTTTTCGTTAGTTATTAATATTTTGCATCTTTTTATAATTTCCGCAATTGTTTCGAGGTAATTATCATAGTCAGTTATATTTAAATAAAATGATAATAATTCATTGAATAAATTTTTTGTATATAAATACAGGCATGAGTAAATGTCGCATGGTTTGTTTATTGTTTTATCATTACTCGTACTAATTATTTGAGGTAAGTCTTCACTATCATATGGATTTTGTGGCATTATATTAATACTTTGATATTTTTCTATGCAGTCAATATTAAATAGCAGAAGTGTATTTATACTCCAATCTTTAAAAGTTTCTATTTCTCTTGAAAAGTTTATTCCATAATAGTTAATATAAACACCATCATATTCTTTTGATAATTCTTCAAAATCAAATATTTTATTTTTGGTGGTTAGTGGCTCACATAATCCTAATATGTGATGATATGATGGGTATTTTTTTGCCAGTTCTTTAATTTGATTACAAGAATCTATAGTTAATATTTTTGCATCATCCTTTAATGTAAAGACAGCTGCTAGAGTAATATCTTTTATTGCTTGTAGATATGAACCTTCATATATTATATACTCATACCAATCACTTACCATATATTTATTAAATTCTGATGCCCAGAGACCACCAGTAGGCTTAAAAGTATAATTGTTTAGTGGACGTAATATTTTTCTAAAAATATTACTTGAAATTGTTTCTGTTCCTACAGTTACGTATTGTTTTTTCATGTTCTAACTCCTTGCATTTATATATAATACTTTAAATATGTTGTTATGTCAATATTGTATTTTTGTAGATTTAATGATATTATATTGTTGTGATGTGTATGAGTAAAAAGAAAATTTTAATTTTAGTTGTTACTATTGGTGTATTGCTTATTGTGACTGTGAGTTTTTTTATTATTAAGAATAAAACTGACAAAATGGAAAAATTTGAAATAAATAACAATGAAAAAAATGAAAATAATGAAGAAGATAACACAGAAAATAATACAAAAAATGAAAGTAAAGAAGATAACAGTCAAAATAGTAATGATGTAAATATTAAAGATAATAGTGATGATAACTATAACGATTCTGTTACTTCTGAAGAAGATGTTGTTAATTACTTTGAAAAAAAGTATGATGAAGTTAACAATAATTCTTGGGATGATGTTAAAGATAAAGCTAAAGAATATTTTATTACTATAGTTGATTTTATATTTTATGATGGTAAAATTAAAGGATATACTTTTAATGATTTGAGTAGTACTGCAAAGCTTAAAATTATTAGTATTGCTTTAAAAATTGATAATAAAATTGAAGAGTATATTCCGGGCTATAAAGAAACAATCTCTAGTAATGGCAGTAAAATATATAATAACGTTAAAGAAAAATTGGTTACTTTATATTTAGATATTTCAACTGAGATATGTAAGAATCATGAAAACGGATGCAATACCGCTAAAGAAATATTTAAAGATATTAAAAATGATTGTAAAATAGGTTGGGACTTTATTAAGAACTTGTTGTCTTCAGGTACTAGTAAATTAAAAGATTGGTATGAGGTTTATAGTGGTAAATAAATTTGTTAAGTATTTGTGTATTGTTGTTTCTTTACTATGTTGCGGCTGCTCTATTACTAGAGGCAGCAAAAATAATATTATTAAGGATATTGTCTCTTATAACGATAAATTAGATAACAAATTTTTAGAGTATATATACGATGAATATGGTATTGATACTTTAAGTAGTATATTAACTGCTTATACTAATGATAATTATACAGATAAAATATGGCATGATATTGTTGGTAAATCTTATAAAGTGTTACTTGATGAGTATAATGGTATGTATGATAATAATGATAAAGTTAAGATAATTAATAATAAAAATAAAACTGTTATTAGTTTTGTGGGTGATGTATCTCTGGCGGATAATTTTGATATAATGCCTTATTATGATTCGCGAGGAAAAGGCGTTTATGGTATACTAGATGATAATGTTATCAATATTATGAAATCTAGTGATATAATGGTAGCTAATAATGAGTTTACTGTAAGTAATAGGGGAACTAAACTTAATAAATTATATAATTTTAGAGCAAAGCCAGAAAGACTAAAAATATATAATGAAATGGGTATAGATATTGTTTCTATTGCTAATAATCATGCATATGATTATGGAGAAGATGCTTTTCTTGATACTATTAAATATTTAGATGAATATG
>CAKOLH010000038.1 GCA_934096105.1 uncultured Bacilli bacterium | reverse complement strand
AGTTCAATACAGTAAGCAATATCCTTTCCAAAAAAATACTTACTAGTAAGTAAATATCTATACCTACCTTGATTAGCATCATAATAGTAAGTATGTGCATTTTCAAATCTTACTTTAACTAACGTAGTTTCATTAGCTCTAACCAAACCACAAGAAATAAAAAACAAAAATACAAAAAACAAAATTTTTTTCAATAAAAACCTCCCAAAAAATTAATTAATTTTTAACTTTGCAATTGCAGCCAAAGTATATACTATTTAAGAGGTTAAAGTCAACATTATTTTATACTTTTTTTAATTCAAAAAATAAATTATAAGTATTTATAAATAACCACAGAGTAAATTTGAAACACCTATTCGTGCAAACAAAAGTACTAAAAAAACATATCATATAGATATATTTCTTCTTTTAGTAAAATATTTACTTATTTTTTATCTCATTTTCTATCCAAAACATAATAACATTAACCACATAATCAATATCATTTTTATTCATATTTTTATTTTTATCTATATGATGCCATTTTTCTAAACAACCTCTACAGCAAGTGCCAGTAGCATGTTGTGCAATAAAAACAGGATGTCCCCTCATTGGAGTCTGTTTTCCATCAGTAACATTAGAAGTATCAGCTATTCTCTTAGATATAAAATCATAAGCATGTTCTCTAATTTTATCAATTCCTTTATCTTTGATATATAATATATCTTTATCTTTTAAATGAAAACCACTTCTAAACTTAGATTTAGATAATCTATCTAATACATTTTTAATTTTCTCATCCATAACTCATTACCTCTTTATAATTATAGCATTATTAATTAAAAAGAAAAGAGCTAAACGCTCTTAAAACAATAAATTATTTAAATTGGCAGCAGCTACCACATTGTTCGTTAGTAACTGTATTTTCTTCGCAGCAGGTATATCTTGGTTGATAAGTATGTTTATAAATATGATTGTTAACAATTCTAGTATTTATAGGACATACATGAGGTACTGTATGATAAATATTTCTATATACAACTCTTTCTCTAGGAGTTTCTACAACTGGAGAAGTAACTCCTCCCATTATAGAACCACCCATCATTGGTGCACCAACATTATTGTAATTCATGTTAGTATTGTCATTAACATTTTGATTAGTATTTGTATTAGTTATATTTATATCAATATCACCATCATACATACCTTGGTTAAAACCATCACTAAAATTCATAAATTATCCTCCTATCTACACTTATAATATGTTTTTATTAAATGTATAGATAGTAAAGAAGTCTAATTTTTAAATAATTTTAATTATGAATATCATAATTCCAAAGCCCTAATTTTCCCTTACAAGGAATTCTATTATTATATTTAATAACATTCTCTAACTTCCAAGCATAAACTCTTGGATGCTCACTCTTTCCATATACCAAAGGATTAATATTATATAGTTTATTTTCAAATTCATCAGTAACTAAAATACAATCAATAAGTATAGCTTCTCCTATTATCTCTCCACTGCCATAGTCAAGATTATAATCTTTAAATTTTATAGCAGTATCTTTTTCTAAAGTAAGCCCGGCATGAATAAGAACTTTACCACGATAATTAGTTTTAAAGCTTCTAAATTCATATTCTTTATAACCATTTATAATCAAACTAGCCCAAGGCTCTTTTATAGTAAGTACTTTCATCTTTTAACCTAAAATGGCATCTTAAAATTACCATTTCCCATCATTTTCATCATCTTTTTCATTTCTTCAAACTGATTAAGAAGTTTATTAACATCAGTAACCGTAGTACCAGAACCATCTGCTATTCTCTTTTTTCTACTAGCCTTTAATATACTAGGATCTCTTCTCTCTTCTGGAGTCATTGATAAAACAATAGCCTCTGTTCTTTTCATAATTTTAGGATCTATATTAACATTATTAAGTCCCATCTTTTTAGCGCCAGGAAGTAATTTCAAAAGATTCTCAAGTGGTCCTAATTTCTTTATTTGATTAAGCTGATTTAAAAAGTCCTCTAAATCAAAATTACCTTTCATCATCTTTTTAGCAGTCTTCTCCGCTTCCTTTTCATCAATTTCACTTTGTACTTGCTCTACTATAGATAAAATATCTCCCATGCCAAGTATTCTAGAGGCCATTCTCTCTGGATAAAAAGGAGTAAGACCATCCATCTTTTCACTAACACCAATAAATTTAATAGGAAGATTGGTAAGATGTTTAACAGATAATGCGACACCACCCCTAGTATCACCATCTAACTTAGTTAAAATAACACCACTAAGTTTAATTTTATCATTAAAACCATTAATAAAATTAATAGCATCTTGTCCCATCATTGAATCTATTACTAAAATAGTTTCATCAGGATTAACCTCTTTTTGAATATTATCTAACTCTTCCATTAAAGATTCATCTATTTGTAATCTACCAGCAGTATCTATAAGAACATAATCATATCCATTATCCTTAGCATATTTAATAGCATTTTTAGATATTTCTACAGGATTACCTTTACCTTCAGAATAAACTTCAATATTAAGTTCCTTACCAATTTGTTTTAACTGATCAATAGCAGCAGGTCTATATACATCGCAAGCCACAAGTAGTGGTTTTTTCTTATTATTCTTCCTAAGATAATTAGCAAGTTTACCAATAGTAGTAGTTTTACCACTTCCCTGAAGTCCCACTAACATAAGAGTCGCAGGATTACCATTTACATTTAATGGAGTATTTTCTCCACCTAATAACTCAGTAAGTTCATCTTTAACTATTTTAACAAAAACTTCACCAGGAGATAAACTTTTATTAACTTCTTCTCCCAATGCTTTTTCTTTTACATTATTTGTAAACTCTTTTACAACTTTATAATTAACATCAGCCTCTAATAAAGAAAGTCTAATCTCTCTCATCATTTCACTAATATTATCTTCTGTTATTTTGCCGTAGCCCTTAATCTTATGAACCACATCTTGCAATCTATCACTTAAATTCTCAAACATAAAATTATCACCTAATACCTATTATACATTATTTTCTAAACTTTTTTAATAAAAAAGGTTGATTTTTTAATATTTTTTTAATATAATGTATATATATTCATTGCAGATGTGGTTCAACGATTAGAATTCGGCCTTGCCAAGGCTGAGACGGGGGTTTGACTCCCCTCATCTGCTCCATTGAAAAATCAAACACCATTTGGTGTTTTTTTTATGGAACATAGCGAGGGAGTCACCACCCGTCAGTCAAAACCATTTACAAAATATAGAACCCAAACTATTTACTATTATTTTTAAAACTAACAATATCTTCTCTCAAATTATTCCATCTAGCACATACAATATACCATCACCCTTGTCCCCTTTTGGACCTCTAGGACCAACCATTGGATAAATACCAGCCCTCCTAAGTCTTTCCCTAATTCTTTGACCTTCTAATATATCCTTAATATTATCATTCATTATTATCACCTCACATCTAAAACATTATATGTAAAAGTAACATAAACAAATAATTAATAATACCAAGATTACATATCCTTCGTAATCTCATCCCACTCTAATGTTTTCTTCTCAATATTCTTACTTACAATATCAATCTCTAACTTAATCAAATTAGCCTTATTAATATCCATATAAACATCTTCCTTCAAAAGCTCATTATTAAGATTACTAAGCCTCTCCTCTAATTCAAAAATATCCCTTTCTATTTTTTTAATTTCTTTATTCCTATCAAAAAAATCTACCTTTTTATTAGTACTTTTCTTCTTTTCTATCTTAACCTTATTATCATTACTTATATTATTAAACCTAGTCTTCTCCAAATACTCACTATAACCATAATTATATAAAGTACTTCTGCCACCCTCCATAACAAGAAGTCTATCACAGACATTCTTAATAAGATATCTATCATGACTAACCATAATAATAGTACCTTTATAACTAGTAAGCATCCTCTCAATAGTAGACTTTCCAATAATATCCAAGTGATTCGTCGGTTCATCTAAAATAAGAACATTAGGTTTTTTATTCAAAATCTTACATAAACTAACTCTAACCTTTTCACCACCAGATAAATCCTTAATTTTTTTAAAGACATCTTCCCCACTAAACTCAAAAGCACCAAGAAGCGTCCTAATCTCATTCGGCGTAAGTCTAGGAAACTCCTTATCAATTTCTTCATAAATAGAATTATCATAATTAAGATTATCTAGTGCTTGGGAAAAGTAACCAATATTAACTCTATCACCAAAAGTAAACTTACCACCAAGTGCTGGAACTTCACCCATTATAGTCTTAAGAAGCGTACTCTTACCAATACCATTCTCTCCAATAATACCAAGCCTGTCTCCTCTCTCCACATCAAAAGATAACTTACATAACTCTCTATCATAGCCAATAGAAAGATTCTTAACTTTAAGAACATCCCTATAACTATTCATCTCAGGACTAAAATTAATCTTAAAAGACTTCGTATTAGCTTTATCAGGTTTATCAATTAATACCATTCTCTCAATCTGCTTTAACTTCGACATTGCCATACCAGCCTTCGTTGGTTTATACCTAAATCTATCAGCGATATCCTGTAGTCTTTTAATCTCTTGTTGTTGTCTTTCATAATCCTTAAGATTCTTTAAGTAATCCTCTTCTTTCTTCTTAACAAAATAAGAATAATTACCACTATATCTAGTTAAAGTACCATACTCAATATCATATATCACATTACAGACATTATCCAAAAACATTCTATCATGACTAACCAAAATAACAGAGCCCTTGTAGCCTTTCAAGTATTCCTCAAGCCACTCTATAGCCTTAATATCCAAGTGATTAGTAGGTTCATCCAAAATAAGTAAATCAGGTTTCGATAGCAGAAGTCTAATCAATGATAATTTAGTAAGTTGACCACCAGAAAATTCATTCAAATACTTATCTTTATCATTATCACTAAAATCAAACTTATTTAAAATAACCTCTATCTCTTTCTTATATTTATAACCACCCATATATTCATATCTAGATAAAAGTTCATTATATTTATTCAAAACCTTTTCATCATAATTAGTACTCATTTCATTCTCTAAAACATTAAGTTTCTTTTCAATATCAAGAATATCTTTAAAAGCACTCTTGATATAATCTATCATCTTCATATCAAGATTATAGCCATCATTCTGTTTAACATAACCAATATTAAAGTCCTCTGAAGAAATAATATCCACTTCTTCATAGCCACTAGTAATTTCATACTCACCTACAATTGCCTTAAGTAAAGTAGTTTTACCACAGCCATTTCTACCTACAATACCAATTTTCTCATTATCTTTAACACAAAAATTAATATCTTCAAGTATTGTATTGTTACCAAGAGTAACACTACCATGACTAATTTTATAATACATAATAATCACCTACACTACTAGTATTTTATCACAAAAAGAAAAAGAACTAAATACTTTTATGAAGTTGTAAGATAAAAGTAGACACTAAAAGAATGTGTTTGCTTTTTCTTTTGTTAAAATAGAAATAGGAGGTAA
>CAKOLH010000037.1 GCA_934096105.1 uncultured Bacilli bacterium | reverse complement strand
TACATATAAAATATATATAAATTATATATAAACTATATATAAAATAACTTGACTTTATATATATTATGTGTTAATATTTATTTATGAAAGAGGTGAGAAAATGGAAAATTTAACTACAGCGATTAGTGTACAAATAGATAGCAAAGATAAAGAACTTGCTAGTAGTATTCTAAAAAAGTTAGGTCTAAATATGAGTACTTATGTTAATATGGCTATAAAGCAATTAATTAATAAAGATGGTGTACCATTTGAAGTTGTAAATCCAAAACCTAGTAGAGAATTATTAAAAGCATTAAAAGAGGGCGAAGATATATTACAAGAAATAAATAATGGAAAGAGAAAAGGCTATAATAATATGGAAGATCTTATTAAATCCTTGAATGAGGAATAGTATATGAAGTATATAGTCGATTACACCAGTGGGTTTAAAAAACAACATAAAAAAATGTTAAAGCAAGGTAAGGATTTGTCAAAATTATATAATGTAATAGAAAAAATTGCTAATGGCGAAGAACTTGATGCAAAATATCAAAACCATAGACTTAATGATAACAAAATGTATAGAGATTGTGAAGAATGTCATATTACTCCAGATTGGTTATTAATATATAAAGTGCAGGATAGCAATTTAATCTTACTACTTTTTGCTACAGGTAGTCATAGTGATTTATTCAAATAAAAATAACTATTAAGAACAGTTCTTAATAGTCTTTTATATTTCACGCATATTTTCTGAATTCTTATAAGGATCTTTTGGATCAATATAATCTACAAATAGAATACCATTTAAATGGTCTAGTTCATGTTGGAAGGCAATAGCCAAATCTTCACGAACTCTATATTTTATCAAATTTCCCTCTAGATCATAACCTTCAACAGTAATTCTAGCATGTCTTGGTACAATACCATCTACTTCTCTATTAACACTTAGACAACCTTCGCCCTCACCAGCATAGATAAGTTCTTCAGAATATGAAATTACTTTTGGATTGATTAGTATATAGTCTTCAAATTTACCATCACTTACTTCGTAGCAGACTACGAAGAATCTTTTATTAATACCAAGTTGAGGAGCCGCTAATCCCATACCAGGTCTAAGATCATATTTCTTAGAATATTTCTCTATTTGTGAATACCTTAAATGCTTTAACATCTCTGGTATAATACTTTTATACTCTTCACATAAAGGAAATTCTACTTCAGTATTTTTTGCTCTAACTCTTGGATCTTTTTCATCCAAAATATCTTTTGTTCTTAGCATAAACTACCATCCCTTTCTTTTCGCTATATATTTTACCATAAAAAAATAAAAAAGGGAAGTATTTTCCCTTAACTTAATTAAGCAGTTACTCTTGTACCAATTATAATAACTAATAAGATAAATAATACTAATACAATAGCGGCACTATTTCCATAACCATAGTTACCATATCCATAACCGCCATATCCGTATGAAGGGTATGCATAACTTTGAGTACCTCCGCATCCACATCCACTAGTGCCATATCCTCCAGAATATCCACCGTAATAATACATATATATACCTCCTTTACGATATCTAATATATTGTACTCTTAAAGTTATTTTTTGACATTATGAATACCTAATTATTGTATTATTTTAGTTATTTATTCCATAATAATATTGGTGATATAATGAAAAAAATTAGTATATGGACTGATGGTATAAAAGATGTAAGAATGGATAGTTTAAAAGAAAATATAGAGTGTGATATTCTTGTAATAGGAGGAGGTATCGCGGGCTTATCTACAGTATATAATTTAAAAGATAGTGGTAAAAAAATAGTTCTAATAGATAAAAATAAATGTGGTATGGGAGCTACTTCTTGTAATACAGGAAAACTGACTTTTATGCAAGATTTAATATATCATGATATAGAAAGTAATTATAATGAAAAAGTAGCAAGATTATATTTAAATAGTCAGAAGGAGGCTATTAATATAATTACTAGTATTATCAAAAAAGAAAAGATAGACTGTGATTTAACTAAGACTAATGCTTATGTCTTTTCTAATGATGAAGATAAATATAAGAACTTTGATAAAGAAATAGAGTTTTATAAAAAGAATAATATTAAGTATAAAGTATTATCTTCATTACCACTTAATTATCCCTCAAAGATGGTATTAGAAACTTATGATAGTTATGTTTTTACCCCATATAAATATTTGATTGGTTTAAAAAGATTATTAAAAGATAAGATAAGTATTTATGAGAATACTAGGGCTATTAGGTTAGATAAAAAGAGGGATTATTATATATGTACTACGAGTGATAACTATGAGATAAAATCTAATGTAGTAGTAGTAGCTTCTCATTATCCCTTCTTTATAGTACCTTACTTTACACCATTTAAAACGAGGGTAGAAAAGTTTTTTATTGGGGCTTCTTTTTGTAATGATAGTAAGAATATACAAATGATATCTAATGATAAACCAGGTATATCAATGAGGTATTATAAAAATAATAATAATAATTATTTATTATATGGTAGAAGAAGTCATCCCACTAGTAGTAATTTAGATATTAAGGATGATTATAATGAATTAAATAGTGAATATAAGAAGTATTTTAATAAAGATATAGAATACTTTTATCATACTCACGATGTTATGACTTATGATAATATGTCTTTTATTGGTAAGATAGATAATAATTTATATATAATGACAGGATTTAATAAATGGGGGAATACCAATGGTGTAATAGGAGGTAAATTAATTAGTGATTTAATAGTAGGTAGACATAATGACTATGAAAAAATATTTACTCCAAGAAGAAGTATATCTAAAGATAAAATTAAGAATTTATTAGTATTTAATACTTCAGTTATGTCTAGATATATTATGAATAAGATTAGTCCTCATATGAAGTATTATAATGATAATGTAGAAATTAAATTTATAGAGGGTAAAAGATGTGGTATATATACTGATGATAATGGTAATAAACATATTGTATCTAATATATGTCCACATATGAAGTGTAATTTGGTATTTAATTATATTGATAAAACTTGGGACTGTCCATGTCATGCCTCTAGATTTGATATAGATGGTAATATTATATATGGGCCAGCAGTATATGACATTAAAATTAAATAATTTATATATGCACTCTATAGCCTAAGGTCTACAGAATGTTCTTTTTAGCCTAGGGTCTAAAAAGAATATATCAGCCATATCTATTATATATAAGAGAGATTATTGCAATTATAATGATATTATGATATTATGATATTATGATAATATTTAGTTAGAAGATATTTATAATAGAATGGTGGTGATAATGTGAAATATTATAAATATATAGTTATCTTTCTTTCTATCCTAATCCTTCTATTAGGGGGATATATTATTTATGTACAAAGTACAATTACTCCTCTTGATAATAATGATATTAAGGAAGAAAACAATAAAGATAGTATAAATAATATTAATAAAGAACTAGATTATGATTGTTCATTTACTCAGACATTTAGATTTTATCAAAAAATAGATTATGAAACATATGTAGATGGTACAACCTATGTACTAGGAGATATTTATCAAAGTTATGAACTAATACTTCTAATAGTATATGAAGAAGATGCAAATAAAATGGAAAAATATAAATACTATGAATTTACTTATACACTAAAAGGTACTTGGAGTGAAATTACTGATTATAATACTCTTAATATATTAGTTAAAGCTAGTTTTGATAAAGAACATAGTACAAGTACAAATAGTGCAACTTTAAAAATAAAAGAAACAGATAAGGTTGGTTTATCTCAAGTAAGTGAACCTATATGTAAAGGAAAGTAAGGTGAAAATATGAAGTTAAATAATAGATTAATTATTGTTTTAATAGTAATTATAATAGGATTAATTGGTTGTAATATTTATTTAGTTATGCAAAATAAGAGTGTTAATACTAATAAAGAAAGTAATGAGATAGTTAAAGAAGAAAATAATAATAGTGAAGAAAAATATTATGACTGCTCGTTTACTAGAACTTATAGAGTAGTAGATTTACTTGATGGCTATGTGGCAGAAGTACCCGAAGAATCATATGTCGTTTTAGATGCCTTTCAATCTCATAGTGCTTTTACTCATGGAATTAGTAGTGAGTTAAAGAAAAAATTAGAAGTAAATAAGTACTATGAATTTACCTATACATTAAAAGGTATAGGAATAGTAAATGATATAGATGATGTAAGAAATCGTGTTAGTGCTTTTAATTCTATGAAAAGCGATAATAGCCTAAAAGTATTATTAGAAATTAAAGAAACAGATAAAATAGGACTAGGACAACTACAAGAAAAAATATGTGAAGGTAAGTAGTATAAAAGTATAAATAAGTATTAATATTTTAAATTATAAAGCATAGTTTTTACTAGGTGATATGTAATGAAAAAAATATTAATACTTTTATTTTTATTTCTTTTAGTACCAGTAGTAAGAGCAGAAGAAGAGGATTTGGCTCCTAATGCTAAGAGTGCTATAATGATTGAAGCTTCTACTGGAGAGATATTATTTCAAAAGAATAAAGATGAGAAACTGGCTCCAGCCTCAATGACGAAGATGATGAGTATGCTTCTTATTATGGAAGAAATAGAAAAGGGTAATTTAAAGTGGGATGAGATGATTACGGCTTCCGAGAAGGCTGCTAGTATGGGAGGTAGTCAAATCTTTTTAAAAGTTGGCGAAAAGATGAGTGTTACCGATATGTTAAAAGGAATATCAATTGCTTCAGGTAATGATGCTACAGTGGCAATGGCTGAGCGCATTTCCGGTAGTGAAGAGTCTTTTGTCAAAAAAATGAATGATAGAGCCAAAGAACTAGGACTTAAAAATACCAATTTCATTAATGCTACAGGATTAACTGCTGATAATCATTATTCAAGTGCTAATGACATGGTGCTAATAGCTAGAGAGTTAGTTAAACATGAAAAAATATTAGAGTTCACAGGTACTTATGAAGATTATTTAAGAAAAGATACTAAGAGTCCATTTTGGCTTGTTAATACTAATCGTCTAGTAAGATTCTATTCTGGAGTAGATGGACTTAAGACAGGATTTACTAACGAAGCAGGATACTGTTTAACAAGTACCGCTAAAAGAGATAATATGCGATTAATAACAGTAGTTATGAATGAACCTGATATTAGTAAGAGAAGTGCAGATACCAGTAAAATGTTAGATTATGGTTTCAATGTATATATGGTAAGAAATATTATAGATGACAGTAGTGTTATCGATAAAGTAAAAGTAGAACTTGGTAAAAATACAGAAACAGAGATTATTGCCAACGATAAGATAACAGTTTTAAGTAAGAAAAGTGAAGAGAAAAGAAATATTACTTATAAAGCAAATATTGATAAGATAGTGGCTCCGGTTAAAAAAGGAGATAGGGTTGGTACTATTGATATAATTGAGGATAATAAGATAATTGGAACAGTAGAGGCTACAGTAAAGGAAGATATTGCAAAGGCTAACATATTTGCTATATTTTATAGAAATCTAAAGAATACTTTTAAAGGTAATTTATTACTTAAATAGGACATATTATTATGTTCTTTTTTTATATCACTAAAGTTTAGCCGGTGTTGTTTGCTTCAAATGTTATTCATTATAGTATAGTTAAAGTCTATAACAAATCTAAGAATTGTTGGTAATAATAAAATAATTTAAAAAAATTTTCAAAATAATGGCAAAATTAGATATCAAATCTTGTATATAAGTATGAGAGGATAAAAAAGGGAGAAGGGAGGAATATGACATAAACTAATCAAAAATAAAAAG
>CAKOLH010000036.1 GCA_934096105.1 uncultured Bacilli bacterium | reverse complement strand
AACGATAAACTAAGGTATTATAATGATTTAAAGGCATCTGAGGAACAAGGTATCGAAAAAGGTATTGAACAGGGCATTGAACAGGGCATTGAAAAAGGAATCGAACAAGGCATCGAAGATAAATCTAAAGAAGTTGTTATCAATATGTTAAACGAAGGCTCTGATTATAATTTTATTTCAAAAATATCTGGCAAAACAATTGAAGAAATAAAAGAAATAGAAAATGACATCAATAGTTTATAATATCTAAGTATAAAAAATGTACGGTAGCCCGTATCGGAACTTATGTCTGTGGAAGACTCTAATTACAGAGTTCATGGAGCAGAAATCGCATCACTGCGAAGTGATGTATTTCTACTTAATACTTTCACTTTTTACAAAAATATTATATAATTATTAAGAAGGGAAGGATTTTTATGATAGTAACTTCTGTTAATAATGAATATATCAAAGGACTATGTAAGTTAAAAGATAAAAAATATCGTGATAGTACTAATTTATTTTTAATCGAAGGTGAACACCTAGTAAGTGAGGCTATAAATGAAGATCTAGTCAAAGAACTAGTAATTCTTGAAGGTAGTACATTTGAATATGCTGATAAATATGCTGACAATATTACTTATGTTAATGAAAATGTTATGAAAAAACTATCAAGTATGGATAGTTACCCAAATATAATTGGCGTAGCATATAAAAGAAAAGAAGATAAGATAGGCAGTAGAGTACTTGTACTTGAAGATATTCAGGATCCAGGTAATCTTGGTACTATAGTTAGGTCAGCAGCAGCATTCAATATTGATACTATAATATTAAGCCCAAGAACAGTAGATTTATATAATCTAAAAGTAATTAGGGCTACCCAGGGAATGATTTTCCACCTAAACATAGTTACAAGAGAATTAGAACCAACGATTAAAGAATTAAAAACTAACAACTACCTAATACTAGGTACCAATGTTAGAAATGGTACCAATATAAAAGATATCAATATTAGTGGTAACTTCGCCCTAATTATCGGCAATGAAGGTAGAGGAATGAGCGATACTTTGAGTAATCTTTGTGATAAAAATGTATATATAAAAATGAATGAAAGAGTAGAAAGTTTGAATGCTGCTGTGGCGACTTCAATTATTCTATATGAGATAAACAATGGAATTAATTAAAATAGGTAAAATCGTTAATACCCACGGTATTAAAGGCGAACTAAGAATTTTATCAAAGTTCCCATATAAAGAAAAAATATTCATAAAAAATATGAAACTATATATCGATAAAAAAGATATAGAAACAATAAATACCTATCGTAAACATAAAAACTTTGATATGGTAACATTTACAGGATATACAAACATAAATGAAGTATTAAAATACAAAGGCAAAAATGTTTATGTTAACAAAGAAGATATTACTCTAAGTAAAGAAGAATACTTAGATGAAGATATCATAGGTATGACAGTAATCTACAACAACATAGAAAAAGGGATGGTAAGCGATATTGAAAGATATGACAAAAACACATTACTTAAAATAGATGACAAGAATAAATACTATTTAATTCCTTACAATTACAATTTAATTGATAAAATAGATATTACTAACAAAAAAATATATATAAAAAATATAAGTGGATTATTTGACTAATTAAGTAACTTTTAGTATAATAACAATTAGTTTATTGGTGGTGGTTTATAGTGTTAATAGATGTACTAACTTTATTTCCAAATATGTATGATAATTTCTTAACTGAATCAATTATCAAAAGAGCTCTTGATAGCGGTAAAGTATGGATTAATATTCATAATATTAGAGATTACACTGTCTATAGTAATAATCAAGTAGACGATTATCCATATGGCGGTGGTGGTGGTATGGTCCTTATGTGCGACCCTATCTTCAGAGCTATTGACGCTCTAAAAAAAGAAGACACTCTAGTAATTATGATGACACCATCAGGTAAAATATTTAAAGAAAAAATTGCTTATGATTTATCTAAACATCACCATATAATAATCTTATGTGGTCATTACGAGGGCTTTGATGAGCGAATCAAAGCAGTTGTGGATTTAGAACTTTCAATAGGAGATTATGTTCTAACAGGTGGAGAACTGCCTTCAATGGTAGTTATGGATTCTGTTATAAGATTAGTAGAGGGAGTAATCAGTAAAGAATCACTCGTCAGTGAAAGTTTTGATGATAATTTACTAGACTATCCAAACTATACTAAACCGCTAGAATACCGTGGTATGAAAGTACCAGAAGTACTTTTAAGTGGTCACCACAAAAACATTGAAGATTTTAGATATAGCGAAAGATTAAGGTTAACTAAAGAAAATAGACCAGATTTATTAGGGGGAAATAATGAATAAGAATTATTTTATAAGTAAAGATAACAAAAATGGTGAAGTAGTATACTTAGAATACAATAAAAATGGTTACAATGTTAAACCAAAAGTAAAAAAAGAAGATGCAATTGAAGTTAGTAAAATAGTCTTCGTTTCACCAACACTTACCGAAAAACTAATAAAGAAAAAAATAAATAATAAGATTTCTAGATTGCTATTAGAACTTAATACCACTTATGATGACGAGTCTGATGGTGGTGAGGCTAGATTTAGAAATATGTATAAGGAAGCCGAAAAATTACGCACTTATTTAATGAACACTTATGCAAAGTATTTAGGCAAAACCTATGCCAACTTAACACTAAAAAAACTAGAACTAATTATTAATGAATACAAAGAAAAGTTATATATAATAAATGAACGTAAACAAAGAGAAATGTTTATGCGAATGTTTGGAATGAATATGGAAGAAGAACATGAAAAGAAAGGTAAAGGAAGATAATTAATCTTCCTTATTTAGGTAGTAAATATGAAAATTAAATATACATTATTACATAAAGATAAAAACACAGAAGCTAGATATGGTACATTAGAAACAAACTATGGAACATTTGAAACACCAATCTTTATGCCTGTTGGTACACAGGCTACAGTTAAAACACTAGACCCTGATGAACTAAAAGAAATAGGTTCCGCAGTAATACTTTCTAACACTTATCATTTATGGCTTAGACCAGGAGCAGATATTGTAGCTAAAGCAGGTGGACTTCATAAGTTTATGAACTACAATGGTCCAATTCTTACTGACTGTGGTGGCTTTCAGGTATTTAGTCTAGCTAAACCAAAGGATATAAGTGAAGAAGGGGTAACCTTTAAGAGTCATATTAATGGCGAAAAGTTATTTCTAACGCCAGAGATAAGTATTGAAGTTCAAAATAAACTAGATAGCGATATTGCTATGAGTTTTGATGAATGTCCACCATATCCAGTTACTCACGATTATATGAAGAAATCTGTAGAGAGAACTCTTAGATGGGCTAAGAGAGGAAAGGCTGTCTTTAATAATCCTAACCAAAGTTTATTTGGCATAGTTCAGGGCGGAGAGTTTGAAGACCTTAGAGAATGGTCCTGCAAGGAAACAGTAAAATTAGATTTTGATGGCTATTCAATAGGAGGAACTTCAGTAGGAGAAGATAAACCAACTATGTATAAAATGATAGAATATGGTATTAAGTATTTACCTAAAGATAAACCTAGATATCTAATGGGAGTAGGAGAACCTACTGATTTATTTGAGGGAGTAGAAAGAGGAATAGATATGTTTGACTGTGTTCTTCCGACAAGACTAGCAAGACATGGTCATGCATTTACTAGAAATGGTAAAATTAATCTAAGAAATGCTAAATATAAAGAAGATTTTACTCCAGTAGATGAAACTTGTGATTGTAAATGTTGCAAGAACTATACTAAAGCATACATAAGACATCTACTAGTGGCTAATGAAACTTTAGGTCAAAGACTTTTATCTATTCATAATCTTAGATTTTTGATTAAGATAATGGAAGATATTAGAGTTTCTATTAAAGAAGATAGATTCTTAGATTTTAAAAAAGATTTTTATAAAAATTATAAAAAATAATATTTATTTTATTATATTCACTGTAAGTCTATGGTCTTACAGTGTTCTTTTTAGCCTAGGGTCTAAAAAGAATATATCTACATATCTATTATATATAAGTCATAAATATATATTGAGATATTAGTGGTAAATGGATGCTTTACAATACTACCTCTACTATGATATACTTATTTTAGAAATATGGTGATAGAGTGAAGAAAATTATTAAAATTAATTTAATTAATATATGTTTATTATCTTTTTTAGAATTAATATTTGGTATATTAATGTTTGATACTTTTATAAGAGATACAATAATTAGTGTATTTATACATATACTTTTCTCTTCATTTATAATAACACTTCTTACTACTTTATTTAATAGGAAAATAAATAAAATAATAAATTATATAATATATGCTTTTATATGTATTATATTTGCATTTCAATTTGTTATGAAGAACTCTATGGATTCTTTTATGTCTTTATCTATGTTTTCATTTACTGATCAAGCAGTTGATTTTCTAGGAGCAGCTTTTAAAATAATATTCAGTAACTTATATGGAATTATAATATGTTTTTTACCACTTATATTTCTTATAGTATTTAGAAAGAGAATAGACTTTGATATAGAAAGAAAAGATAAGTTATACTTACTTTGTTATATAGTACTTATTCCTCTTGGAATACTAGGTTATAGATTATATATAAATACTAAGAAGGATACTACTTTATCTATATATGATTTATATTATAATATTAATAATAATGATTTAAATATTCAAAAACTTGGAGTTATTTCTTCATTTGAACTTGATTTATATAGAACAATATTTGGTTTTGAAGATAAAGTAATTAATGTTAATTTTGAATATAATTCTAATAAAGAAGATGAAATATTTTTATATGATAAGAATATACTTGACTTAGATATTGATAATAACATAGATAGTAATATAAAATTATATATCGAGAATAATCCTGGTACTAGTAAAAATAAATATACTGGTATATTTAAAGATAAAAATCTTGTCTTTGTAGTAGCTGAATCTTTTAGTACTATTGGTGTAAGAGAAGATTTAACTCCAACATTATATAAACTTACTAATAATGGTTTTGTATTTAATAATTATTATGTACCTTATTTTTTAAGTACAATAGGAGGAGAATTTCAAGCAGATACTGCTTTATATCCTAGTATTAATTCACTTAGTATATGGAGAAGTGGTAATAATAGTTTTCCATATGGACTAGGTAATAGTTTTAATAATATTAATTATAATACTTATGCTTATCACAATCATAGCGGTTATTTTCAAGATAGATATAAATACTTAAAGGCAATAGGTTTTAATAACTTTAAGGCCTGTGATATGGGACTTGATATTAACTGCGATGTATGGCCAGAGAGTGATATTGAAATGATAGAAAAGACTTATACTGACTATATTGATAGTGATAAACCATTTATGGCTTATTATATGACAGTATCAGGTCATATGGAATATAATTTCTTTGGTAATAATATTGCTAGTAAAAATAAGTCACTAGTAGATAATCTTAATCTTAGTACTTCAGCATCAGCATATCTTGCTACCCAAATAGAACTAGATAGAGCTTTAGAACTTTTAATTAACAAGTTAGAGGAGGCTAACAAACTAGATGATACAGTAATTATTTTAACCGCAGATCATTATCCTTATGCTTTATCTCTAGAGGAAATGAATGAGTTATCTACTTTTAAAAGAGATAATCTATTTGAAATAAATCATAACTCTTTAATTATTTGGAATAACAAGTTAAATAGAGTAGAGATAGACAAAGTTGGTATGTCAATAGATGTTCTTCCAACAGTATATAATTTGTTTGGAATTGAATATGATTCGCGTCTTTTTACTGGTACTGATTTGTTATCTAATAGTAGCGGTTTAGTAATTCTTAGTAATAGGTCTTGGATAACTGATAAAGGAAAATATAATAGTATTACTAATGAGTATATTGGTATTGGTGATGTTGATTATGTCAACAATATTAATAAAACTATACAGAATAAGATTTCTTTTAGTAGGAGTATGATTACTAATAATGGATATAAGTATATTAAAATAAAAGAAAAGTAGGAATTACTTTTCTTTA
>CAKOLH010000035.1 GCA_934096105.1 uncultured Bacilli bacterium | reverse complement strand
TGTTTGTGATAATTCTAAGAATGTGAAAATTAATTATAGCAAGATTGATGAAATGATAGATCAAATTAGAAATTCATCGGTTGCTTATTGGCTAGATTCAAATCCATATGGTTTAATTGATATGGATGTAGAAAGTATAGTTAATTTCTTATTTATATATCATGCAATAGGAGATTATTGTTTTTGGGGAGATCCTAAATGGGAAATCCAAACGGATTTAGGAACAATGGATGGATCTTATGCAATAATGTATTTAATACTAAATAGATTTAAAGAAAATACTGATTTTGAAATGAGTCCTGATGAATTTAAAGAATTATTAAAAGGTAATGTAGAAATTCCACTACTTGAAGATAGATATAGTAATTTAGATGAAATGAATAATTTACTTAAAAGAAGTGGAAAATCATTTTATGAACTTATTAAAGATTTAAATGTCGATAGTCAACTTTTTGAATTTATAGTTAGTAATTTGAATTATTTTAAAGATGTATCTATGTATGATGGAAAAGAAGTATTATTTTATAAAAGAGCACAGTTATTAACTTCTGATATACTTCATGTAAGAGAAAAGAAAGAACAAATTGATGTTGACTATTCTCATCTAATTGGATGTGCAGATTATAAAATACCTCAAGTAATGAGATGTTATGGAATGCTAGGATTTAGTGATAGTCTTGCTGATAGAGTAGATAGTAAAGTTGAGATTGAAGAAGGGTCTAAAGAAGAAGTAGAAATTAGAGCAAATACATTGAAAGTAATTGATTACATTTATAAAAAATTAGATAAAAATTATTCTCGCATGGATATAAATGATTTTATTTGGTTGTTAGGTCAAGATAAATCAAAAATGACAAAACCATATCACAGGACACTTACAAAGCATTATTAGATAATTGTAATTTATTAAAATTCGTTATTTTTTAGATACGTTCTGCTAGGTTTGCCGAGTGCTACGGAGTGCTCCCAAGTGCAACCAAGTGCCGAATTAACGAGCCAAGTGCTCCCAAAAACTGCCAAAATCTCCAATACAAATGCCCATGTGGTTCGAAAAAAAAATATAAGAATTGTTGTTGAAAGTAATAAATTTAAATAGGAGAAAGGTGTATACAAACTAGTTATGCTACACCTTTTAATTTAAAAATAAAAATGTTTTAAAGAAAAATAATGTTGTAATTTGTCAATTAGAATATGGCAAAATAAAAATAGATGTTAAATTAGAAAACGAAGTAGTATGATTATCTCAATATTTGATGGCAGAATTATTTAATATATCAATATAAAACAATATATGCTATTTTTTTAGGAGGTTATATGAAGGTAAAATTCCAAATTAAAAATCAGTATGATAAATATTTAGATAAATTGTTCAAAAAAATAACTAATAATTTATATATATGGATAGTTGATTATGATGAAGTATTTAGAAGAGACTGTAGTTTTCTATTTAATAAATCTGAATATAATGATATAGAATTTCACGAAATTATAGAACATGAGGATTATTATATTGTTCAACTTCAATTACAATTATTTGATGATAATAAATTATTGTTGGAAATGAAAGTAGTAGATAACATATTTGTTGAAATAAATGTATATGATAAAAGTTTGCTAACTTATATTAGAACTAGTGTTAATAATATAGAAAGTTGTTGTAAAAATAGTAATGAATATGAAAAATATTTTGAAAATAAATAATACTTTGGTATGTGATTTATTCTATAAGGAGATGATGATTAAATATGAAAATAGTATTGGGTTCGGAAAATGCTTCTAAGCAAAGATCAATTTCAATTGCGATGAATGAATTAGGGTTTGGTGATGTTTCTATTATACCTGTTAGTGTTGACTCTTTAGTTAGTTCTAAACCTATTAATGAAGATGCTTTGATTGGAGCTAAGAATAGAAATTATAATTTATATCGTTATTGTTTAGAAAATAATATTTCATTTGATTTATTAATTAGTATTGAAGGGGGATATGAACAGGTAGCAGATACATTTTTTATTGTTTCTTATGCTGCAATACTTGATTCTAATGCTAATGAGTTTATAGGAAAATCAAATGGCCTTCAAATAACGGAAAAGATGTTTAATTATGTTAAAAATGGAAATTCTTTAAATAAAGTTATTGAAAGTATTCTTGGTAATAGTAGTAATAAAAAAGATAATGGTATAACAGGATACTTAACTAATGGCTATTATAGAAGAGATATGTTTGAATTTACGGCAGTTATGAGTGCAATGCAATCATTAATAAATTATCAATTAAGTTATCAAAAACTTGAGAAAAAAATTAAATGATTTATGATATAAAACCCTGCTTCTTATAAATAAGAATGGGGTTTTTACATTGTTATATTTAATTGTTAATAGATGGTTAATTAAATTGTTTATTGATGTAAAAGATAGTATAATGTTTATAGATAGTCGTAATTGTCTTAAAGGAGGTTTTAATTTGAAAAATAAATTAATTGGGGATGAAAATAATATTTTATTTTATAATGATGAAGATGGAAACATAAAAGTAGAAGTAATATTAAAAAATGAAGACGTATGGCTAAATACTGAAGCACTAGCAATACTATTTGATGTTAAAAGGCCTGCAATAACAAAGCATATTAATAATATATATAATGATCAAGAACTTGAAGAAAATAGCACATGTTCCAAAATGGAACATATGGGTAATGATGGGAAACAAGTTTACAATACAAAATATTATAATTTGGATATGATTATTTCTATTGGTTTTAGGGTTAACTCTAAGAAAGCAATTAAATTTAGGACTTGGGCAAACAAGATAATTAAAGAATATATGATTAAAGGCTTCACTATGGATGACGAAAGACTTAAAGGTAATGGTGGCGGTAATTATTGGAAAGAATTGCTTGCTAGAATTAAAGACATAAGATCATCCGAAAAGGTATTATATAGACAAGTTCTTGATTTGTATGCGACAGCTGTAGATTATGACCCAAATGATGAAAAATCAATTGAATTTTTTAAAATTGTTCAAAATAAACTTCACTTTGCTGCCCACGGACATACAGCACCTGAAGTAATATATGAAAGGGCAGATTCTGATAAACCTTTTATGGGATTAACTACTTTTAAAGGTGATTTGCCAGTAATGAGTGATGTTATAATTGCTAAAAATTATTTAACAGAAGAAGAATTAAAAATTTTAAATAATTTAGTATCTGGATATTTTGATTTTGCTGAAATACAAGCAATTAGACATAATCCAATGCATATGGATGATTATATTAAGCAACTGGATACAATCCTTTCTAGTACTGGAGAAAAGCTACTTATTGGTGCAGGTGAAATTAGTCATAATAAAGCAATCGAAAAAGCCAAAGATGAATATAAGAAATACCAAGTAAAAACAATAAGTCCGGTGGAAAGAGAGTATTTAGAAACTTTAAAAGCAATAAGTAATAAAATTGATGATAAAGTAAAGAGTGAATAGAGTGTATCATGCAGATATGCTCTATTTTTATGTGTAAATCAAAGATAAGGAGAGTAATAAAACAAAAAAACATATGATGAATTTATTTTAAAAATAGTATATATTAAGTTTTATAGATATAGAAGCGATGAGAAATATTTAAAAGAAGTGTTAACTAGTGGTGCTAGTAAAGCTAGAGGATATGCTTCTAAAAAGATGTAGGTTGTTAAAGAGAGAGTTGGTCTTAATATTTAAAAAAACTAGAGATATTAACATAATTTTTATGTTTTTATATCTCTAGTTTTATTTAGTTATTATTGATCCTATTTTGTTTAATGCACCAGTCAAAGAAGTCCTGAGTATATCCATCTGAAAAGAAATTGTGGTGTCCTAAATTACCAATTGGTATGTTCTCTAATTCTCTATTTGGATTTATTTCTTTAAATTCCGCAATAATATTTTTGTTGGAGTCTTTAAAATTTTCGCCACCACCGGCCATAGCGTATATTGGTAAATTACTATTTTTAAGGTTTTCTATATCTACACTACCATCTCGACAGTATGGATTATATGAGGCTGGGGAAATACCTGCATATTTATCAGGGTTTTCATTTCCTAAATACCAAGTGCCGGCACCACCCATACTAAATCCGGATAATATTATTCTGTCAGTATCAAATTTGTATACTGATTGTACCTCATCTATGAATGAATCTAATTTAGGTAGTTCATCATTATACTGGTTGGCCATTAGATAGCTTGTAATTACTGGTTGAATGATTATAAATCTATTTTCATTTAGCTCTTCAGCTGCCTTAATAGGACCCATATTTTGAGTTCTATTTTCCTGCCCTTGACCATGTACCCAAAATATTACTGGCATATTTTCAGTAGCATTTTCTGGAATACGAACTGCATATTTCATTGTTTTACCACTACTAAGAGTGTATTCTAGTATTTGAACTCCTGGCTCCATATTAAGAAGAGTATTTGCGTTTTTAGTTATATTGTTATTTGCTTCATAAAGTTCAACTAAATTATCATAGCTTGCAAATTCAAAATTATTTGCATCTGGTAATAGTGTATTAACATTACTTGCAATAAGATTATCAATGCTAACTAAATTTTCAGCGCATTCAACTAATTTATTGCTTATTATTGTTTGATGTTTATTATATTCATTGAATTTATTTACAAGAGCAGATTTAAAATTAGCTAATGAAGTACAATATTCAGTTGGAAGACTATTTATTTTATTAAATAATTCATCGTGTTCTGTAAAAGAACTTTCAATTTTTTTAGAACCATTTTTTAATGTATCTGTTTCTACTTTAACGTTCATGTATTTGCCTCCTATTAATGTTAATCTGTTATAAGTATAATTGATAAAATTAAATTATGCAATATTTTTATACTAAATAATGTAAAATATTAGTTATATTATTTGTTAAAATTTATATAAATAAGAAGAAAATACTTGACAGGGAGTTATACTTTACTGATACAATGTAGATATACTAAATATGTTTAGTTAATTTAGAGAGGAGTAATTTTATGTTAAACGATAAAGTTGCAATTATAACAGGGGGTACTAGGGGAATTGGTTATGCTATTGCTAAAAAGTTTTTAGAAAATAATGCTAAAGTAATTATATTTGGATCAAGAAAGGAAAGTGTTGATAAGGCTATTACAAGTCTAAAAGAATTAAATTCTTCTTATGAAGTATTTGGTTATTATCCTAATTTAATAAAAGAAAGTGAATTGAAGGAAATATTTGGTAAAATAAATGGTAAATATGGTCATATTGATATACTAATAAATAATGCGGGTATTTCTTCAAAAACTAAGATTGATGATTATACAGAAGAAGAATTTGATAAAATATCTAATTTAAATATTAAGTCTGTTTATACTTGTTCTAAGGTAAGTATTCCTTATTTAAAAGAAAGCCATGGTGTAATATTGAATACTAGTTCTATGGTAAGTATATATGGGCAACCAAGTGGTGTTATGTATCCAGCAAGTAAATATGCTGTTAATGGTATAACAAGGTCTTTAGCTAGAGAATTAGCACCATATGGTATTAGAGTAAATGCAGTAGCACCTGGTATAACGAATACTGATATGGTTAAAAGTTTACCAAAAGAATTAATTGAACCACTAATTAAAACAATTCCTCTCGGGCGAATTGGTGAACCTGAGGATATTGCTAATGCTTTTCTTTTCTTGGCTAGTGATATGGCTAGTTATATAAGTGGTGTTATTTTATCAGTAGATGGTCTTGCAAGAAGCTAGTTATATTTATATATAGTATATTTAATTAAGAGAGTGATAGACTATGGATAGTAATAAAAAAAGAGAAATTGTTAATTTAAGTAAGGGCGATTTTGTAGATTTTCTTAGTAATGACATTAGCGGGCAATTACTTAATATATTTGATGATGAAGGGGTTAACTATTTAAAACAATATAGTGATATTGAAGGAAGAATTACTTATATTTTAAGTTGGTCTAAATATGCTAATGAATTATTTTATAATAGAAGTTTTCTAGATTTATTTTTAAGTACAGATATTTCTAGTTATTATGCAACACTTTCTATTTTAGATAATAGAGTATGTGATTTAATTATAAATAGATGTTTTGAACTTAATAAAGATGTTGACTATATAAGTAAATTAATTAGTTATTTTAGTAAAGATTATCAATTAAAGTTTATTGATAGATTTGATTATCCTAATGATTTAATATATGAAATGTTTAAAAGAAATCCAGAATTGATTGGAAAAAAAATACTTGAAAAATATAATATAGATTTATTATCACATAATATATCAATTAGAAGAGTAGTTGCTGCTGGAAAAGAGTTAGCATTTAAAGATATGGCTAGGAGAAATGAAGCTTCATATTTTAGTGGTGATGTAGCGACTTTCTATTTATCATCTGATTTACTTAATAAGAATGTAGCAGAACATTTATGGAATAGTTTAAATATATATGAATATAGATTTTTAATTGATGATGCTTATTATTGTGGAGATCCATCTATTTTAAACAAGTATGCTAAGATAAAAGAAGAAGAACTTATATTAAGTGATAATTATGTAGAACCTTTTAAAAGTATAATAGATATGATTTCAAAGTTATATAATTTAGACGTTAATTCAGATCAATTTTATAATATTATTA
>CAKOLH010000034.1 GCA_934096105.1 uncultured Bacilli bacterium | reverse complement strand
TCATAATATTGAAGAGAGAATATCTACGGAGTTATATGGTAATATTGTATATAAATGCTGGGAAGAAAAGTTAAAAAGTGAATACCCAGATATTAGTAATGAAGAGTTTGAAAGTAAGTTATTTGAGAATTTACATAATACTTTGATTAGCGGATATGATACTGTTAAGGAACTAGTTATTAATTATGCTAGAGAGCACTGGGCCGAAGAAGACGGAGAACTTACTGATAAGGCCATAGAAAAGAAAGTTAAGAAGTTATTTGGTGGTGTTATTGGAGGTGGATTTGATCCGATATATCTAATTGCCCAAAGACTTGTTAAACACTCTAATGATGAGGGATTCTTGGTTGGTTCTAGAGGTAGTGTTGGTTCATCTTTTGTAGCTACGATGATGGGTATTACTGAGGTTAATCCGCTTCCTGCTCATTATAGATGTTTAAAGTGTAAGCATAGTATATTTAAGGATGATGATGGTAAGGACTTAGGTGCTACTTATTCTAGTGGTTTTGATTTACCTGATAAGATGTGTCCTGTATGTGGGGAGAGATTATATAAAGATGGTCAGGATATGCCATTTGCTACATTCCTTGGATTTAACGCTGATAAGGTTCCTGATATTGACCTTAACTTTTCGGATTTGAATCAAGCATCTGCACATGAATATACAAAGGTATTATTTGGTGTTGATAATGTTTATAGAGCAGGTACTATTGGTACTGTTGCTGAGAAAACTGCTTTTGGTTTTGTTAAGGGTTATTTTGAAGATAAGGGTATTACTAATAAGAGGTCTTGTGAGATAGAGAGACTTGCTATGGGATGTACTGGTGTTAAGAGAACGACTGGTCAGCATCCTGGTGGTATTGTTGTTGTACCTGATTATATGGATGTATCTGACTTTACTCCTTTCCAATTTCCAGCGGAAGATCCGACGAGTGCATGGAGAACAACACACTTTGATTACCATGCTATTGATCAGGATTTGCTTAAACTTGATATACTAGGGCATTCTGATCCGACTCAGCTTAGACTTATTCAGGAATTATCTGGTACAGATATTCTTAAGGTACCACTCGATGATAAGGATACAATGAGTATATTTACTTCCACTAAAGCTTTAGGTGTTACTAATGAACAGATTATGTGTGATACTGGTACACTTGGTATTCCTGAGTTTGGAACTCCATTTACTATTAGTTTGGTATATGAAACTAAACCTACTACTTTTGCTGAATTAATTAAGATATCTGGATTATCACATGGTACTGATGTATGGCTTGGTAATGCTCAAGAACTTATTAAGAATAATATTGTTCCATTTAAAGAGGTTATTGGATGTCGTGATGATATAATGGTTTATCTTATGTATCATGGTGTAGAACCTATTAAGGCATTTAAGATTATGGAGTTTGTTCGTAAGGGTAAGGCTAGTAAGGATCCTGAAACTTGGGCTAAGCATAAGGAAACTATGGAAAAGGCTGGTATTGAGTCTTGGTTTATTGATAGCTGTTTTAAGATTAAGTATATGTTCCCGAAAGCACATGCTGCTGCTTATGTTATTAGTGCATTTAGAATTGCCTGGTATAAGGTACATATGCCTGCGTACTTCTATGCTAGTTGGTATAGTACTAAGGCTACTGATTTTGATATAGAGGCTATGATTAAGGGTTATGATGATATTAAGAGAGTTCTTACGGAGATTGAAGGTAAAGGATATGATGCTACGAATAAGGAGAATGGTGTATCTGAATGTTTGAAAGTAGCATTAGAAATGGCTGCGAGAGGTATTAAGGTTGCTCCTTATGATTTATATAAGAGTAAGGGTATGATATTTACTGTAGGTGATGATAAGACTATTATTCCTCCATTTAGAGCTATTGATGGTCTAGGTGATGTTGTTGCTAAGAATATTGAAAAAGAAGCAGAAAGAGCACCATTTATTAGTATTGAGGACTTTCAAACTAGATGTAAGGTATCGCAAACTTTAATTGAAAAGATGAGAAGTATGGGTATATTTAGTGGTATGCCTGAGACTAGTCAGCTTAGTTTATTTTAATTAGTTAGAAGCATATATTAAATTATATGTTTCTTTTATTTTTAGTTCGAGTCTAAGGTCTCTCACTATCAAATAAAGCCTAATGTCTTTATTTGAAAATTTAAAGCCTTATAGTCTTTAAATTTATGTATTGTTTATATGTATTATGTATGTTATAATTTACTCAGATGAGGAGGTATAGTATATGGCTAAGTTTTGTAGTAATTGTGGGGCTAAACTTAATGAGGAACAAGCAATTTGTTTAGAATGTGGAGTATTAGTTAATAATACAAATAAAATTAATAATAATGTTAATAATAATGCTGACAAATCTGATAAAAGTTCTTTAGCAGGTTTTATATTAGGACTTGTTTCTATTGCTGCTTGGATTATTCCTTTATTTGGTTATCCAGTAACTATATGTGGTATTATATTTAGTGCAAAAGGATTAAAATCTATTAATAGAAAAGGTAAAGCAATTGCTGGATTAATACTATCAATAACATTTTTGATGGCTTCATTTATTAACTCAATAGTTGGTATTATAATAAGTTTAGAAGCATAATAATCTTGAAAAATGCACAATCATTGTGCAAAATGGTACTAAAAATATATAAAAATGCACAAATTTTTAATAAAAATGTGCATTTTTTGTTTTTTTACTAAAATATCGATAATTTTCTGACTGGTAATTCTTTTGGTTTTTGATTACTTAAATATTTCTGTATCTTATTTTCAATATTAATTAAATTAGATATTGAATTTCTTATTGTATTGGTTTCTTCTTCGTTTAAATTATTTAATGGAGTTGTAAATTTTTTATATACTCTTGGCGAGACTCCTACTAAATTTCTAAAGATTTCGGAATAATACTCTATACTATTATAACCATTTAATAAGGCTATTCTTAATATAGTAGTATTTAATCTATAACTACTTAGGCTATTTAGTATTCTCTTATTATTTATATACTCTACGATAGTTAATCCTAATTCTCTTTTAAACTTTTTCATAATATATGTTTTATCATAACTAAAAATATTACTTAAATTTATTATAGTAATTTCCGTATTTATATTGATATTAATATATTTTAAAATATTACATACTAGTTCGTTAGAATAAATAAAAATCACTTCCTAGATATATTTTATCATAAAAAGCCATTTTTGTTTAACTTTTTATATATTTTTGGTAATATAATGTTTTTGAAAGGAGATGATATAATGAATTATGCAAGATGGGCTACTAAAGAGGAAATGTTAAAATTTCTTAAAAAAGTAGATATTAATTCAGATATCAAAAAGTCAGGAATACCAATGGGATTTGATAAAGATAAATTATATATAAAAGATGATAATTCTCATACTATTGTTATTGGTGCTCCTGGCAGTGGTAAAACACAGGGTGTTATGTTACCACAAATTAAACTTGCTATTAAGGCTGGAGAATCATTATTTATTAATGATGTAAAGGGAGAAATTTTAGATGAGATAGGTGGTGAACTAAAAAATAATAATTATAATATTATAGTATTAGACTATGCTAACCTAGAAAAAGGAAACTATTATAATGTACTTACTTTTCCTTATGAATTATATAAAAATAATAATAAGGATAAAGCTATTGAAATGTTAGAAAATATTGGATATTATTTATTACATGATAGTAATGATAACTCTGATATATTCTGGGAAAATACCGCGATAGAATATTTTGTTGGTCTTGTTCTGTTTTTATTTGATAATGCTAAAGAAGAAGAAATTAATTTAAATAGTGTAGTTTCTTTATCTGAGCAAATAAATAATAGCAAAGAAAATATTATTGATACAATAGATAGAATCTCTAGTACATATCAATATTTGTTTAATACGCTTGGTACTGCTCCTGAAACAAAAGCTGGTATTTTAGTAACATTTAATCAAAGAATTAAAAAATTTGTTACTAAAGAAAGACTATCTAATGCAATGTCTAAAACAGACTTTGACATAACTAATATTGGTAATAAAAAAACTGCAATTGTAGTGATAAGTGGTATTTCAAGTTATGTTAATAATTTAATTACTATATTCTTGGATCAAATCTTTTGTAGTGTTCAATTATATGGAAATAAAAATGAAAGATTTAACTTAGTTATTGATGAATTTGATAGTTTATTACCTATAGTAGATTTTTATAGTAAGTTTAATTATGCTAGAGGAATTAATATTAAAATTACTGCTTTTGTTAAAAACTTTACTAACTTAAATAATGTTTATGGTAGTAAAAATATTGAATTAATTAGAATGTGCTTTGATAATATTATTTATTTATTAGCAAATGATTTATATACTCTAGAAGAAGTAAGTAAGTTATGTGGTAATACTAATAAAGGACCTCTTATTTCAATTGAAGAACTAAAAACTATAGATTTCTTTAATGAGGTTATTTTGGTTCCTAGAATGATGCCTATTAAAACTAAGGTTCTTCCTGATTATGAAATTAATTGGAATATGAAAAAAGAATCTTTAAAGTTACCTGAACTTGCAAAAAATGATATTAAATTATTTAATATAAAGTAATAAACTAATATTAGATAAAAGATGTAACAAAAAGATTGATTACTAATGAACTAATTATTAAAATGGTAATAGTAAGGATTATATTAAGCCTTACTAAATATAGAGAAGCAGAAGGTATTTTTTAGTTTTTAAAGAATACTTTCTTTAATTTATTAAATCTGTAAAATTTTGTAAACATTAAATAATTTGTGTAATTTTTTTATGTTTTTATGTTATCATAGAATTGGTATATAGTATCCTTTAGAAGGGATTGATAAATTTTAATGGAATTATATAGTGGTAAATATTTTGAAGTAGTATTTCAAGATTGGTGTCAAGAGTTTCCAGGTGCTTGTATTATTTCTGGTCATAAAGAAAAAATTAGTGATATGACTAGTGAAGAATGGATAGAACTTGGAGTATTAGAAAAAGAGTTGGAAAGAGTATGTAATAAATTATTTAATCCTACAATGTATAATTTAGCTTGCTTAATGAACAATGCATACAGAGACAATGAAACTCCTCATGTCCATTTTTGGTTTGTTCCTAGATATAAAAAGAAATTAAATTTGTTTAACAAAGTATATATTGATAAACACTTTGGTTACAATTTTTGGAAATGGTCGAATAGTAAATTTAAAAGACAGAAAGATATTTTTACTAAAGAGGAAAGATTAAAGTTATACGAAATGATGAAAGAAGAATTTAATATTTCAAATTAACAATTTAGGTGATTTTTATGAATAAGGAAGAATATATAAAATATGTTAATGATAACTTCGTAGGTAAAACTAAAGAGTTATTAATTAATCAAATAAATAAGTTTTATGAATATAAAGATAATTTTGAGTTAGATAAACATAGTTATAAATTGGGTGATAATGTTTATTTAAAGAAAGGTACTTTTATGCACGGTACCTATAAAAATATGGATGGACTAGATATTATTGCACAAGATGGATTTACTGCGGGTACTTTTAGAAGTAATGAATTTAGGCAAAAATATCCTTATTGTGTAGGATTCTGGAATATTCAAAAAGATATGATGCTATCTGATTATATTAATCTTTATAGTGGCTGCACTATTGAGTTTGTTGGTGATGGTTACAGAACAGAAGCAGGAGAAGAAGTTAAAAGAACTAAACTTATAGCTATTTCTGATATAGAAAATGAAATTAAAAATAACGATTATAGTAAATGGTTCGTCGAGCAAACTAAAGAGGCAAGATTTCTTCCTAATCTTCAAAAAGATTATGTTCAAATTGGTTTTATTCTTAATATGGAAAGTAAAGAGGCTAAAAGTCTACTTGAAGGAGATATTTTTAGATTAGACTTTGATAAAGAAATACTAAAATCTTTTGTAGTTGATAAAATATATAATCATTTTATTAATGATATTAGAGATGACTTTTTTACTAATAGAGAAAGTGCTATTGTATTTGGTATTTCTCCAGTATTTATTGAAGGCGTCTTAGTAGGTAGAATATATGAAAAAGATAATTATAAATTAGACTATATTAAAAGTAAATTACCGAATGCATATATTTGTAATTTAGATGGGAAAGTGATTAGAGAATAATGAGTACTATAGTATATCTAGTTAGACATAGTAAGCCTTTTAAAGAACATTTAGGTATTGTGAAGAGTGACAGTAATGTTTTAATTGAAAATATGATAAGACCTCTAAGTGTAGATGGTGAGAAAATGGCAAATTGGTTTTCTATCAATAACGAATTTGACAATATTAATGAAGTATGGTCATCAGGTTATAGTAGATGTTTAGGAACTGCTAAATACTTCGGGTATAATCATAACTTAAAAGTTAATATAGATAATAGACTTGGCGAGAGAATACACGGAGTTATTAATTCTTATGATGAAGTACCTGATAATTTTGAAAAAAACCAGTTAGAAGATGAAAATTATAAATTACCAAACGGGGAAAGTCAAAAAGAAGTTGGTAATAGAATGTATAATGCACTTGTTGATATAATAGATAGAAATAAGAATAAGAAGGTTGTTATAATAAGTCACGCTACTTCAATTATATTTTTATTAAAAAAACTGAGATGCAATATTGTTTTGAACGAAGACTATAGTTATAATAACAATGTATTTTTTAATGGTATACCAAATTATTTGGAAACATTTAAATTAGAATTTGATAATGATAATGGACTAATAAACATTAAAAATATTAAAATATAGATAAAAAATAATTGAAGATTATTTAAAACTTCAATTATTTTTTATGTTTTTTATTTAGATATTTATTTGTTTCTCTTACTATTTCTTCTGTTTGTGAGAATAATAATTTTGGATCTTTTGCTAACTTTAATACATAGCTATGATCATAATTTTCTATTATATATTTTGTTAATGTATAATAATATTTATAGTGTGCTTGTAAGTTTAATAAATCTTCTACTGAACAATCAATGGTACTTTCTTGATATACCGAATTTCCAAAGTAACAAGCTAGACCTTCTGCTAACCAAGTACATTTACTGTTATCACCCATATAATTGATATGACAAATATGAAATAATTCGTGAAGAAAAACCATAATATATTCTTCTTCAGTGGTGTTTTTATGTTCTGATATTTTTCTTCTTTCATTTAATGATAAACTATCTATAATATTTTTATGAGTTATAGCTGCAATATAACTTTTAGGTGATTTACCTCCGTTTCTGTTTTTGATGGTATTTTGAAATTGATTAATATCATTATAAAGATTAATTATTATAAGATAGTTTAATTTTTCTGTATCAAAAAAATTTAAATATTTAGGAAGCATTGTATTTATTTTATCAAAAATTGTGGTAACATATTCTTTATCCTCTTCATTATAGTTTATTATTATTTTATCATTTGCTAATTGCATTAATTATCCTCCTTTTATATATTATATCATATATTTATTTTCTTTTTAAAAATATTACCTAAATATGAAGACTATTTTATAGGCTTCATATTTTTCATTAAAGACCTTAGGCTTTAATGATAGTGAGAGACTACAG
>CAKOLH010000033.1 GCA_934096105.1 uncultured Bacilli bacterium | reverse complement strand
ATAAATTGTGCTTGTAGATTTACTGAGAATGTTACTTTAACTAATAATAGTAATAGTGTGAGTAAGAGAAAAGAAATCAAAGAATTAATAAAAGACTTAAAGAAAATTAATCCTAGTATTGATCGTAATATATTTACTAGTATGAATAACGTTAATTTAAATTGTATACTTGGTACTAAAAAAGATGGAATATATAGAAGTTTTCTTGAAGACTATGATAAGAAATAAAAATGGATAACTATTATTATAAACATTTATAATAATTGGTTATCTTTTTTCTTTGCTAAATATTTATATTATAGGATATAAAAAATTAAAGTCTTTTTTTGTCTATGAAAACATCTTCTATAGGTTATTACTAATTAGTATTATTTAGTAAGGAGGAGCTATGTATAATACTAATGGACTTAAAGAAGATGAAGTAAAAGAATCAAGAAAAAGATATGGTAGTAATAGCATAAATGAAAAGAATAAAAATACTTTTTTTAATTTATTTATAGAGACACTAGGAGATCCTATCATAAAAATACTTCTTATTGCACTAGCAATAAAGACAATATTTCTATTTAAAGATTTTGATTATTTTGAAACAATTGGAATAGTTTTAGCTATACTAGTAGCTTCATTGATATCGGCAATTAGTGAGTATGGATCTAACAAAGCTTTCCAAAGAATGCAAGAAGAGTCCTCTAGAATAAATGTTTTAGTAAAAAGAGATGGTAAAACTAAAGAAATAACTATTGATGAAATAGTAAAGAATGACATACTTATATTAGCTACTGGTAATAAAGTTCCGGCAGACGGTATATTAATAAAAGGAAAATTATCTGTAGATGAATCTTCTCTTAATGGCGAAACAAAGGAAGTATATAAAGAGTATATAGATAATATAAACTTAGCCACTGAAAAAAATAGAGTATATAGAGGTACGACTATTTATGATGGAGAAGCTTTGGTACTTGTTACTAAAATAGGAATGGATACTTTGTATGGTAAGATGGCTAAAGTATTAACTGAAGAAGAGGATGCTTCACCATTAAAATTAAGACTTACTAATTTGGCTAAAGTAATAAGTAGAATAGGTTATATAGCGGCTATCTTAATAGCGGTAGCATATTTATTTTCTAAGATATTTATTATAAACAATTTTAACTTAACTATTATAAGAGAGACTATAACTTTAAATAAATTCTTCTCTTTAATTCTTGAAGCACTTACACTAGCGGTTTCTGTTCTTGTAATGTCTGTACCGGAAGGATTACCGATGATGATTACTTTGGTATTATCTACTAACTCTAAAAAAATGCTTAAAGATAATGTTCTTGTTAGAAAGATGGTTGGTATAGAGACTGCTGGTTCTTTAAATATTTTATTTACTGATAAGACAGGTACTCTTACTAAGGGCAAGATGGAAGTATCTGGTATTATAGATGGTAATCTTAATGAGTATAAAGATTTGTATTATACACCGGATAAACTTAAAACTTTGATATCAGATAGTTTATTATATAATAATGAGAGTGAGCTTGAGGAGTCATCCGGTAAAGTAGTTGGAGGTAATCTAACTGATAAAGCACTATTATCATTTATTCAAAGAAAAAAAGATAATAGTGTGGTAATAAAAGACAGAATATTATTTAATAGTAAGAATAAGTTTGCTGTTACTATTATAGAAAAAAATAGAGAGAAGATTAAATTAATTAAGGGGGCTCCTGATACAATAATAAAAAATAGTACTTATTATATTGATAAGGATGGTAAAAGAAGAACTCTTGATAAAGATAAAATACTTAGTTATATAAATAGTAAGGCTGATAGTGGACTAAGGGCTATTGCTTTAGCGGTATCACAGAGTATATATCCTACTGATAGTATTAGAAGAAATATTTTACTTGGTGTAATATTTTTAAAGGATGATATAAGACCTGAGGCTAAGGATGGTGTATCTTTAATAAAGAGTGCTGGTATAAATATTGTTATGGTAACTGGGGACTCTAGAGAAACTGCTACTTCTATTGCTAAAGAGGTTGGTATAATAACTAGTAATAATGATATAGTATTATCTTCAAGTGATTTAGAGAAGTTATCAGATAATGAACTTAAAAAAATAATACCAAATCTTAAAGTAGTATCAAGAGCCTTGCCTGAGGATAAAAAAAGACTAGTTATGTTATCCAAAGAATTAGGTTTAGTTACAGGTATGACTGGTGATGGAGTAAATGATTCAATTGCTTTAAAAAAAGCTGATGTATCATTTGCTATGGGTAGTGGTACTGAGGTGTCAAAAGAAGCTTCAGATATTGTAATAATAGACGATAACATATTATCAATATCTAAGGCTATATTATATGGAAGAACAACATTTAAAAATATAAGAAAGTTTATTATATTTCAGTTAACTGTTAACATAAGTGCTATTATGCTTGCTTTAATCGGACCATTTATTGGTGTACCAAGTCCTATTACTGTACTTCAAATGTTATGGATAAATATGGTTATGGATACGCTTGCTGGCCTTGCCTTTTCTTATGAAGTACCTAGAATAGAATATATGAAAGAATCTCCTAAAAAGAAAGAAGAAAATATAATTAATAGATATATGTTTAATGAAATTATTGTTGCTTCATTGTATACTTTAATAATATCATTACTATTCTTAAAATTATCATTTATAAAATATATAATATCTAGTGATCATCTAATGACTGCTTTCTTCTCTTTATTTATCTTTATCGCGGTATTTAATTCTTTTAATGCTAGAACACATAGGCTAAATATACTGGCTCACTTAAAAGAGAATAAAGTATTTATACTTATTATAATATTTATTATTATAGTTCAAATAAGTATCATTTACTCAGGTATAACTTTATTTCAAACTAAGCCTTTATATATAAGAGAATTAATATTTATACTTGTACTATCATCAAGTATAATACCATTTGATTTTCTAAGAAAATATATATCTAAAAAATTAAGAGGGGACTTTGGAGTATAGGAATAACTTTGACAAATATTTAATTATTATATATAATATATAGCCAGAGGGAAAAGAATGAATACGTATAATATAGATAATGTCTTAGATGATTTTAATGCACTAGTTGATTTGTATTTAAATAGTTCTAGTGCAGAAGAAAGAAAAAATATATATAGTCAAATGTTATTTATTTATAATTTTGAGCCAAAATTAGCTAAAGCATGTAGGCTATTTAGTTATAAACCTAAAAATTATAATGCTTATTTAAGAGAAAAAGAAACACAAAAAAAAAGAAGATATTCAGAATTGGATGGCTTAACAAGAAATATATGTTTTAATTTATGGGATGAAATAAATAAGTATTATCCATTAGATACTATAAATATTTTTAATGATAAATATAGTTATGAAGATTATTTAAATATATTAAGATGTTTTTTAAAAAAAACTTTTCCTGGTGATTTAGAATTATTTAATAATGATATTACTCAAAATAATTTAATTATTAAAAAAGGATTTCTTTTTTCTACTGCTAATATATTTTATTTGGAATTATTAAAGAAATATTATATTAATATTGAATATTATAAAGGACTTAATGCATTTAATATGGCTAGTACTGTTCATGAATATGGTCATGCTTCTACTTTTACGCAGAATTTTGAATATAATAGTAGAGATTATATATTAAATGAAGTTATTTCTTCGTTGTATGAATTATTATTTCTTGATTATTATACTCAAGAGTTTGGTAATAATTATAATAAGGTGGAGATGATTAGAATTTTTAATACTACTTGTATTAATAGACTTAGAATGTCATTACCAAATAAATATGAATATAGAATTCATCATATTAATATGATAGAGAGTTTGTATGGTCAGTTAATAGCCGCTACTATATATATTAAGTACTATGATAAAGATTTGAATAATATTATAGAAATATTGAAGAATAACTATTCTAAAGTTAATGGATTTGAATTACTTAGAAGTATTGATATAAGTATCGATGATTTGATTGATACTTCAGAAGATATTAGTAAATTGGTGTTAAGAAGATAATGTAATGTTATCTTTTTTAATTTGACTATTTCATTATTTCATTATATAATTTATATGAAATGAGGAATATATATGGAAATATTAAATAGAAAAGCAAGATATGACTATGTAATTGAAGATACTTATGAGGCTGGTATAGTACTTACTGGTACTGAGATTAAATCTGTAAGACAAGGTAAAGTTAATATTAAAGATAGTTATGCTATTATTAGAAATGATGAAATATATTTACTTAATACACATATTTCTATTTATGAAGAAGGTAATAGATTTAACCATGATGAAGATAGGACTAGAAAGCTATTACTTCATAAAAGAGAAATACTAAAGTTAAAGAATAAATTAGAAATAGAAGGTTATACTTTAATACCTCTTAGATTTTACTTTGTAAAAGGTAGATGTAAGGTAGAAATAGGAGTATGTAAAGGTAAAAAGAATTATGATAAAAAAGAGTCTATTAAAGAAAGAGATATTCAAAGAGAATTAGAAAAGGATTTTAAATATAGATAATGGATAATGTTATAGACAAAACTAAGAAGTTAATAGATTCTTTTGAAAGTAGTGAATTAATTAGTAAATTAGATTATTATAAAAGAATAGTTATTGGTAATAAAGAATTATTAGATTTAATAAAGAGATATAATGATAGTACCGATAATTATGAGAAGTTATCTTTAAAAGAAAAGATATATAAGTATAATGAATATAGAGAATATATGAAGTATTATAATGAGCTATTTTATTATATTATGTGTATTAATAAGAGATTTAAAGAATATACAAATATAAGAGGTTGTCATGTATGAGAGTAATAAGTGGTTATTTAAAGGGAAGAGAATTACTTGGATATAATGTAGAAACTACTAGACCGACAATGAGTAGAGTAAAAGAATCTATGTTTGCTAGTATTCAAAATTATATTGATAATTCTACTGTATTAGATTTATTTTGTGGTACTGGTAGTCTTGGTATAGAGGCTTTATCTATGGGTGCTGATAGATGTTACTTTGTAGATAATAATAAAGATATATTAAGATATTTAAATAAGAATATTAATAATCTTGGTATTAATAATAAGAGTATAATAGTTAGTAAAGACTACAGAGATAGTTTATTATATTTTAAAAATAATAATATTAAGTTTAATATTATACTAGTGGATGCTCCTTATAAAATGGAAGTAATGGAAGAGGTAATAGAATTAGTTACTAAGTATGATTTACTTTTAGATAATGGAATATTAGTACTTGAATATAGTTTTGATAAACTAAATGATAAATATGATAATTTGGAACTGATTAGAAGTAAAAAGTATAGTGATAAATATGTAAATATTTACCGCAAAATAATTGACTAAGATTTTATTTTGTGATAAGATTATTTTGTAAGATAAATGAAGGGAGAATGATTTATAATGAAAAAATTAAATAGGAAAGGATTTACTTTGATAGAGTTATTAGCAGTTATCGTAGTACTTGCTATTATTATCGTAGTTACTATACCATCAGTTATTAGTTCAATGAACAGTGCTAAAACTAGTCAATTAGATAATGCAGTTGGTACTGTTACTGAATGGTTTACTAAACAATATGAACTTGATTCATTGGGTGCTGGTGTAGCAGGCGGGCCAAGTGTTGAATATACTAATTTTCTAAAATCTAAAGATACAACACACACTGATCCTGCACAACAAGTTGCAGTATCATTACCAACAGCCAAAGCAAATGCTTTTGACCTTGACACTACTGTTTTAAAGGCTGCTGGCATTACTAATCCAGATGGATTAACTGGTAAAATTTATGTTAATGGCTCTAAGATTTGTATAATACTTACTGCAAATCCAGAAAAAACAGAAAATGGTGTTACAACACCTGCTAGTCAGTTTTATGTTGCTAGTGCTGGTGATGCAAATACTGTTGAAGGCTCAGGATGTTAATTAAAGAGGAATAATCCTCTTTTTATTTTTGGTAAAATATAGTATAATTAGATAGAGGAAGTGATAGATATGGAACTTATTATAGGTAGTCATGTTTCTTATAAGAATGATAGTCAGTTATTTGGTAGTGTTAAAGAGGCTATTAGTTATGGAGAGAATACTTTTATGTTTTATACTGGGGCCCCACAGAATACTAATCGCACAGTAATTAAGAAAGAACTTACTAGTGAAGCTTATGGGGTAATGAAAGATAGTGGTATAGATATAAATAATATTGTAGTACATGCTCCATATATAGTTAATTTGGCTAATATAGATAATTTTGATTTTTCAGTATCTTTCTTAAAAGGAGAAGTAGAAAGATGCGCAGAACTTGGTATAAAGAAAATGGTTTTACATCCTGGATCTGCGGTTAATTGTACCAGAGAAGAAGCTATTATTAATATTAGTGATGGATTAAATTTAATTCTTGATAATGATTATGATGTTACTATTTTACTTGAAACAATGGCGGGTAAAGGTAATGAAATGGGTAAGTCTTTTGAGGAATTAAAGGCTATTATAGATAGAGTTAAATATCAAGATAAAATAGGAGTATGTATAGATACTTGTCATTTAAATGATGCTGGTTATGATATGAGTGACTTTGATAGTGTTCTTGATTTATTTGATAGTATTATTGGTATTAATAAAATAGGTTGTATTCATGTTAATGATAGTAAGAATGTTATGGCTAGTCATAAGGATAGACATGAGAATATTGGTTTTGGTACTATTGGTTTTGATAATTTAATTAATATTATTTATAATGAGAGATTAAATGGAATACCTAGAATATTAGAAACTCCTTATGTAACTAAAGATGATAATAGTAAAGATAAAGTATATCCACCATATAAATATGAGATAGAAATGATTAGGAATAAAGAGTTTGATAGCGATCTAATTAATAAAATAAGAAGTTAAAATATAAAAGGCTTTAATAGCCTTTTATATTTTTGGTAAAGTTATCTATTTTGTCTTTGAACTGCATATATAGATTTTCTATTTTGTTATAAGTAAGGGGTTTTACTTGATATTTTATTTCTTCGAGTATTACTTTGGGATTGCCATAGATAAGAGTTTTATAATTGTTTTTAATGTAGTTATAGATAATATCTAGTTCTTCATTATCTAGTGTTATACCTTGTTTTAGAGCAAAATTATTTACATCTTGTTTTTGCATTCTATTTACATATTCACTGATTAAATAAATATTCATTGTTTTTCACCTAATTAACTATATGTATAATTATAATTTTTATGATATAATAAATACTGGAAGGTGCTATATGAGAAAAATTAACTTTGATATTAAGAGAAAAATTGATAACAAAAAGAAAAAGAATATGTTTGAAGTTAAAAAAAGTAGTAGACCTATTAATAAGAAGAAGAAAACTAATGATAAAAAGTTATTTGAGATAATGGAAAAGAGATTTAATATTATTATTGGCGTTATATGTGTATTATTTCTAATAATAATTAGTAGAGTATTTTATCTTCAGATACTTAAAAATGATGAATATACGGAGAAACTTTCTTATTCTACTGAAAAGAAAATAGAAAGTACTAGTAGTCCTAGAGGCAGAATATATGATAGAAATTATAATTTACTTGTAGATAATGAAGCCGTTAAAACGATATATTATAAAAAGAAGAGTGGAGTTAAGGCTAAAGAAGAGATAGAACTTGCTTATACTATCGGAGATAATATTTCTATTGATTATAGCGGGATTAATGATACTAAGTTAAAAGATTTTTATTATAAGGGACATTATGAGGAATGTAGAAAGAAAATTACTGATAAGGAATGGGACTTATATAGCAAGAGAAAACTTAATGATAAGGATATTCTTAAATTAATATATGAGAGAATTGATGATGAGATAAAGGAATATGATGAGAGAGATAAAGAGGCTGCTTATATTTATTATCTTATGAATAAGGGATATTCTTATGCTGAGAAGGTAATTAAGAATAAAGATGTTACTGAAGAAGAATATGCTTATATTAGCGAGAATATTGATAATTTAAATGGCTTTAATACTAAGTTAGATTGGGAAAGAGTATATTTGTATGATAATACTTTTAAGACTATTTTAGGTAGTGTATCTTCAAATAGTCAGGGTATTCCTGAAGAACTAGCTAAAACTTATTTGAAGAAGGGTTATTCTTTAGATGATAGAGTTGGTATTTCTTACTTGGAATATCAGTATGAAGATTATTTAAAGGGAACTAAGGCTACTTATAGACTTTTATCTGATAATAGTTATGAACTTGTTAGTGAGGGTAAGAGAGGTAATGATATTGTACTTACTATTGATATTAATCTTCAGAAGTATTTAGAGGAGATGCTAGCTAATGAGGTATATAATGCTAAAGGTGAGTCTGGTACTAATTATTATAATAGATCTTTTGTAGTAGTATCGGATCCTAATACTGGTGAGATACTGGCTATGAGTGGTAAACAAGTACTTACTAATGATAATGGAGAAAAGTATGTTGTGGATTATACTCCTGGTATTGTTACTCTTCCTGTTACCCCAGGTTCGGTAGTAAAAGGAGCTTCAATGATGGTAGGATATAAATACGGAGCTATTGATATTGGTACTGTTATTAATGATGAATGTATTAAGATTAAGGATACTCCTGAAAAGTGTTCATGGAGAACAATGGGCAATATTGATGATATTTATGCTCTTCAATATTCTTCGAATGTTTATCAGTATAAGATTGCTATTAATGTTGGAGGAGGTACTTATGAATATAACAAGGGACTTTCTTTAGATACTGATGCTTTTAAGAAATACCGTGATATGTATGCTGAGTTTGGACTCGGACGTAAAACGGGTATTGATCTTCCGGTAGAAAGTCTTGGATATATGGGTACTAGTAAATTACCTGGTCATTTACTTGACTTTGCTATTGGTCAGTATGATACTTATACACCTATTCAATTATCACAATATATTAATACAATAGCTAATGGTGGTAATAGATTAAAACCTTATTTATTAAAAGAAGTATATACTCCAAGTGATAATGGTGATAAGTTTGGATCTCTTGTATATAAGGGTAATACTACTATTCAAGGGACTTTATCGGTAGATAAGAAATATATTGA
>CAKOLH010000032.1 GCA_934096105.1 uncultured Bacilli bacterium | reverse complement strand
GTTCTAACATAACAGAATTAGACTTATCTAATTTTGATACATCAAATGTAACATCGATGGGTAATCCAGGTAGTTGGGGTTATGGCGGAATGTTTAGAAATTGCAAGTCATTAAAAAAATTAAATGTAAGTTCATTTAATACTTCAAAAGTGAAATTAATGGGTGATATGTTTAGAGGTTGTTCAAGCTTAACATCATTAGATGTATCCAGTTTTGATACATCTAATGTAACAATAATGGCAGATATGTTTGAAGGTTGCTCCGGCCTAACATCATTAGATTTATCTAATTTTAATACCAAAAATGTAACTAATATGCAACAAATGTTTACTGGATGCAGTTCATTAACAACTCTGGATTTATCAAGTTTTAATACTAGTAATGTTAATAACATGAGTGGCATATTTAATGCTTGCACTAATTTATCTAATTTAAACATAAGTAGTTTTGATACATCAAAAGTAACTAATTTTAGTAATATGTTTAGTAGTTGTACTAGTCTCACTACTTTAGATTTATCCAATTTTAATACTGCAAGTGCAACAACGATGTATTATATGTTTTATGGCTGCTCTAAACTAGAAAGTATTAATCTATCTAGTTTCAATACAAGCAATGTTACTAGTATGGTGCAAATGTTCAGTAACTGTTCAAGTTTAAAAGAATTAGATGTATCGAAGCTTGACACATCAAAAGTGACAACAATGGCAGGAATGTTTAATGGCTGCACATCGATAACTAATTTAAATCTATCAAACTTTGACACAAGCAGTGTAACAAAAATGGATCTGATGTTTAGTGACTGCCATTCATTAGTAAATTTAAATTTATCTAGCTTTAATACAAGCAAGGTAACTACTATGTATCAAATGTTTAATAATCATGGTTCATTAGAAACTTTAGATTTATCTAGTTTTGATACAAGTAATGTTACTAATATGGCAATTATTTTTAGAAGTATCAGAAGTAATAAATTAAAAACGATATATGTATCTGATTTATGGAATACTAGCAAAGTTACTAATTATTCAATGATGTTTCTGGGATGTAATTCTCTACAAGGGGCAGTACCATATGATGGTACTAAAACAGATGTAACTATGGCTAATTATACTACCGGATATTTAACATATAAAAGCAATAACTAAGAGAGGTATAACTAATATCTTTCTTTTAATATATAGATTATGCTTATATATAATAGGTATGTAGATACACTATTATTAGACTTTAGGCTAATAATAGCACTTTAATACCCTAGAATTAAAGTGAAAAAAATAAATAAATTACTTGAAAAAAAACAAAATATTTGATATTATATTTATAGTAAGGAATGGTCGGTATATGAAACAAGATATAAAACAAAATAAAGTAAATATCTTTTTACTAATTACTACAATATTCAGTACTCTTATACTATTAATAGGAGCAACATTCTCATATTTTAGTACAAGAAATATGAGTAAAATGAATGCCCTAGCAGTAGAGGCAGGTAAAGTAAGACTAGGCCTTAGTGTATCCGCACTTAGTACAGGACATAAATTAATTCCTACTAATGATAGCGATATAATGACAGCATATAAACAAAATTGTATAGATGACTATGGTAATGGAGCATGTTCATTATATGAATTTGAAGTATATAACTTCAATAAAAGTCAAGATGTTATAGGTAAAATAGATTTTAATGTAAGTAAAATAGAAAATCTAAGTTATATGATATTAGATGAAAACGATAATATATATTTAAGTAAAACCAGTGTACCAAATGGAGAAACAAAAGATTTACCATTAGGAGAACACTTCTTATTAGGAGATGCTACAGAATTAAGTAGTACTTCAAGAAAGTTTAAATTAATAATATGGTTAACAAATTTAGAAGAAGATCAAAATGATATAGATGCTGGTGGTAGTTTTTCTGCTGTAATAACATTTAGTTCAGTAACAGGAGGTAGACTAACCGCTACTGTAGAAGGCTATGAAGATAGTAGTAATAGCATCTCCCATCTAGGAGGTGTCTAGTATGAAACAAAAACTATTTAGTTCAATATGTTTAGTTCTAGCTATTGTAATCGTAGTAACTACAGGTACAACCTTTGCTTATCTTATAGCATCAAGTGAAAATACAACTGATGTTTCAGGAAAAACAGCAGACTTTAATGTAAAACTAGCCTTAACTACAGTACATAAATCTACCAACATGGTACCACTAAAAGATTCACTAGTAGTAACTTCAATAAAAAATACTAATAAATGTATAGATAAAAATAACTATGAAGTATGTTCACTATACAAATTAACTTTAAGTAATACAGGTAGTTCATTTACATTAAGTGGTTATCTAAAAACAAGTAGTACAACTTATACAACAGGTAATTTAAAATATCAAATATATGATACTAACTATAATGCTGTAACCGATGTCTTAACACCATCATTAACAGCAAATCAAAAAGTATACTTCAAAAAAGGCTCAAATAATATAAATACCACAATAAATAGTACTAATATAGAATATTATCTAGTAATGTGGATAACAGAAACAAATACTATGCAAACAGCAGATTATTCAAAGAATTATTCTGGAGTAGTAGGATTTGAAGCTATCAGTGGAGATGTACTAGAAGCTAATTTAACAACATAATATATACTGTAACAAAAAATGGTTGACAGTATATTTTTTTTGTGTTAAAATACTAAATGAAAGCGAGGGATAAAGATGGCAGTAAAAATAAGATTAACAAGAATGGGAGCAAAGAAAGCACCATTTTATCGTGTAGTAGTTGCAGATTCAAGAAGTCCAAGAGATGGTAGAATCGTAGAAAAAATAGGAACATACAATCCATTAACTACACCAGCTGAAATCAATATAGATAAAGAAGCTGCAAAAGAATGGCTTAGAAAAGGAGCTATACCTACTGATACAGTAAAGAATTTATTTAGTAAAGCAGGAATCATGAAAGAATTCCATGAAGAAAAGCAAGGTAAATAATGAACGATTTAGTAAGTTTAACAGAACTAATCATTAAAGGATTAGTAAATGATAGCGAATCAGTATCAGTAAAAGAGTTCGAATCAGATGAAGATAACACAGTATTAATTGAAGTAATGGTATCTAGTGAAGATATGCCTAAAGTAATAGGTCATAGTGGTAAAACAATAAATTCAATTAGAACCATAGTTCAAGCAGCTTCATTTAATAAAGATAACAAATTAGTTAAAATAAATGTAGACTCTTATTAAGAACCAAGTGTTCTTTTTTTCTTTACTTTTTTTGACATATATTTTATAATAATTATGGAGGATAAAATATGAGCAAAATAAAAAATATATACGCAAGAGAAATATTAGATTCAAGAGGGAATCCTACAGTAGAAGTAGAAGTAACTCTAGAATCAGGAATAATCGGAGTAGCTTCAGTACCAAGTGGAGCCTCTACTGGTAAAAATGAAGCCTTAGAATTAAGAGATAACGATAAAAATAGATATCATGGAAAAGGAGTATTAAAAGCAGTATCTAATGTAAATAATATTATAAAACCAAGTCTAATTGGTAAAGATAGTTTAAATCAAAAAGAAATAGATAATATTATGTTAGAATTAGATGGTACAGATAATAAATCAGTACTAGGAGCTAATGCCATACTAGGAGTATCTCTAGCCAATCTAAAAGCTGCCGCTAAATACAAAGGCTTAGAATTATATGAATATCTAGGTAAAGAATATAGTATGCCAAAATGTATGATGAATATCCTAAATGGTGGAGCTCATGCTAGTAACAAATTAGATTTCCAAGAATTCATGATAGTACCAAATAAAGAAGAATATAAAGAAAATCTAAGAATGGGTTCAGAAGTATTCAATACCCTAAAGAGTATCCTAAAAGAAAAAGATTTACTTTGTGGAGTAGGTGATGAAGGCGGTTTTGCCCCTTTAATAGAGGATGCCGAAGAAGCTCTAGACTTAATTGAAGAAGCTATAACTAAATCAGGATACATTCTAGGTAAAGATATAAATATAGCTCTAGATGTTGCAGCATCAGAGTTCTATGATGAAGAAAAAGATACATACTTACTTGAAGGAAAAGAATACACTAGAGAAGAATTAACCAGTTATTATGAAAAATTAGTAGATAAATATCATATAATCTCAATAGAGGATGGTATGGCTGAAGAAGACTTTGAAGGCTGGAAACTATTAACAAATAGACTATCAAATATTCAATTAGTCGGAGATGACCTATTCGTAACCAATAAAAAACTATTACAAAAAGGTATAGATCTAGGCATAGCAAATGCTATCCTACTAAAATTAAATCAAATAGGTACAGTAACTGAAACCCTAGAAACAATAGAGCTAGCAAAAGAAAATAACTATAAAACAATAATATCCCATCGTAGCGGTGAAACAGAAGATAACTACATATCAGATTTTGCCGTAGGACTAAATCTAGGCCAAATAAAAACAGGCTCAATGTCAAGAGGAGAACGTCTATCAAAATATAATAGACTTCTAAGAATAGAGGAACAAATAAAATGAAAAAGCTATTAATAATAATACCATTACTATTTATATTAATAGGTTGTACTAATAAAGAAGAAGAAAATAAAATAGCTTACTTAGAATACAAAGACGAATTAGAACAAAGAGATATATTTAATGGTGAAGAAACTCTAGAATTTAACGTATATTTTAATATTGAAAGAGTAGATGAAGAAATAACTGACTATAGCTTAGTAATAGATAATCCCAAAATAAATATGCATAATGTCAAAGCACTACTTATTCATAACTTTGTTAATGAAGAAGCATATCCATCAGTAGGAATATTTGATGAACCAAAAAAACTACAAGAGAATAGTAAAGATAAAATAGTATTAAATGGACATATTCAAACTATAAATGATATTTCCAATACTAAATTTAAATTATACTTAGAATATACTGATGACAATAATGATTTAAATAAAATATATTACGAAGTAAATAGAGGCTAAAAAATGACAAAAAGTGTATAACAAATGTTATATACTTTTTTTGGTGATATCATGAAAGTAAAAGTAATAGATGAAGGACATGAAAAAGATTTAGAAGAATCTATAAATAACTTTATTAAAGAAAATAATATCGATATAATAGATATCAAGTTTAATAGTTCATGTAGTATCTATGGAGAAGAACAAATATACTGTTTTTCCGCTCTTATAATGTATGAAAGTAATAATAATGAATAAATATTTAAATATGTCAAATACAATCTTTCTCTTTATATAAATTCCAATTTGTGGTATCATATATATAGGAAGTGAAATATGAGAACAAAGAAAATATTTTTAAATATGATATGTGATATTTTACCATACCTAATAATCGGTGTAATAGGTATAGTAAAAATGGATGTTTTAATAAACTATATCGGAGACGTTGGTAATGGCTATTATCAAACCATAAACCAAATAATATCTTATGTCTTCTTAGCTCAAATGGGCTTCTCCGAAGCCGTTACCTATAGTTTATATAAACCATTCGCAGATAAAAATAAAGATGATATAAATGCCATATATGGCGGAGCTAGAAAAGTATTCAGAATAATAGCCTTTGTAATACTAGGAATAATATGCCTAGTAACACTAGGATTATATCTCTTCTATCACTTTGAAGAAGGTTACAAAGTATCCGCTTTAATATGTTTCTTCATAATCTCAACATCATACCTAATATCATATTTTGGAAGGGGTCAAACATATCAAGCCGTATTATGTGCTGCCCAAGAAAAATATGTATATTCTCTAGTATTCAATGGTGTAAAAATACTATGTGATATCCTAATAGTAGTAGTAACAGTAAAATTTAGAACACTAGAATCAATAGCCATCGTAATCTTAATAATGAAGATACTTGAAGAAATAATAAACAGAATAGTAGTCAAAAAGAAATATCCATATCTTCATGAAATAGCTAGAAAAGATACTAGCATGGTAAAAATGACCAAAGACTTAGCTTGGACACAAATAGGCTACCTAGTATTAAATAACGTCGATGCCTTATTATTAATGGCCTTCAATGGCCCAGTAATGGTAAGTATCTATACAACATATAACTATATATTAAGATTCCTAAATGAAGTAGCCTCAAGAGTAGAACTATCAAGTGTATATTCTTTTGGTAATGTCTTTGCTAAAAAAGAAGATGATAGAGTATACCCATTATTCAAAGAATTTCTAATGCTATTTATCTTAATAGCCTTTAGTATGTCAATAACATTTATGATAGGAATAAGAGGCTTTGTCTCAGTATGGGTAGGAAAAGAAAACTACATACTAAGTTATTTAACAGTAGTACTATTTACATCAACATTATTCCTAAATATCTTATATTATCCCCTAGTGGCCCTAATAAATGCCGATGGTCTATTTAAAGATAACAAAAAACACATCTTTATATGTGCTACAACTAACTTAGTATTATCAATAATACTAATAAACTTCTTTGGAATAAATGGAATATTATTAGGTACTGCAATTGCTTTCTTAGTAAATATATTACTAAAAACAAATCTAGTTACCAAGAAAATATTAAAAGAAGTAAAACTAATAGACGTATTAAAATACTTTATCATAACAATACTATTATTTGTTATATTATCATTAATCTTAACCCCAGTAGAATCATACTTCGTAAGTATAAGTACCGGTTTTATAAGTACAATAATAAAACTAGGTATAGTATTCATCTTAGTAACATTAATAACCATGATAATATTATATTTAATTAGTAATGATGCCAAAAATCTTTTCAGAAGAATATTAAATATGTTAAAAAGAAAACTAAAAAAATAGAGATTTTTACTTTTTCTCTATTTTTTCTTTTATATTATTTTTAAAATCAATAACCTTATCCTTAACATTAATCTTAATCTTAGGAAAAGCCTTAAATAATCTACGATTAAGAACCTTACTATTAATAATTTCTTTTATCTTATGATTAAAGTCCTCAGTACTATCTTTCTTAACAAGTTTAGTAATAGTATTCTTAATTCTAATAGTAACATTAAGAGATATAATTAAGTCCGTAATAAATATAACAAGTAAAACACTACCCACGATTATTAAGACTTTATCATCAATCATAGCAATAACATTAGATAAGAAAGGATTAACTATATATATAAGAAGAGCTCCAAGTAAACCAAACCAAATAGAATTCTCTAAACATACTCTTCCATTAATATTAAATTTTCTATTACTATAATCCCACCATCTAGCCTTAAATAACTTCTCCATAAGATAACTAACCAAATATTCCATTATTGAACAAACTACAACCGCTAAAAGAAATACAGTAACAAAACTATTACGATATCTACTAAGATACAAAATCATAATAATAGAGGAAAACCCATATATAGGACAATAAGGTCCTAACAAAAATCCTCTATTAACAAATCTTTTATCTTTATTAAAAGTAACAACTACCTCAATAGCCCATCCAATAAAAGAATAAATTAAAAATAATATAAAATAAGTAAAAAATGTTTTCATATATCTACCTCACTTTAAAAGTATACCAAAATAAGTAAAATATGTAAAGATATTGAAAAAAATATTATAATATTATATAATTAGAAGGAAGAAGGTGTATTTATGAAAAGAATATTAACAGGATTAAAACCAAGTGGAGAATTAACCTTAGGTAGTTTTATTGGTGGTATAAAAGGTACTATTGAAAGACAAGAAGAGTATGAATCATTTCTTTTTGTACCAGATATGCACGCTATCACAGTAAAACAAGATCATGATTTATTAAAAGAAAGAATAAGAAAGAATGTAGCCCTATATTTAGCCTGTGGTGTAGACCCAGACAAAAATATAATATACTTACAATCAGAAAATTTATATCACGCCAATCTATCTTGGGTATTAGAATGTAACACCTACATGGGCGAAGCCTCTCGTATGACACAGTATAAAGATAAATCAAGTAAAGGAGAAAACGTTACTGTAGGACTATTTACATATCCAATCTTAATGGCCTCAGATATATTATTATATGATGCTGACTATGTACCAGTAGGAATAGATCAAAAACAGCACGTAGAACTTGCACGTAATATTGCCGAAAGATTTAACAAAAACTATGGAGAAACATTCAAAATACCAGAACCATTAATACCTAAAGTAGGAGCCAAAATAATGGATTTACAAAATCCTACTAAAAAGATGAGTAAGAGTGATGAAACATACAAAGGAGTAATCCTTCTATTAGATGATGAAAAAACAATCAGAAAGAAAATAATGAGTGCTGTAACAGATAGTGAATCAAAAGTCTACTATAACCCTGAAACAAAACCAGGAATATCAAACTTACTTACTATCTATTCATCACTTAAAGAAATAAGTATAAAAGATGCTGAAGAACACTTTAAAGACTATAACTATGGTAATCTAAAAAAAGAAGTAGCCGATTTAGTTGTAGAAGTTCTAACTAATATTCAAACAAAGTATAATGAATTAATAAATAGTACCGAAATAGATGAAATACTAGATAGAGGAAAAGAAATAACTAATAAAATAGCCAAACAAAAACTAGAAGAAGTATTCAGTAAAGTAGGTTTAGGAAGATATTAAAAGGAATGATTTAAAAATCATTCCTTTTCTATATATATTTCTTTATTAATAATAGTATTATATTTAGATAATTTATCTAAAACACTCTTATTAACATAAACATTATAAGTAATATTTTCATCAAAACTTTTATAAATAACTTTAGAATTACCAAGAATATAATCAATATCTTTAATATCATTATAATTAAATATAATATCTATATCATAACCTTTTTCTAACTCAATAATATTATTATCGCTAATAACTTCTCTAGCTACTTTAGCATAAGTTCTAGTAAGTAGCCCCGCTCCTAGTTTAATACCACCAAAATACCTAACAACCACAAGCAAAGTATAATTTAAACTATTACTAGTAATTTGATTCAATATAGGATATCCAGCAGTACCTGAAGGCTCATTATCATCATTAGCCCTAATATCACTATCAATAACATATCCATAACAATAATGAGTAGCATTAGGATACTCTTTTTTAATACTATCTAAAATATCATTAACTTCATCTTTACTATATACTCTAAATATCAAAGAAATAAACTTAGAGTTCTTAATAATAAGTTCATATTTATCATTATTCTTAATACTAAACATAATCTCACCACCACCATTATACTATATAAAAATATAATTATCAAACTATTATTTCTAAAGTAATTATTAATCATAAAATAAAAAATAAGAACTGCTTCATACAGTCCTTACCGTCCGCGATATCACGAACCCCAAGCAAATTGCTTTGCCATAACCAATATACCAAATAATATAGAATATGTCAATGACTATTGACTAACAAATCTAAGTATATATCACTGGCTTATATATAATAGGTATCTCGGATACACTGTTATTAGACCTAAGGCTAATAACAGCACTTTAATACCCTAGAATTAAAGTGAATAAAAAACTAAAAAAACATTGACTAACCATAGAAACATAATTATAATAGAGAGTTATATATAAGATAGAAAAGAGAAG
>CAKOLH010000031.1 GCA_934096105.1 uncultured Bacilli bacterium | reverse complement strand
AGCCTAGTATCTTATGCTATTGGTATTACTGATGTTGATCCTATTAAATATGATTTATTATTTGAAAGATTCTTAAACCCTGAAAGAGTTACTATGCCCGATATTGATGTTGACTTTGATAGTGAAAAAAGAAATTTAGTTACTGAATATGTTACTAAAAAATATGGTGAAAAACATGCTATTGGAATTATTACTTTTAATACATTAGGAGCAAAACAAGTAATCAGAGATTTAGCAAGATGTATGGATATCAGTCTTCCAATCACTGATGATATTTGTAAATCTATTACTAGTAAAGACTTAGTAAGTTCTTATACTGAGGGTAGTAAATTTCATAGATTAATCAATTCAAAAAGAGAATTTAAGATGTTATATGAAATAGGTAGACATTTAGAAGGACTACCTAGACATATTTCTATTCATGCTGCAGGTATTGTAATGAGTAGAAAACCAATAGATGAAATTATTCCTTTATATAAGAATCCTGTTGGTATATATACGACAGCCTATTCTAAAGATTACTTGGAACCTTTAGGCCTACTTAAAATGGACTTTCTTGGTATTGATAATTTAACTTTAATAAGTAATGTTATTGATGAAATAAGAGAAAAGGAAAAGATTAATATTACTTTTGAGAGAATACCTGATAATGATAAAAAAGCTCTTGATATCTTTTATAATGTTGATACTGATGGTATATTTCAGTTTGAATCTCCAGGTATGAAGAGGTTCTTAGAAAAATTAAAGATAACTTCTTTTGATGATATTGTACTTGCACTTGCTTTATATAGACCAGGTCCTATGGATAATATCGATACTTTTATTAGAAGAAGAAATAATGAAGAAAAAATTACTTATATTCATCCTGATTTAGAGCCTATATTAAAAGGAACTTATGGTATTATAGTATATCAAGAGCAAATAATGCAGATAGCAAGATTAATGGCAGGTTATTCTTTTGGTGAGGCTGATATCTTAAGAAGAGCCATGTCTAAAAAGAAAGAAGAAATTCTTTTAAAGGAAAAGCCAAAATTTATAAAGGGTTGTTTAAATAATGGATATGATGAGAATGTGGCCTCTGCAGTATACGATTTGATACTTAAATTTGCTAATTATGGATTTAATAAATCACACTCAGTAGCATACGCTATTACATCTTATAGGATGGCTTTTATAAAAGCATACTTCCCTAAATATTTTATAAGTGCAATATTATCTAACTCTATTGGTAATGATATTAAAACTAATATTTATATTAATAGAGCAAGAAAATCAAATATTAAGATATTACCACCAGATATTAATCTAAGTACTAGTAAATACTATGTTGATGGTAATAATATCAGATGTCCTTTATCAATTATTAAAAGTGTTGGTACAGTAAGTAGTAATGATATAATTAAAGAAAGAGAAAAAGGACAGTTTACTGATTTTAGTGATTTTGTACTTAGAATGAATGGTACTTCAGTTAATACAAGGGTTATAACTAATTTAATTAATGCTGGAGCAATTAATTTAGGATACAATAGAAGAACTTTAATAGAAAACTTGGATAATGTTTTAAATTATGCAGATATCGCAAAAGATTCTGGGATGATTGAGGTTGAAAAACCATATATTTTAGAATATGACGAATATTCAAAGAAAGATATTATGGATAATGAGTTAAAGACTATTGGGTTTTATCTAACTGAGCATCCAACCTCTAAATATCGTGAGGAAAGCAGTATTAGTTCTCTTAATATCAATAATTACTTTGATAAAAATATTAATATTATTGTTTTAATAAAAAAAATCAGAGAAACTACTACAAAAAATAATGATGTTATGGCCTTTATTACAGGTGAAGATGAATTTGGTGAAATTCCTTTAACTATATTTCCTACTACATATAAAAGATTTAATAATATAGAAGAAGGTAATATTATTAAGGTCTTTGGCAGAGTAGAAAGAAGATTTGATAAATACCAAGTTATTGTTAATAATATACAAATAATAGAATAGGAGGATAATGTTATGAAAGGTAAGTTTATAGTTATATCAGGTCCTGGGGGTGTTGGTAAAGATACTATTGCTAAAGAGTTAGTAAACAGAGGAATTGCCATCTATTCAGTATCTATGACTACAAGAAAGAAAAGAAGTAATGAAGTAGACGGCAAAGATTATTTCTTTGTTGATATTAATACTTTTGAAAATAATATTAAAGAAGGTAAAATACTAGAATATACTTTATTTAATGGTAATTATTATGGTACTCCTAGTGAATTTATATTTAATAATCTTGAAAAGGGTACTAATGTAATCGGTGTACTGGATATTAAAGGTGTATTAAATGTAGAAAAAATATATCCTGAAGCTATTAGTATATTTATTATGCCTCCATCATTTGAAGAACTAGAAAAAAGAATTAGAAATAGAAACACTGATTCTGAAGAAGTTATTAAAGAAAGATTAGAGATAGCTAAAGATGAAATTAAATGCAAAGATAAATATGATTATGTAGTTATCAACAATACTGTGGATAAAGCAGTGGAGGAAATAATTCAAATTATTAAAAATAAAAAAAATAAATGCAATTAATAAAGATTATTAAAACTATATGGAGGAGATGATTCACTATGAAAAATATATATTATCATATCACTTCAATTAACAAATTACATACAGGTGATGTTATTGAATTTGGGAAAGAATATAACAATTTCTATAAAGAAATGATTAATATTAAACATTATAATAATTCTGGAAAAGATGCTAATGATGTTATGTTGGATTTATTTAATAATAAAAGTCTGCTTTTTAAATCAATTAATGATTTAAAGACTGTTCTAAACACTATAAATGATGATGCTTTTATATTAAGAGAACTTGTTTTTGAACATATAAGAAAATGCTATTTTCCTGAATGTCCCTCTAGATTTAAATGTATGTATGTCTTAAAAGACAAAGATGAAGTAAATGGTTGGTTAGAAATTTTTAAAAGAATTAATAGAAAACCTCTTCAAATTGTTAAATTAGAACTCGAAGGTGATGTTTTTGAAGGAAATGCCAGTTTAATTCTTAGACAAAGTAATTCCATCAATGATAAAATTATACAGGCTAAAAATTATTGGTCTGGGGATAAAACAAACCTTATACCAGAATATTTATTTGTTGGGAAAGCAAAAGTTCTTGAGGTTACTGATATAAATGAATAAACTTTACTTTAGAGACTTAATGGCTCTAAAGTATTTTTTTAGACTACAGGCTAAAAAAACAGCGAACAACGAAGTGTGAGATGAAATAAATACTATAAATTTACTTGAAAAATGTAGTATTTTAGTATATACTTATATTAACTTTATGAAGTGGGAGGAATATTATGAAAAGTAGTAGAATAATGAAAATATTTGAACAATATGTTAGAAAGTATGATATGAATAATATTAATATTAAAGCAAGATATTTTCACTCATTAAAAGTAATGGAAATAGTTAAAGATTTAGCTACTGAACTTGGTATATTTACCGAAGAAGAGATAGCGGTCTGTGAACTTATTGGTCTATTCCATGAAATAGGTAATTTTTCTAGTACTCCTAATTATCATATAGATGAAGACAATGAAGATTCTAGTAATAAAGCTATTGATATACTATTTAATAAAGGCTTAATCAGAGAAATAAGTAAAGATAAAACTTATGATAATGTCATTAAAATAGCATTATTTGCTTATGATAAAAATGGTTTTCCTGATAACATAGATGAAAAAACTAGACATGTATGTGCTATTATTAAAGATGCTCATAACTTAGATTCTTTTAGATTATTTGTTAATTATCCTTATGTTGACACAAGAATTAGTAGTTATCCTAATAATTTGGTATATGAAGATTTTACTAAATTTAAAACTATTAGTCCTAGAGTTACTGATAATGCTTCAGATACTGTTCTTATGGTATTATCAAAAATGTATGCTTTTAATTACAAATATTCCTATTACTTATTAAAAGAAAATAATTATGTTGCTAAACTATTTGATAGTCTTACTTTTGATAATAAAGAAATTGAAGACTTTTATAAAAAAATATTTATAGTACTTAATAATTATATAGATAAAAGGATTGGTGTTTATAATGCTTGATAAAAAATATGACCATTTAATGGTAGAAAAAAATAAATATGAAATGTGGAAAAATAATGGTTATTTTACTGGTGGTAAAGATTTAAGTAAAGAACCATTCTGTATAGTAATTCCACCTCCTAATGTAACTGGTAAATTGCATTTGGGACATGCTTGGGATACTTCTATTCAAGATATTCTAATTAGATATAAGAAAATGAAGGGTTTTGATGCTATGTGGGTTCCTGGTATGGACCATGCTGGTATTGCTACTCAAGCTAAAATTGATAAGAAACTTAGAAGTGAAGGAATTAATCCTAGAGAAATGGATAGAGAAGAATGGCTTAAAGTTGCTTGGGCTTGGAAAGATGAATATGCTGAAAATATTCATAGTCAGTGGGCTAAACTTGGTCTTGCTCTAGATTATACTAAGGAAAGATTTACTTTAGATGATGGTTTGTCTAAGGCTGTTAGAGAAGTATTTGTTACTCTATATAATAAAGGTTTAATTTATAGAGGAGAGAGAATTATTAACTGGGATCCTATGGCTATGACTGCTTTAAGTACGGAAGAAGTTATTTATAAAGATGTAGAAGGTGCCTTTTATCATATTAAATATTATCTAGAAGATAGTGATGAATATTTGGAAGTAGCTACGACTAGACCAGAAACTTTATTTGGGGATACTGCTGTTGCTGTTAATCCAGAAGACGAAAGATACAAAAAATATATAGGTAAAAAGGTTATACTTCCTATAGTTAATAAGAAAATTCCTGTAATAGGAGACTATCATGCTGATATGGAATTTGGTACAGGTGTAGTTAAAATTACTCCTGCTCATGATCCTAATGACTTTGAAGTTGGTAATAGACACAATCTAGAGAGAATTGTAGTTATGAATAAAGATGCTACGATGAACGAAAATGCAGGAATATATGCTGGTATGGATAGATTTGCCTGCAGGGAAAAACTTGTTAAAGATTTAGAAGAGACTGGCCTACTTATTAGTATAGAGCCAATTAATCATAATGTTGGTTTTTCAGAAAGAACTGATGTTATGGTAGAGCCTTACTTATCCAAACAATGGTTTATTAAGATGAGACCACTTGCAGATGCAGTACTTGCTAATCAAAAAAATAAAGATACTAAAGTTAACTTTGTGCCTGAAAGATATGAAAAGATTATGAATCACTGGATGGAAATAACTTATGACTGGTGTATTTCTAGACAACTTTGGTGGGGACACAGAATTCCTGCTTGGTATAAAGATGATGAAGTATATGTTGGCATGGATGCTCCCGAAGGAGAAGGTTGGGTACAAGATCCTGATGTACTTGATACTTGGTTCTCTTCAGCATTATGGCCTTTTAGTACACTTGGATGGCCTAATGATACAGACTTGTTAAAGAGATATTATCCTAATAGTGTACTAGTTACTGGATATGATATTATTCCATTCTGGGTAAATAGAATGACCTTCCAGGGACTTGAATTTCTTCATAAGAGACCATTTAAAGACTGTTTAATACATGGCCTTATTAGAGATAAACAAGGTAGAAAGATGAGTAAGAGTCTTGGCAATGGTATAGATCCTATGGATGTTATTGAAGAATATGGTGCTGACTCACTTAGATTTTTCTTAACTACTAGTACTGCTTCAGGAATGGATTTAAGATATGATGAGGAAAAAGTTAAATCTACTTGGAACTTCATTAACAAGGTATGGAATGCATCAAGATTTGTATTAATGAAGTTAGATGGATTTAAAGAAGAAGATTATACTTTAGATGATTTAAAGGTAGAAGATAAATGGATACTTGATAAACTTAATAGTACTATTAAAGATGTTACAAAGTATATGGATAAATATGACTTTAATTTAGCTGGATCCGCTATATACGAATTTGCATGGAGTTACTTCTGTGACAAGTATATTGAATTATCTAAGTTCTATGATGATAACACAACAAAAAGTGTATTACTTAGAGTACTTACTGATATAGTAAAAATGCTTCATCCATTTATGCCTTATGTTACTGAAGAAATATATTCAATGTTACCTATTAAAGAGACTGAATCTATTATGATGAGTAGTTACCCTGAATATGATAAAAATATGGTGTTTACTACTGATATTGATACAGTGCTTGAATTTATTACTATGTTTAGAAATAAAAAGGCTGAACTTGGTATAGGTAGTGATTACAAAGTATATATTAAATGTAATAATGATGTGGATAAACAAATTATTATTAATATGTTAAAACTTAATGATAAGATAACTGATAATAGTGATAATTATACTGATAAAGTAGAATATAATGGATTAGAGATAGATATTTTCTTTGATAACAGTAAAAATGTTAAGGAACAAGAGGAAAAATTATTAAAAGAAAAAGAATCTCTAGAGAAATCTATTGAAAGAAGAGAAAAATTACTTAGTAATGAAAATTATGTAAATAAGGCTCCTTCAAGTATAGTAGAAAAAGAAAAAGAAGACTTAAAAAAAGAAAAAGAGCTACTTAATAGTTTACTTAATAAATTTACAAAATAATTTTTATATGATAAAATTACTTTAGTTGTGAAAGGAGTGAATATTTATGGCTAAGTTTTGTTCTAATTGTGGTGCTGAATTAAATGAAGAACAAGAAATTTGTTTGAAGTGTGGTGTCAGAGTTAAAAATAGTGATACTAAAAATACTGATCCAAATGCTAAATCTAAAATGGCTGCTGGATTACTTGGTATATTCTTAGGTCAATGGGGAGTACATAATTTTTATTTAGGTTATACTGGAAAAGCAGTAGCCCAATTATTACTTTCTATCTTTGGATACATATTACTATTTTTTGTTGTTGGTTTTTTTATGGTAGCTGCTGCTGGTATATGGGGACTAATCGAAGGTATTATGATACTATCTGGTAGTATCAATACTGATGCTAATGGTAATCCATTAAGAGATTAACGTATAATTAAATTAAAACATCTCATAATAATTATGAGGTGTTTTTTCTATGAATAATATTTTATGTATATCTTTAAGAACTATACTAATATTAATAATTTTATTTTTTATTACTAAATTAATTGGTAAAAAACAAGTTTCACAGTTAAATTTATTTGATTATATTGTTGGTATTACTATTGGTTCTATAGCTGCGGATATTTCTCTAGACTTAGAAAAAGATTTAATCGCAGGTATTACTTCATTATTATTATATGGGGTTATTTCTTATATAATAGCTAAATCCACAATGAAGAGTATTAACCTAAGAAGATTTATTTCTGGCGTTCCAACGATATTAATGGAAAATGGTAAAATTATTGAGTCTGGGTTAAAAAAATCTAAACTTGATATTAATGACTTTCTTGCAGAAGCTAGGACACAAGGCTACTTTGATTTAGATGAAATAGATACTGCAATTATGGAAATCAATGGAAGTATTAGTTTTCTTTTAAAAGAGAAAGATAAACCTTCGAGTAAGAATGATGTTAATGCTAAACTTAGTAATTGTGGTATGCCTGCAAATGTAATTATCGATTCTAATTATATGGAAAATAATATGAAGGCTATGGGAAAAGATAAGAAATGGCTAGACCATGAACTAAAAGTATTAGGCTATAAAAATTATGAAGATATACTGCTTGCTACTTGTGATAATAATGGTAAAGTTATGGTATACAGAAAAAATGTAAAACCTAATAAAAATACTATTTTAGAATAGTTTTCTTTATCATTATGGTGTATAATTATTTTTAGAGTAATGATAAATATGAAGTATTTAAAAAAATTATTTTTAATTTTGATTATTATAACATCATTCATGTTAATATACAACATTATGTCTCCTACTGTTGATATTTATACTAAAAGTATCAAATTAAATAGTGATTACAGCATTGATTACAAAGCATATAATTTGTTTACTAATTTAACTAATAAAAGTTCTATTATAGAAAATAATATAAATTCTAGTAATGTTGGTACTTACACTATTGTAATTAATGTTAAATATTTATTTTTTAATGTAAACAAAACATTTGATATTAATGTTATTGATAATACAAAACCTATTATTACTTTAAATGGTAATACAGAAGTTAAGGTTTGTCCAAATACCGACTATAATGAAGAAGGATATACCGCGAGTGATAATTACGACGGAGATATTACGGAAAGAGTGAATATTAAAAAAATAGACAATAGTATTATTTATTCTGTAATTGATAGTAGTAGCAATGAAACACAAGTAGAGAGAAAAATTATATTTGAAGATGATGAGGCTCCGAAAATAGAATTAAAAGGTAGTACTGATTTAAATATATTTATTGGTGATAATTATAACGAAGAAGGATATGCCTCCTACGACAAATGTGATGGAGATATTACTAATATTGTAGTTGTTACTAGTAATCTAGATACTAATAAACTGGGTACATATAATATAAAGTATGAAGCTATAGATACTTCTGGTAACAAGGCTGAGGTTAGTAGAACTATCCATGTAATTAGTAAACCAAGTTATTATGGCAATGGTATTATATATCTAACGTTTGATGATGGTCCAAGTTATTTAACAGGAAAAATTTTAGATATACTTGATAGTGAAAATATTAAAGCAACATTTTTTGTTACTCATGGTGGTGATTATGTTAAAAGAGCATATAATAGTGGTAATACAATAGCTCTTCATACATATACGCATAATTATAGTTATGTATATTCTAGTATTGATAATTACTTTATTGATTTAAATAATGTTAGTAATAGTGTTTATAATTCTATTGGTATTCATCCAAAGATAATTAGATTTCCTGGAGGATCTTCTAACACTATAAGTAAAAATTATTCAAATGGTATTATGTCTAGACTTACTAATGAGGTAATTAATAGAGGATATACTTATTTTGATTGGAATGTTGACTCTAATGACGCTGGCGGTGATGGATATAATAGTAGTAAAATATATAATAATGTTATTAATGGCTTATCACATAGCAAAACTAATATAGTACTTATGCATGATTCGGAAAGTCACAGTGCCTCTGTTGATGCACTTAGAAATATTATTAAATACGGTAAAAATAATGGTTATACATTTAAAGCTATAACTAGTGATACTCCTATTGTTAGGCATGGCGTTAACAATTAATGGACTATTTAATTAATTTTGTTCTTAATATTTTTACTATTTTGAGTTATAATAATTATAGAAAGGAGTTTTATAATGAGTAAAGAAATTAATAAATATCTTAATTTATCTATAGTTATGTCTGTACTTTTTGCTATACTAGGAGTTATTCTTATAATATCACCCAATTCATCACTTGATACTATAGCATATCTACTAGCAGCATTTCTATTAGTATATGGTACTTACAACTTTATAGATAGTTTTGCTATTCATCCAATATTCTTCTTTATGAAGATGGCTAGTAGTGTTATTTCTATAATACTTGGTATAGTTATATTTTTAAATCCTGAAATATTTAAAAATTTAATTCCTATAGCTTTAGGTATATTCTTTATTATAAATGGTATTTTTAAAACTAGAATGGCATTTATTATTAAAGATGTAGATAATTATTTTGTTTTATCCGTTATTACTTCAGTACTTACTATAATATGTGGTATTGTTCTAATTATTAATCCTAGTATATCTGCGATTATGATTACTACGATGATTGGAATTATCATTTTAGTATATGCTGTATTTGATATAGTAGATGCTTTCATATTAAAACATAGGGTAAAAGAAATATCTAAATATTTTGAACAATTATTAAAATAGTACTTCGGTACTGTTTTTATTTAATATCAGTACTGATAAACTTAAACCCTAAGAACATAAACTTCAATTTTTTCATTAAAGACCTTAGGCTTTAATGATAGTGAAGAGACTATAGGCTCTGAACTAATAATATACAAT
>CAKOLH010000030.1 GCA_934096105.1 uncultured Bacilli bacterium | reverse complement strand
ACTGCTAGGGCATTATTATTATATAGTTCTAGATTATCTAGAGCTTTCTTTTTGATATTAAACTGGTTTATGGTAATAGTTCTTAGTACTTTCTTATATATGTCAGAAAGGTCTACTAGTGAAGATAGTTCGGCGGCCATAGTAAAAGTACTAGGAAGAACATTCTGGTGGGCAAAACCGCCAGTATCAGTAAGCAGGCCTATAGTTAGAGGGACTGCTAGCTCATTATCAATAGTAACATTCATTTCTTTTATTAAATTATATACTATCTCGCAGCAGGCAGGATACTCACCTACTAGGTTTACATCACCATACATAGTATTTGTTTTATGATGGTCAATTACTAGTATCTTTGACACAGTATCAAGTAAATAGGCACTATTTACTCTGTCAACACTTCCAGTATCTAATATAACTGCGGTATCATACTTTTTAGTACTCTCTTTCTTGATATCTTGATACTCTTTTAGAAAGTTAAATCTTTTAGGCAGAGTATCTAGGACGATATCTACTTCTTTACCTAATCTTTTTAATAGTATATACATAGCTATAGTACTACCTATAGCATCACCATCAGGATTATTATGACAAAGTAAAACAATATTATTGCTTACTTTAATTTCGCTAATAATATTGTTCATTACTCACCATCTTCCTTTATTTCTTCAATTATCTTTTCAATTTTATTTCCATATTCAATTGATTCATCATATACAAATGTTAATTCGGGCATCTTTCTTATTTCTACTCTACCAAATAATTTACCACGGATAAAGGAACTGGCATTGTTTAATGCTTTAGTTACTTTTTCTCTATCTTTATCTATTAAATTAGTAAAATATACTTTAGCGTATGATAAATCACTAGAAATATCTACTGCTGTTATGGTAACAAATTGTACATCAGTATCCTTTACTTCTTCACTTATTACTTTAGATATTTCTTCTGTTAGAATATGATTTAATCTATCTAATTTTATACTCATAATATCATTCCTATCTATGTTTATTACTATTATTTATATTTTGATATTCTTCAGGTACATTTCCTACGCTTACAAGAAAAGCTCCTCTTTGATAACCTTCTTGGAAGGTTTGGGTTGCAGTTATATCTCTAATTCCCTCAATTTGAGGTAAGTTTTGATCCTCTAATGGTATACCATAAAAGTATTCATCGAAGTAGGCTTTTCTTCCTGATCTATTTATCATTGATGCAAAAGTTTTTTCAGGGCCTGATAATCTACGAGATTCTTTGTTTTTTAATGATCTTTTAAAACGCTCTTCACTTGCTATACTATCAACATTTTTACTTATTTTTTCCATATTAATCTCCTATCTATGTTTTTTACTATCACTATTCATTAACATAGCACTCATATATCCTGTCATATAGTCATCATTCTTTTTTAATAAATTTAATTGTTCTATTGTTATTCCTAAGATGCTGTATTCATACTCTCCTAGTGAAATAGCTTCTTCTTTAGTTAACTTATCTAATTTAGCTAACACTCTTTTTTCGCCATTAATATAGTAACCAGCAGTATATGATTTTATTTCAGAATCAGTAGTTCCGGTATTGTTATAAACTTTACCATTTGCTCTATCATCTGAACCTAAATTTCTATATGGTCCGCTACTACCATAAGCTTCTATTCTTTCTTTATTCTTTTCTGCTTTTGCGGCTTCATTTAGCCCACAAATAACTTGTGATGCTCTTATAGCTGCTGAAGTTTTAACAGTATATTTCTTTTTAGGTCCACCTATCTCACTATTAGTTTGTTCATAATCTCTCATATTTTATCTCCTAATGCCTTTTGAAGTCATATTTTGATATTCAATGCTGGTTCTTAAATCTTTTCCTAGTTCATAACCTTCTCTGTAAGGAATACAATTTCTTATTGTTTCATTTAAATTATCAAAAATAATCTCTGGATTTTTACCATCATTAAAACCTATTACTCTTAGTGTTTCATTATATTTAGTTTCTTCATCTAACTCTTCATATGACATTTCTTTTTTTCTTAAACCAAATGTTTTGTTTATTTCTTGATATACCTTTGTTATATTGTCAGTAAGTACTGGTATGCTGGTATGTCCAGTTTCTATTAATATTTTAATATTAGTGTTTCCTCTATCATAATATCCATAATGGAACCCTATAGCATCACCTTCACTTGCATCTTTTAATTTAGGATATGGAGTTCCTGATAATCTTGCTACTGTACCCGCTGGAATTAGTCTTCTAGTTCCATACTTTTCAAATTTTAATCTTTCAGATTCAGCATGATGCTTATCATTTGCTGCTTTACTAGATTCTATTTCACTAATTTTTTGTCTTGTTGGTAGTGATTTCTTTTGTGTACCAAAGTTACTTCCATACAATTTATTTGGTGTTTCTTTCATCTTAAATTACCTACCTTTTTACCTCTACTAGTTCATATGCTTCAATTATATCTTTTTCTTTAATATCATTAAAGTTTTCAATAGTTATTCCACATTCTAGTCCTTGTTTTACTTCTTTAGCTTGATCTTTTTCTCTAGCTAAACTACCAATGGTACTATCTATTACAACAACACCATCTCTTATTACTCTGGCTTTGGCTCCTCTTCTTATTACTCCTGATGTTACATAGGAACCGGCGATAGTACCTACTTTAGAGAATTTGAATAGTTTTCTAACTTCGGCTTCTCCTAATACTTTTTCTTCATATTCTGGCTCTAGTTTTCCTTTAAGAGCAGCTTCCATTTCTTCGACTACTTTGTAGATAATATCATATAGTCTAATGTCAATTCCTTTATCTTTAGCTATTTCAGTTATCTTGTGATCTGGTCTAATATTAAAACCTATGATGATAGCATTTGATGCTTCCGCTAATACGACATCACTTTCAGATATTGCACCAATACCGCTTCTGATAACATTTATCTTCATACCTTCGACATCTAATTTTAATAGTGAATTTTTTACAGCCTCTTCACTACCCTTAACATCAGCCTTTAAGATTATGTTGATTTCTTTTTCACCGGCTTCTTTTCTGCTAAATAAATCATTTAAAGATATTGCTCCTTTAGGTTTATTTCTTTTTTCTTTTTCAATTTCTTTTCTTTGCTCAGCAACTTTTTTAGCCTTCTTTTCACTTTCAAAAGCCATAAATTTATCTCCTGCTGATGGGCTTTCAGATAAACCAGTTATTGATACAGGCATTGATGGAAGAGCCTCTACTAGTGACTCACCTCTATCATTAGTTAATGTTCTAACTTTACCTGCTGATGATCCTATTACGATTGGATCGCCTAGTCTTAGAGTACCATTTTGAATTAATATGTTAGTTATTACTCCAGAGTTTTTATCTATTTTTGATTCAATAACTGTTCCAATAGCATAACGATTTGGGTTAGCCTTTAACTCAGCCATTTCACTAAGTAATAATATTCTATCTAGTAAATCATCTATTCCTTCACCAGTTACTGCAGAGATATTTACAAACATAGTATCTCCACCCCATGCTTCAGGCTGAATACCATTTGCAGACATTTCAGTTAATACTCTTTCAACATTAGCAGTTGGTTTATCTATCTTATTAACTGCTACGATGATTGGAACTCCGGCTGCTTTAGCATGGTCTATTGCTTCTTTGGTTTGAGGCATTACACCATCATCTGCTGCTACTATAATGATAACAATATCAGTAATAGATGCTCCTCTAGCACGCATTTCAGTAAAGGCTGCATGACCTGGAGTATCAATAAAGGTTATTTTCTTACCATTATATTCTATTTGATAAGCGCCAATTGCTTGTGTTATTCCACCCGCTTCTCCTGAAGCAACATTGGTCTTTCTAATAGTATCAAGTAGTGTTGTTTTACCATGATCAACATGTCCCATTATTGTTACTACTGGTGGTCTTTCCTCTAAATCTTCTTCTCTATCTACTATTTCTAATTCTTCAAAGTTTATTTCATCTCTAGTACTTTCTTTCTTTAGTACTTTGTTATAATCTCCTACTAAAATTTCAGCTGTATCAAAATCTAATGAAGCATTAATGTTCATCATCATACCTAGTGACATTAATTTCTTTATTATTTCAGTAGCCGGCACTCCTAGCGCTGAAGCTAGTTCTGATACAGTCATACCATCTTTGTATAAAACAATATTTTCATCATCTTCAGTAACATTTGACTGAAGTTTTTCTTTATGTTTATACATTTCTTTTCTTTTTTCACGATAGTCATTTTTAGATGAAGTTTCTACTTTATTTTGTTTTTTCTTTTTACTAGCATTCTTTTCTTCAATTATATCATCTAGTTCTTCTTCATAATCTTCTTCAAGGTCTTCATCCTCTTCTGACTCTTCTGGTACTTCATCTACTTCTTCTTCGCTTTCAAGTGAAGCTAATTCATTGTCTAACATAATGATATCATCATCAGATAACATATCATCTTCATTACTTATAGATAACTCTAATTTTTTACATAGATTAAGTATTTCACTAACACTTTTATCTACATCTAATGCATATTCAGATACACTCATCATATGTATCACCTCCTAGTGATTTTTTATTATATTTTCTATTTCTTCATATACTTCTTCAGGAATATTTACTTCAAGGGCACGAGATAATATATTTTTGCTTTTAGCAGTATTTAATACTTCTATATCCTTTTTAATATATGCTCCTCTTCCTCCTAATTTTCCTGTTTGATCTACACTTACTTTTCCTTCTTTATCTCTAACGATACGAAGTAATTCTTGCTTAGGTAATTGTTCTCTTGTTACTATACATCTTCTAAGGGGAATCTTCTTCATATGATCACCTTATTCTTCTACTGAAGTCTCTTCAGTTGTCTCGGTATTTGCTTCTTCTTCTGGTTTAACTTCAATCTTATAATGAGTAAGACGAGAAGCTAATTTAACGTTTTGTCCTTTTTTACCAATGGCTAATGATAAGTTCTTATCATTTACTAGGGCTAAGGCTTCTTTCTTAGTTTCATCTTTAATTGATACTTTAACATCTTTAGCAGGACTTAAAGCATTTGCTATAAACTTAACAGGATCTTTGTCATATAAGATTACATCTATTTTTTCACCACTAAGTTCTTTTAATACATTGGCTATTCTTCTTCCTTTTTCACCAATTACCGCTCCAATTGGATCAACGTTTGTATATTCAGTATAAACTGCTATCTTGCTTCTACTTCCAGCATCTCTTGCTACTGAGTATAACATAATTGTACCATCAGATAATTCTGGTATTTCAATTTCTAATAATCTTTTAACAAAACCATAATGACTTCTTGATAACATTATAAATGGTCCTTTAGGTCCTATCTCTAGTTTAGATACATAAACCTTTACTGAAGAACCCATCTCTAATTTTTCACCAGGTATTATTTGATCTTTTGGTAAGATACCACTGCATCTTCCTAAATCAACAAAGTAATTATTTTGATCTTCACGAGATAATGTTCCAACCATTAGTTCTCCTTCTTTATCTTGGAACTCTTCTGAAATACTTTGTTTTTCTGCTTCTTTAATTCTTTGAACTACTATTTGCTTTGCTGTACCTGCGGCTACTCTACCAAAGTTTGTAGGTATTTGAAGTTCATTACCTATAATTACTTCTCCTAGTTCGATACCCTCTACTAATTTTTGAGCATCCTCTAATGATATTTCTGTTTCTTCATTAGTTACTTCTTCTACGACAGTTCTATTAGAATATAATCTAATATCTCCAGTTACTGGATCTACTTTAGCAGTTACATTAGGCATACCAGTTTCTTTTTTATAAGCTGCTGCCATTGCTTGTTCCATAGATTCAATAACAATCTTTTTGTCTACTTTCTTTTCTTCCACAATAGACTCTAGAGCTTTCATAAACTCTTTCATTTGCTTACTATTCATTTCTATCTTCCCTTCTCTTTAGTTGATACATCTAAAATGTATGACTCCTTAATTAAATCTTTTTCATCTAGTAATGGATTAATAATATTTGTTACTTCTACACATTTATCAACATCTATTATTTCATCACTGTCGATTACTATTCTTAAGAATAGATTATTATCTTCTTTTTCTAGTTTAACACTATCTATTCTTACACCTTTTTTCTCTACTTCTTTTTCAAGTAGATTTCTTACTTCATCTTCAATACGCATATTCCCTCCATCAAATATATATAAAAGAGTGGATTTTTATGCCACTCTTTCTCAAGACACCTATATTATAACATAGTTTTATAAGTAAATACAAGTGTTTTTTTATTATTTTACTTCGATTACTTTTTCTAAGAATATTTTATCTTTAAATGCCCCTCTTTTTATGCTTTTAGTATTGGCTATATTTATTATCTCTTCTAGAGTGGTATGTTCTAATTCTCCTAGTGCTTTTATTATTTCAAGCATATCTGCTAGTTCTTCTACTCTTTCACTACCACTTGCCTCTAGTACTTCTTGATATTCTTCATTTAATTTCTTTTCTAATTCTTTCTTATACTCTTCATCTGATAATATTCTAGTAATAGGTTCTTCACCTTTTTTCTTTATTATATTAGGAATATTATCTCTAACTAATTTATTGTATATTCTTTCCATATTTTTTCCTCCTGCTTGTTACTTCTTTGGTCTTGGCATTGTTGAATTCTTTTCATATTGTTCTTTAGCAAATTCCATAGAATGTTCTATTAAATCTAGATATGACTTTTTTGACGATAGTTTACCAGTTGATAGAATGAGTTTCATGCTTCCATATAATTTTAATAGTGTTTGATAATTTTTTAAATCTATTACATCTTTCGTTTTTTCTGACTTTTTATATTCACCATCTAAATTATTTCTATCATTATAGTTTGAATAGATTATTGGTTTTCTGTATTTTGAAAAGCAATAATCCATATTTGTTAATGCTGCTACCAATCCACTTTCACTTAAATTATTTAGATAATTTGATACTTTTCTTGGAAAGTTTATACATAAATAAGCCAAATAATCCGCTCCTATTTGCTCGTTACAAATATTATCTATTTTTAAAAAATCTAATGATAAATTACCTTTTTCGTCATAAAATGTTTTCAACATAGGAAATTTTTGAATATATTGTGGTTTTTTATAAATAATATCACTTAGTTTTGTTATATCATAGAATGAAGTTTTTGAATATGTTTTTGTACTTGTATCCATCTTTTCATATTCAAATCTTCTATTAGCAGTACCACGACTATTTAGCAGCGATTTTTTACATAGTTCTTCTCTCAATTGATTATTGTGGACAAAATTAGAATAGAATGTTTGACAAGCAATCCAACCTTTTTCTGTGGCATCAACTTCTATATCATCCGAATCATGATTTTCTGAATAATCCTTTAATTCACTATCTAAAATACTCCTCTTTAACATCATATATCCTTCACTATTAAATGTATCTTTCTTTGACATATACGATTGATATTGATGAGAAAATTCATGATATGCTACTATCATTAAAAATGTGAAATCTGTTCCTTTTTTTACATACGTTTTGTCTATATCGGCTATACTTTTAAAGTTTGTATGTTTGAAGAGACCTCTGTTCATCAAAACTTGCTGTAAATTCCCATGTGATATACCAGGACCTTTAACATTTTTATCATCCGCAATTACTCTACAATCTATTGAATTAAAACCATTTTCATTAGGATATGATTTAGGTATAAATGATAAAATTGCATCTAATACATATTCACTGCATTCTAATTTGGAATTAGGATTTGTTAAATTGTTAAATATATATTCAATTAGTTTCTTATGATGTTGATTATTTGGATCTCGATTAAACGCATATACATCACATATTCTGTTTAACTCCCATTGAGTTATTTGCTCGTTTTTGGCTATTTTTTCATTAATCACTTTAACACTATTAATTTTTTCTTTAGCATTCTGGTTTATTTTTTGATAAAATTCACTGCCTAGCATTTGAATTAATTTTTCTTTTGTAAAGCAATGAAAAAAGCAATTTTGAAAAAAGTAACCAGTATTTAAATTCATCGTTTCCTTTAGATGGTCTATATAATTTTTAAATTCTTTTGTTTTTATAAATTCTGGATTCGTTTTTATTTTTTTAACTACATAATTATTTAACGATTCTTGAAATAATATTAGTGTTCCATCAACACTTTTATCCTGCTCATATCTGCTCTTATAATTTACTAGTAGGGTTCTTAACAAGCTAGGTTCTAGTAGAAACTTTAAATAAGATTGCTCTTGATACTCCCTTATAAATTTGTCATTATATTGCATATTCCCATCTCCTATTTTAATTTTATCATCTTTTTAACTATAAATCTATTATTTATTTGATAATATGTAAAATCAATGTAAAACTAACAAATTAAATTAATAGACCTTAGGCTATTAATTTCTTTTTGAAGACTACAGACTTCAAAAATAGTGAGAGACTACAGGCTCGAACTAACATAAAATTACCATTTGCATTTTTTATAATTATGTAGTATAATTTTATGCAGTGGTTATTCTTTAAAATTTTTTATTTTATTTAGTTTTATTTTATTTAACGAAGAAAAAATTATGAAAGGAGAATTTAATGAATACAAAAATTATTCCTCTTGGAGGACTTGGGGAAGTTGGTAAGAATATGTATGTAGTTATGCATAATTCTGAGATTATTATCGTAGATTCTGGTGTAATGTTTCCCGATGATGAACTTCTTGGAATTGACTATGTTATTCCCGACTATACCTTTTTAAAAGAAAATGAAAATAAAATTAAAGCTTTAGTTATTACTCATGGACATGAAGATCATATTGGTAGTATTCCATTTCTTTTACAGACTGTGGATATTCCTAAAATATATGCTCCTAGTAACGCTAAAGAACTTATTGATAAAAAATTAGAAGAAAGAAATATTATATATAAAAATTTATTTGTTTATGATGAAAATACTGTTATTAAAACTAAATATTTTAATATTGAATTTTTTAGAACAACACACTCGATACCAGACTCTCATGGAGTGGTTATTCATACTCCTGATGGTACTATTGTTATGACGGGAGACTTTAAATTTGATATGACTCCAATTGGTCCTATGTCTAACTTACATAAGATGGCTAAGATTGGTGAAAAAGGTGTCAGCGTACTTATGAGTGATTCTACTAATGCACTAGTACCTGGAGTATCACTTAGTGAATCGGTAGTTGATGAGAATTTAGGTGAAATATTCTCTTCTTGTAAAGATAGTAGAATTATTTTAGCTACTTTTGCCTCAAATGTTTATAGAATTAAACATATTATGGAAACTTGTAAAAAGAATAATAGAAAAGTTGCTCTATTTGGTAGAAGTATGGAAAATATGGTTGATGTGGCTTTGAAATGTGGTTACTTTAAGGATAAGGATATTGTTATTACTGCTGAAGAGGCTAATCATATGAAGCCTAATGAAGTGTGCCTGTTATGTACTGGTAGTCAGGGTGAACCACTAGCGGCTTTATCAAGAATTGCTTCAGGAACACATAGACAAATTACTCTTATGCCTGATGATGTTGTTATATTTTCTTCATCTCCTATTCCAGGTAATGGAGCATCTGTATCTAAAACGATTAACAAACTTTATAAAAAGGGTGTTAAAGTATTTACTAATGCTATGAGTGAGATTCACTCTTCAGGACATGCTAATCAAGAAGAACTTAAACTTATGATTAGATTATTTAAACCTAGATATTTTGTTCCTTATCATGGTGAGTTTAGAATGCTTAAGACACATGCTGACTTAGGTGTTATGTGCGGAGTTAATAAAAATAATACTTTCGTACTAGAAAATGGTGATGTACTTAATCTTCGTAAGGGTGTTGTTACTCCTGGAGGTAAGGTACAGGCTGGCGAAGTATATGTAGATGGCTCTAGAATCGGTGAAGTTGGTAGCGCTGTTATTAAAGATAGAATTCTTATGAGTAATAATGGTATCTTAGTTATTATTGCTAATATTGATACTGAGAATAAGGTTCTACTTAGTACTCCAGCAGTTACCACTAGAGGGTATATTCTTGTTAATGAAAATGAAGATTTAATTAGAGATATTCAGTCTATATCACAAGATATTATTAATAAGTGTTTAAAGAGTAAGTACTTTAATTATAATGATATGAAGAGTGAAATAATTAATGGTTTAATCCCAGTTCTTTCTGATAAGACTGGTAGAGTACCTATTATTCTTCCTATTGTTATGGATGTTAAGACTAAAAAAGAGAATTAATAAAAAAATAACTATTATTAAACTTAAGCCTAATAGCTAGTTAGTTTATAAATAGTTATTTTTATTTTATCTAATACTGAAACTATTATTTATAGTTAAAATACTATACATAAATAGAACATCTTGATCATTAAAGTCTATATACTTATTTAATATTTTTGAAGAAATATATCTAATATCAATAACAGTTATCTTCTTATAACCCTCTATTAATAAAGGAATTAAACTACTACCATAAGAATCACGAAAAACAATTAATTCTTTATTACTATTTGAAGTAGGATTAACAATATCTATAATAG
>CAKOLH010000029.1 GCA_934096105.1 uncultured Bacilli bacterium | reverse complement strand
GTTGGACCTGTAGGTCCGGTTATTCCTTGAGGACCAGTTGGGCCAGTGACTCCTGCTGGAATGACAAAATCTAGAACTACATTTTGATTAGTGCCTACATTGGTTACACTAGCATTTGTTCCCGGATCGCCAGTAGTAGTTGTACCAACTATAATAGTGGCAGCTCCTGCTGGACCGGTGGGACCGGTTGGGCCTGTTTGACCTATAATTACAGGAGTACAATTACATTTTTTACCATCTTCAAGTATTTTCTTAATTTTGTTTGAAAAATTTTTATCCATTTTAAAAACTCCTTTCATTTTATTTTATGAAAGAAGTTATAATTTAATTTTACTATTGTCTATAATATTTAATATTATCTTATATTGTTCCAAATCTTGATACAGGCCATAGTCTAAATACACTTTTCCCTACGATGCTTTTTTCATCAATTAGACCTATTGTTCTACTATCACTAGATATAGGCCTATTATCTCCTAGAACAAGATATTTTCCTTCTGGTATTGTACTACAGGTACATATTTCTTCAAGATTAAAATCTTTGGTATTTAGATGAGTATAATCTTCAGAAACTAGCTTATCATTTACATATAATTTATTATTTTTATATGAGATATGCTCTCCAGGTAACCCTATTACCCTTTTAATTATTTCTTCTTTATCTTTCTTTATTACTACTACATCGAATCTTTTGATTGTCTTTTCATTATATCCTATTTTTCTTACTAATAGTAATTCTCCGTTATGGAAATTTGGTAACATAGACTTACCAGATACTATTACTGGAGTAATAATAAAGCTTCTTATTAATACTACAACTATGATTATAATAACATATGGATATAATTCTTTAATTATTTTTTTCATATTTCACCTCAATAATAAAAAGATAGTAGCAAAGCTATTATCTTCTTTCTTTAATATTAAATTTTTTCTGTCTGTCTCTTAAGAAATATAATTTAGCTCTTCTTACTTTACCTGGTTTAGTAACCTTAATATAAGCAACTTTATTAGAGTGAACATGGAATGTCTTTTCAACACCAATTCCAGAATATTCTCCTCTTACAGTGAAAGTTTCAGATACTCCTTTACCTTTTCTTGCAATTACAGTTCCTTTAAAGTCCTGTACTCTTTCTTTTGATTTACCACCTTTTGTTTCAGTAATAATACATCCAACAGTAACTGAATCACCTACTCTGAACTCTGGTAAATCTTTTTTCATTTGACTTTGAGTAATTTTGTCAATGATATTCATCGTATATACACTTCCTTTCTTTTTCAGATAATCATTATCTATAATAAGCGGATTATCCCACAACGTTATTAATTTTACCATATAATATATTAAATTTCAACCATTTTATGAAAAAAAGTAGAAATATCTACTTTTTAATTATTTCTTTTTAATACAAAGTATGTTGTGACAGCAGCAGTTAGTATACCAACAAATAGAACATATATTAGTGCACTTCCTGTTTGTTTCTGCTCTGGCTCTGGAGTGTTTTTAAATACTATCATGCTGTCTTCTACTTCTTTTTTATCAAATAATATTTTACCATCGTCAGTGACTATAAATTCTATAACTGCATCACTTAATTCATATCCTTTTGGTGCTTCAAGTTCTGTTAATACATAATTACCAGGGGCTAAATGGAATTTTTCTTCTTTTGTTGATGATGTCCATGTTAAACTTTTACCATCTAGATCTTTTTCTAGTTTTCCATCTTTATCAGTTATTTTTAGTTTTGCTCCAGGTAATTCTGTTTTGCCATTAATGCTCTTTTTAGATATGTATACATATAATGGTTTATTTTCTAATGTTATTTCGCTTACTTCCTTGTCATCTATTTTTATTGTTCCATCTTTTCCTACTACAAATTCTATTGTTTTATCTGTTTTTATATATCCTTCAGGAGCCTCTAGTTCTGTTAAATAGTATGTTCCATCAGCTAAATGGAATTTTTCTGCATTTTCAGTAGTTACCCATTCTAGACTTTTGCCATCTAGATCTTTTGTTAATTTTCCATCCTTATCAGTTATTTTTAGTTTTGCTCCAACTAACTCTTTGTCTTTAGTTAATCCTAACTTTGATATAGTTATATAGAATGGTTCATTTTTCATTATAACTTTATCTACCGCTTTGCCATCTACAGTAACTGTACCATTTGAGTTAACAGTGAAAGTTACTTTGCTACTGCTTAATTTATATCCTGCGGGTGCTATTGTTTCTTCAAGAGTATATGTACCAGTATCTAAAGATATCTTCTTGGCTGTACTTCCTGATACCCATTTATCTATTACAGTGTTGCCTTTCTTTATTACAAGTGTAGCGCCTTCTACCTCTTTGCTACCTGTTACATCTTGTTTTGAAATAGTTATTGTTATTTTATCTATAGTGAAGGCTTTTGTTGATTCGCTACTTAATGGTTCCTCTACGAATCTAGCCATTAATTGGTAGTTTGAATTATTATGTGAGTAAATGTAGGCTGACCATTTTTTTCCAGTAGCAGATACTTTTAATGTTATACTTGTAGAGGTTGTCATTTTTTCTACTGGTACTTTTACATAAACTGTGCTTCCTTGTGCAAATGAAGTAGTACCACTTGTGGCGTTTCTATCACTAGTAACGAATGCTCCTCCAGATACTGAAACTGCTACGTTTGATGTTAAATCTTTTACTCCAAATGTAATCGGACTAGATATATAGTATTTTTTATCACTAGTTAAAGTTAGCTTTGTATTTGATACATTGATTGTGATACTAGGATTCTTTTTATATCCACTGGCATCATTTATTAAATTAGCTATCTTTTCACTGGCTTCATTTTTTTCGCCTCTATATGTTCCAATATATTTACCACTGCTGTCTTTTTCAAAATGTGTTAATGATTCAGCGGGTCTTGTATATCCCCATACTGCCATACCTGTAATAAAGTAGTCTGTTTGTGGATTACCTGTTAAATATTTTGTTGCACTATAATTACTTTGTCCATGATAACCATTTTCAAAAATAAATCCAAGTTCATCTGAATTATCTGCGGCTTTATTATAATTCCAAGTGTACTCTCCACTTTCTTTTGCGGGCATTTTAGCGTCTTCTTCAGCACAATATACTATATTTCCATCGGTTGTTTTCTTTTGTATAGTGTGCAGAGTACTTTGACCTGTTGGTAAGATTTGACTTCCCCATAAAGTTGTCTGATAATATTCATCATTGGTATTAATTGTAATTGAACTTGGTGGTGTATCTGCTTTTACAAAAAATATTTGACTAATAAATATCATTAAAGCAAATACAATAAAATTTAATACTTTTTTATTTTTCATTTTCAACACTCCTATCTATCATAAGTTAATCTTATCATAAATTTATTTTTTTTTCAATATACTAATTACTATTTTCATATAATTTATTATGAAATATATAATTCATAGGGGAATTACCTCGAAAAAGAATAGTGATAATAGTTATATGGCTATTAAAAGGGCTATTTCCGATACTAAAAGTACAGGTGTAGAATTTGATATTAGACTTACTAAAGATAATAAAATAGTATTATCTCATGATTCAGTACTAGGTATTAATTACATAGAGAATATGTATTATAGAGATATTATTAAATATAAATATTTAACTACTTTAGATAAAATATTGGATATAGATACTAATAAAATACTACTTATTGATATTAAAGTAAATAATAATTATAAATTACTTGGAGACACTCTTTTAAATATAATAAATACGAGTAGTAGAAATATTTATTTGATGTCTTTTAATAAGAAGATTATTAAATATTTAAATAAAAAAACTAAGTATAAAAAAGGTATTATATCTTTCTTTTATAGATATAATAAATATCCTTTAACTATTCTTAATTATAAAACAATATCTAATAAAAAATTAAAAGGAATTAAAAATAAAGAAATATTTTTATGGACTTTTAGTAGTCCCTTGGAGGCTATTAAACTAAGTAAAAAGATAGATAATGATAACTCATATTACTATATAATTAATAAAGAGGAATAGTTTTATCCCTCTTTTACTTCTATATAATCTCCTGAATCTAAGTATATTATTCCTTTTTTCCCTTCTAATTCTGAATATATACTATTATATTTATTTATCTTGGTTACTTTACCTAGTGTTATATATACTAGATTGCCATCATTCATATATAAAGTGAATCTTTCACTATCTACATCATTAGGAGTATATTCTATTTGTGATATTTTTAGTAATATGTCATCATTTATTTTACTAATACTCTTGGTATACTTTTCTCTAATACTAGATATATCGGATATTAATATGGGTACATTATGAATATTATAAGTATTTTCTACCTCGATATTATTATCTAAAAGTATCTTATTATTATATTGAGATATTACTTTGTGTTCAGTAATATAAATATATATTTTACTTAATAATTTCTTTTCTACTTTTACTTCTTTGATATAACTATTCTTCTCTAATTTTTTTACTATATCTTTCTTTGATGTATCTATAAATGATGGATAATTATCTATACCAGCAGTACTTATTATTTCTTTATCTGGTATTATATTATTACCTATTATATAGATGTTTGTTATGGGTACTTTTGTTATTAGGTAAAAGATTCCTCCTATAAGGCATAAGAATATTAGACAGAAGAATATTCTTTTTAATTTTAATTTTCTTTTTTTTACTTTAACTTTTACCTTAGCCTTTTTACCCATTTTTATCACCTTATTATTTCTTGTTCTAATATTAAATCTATATTATATATTTCTTTTATTTTTTTCTTTGTATAGTCTATTAGCTCTAAGATATCTTCATAGGTGGCATCTTCAGTATTTACTATGAAGTTAGCATGCTTGGTGCTTATTTCAGCACCACCTATTTTATATCCTTTTAGACCAGCATCTTCGATCAATTTACCCGCAGATAATCCTTCAGGGTTTCTAAATACACTACCCGCAGATGGCTTATCTAGAGGCTGCGTATCTATTCTTCTTTGCTTTCTACTAGTCATTGTTTCTTTTATTTTGTCTTTATCTAAATAATTCATTTCTAATGTTACTTCAGTACATATATAGTCTTTATGTTCTTTTAGAAAAGAATTACGATATGAATAGTTTAATTCTTTATTTGTTAGTGTAACTACTTCTAGATTTGGAGTTACTACTTTTACTTCTTTTACGATGCTAGCCATATCTTCTTTATAGGCGCCAGCATTCATCGCAGTACTTGCTCCGACCATTCCTGGTATGCCACCTGCAAAGGCTAAACCATTCAAGTTATTATCCATACAAATATTGGCTAAATATATTAAACTTACTCCTGCTCCAGCAGTTACTATATTATCTTTTATTTCAATATTATTTAGTTTATCTAGTTTTATAACTACATCAAAGTATGGCTTTGCTAGTATTATATTAGAGCCTCCTCCTAATATGAAATAACTTATATTGTTTTCTTTTAAATACTTTAATAAATCTATTAATTCTTTAGTATTACCTGGATATATTAAATATCCACATTTAACATCTAATCTATAAGTATTATATTTTTTTAATGATATATCTTTATAATACTCATAATTTTTAATAATATTTTCGTTCATCTAATATCAAATCCTTTAGTATATTATATATTCTTTCACCACTATCTTTGATACCTAATTTCTTTAAATTACTTTTCATTTCTTTTAATTTTTCTTCATCATTTATTGTTTTATCTATTAGGTTTATTAGTGATGTATCTGTTAAATCTTTTTCTTCTAGTATTAAGCCAGCATTATTGTCTACTAAATCCATGGCATTTTTATACTGATGATTATTGGTTACATATGGACTTGGTATAAAGATAGATGGTACTTCAAGAGCGGTTATTTCACTCATAGTAGAGGCTCCTGCTCTAGTAACCATTAAGTCGGTTATTTTCATAACTGAAGGCATTTCATAGATAAATGGTAATACTTTGACATTATCTGGTACTCTTTTATTTTTTACTCTTTCGTAATAACTATTACCTGTAACTATGATTACGCTGTAATTCTTACTTCTAAATTTATCTATAAAACTAAATATTTTATCATTGATAGTTCTACTACCAAGAGATCCCATAACTATTAATACTAGTTTTTTATCTTTGGCTATTTCTAGTTTTTCTTTAGTTGTCTTCTTTATACTTAAGGCTTTTTCACTACATGGATTACCTGTTAATACTGCCTTTCCTTTAGGGAAATCTTTGATAGTACTTTCAAATGATACTCCTATTTTATCTGTATATCTAGCTAAGAATTTATTGGCTAGTCCTACTACACTATTTTGTTCATGAATGAATGTTTTTTTACCTAACTTTTTAGCGGCATATATAACAGGAGCAGTAACATAACCTCCACAACCTATTACTATATCTGGGTCAAAGTCTTTTATTATTATTTTACATCTTTTAATTGCATTAATAAAATTAGTTATTGTTTTAAAGTTATCTAATGTTAATTTTCTTTTGAATCCTGTTACTTCTATACCTTCATATCTATAACCCATACTTGGTATTAAATCTTTTTCCATTCTATTGGTAGTACCTATATATAAGAACTCACTATTTGGTTCCATTTCTTTTATTTTATTTATAATTGCTAAGGCTGGATATATATGTCCTCCAGTTCCACCAGCGGATATAACTACTCTCACTTTATCACTCTCCTAATACATTTTATCATATTTATTGAAAAAAAGATATATTTATACTTAAATATACACTTTTTATCTTATTTTATTCACTAAAAGTCTGGGTCTTTTAGTGTTATCTTAAGCCTTAAGTCTTAAGATAATGTATCTACATACCTATTATATACAAGCCATATCTATATACTAAAAGAAAGATACTAGTCATATCTTTCTTAAGCTGCTATTATAATATTTTCAGAAATAACATTAGTAATATTGTTACTAATAAACTCTTTTTCAGTAGCATTTTTAACATATACTTTGACATTACTATTGACTACATTGAATGCTGGAGTATTTTTACTAACCGTAGAAAAACTTGCATTTTTAATATTTAAGCTTTTTAGTGAACTACAAGTATCAAACATATACGTAATAGTAGTAACTTTGCCTGTTGTAAATGAACTTAAATCTAATGTTTCTAAACTTTTGCATGAAATAAACATGCTTTGCATAGTTGTTACATTTGAAGTATCAAAAGAAGTTACATTAAGTGTTTTTAAACTATTGCAATAAGCAAACATCGCATACATAGAAGTAACATTACTAGTATTGAATGATCCTAAATCCAATAATTCTAGGTTTTCACACTTATAAAACATACTTCCCATATTTGTTACTTTTGATGTATTAAATGAACTTACATTTAATTCTTTTAAATTTGTACATGATGCAAACATAGCTTGTGTAATGGTTACTTTTGATGTATCAAAATTAGATAAATTTAATTTTTCTAAATTAGTGCATCCTTGAAACATACTAGTCATGTTTGTTACATTTGATGTGATAAAACTTGATAAATTTAATTCTGTTAAACTAGCGCACTTAATAAACATATTGTCCATTCTTGTTACTTTTGAAGTGTTAAAGTTACTTAAATCTAAGCTTTTTAATGAATTGCAATCACTAAACATACTATGCATTTGTGTAACATTACTAGTATTAAAATTGGTTATATCAAGTGTAGTTAAATTACTTATGCCATCAAACATGTGACCCATACTGGTTACACTTGATGTATCAAATGATGATAAATTGATACTAGTTAAACTACTAAGGCCTAAAAACATTCCATACATATTAACAACTTTTGAAGTGTTAAAGTTACTTAAATCTAGACTTTTTAATGATGAGCATCCTGAAAACATATTATTCATCAAGGTTACTTTTGAAGTATTAAATGAACTTAGATCAAGATTTAAAAGCGATTTACAGTTATAGAACATTGATTGCATATTTTGTGCATTTGATGTATCGAAACTAGATAAATTTATATTTGTTAATTTTGAACAATTTTGAAACATTTGATTAAAATCACTTACTTTACTAGTATTAAAAGAATTTAAATTTAGTGATATTAAATTTGTGCAGCCATCAAACATATGACCCATACTAGTAACTTTACTTGTATTAAAATTAGATAGATCAATTGATTTTAAACCAGAACTCATGTAAAACATTCTAGACATATTAGTTATATAGGAAGTATCTAGTTTTGATAAATCTAGTTTTTCTATATTAGTTAGGTAAGCAAACATACCTGAAGCATTAGTTCCTGTTTGCAATACTCCATTCTCTCCACCTATCCACATATCATACATTGTTTTTGTTGTACTTCCAGTTGTTACTTGTTTTGGTGTATACCATAGCATTACTGTTCCATCTTGATTTTGTGATATATCTTTTGATACTACTCCTTCTATATCCGGTACTGTATTATCTTCAGCGATAGTAAGTGATTGTATTTCTTCTCTCATTACTTCGGTATTAAAGAACTTTGATGTACTTGCTGTAGGATTATCTGGAGTAGTTATTACATTTTCTTTATATATTGCTCCTTCTCCTGAACCATATAGTTTAAATAAGAAGTTTTTACCTGCCATTGTACTTGGATTATCAACATTACCATCTATATAAATATATATATTGTAAGTATCTTTGCTACTATTTAATACTTGATTAGAAAGTAGTGTTATGGTATCTCCCTCTTTTTTATTAGCAAAGTTACCGCTTACTACAGGGGTGCTACCATTATTCTTATATAATTCATAGATAAAAGAAGAGTCAGATAGTTCTGTAGGAAAAGTAGTTAATTCTAAATATAGATTCATAGTTACATCTCTATTACAAGTACTATTCTTTTTGATTTCAATATCTTTGATAGTACCTTCTTCTTTAGTTAGCACTGGTACCATGTCTACACCATTTATCGTAGAGCCACCCGCAAAGGTAACTGTAGGAGTACATACATTTAAATTAACTAAAGCATTAGATGTGCTAGACCATATGTAATAAGCTAGAGTTCCTCCTACTAGCAAAACTAAAATACTTACTCCGATTATTATATATAATTTATATTTTTTTAAATATTCTTTCATAATGGCTCCTTATTTATTATCTATAAAGATTTTATCATAAATATATTTATTTAACAATATTAATTATTTATTTTTTCTAAGAACTCTTCTTCATTCCATATAGGAATATTTAATGATAAGGCTTTATCATACTTACTACCTGGAGAATCTCCTACTATTACTACTGAAGTTTTAGAACTTACTGAAGATGATACTTTACCACCTAAATCTTCAATTATTTTACTTGCTTCGTCTCTAGTTATATTGATTAAACTACCAGTTAGAACAAAAGTTTTATTTTTAAATTCTTCTTTTTCTTCATATTCAGTATTATTTATGTAGATTGTATTTACTCCATATTCTTTTAATTTATTTATTATATTTTGATTATTTATATCATTAAAATATTCTTTTATACTTGTGGCTATTATACTACCTATATCATTAATATCTGTTAGTTCTTCAGTACTAGCATTCATTAAGTTATCTAATGTTTTATAGTATCTTGCTAATAGTTTAGCAGTCTTTGCTCCTACATTTCTAATACCTAGTCCATATAATAATCTTTCTAATGAATTAGATTTACTTCTTTCAATTGCGGTCTTTAAATTACTTATCTTTTTAGTACCATAACCTTCGAGATTCATTAATTCATCTTCATATTTATGGATATCATATATATCAGTTATATCAGTAATAAAACCTTCATTATATAAATCTTCAATTACTGACTCACCCATTCCATCTATATTCATAGCTTCTCTTTCGGCAAAGTGAATTATGTTTTCTATTTTTCTTGCAGGACATAGATTATTAGGACAATAATAGTCTGCTTCTTTTTCTTTTCTTACTAATCTAGTATTACATATAGGACAGTTTTCTATCATAGTAAACTCTTTTTCAGTACCATTTCTTCTTTCTTTTAATACTCTTACTACTTCAGGAATTACATCTCCAGCTTTACGAATAGATATGGTATCTCCTACTCTTACATCTTTGGCTATGCAGTAGTCTTCGTTATGTAGAGTTGCTTTGGATATTAATGAGCCTGCTACATGGACTGGTGAAAAAATAGCATTAGGAGTTATCTTACCTGTTCTTCCTACCGTAAACTTTATTTCTTTTAATGTTGTTAGAACTTCTTCTGCAGGAAACTTATAGGCTATACCCCATCTTGGTACCCTGGCAGTATATCCTAGTTCTTCTTCATCATCTAAGTTATTTACTTTTAATACTACACCATCTATTTCATATGGTAAATCTTTTCTAATACTTGCTAATTTTTCAATATCTTTAATTATTTCATCTACATTACCAGCAGTAGTATTTAATTTATAATTGGTAACAAAACCTAGTTCTTTTAGATAGGCTAAAGATTCAGACTGCTCTTTTATACCATAATCTCTAGGATTTGGTATAAAATAAGCCATAAAATCTAATCCTCTTTTAGCGGTTATTTTACTATCTAATTGTCTTACTGAACCAGCCGCTGCATTTCTAGGATTAGCAAATAATGGTTCATTATTTAATTCTCTTTCCATATTGGCTTTAGCAAATGAGGCTTTACTCATATAGATTTCTCCACGTACTTCTATATCTATTGGTTTAGTTAGTCTAAGTGGTATTGATTTTATAGTTTTAGCATTTAACGTAATATTTTCTCCCACTACACCATTACCACGAGTAGCCACTCTTACAAGTAGGCCTTTTTCATAGATAAGAGAACCCGATAGACCATCCATTTTAGGTTCTACTGTATAAGTCGGATGCTTAATAGTTTTTCTAATTCTCTCATCAAAGGCTCTTATTTCATCTTCATTAAATATATCATCAAATGATAGCATTGGAGTCTTATGAGTAACCTTCTCAAACTTACTTATTGCCTCTCCGCCTACCCTTAGTGTAGGAGAATCTTCTCTTTTTAATTCTGGATACTTTTCCTCTAATCTTAATAATTCGCTATAATAATCATCATACTCCTGGTCTGTAATAGAGGGACTATCTAAAACATAGTATTCATGACTTGCTTTATTTAATAT
>CAKOLH010000028.1 GCA_934096105.1 uncultured Bacilli bacterium | reverse complement strand
ATGAATGATAGTCTTAATATGGGCTATTCTGTAGTACAAGGATTTAGAGATACTAAGAATGTTAGTGATAACTGGCTTAGTTGCAGTTACGCTATTATGTATTATATTCAAAATTTATTTCTTAATAAATCAAGATATAATTTAGGTAAATCTTCTTTTATCAATGGTACTGGTTTTGTTATAAAAAAAGAACTTATTGATAAGAATGGCTATGATCCTAAGACTGTTACTGAAGATATTGAGTTTGTGGCTATGTGCGCTATTAATGGCGAAAAAATAGCATTTAATGATGAGGCTATTACTTATGATGAACAAGTTAATAAGTTTATACCATCATTAAAGCAAAGAAAAAGATGGTCTATAGGAACCATGGAATGCTTAAGAGCATACTTTACAGATCTTGTAAAGGCTGGTTTTAAAAATAGAAGATTTGAATGTTTTGATATTATTATATTTTATTTATCAATAGTAGTACATGTTATTGGTAATTTAGCTCCAATATTTGCTATTTTAGGACTATTTATTAACTTTAAAAAACTAACTACTGCTTATTTTGTTAGTACTTTAGCAATATCTTTATGTTCTTATGTAATAGGTGTTGTACTTAGAGCATTCTTACTTAAAAAGTATAATAAGAGTATTAAAGGTAATATTGGTGGAATACTTTTCTTTGACTTATTCTTATTAAGTTGGGCTCCAGTTAACTTTGTTTGTTTGTTCTTAAAGAAATGTAATTGGGAAAGTATTAAGCATGATAGAAATATTGATATAGAAGAAGTATAAGACTAGAAATAGTCTTTTTTTAGTATATATTTATGGCTTATATATAATAGGTATCTTGGATACATTGTTATTAGACCTTAGGCTAATAACAACACTTTAATACCTTAGGATTAAAGTGAATATAAAGAATAAATATTTTTATGTAAAGATAGAAAAAACTTATATAAAAATAATAAATTGTGTGCTATAATGTTTATGATAGGTAGGTGTGATTATATATATGAAGAAAGTATTACTATTAGTATTTATGTTAATATTTTTAGTAGGCTGTGGTAAGAATGAAAATGAACTTATTATGGTTACTGAAGCAGGATTTGCCCCTTATGAATATTATGATAATGGTGAAATAGTAGGAGTGGATGTTGATATTGCTAATGAAATAGCAAAAGAAATGGGTAAAAAATTAGTTGTTAAGGATGTAGCATTTGATTCAATTATTAATGAAGTAAAAACTGGTAAGGCTGATTTTGGAGCCGCTGGTATAAGTTATAGTGATGAAAGAGCAGAGGAAGTAGATTTTTCTATTAATTATTCTGTTAGTAAACAAGTGGTTATTGTTAAAGAAAATAGTTCTATTACTAGTACTAAAGATATTGGTAATAAGAAAATAGCAGTACAACTTGGTAGTATAGCAGATACTTATGTTACAGATAATTATAAGAATGCAGAAATAGTTAGACAAAAGAAATATTTAGCCGCTATTGAAGATTTAAAAAGTGATAAAGTAGATGCTGTAGTTATGGATGAATTACCCGCTAAAGAGATAATTAATAGCAATAATGGATTAAAGATACTTGATGGTAGCCTTGCTAATGATAGTTATGGTATGGTAGTTAAAAAGGGTAATAGTGAATTACTTAATGTAATTAATAAAGTTCTTAATAGATTAAAAGAAGAAGGCAAAATAGAAGAGTTTGTAATAAAACATACTTCGTAAGGAGGTACTAATGAATGAATATTTAAACTTTTTTAGTAAAATATTTGAATTTTTTGGTAATATTGGTAAATCTTTTTATAAAACAGTTATTTATGATAATAGATATGAGTATATACTTGAAGGTTTATTTCATACAATAATTATTGCTTTATTTGCTGTTATTATTGGTATTGTTATAGGTATATTAGTATCACTTATTAGAAATAATTATGAAATTAATGGTAAAAATAAATTGCTTTATAAAATAGCAAATCTTTATGTAAATATTATTAGAGGTACTCCTGTTATACTACAACTTATGATAATTTATTATGTTATTTTTAAGTCAGTTAATATCAATATTGTAATTGTAGGTATTATTGCTTTTGGTATTAATTCAGGGGCTTATGTTTCAGAGATTATAAGAGCTGGTATTAATTCTATACCAAAAGGACAAATGGAAGCAGGCTTTTCTTTAGGCCTTAGATATAGAACAGTAATGAAAGAAATTATATTACCTCAGGCTATTAGAAATATATTACCCGCACTTGGTAATGAGTTTATTACTTTACTTAAGGAAACTTCAGTAGGTGCTTATATTGGTATTGTTGAACTTACTAAGGCTTCAGATATTATTGCTTCGAGAACATATGATTATTTCTTTCCACTTATTATTATTGCAATAATATATTTGATTATGACTCTTGGTCTATCTAAATTAGTTAATGTAATGGAAAGGAGACTTAATCGTGCTAGAAGTTAAAAATATAAAGAAAAGTTTTGGTAAACTTAATGTACTTAAAGGTATATCTTTTAATGTTAAAAAGGGAGAAGTTATATCAGTAATTGGTCCTTCAGGATGTGGTAAAAGTACTCTACTTAGATGTATTAATATGTTAGAAAAACCCACTAGTGGTAAAATAATATTTGAAGGAATTGATATTACTAATAAGAATACGGATTTACCTAAGGTAAGAGAAAAAATTGGTATGGTCTTTCAGCAATTTAATTTGTTTCCACATTTAACTGTACTTGATAATATTATTTTGGCTCCTGTTAAACTTGGTATAATGGATAAAGATAGTGCTGTAGAAAGGGCAAAAGAACTTCTTAAAGAAACTAGTTTACTTGATAAGAAGGATAATTATCCGGAGGAGTTATCAGGAGGGCAAAAACAGAGAGTGGCTATTGTTAGGTCACTTATTATGAACCCAGATATTATTTTATTTGATGAACCCACTAGTGCACTTGATCCTGAAATGGTTGGAGATGTACTTGAGCTTATTAAAAAAGTTGCTGATACTGGTATGACAATGATTGTAGTATCACATGAAATGAACTTTGTTAAGAAGTGTGCAAGTAGAGTATTATTTATAGATAATGGTAAAATAGCACTTGACGGAACTCCTAGAGAGGTATTTAGTAATAAAGATAATGAAAGATTAAGAGAGTTTCTTAATAAAACAAATAATTAAGTATAACCTTGTTTCTAGTATATAGAGATGAGGTTTTTACATTACTAAATAAAAATAATGAAAAATTGGTAAAATAGTTTGTAAAAAATATAAAATGTTGTTATAATTATTATAGTAGGGGAACTACATAGGAAGGGAGAATATTAGTGGATAATGTTATTAATGTAAAAAGTGAAATTGGAACTTTAAAAAAAGTATTATTACATAGACCAGGAAATGAATTACTTAATTTAACTCCTGATACACTAAGTAGATTACTTTTTGATGATATTCCTTTTTTACCTGAAGCACAAAAAGAGCATGATGAGTTTGCTCATATACTAAAAGAAAATGGTATTGAAGTTGTTTATCTTGAGGATTTAATGGCTGAAGTACTAGAACTTGGAGAAGATATTGAAAATAAATTTATTAGACAATTTATTTTTGAGGCTGGTATTAGAACTCCAAAGTATAAAGAATTGGTTTTTGATTATTTAAAGAGTTTTGTTAATAAGAAAGAACTTGTTCTTAAAACTATGGAAGGTATTAAAATAGAAGAAATACCTAGAAAGAAGAGAGAAGTAGAAAAATCTTTAGTTGATTTGGTTAGTGATGAATCTGAATTTTTAGCAGATCCTATGCCTAATTTATATTTTACTAGAGATCCATTTGCTAGTGCAGGTAATGGTGTTATTTTAAATAAAATGTATTCAGTTACTAGAAATAGAGAAACTATATATGCTGAATATATATTTAATTATCATCCTGAATATAAAGGAAAGATTAATAAATACTATGATAGATATTTACCTTATCATATAGAAGGTGGAGATGTTCTTAACTTATCTAATCACGTTTTAGCAGTAGGTATATCACAAAGAACTGAGTCTGGTGCTATTGATGAGCTTGCTAAGAATATGTTTAGAAATCCTGATTGTGAGATTGATACTATTTTAGCATTTAATATACCTGAGTCTAGAGCATTTATGCACTTAGATACTGTATTTACACAAATTGATTATGATAAATTTACTTTCCATCCAGGTATTATGGATACTTTAGAGGTATTTGAAATTACTGAAGGAGATATTCCTGATAGTGATGAAGACTTGAATGTTAAAAAAGTTGAAGGTAGTCTTGAAGAGATACTTGAAAGATATCTTGGTAGAAAGGTTACTTTAATTCCTTGTGCTGGAGGAGAGAGAATATCTTCTGAAAGAGAACAATGGAATGATGGTACTAATACTTTATGTATTGCTCCTGGTGTTGTTGTTGTTTATGATAGAAATAATATTACTAACAATATCTTAAGAGAACATGGTATTAAAGTACTTGAAATGAGTAGTGCGGAACTTTCTCGTGGTAGAGGTGGTCCTAGATGTATGAGTATGCCTTTAGTAAGAGAAGATTTAGATGCTTCTGATAATGATGGTAATGAAAATATTTATTTTACTAAGAGTGAAGATGTAAAAAAAGTAAATAGTAAAATAGATTTAAGAGGAAGAAACTTCTTAACATTACTTGATTATACTCCAGAGGAAATAAGATATTTACTTGATTTATCTAAGGACTTAAAGGATAAGAAACATAGGGGTATACCTCATAGATATTTAAATAATAAGAATATTGTATTATTATTTGAAAAAACTTCTACTAGAACAAGATGTGCATTTGAAGTTGCTGGACTTGACTTGGGTATGGGAGTTACTTACTTAGACCCAGGTAGTTCACAAATGGGTAAGAAAGAAAGTATCGAAGATACTGCTAGAGTATTAGGTAGAATGTATGATGGTATCGAATATAGAGGGTATGACCAATCTATAGTAGAAGAACTTGCTAGATGTGCTGGTGTACCAGTATGGAATGGCCTTACTACACAGTTTCATCCTACACAAATGTTAGCGGATGTTATGACTGTTGAAGAAAACTTTGGTCATTTAGAAGGCATTAAACTTGTATTTATGGGTGATGCTAGAAATAATGTTGCTAACTCACTTATGGTAGTTTGTGCTAAAATGGGTATGCACTTTGTAGCATGTGGTCCTAAAGAATTATGGCCTGATAAAGAACTTGTTAATAAATGTAAAGAAATAGCCAAAGAAACTAATGGAAGTATTGAAATGACTGAAGATGTTATGGAAGCTTCTAAAGGAGCAGATGTTATTTATACTGATGTTTGGGTTTCTATGGGTGAACCTGATGATGTATGGGCTGAGAGAATTAAGTTATTAAGTCCATATCAAGTTAATATGAAAGTTATGGATAATGCTAATCCTACTGCTATATTCTTACACTGTCTTCCATCATTCCATGATTTAAAGACCACTATTGGTAAAGATATTAATGAAAAATTTGGTCTTAAAGAGATGGAAGTTACTGATGAAGTATTTACATCTTCTAAATCAAAAGTATTTGATGAGGCAGAAAATAGATTACATACTATTAAAGCTGTAGTATATGCCACAATGAGGGAAGATAATGAGTAGAATTGTTATTGCATTAGGTGGAAATGCTTTAGGTAAGACTCCTAGTGAACAACTTAGTCTTTTATCTAATGTAGCAAAAATTATCGTTGAACTTATTAAAGATGGTAATGAAATTGTTCTTACACATGGAAATGGTCCTCAGGTAGGGCAAATAGCCCTTGCTATGGAGTATGCTTCAAATGGTGAAGCAGGAACTCCTAGTATGCCATTTCCTGAATGTGGAAGTATGAGTCAAGGTTATATAGGATACCATATGCAACAATCTATCTTAAATGAATTAGATAGACAAGGTGTAAAAAAAAAATGTGTATCCTTGATAACACAAGTCCTTGTGGATAGTAATGATAGTGCTTTTCAAAATCCAACTAAGCCTATTGGAATGTTCTATAGTAAGGAGAAAGCTATGGAGATTGAAAAAGAAAAGGGCTATGTATTTACTGAAGATGCAGGACGTGGTTATAGGAGAGTTGTACCTTCTCCAATTCCTAAAAAAATTATCGAGAAAGATTCTATTACAAGTCTTCTTGATAATGGTACTATTGTTATAGCAGTAGGTGGTGGTGGTATACCAGTAATTAATAGTGGTAATGGATTAAAAGGAGTAGAGGCTGTTATTGATAAAGATAGGTCTGGTGCTTTACTGGCTAGAGAAATTAACGCCGATACTTTCTTAATACTAACTGCTGTTGATAAAGTATGCTTAAACTATAATACAGATAATGAAGTAATGTTAGATTCACTTACGAAAGAAGAAGCAGAAAAGTATATAGAGGAGGGACAATTTGCTAAAGGAAGTATGCTTCCTAAGGTAGAGGCTTGTCTTGATTTTATTGGAGAATCTACTTCAAGAAAAGCAATTATTAGTTCATTATCTAGGGCTAAAGAAGCAATAGATGGAAAAACAGGTACAGTCATAAAAAGGAGGTAAGTATTAAAAATGGCTAAAAAAAGAAAAAAGGTACTCCTTTCGTCATTCTCTATTATCTTAATACTAATATTTGTTTTAGGAATAATATCACATTTATTACCTAATGCAAAATTTGTTGGTGAAGAAATAGTAAATGGAAGTGGTACTGTAGGTGCTAAATTATCACAAATATTAATGGCACCAATATTAGGCTTTGAAGATGCTATTGACATTGCAATTTTCATAATGATGCTAGGAGGTTTACTTAAGGTTATTGGTAAGACTGGTGCTTTAGAAGCAGGTATTAAAGCATTAGTTCAAAAATTAAAAGGAAGAGAAATATTATTAATTCCAATATTAATGTTTATATTCTCTGTTTGTGGAACAACTTATGGTATGCTTGAAGAAACAGTAGGATTTTATGCATTACTTGCTGCGACAATGATGGCTGCGGGTATGGATCCACTTGTTGGTTCTGCTGTTGTCTTATTAGGCGCAGGAGCAGGATGCTTAGGATCTACAATTAATCCATTTGCTACTGGTGTTGCTATTAGTGCACTTCCTGAGTCAATTAAGGCTAATCAAGGTGTAGTAATTCTAATCGCAGTATTCTTATGGCTTACTACTTATGCAATTTGTACTTTCTTTGTAGTAAGATACGCTAAGAAAGTAAAAAGAGACAAAGGTTCTACTTTCTTATCATTAAGAGAGCAAAAAGCTGCTGAAAAGAAATATGGTAGCTTTGAAGAACATGAAGAAAATAGTAAGAAAGAACAAGAAAAAGTTGTATTAACTGGTAAACAAAAAGTTACTTTAATATTATTTGGATTAACATTCCTTGTAATGATTATTGGATTTATCCCTTGGGGTGAATTTGGTGTAACTATATTTGATAAATTTACTGGATGGCTTACTGGTGCATCACTTGGTAATTGGTGGTTCTATGAAGCTGCTTTATGGTTCTTAATAATGTCAATTGTTATTGCTATTATTAATAAATTTGGAGAAAAAGGTTTCGTTGATACATTTGTTGATGGTGCTGATGATATGATAGGTGTTATACTTATAATTGCAGTTGCTAGAGGTGCTAGTGTTCTTATGAAACAAACTTATCTAGATAACTATATTATATATAATGCTGCGAATATATTATCTAAGGTACCTCAAATGGCATTTATACCACTTAACTATATATTACATATAGTATTATCAATACTAGTTCCATCATCATCTGGACTTGCTACATTATCTACACCAATTATTGCTCCTTTAGCAGCACAACTTGGTTACAATGTAGAAGTTACTATTATGACTTTAGTATCTGCAAATGGATTAGTTAACTTAATTACTCCAACTTGTGGTGCTATTATGGGTGGACTTGCTCTTGCTAAGGTAGAATATTCTACTTGGTTTAGATGGGCATTAAAGGTAGTTTTAACTATAGCTGTAGCTAATATATTAATACTATGTTTATTCTCACTTATATTACAAGTAGCTCATTAATTAACAAAAAACAATCTCATGAAAAAAGAGATTGTTTTTATATATATAATTATTTTTGAAGACCATAGGCTTCAAAAATCTAATTAAAGACTTAATGGCTTTAATTAGCAGTGAACAACGTAGTGTGAACTGTCAAAACAGGAACTAATTTTATATTTTAGTTCTTAATTTTTTCTTAATTTTTAATAATAGTATATGAAATATCTTTATTATATAGTATAATATTAATTAGAAAGTAAATATAAAGGAGTTAGTTGTATATGAGAAAAATAAAGAATAAGAATAAAAAACGCTGTTTAGTTCTTATATGTTGTTTAGTTTTAGTATTAGGTATAGTTGTATATTTTATAGTTAATCTTATTGGAAGTAGAGGATTAAGTAATAATCAAGGTTCAAATAATAGTATTACTTTAAATGAAAAAGATATTTATAAGTATGATGATGTTAAGATTTTTAAAGGAGAAAATCCAGATAATTATTTATATTTTTCAAATATTTTATGGAGAATTATAAGTATTAATAAAGATGGTTCATTAGATATAACTACTGAGAATAATATTAATATTTTAAAGAATGTTAATTATGATGTTAATAAATATGTTAATGATATATTTTTAAATAGTATTGATAAAAAGTACTTAGATAAAGTTTCATATTGTAATGATGTTATATCTAAGGTAGAAAAAAGAGAATGTAAAAAGATTTATACAAAAGATTATGTTAGATTACTTAGTATAGAGGATATAGTTAATTCCGCAGATAACGATAAGAGTTATCTATTAAGTGATTTAGATTATTGGCTTAATAATAAGTCTAATAGTAAATCATTTGTTGTTGTTAATAATAAGATTGCCTCTGGGGATAGTAAAGATGGTTATGGTGTAAGACCTGTCATTAGATTAAAGTGTAGTATAACTATTAAGTCTGGTGATGGTACTTTAGATAAGCCTTATATTGTATCTGAAGATACTACTGGTCTTAGTGTTGGTAGTTATATTAAACTAGATAATGATTTATGGGTTATCTATGAAACAGGCAAAGATAATGTTAAGTTAGCCCTTGCTGATGCATTAACTGGCGCTAAAGCATTTGGTAATAGTAGTGAATATAATATAGATAAAGATGATAATATAGCTCATTACTTAAATAATGACTATTTAAATAGTTTATCTTATAAAGATATGCTTATTGATAGTAAATGGGAAACTGGTAAATATACTGATAGTTATAATAGTGTAGATAAAAATGTAGTTACTGCGAAAGTAGGAATGCTTAGTGTAAAAGATTTAAAGTTAGTTAATAATAAATGGGGATATTATTTAATAACTCCAAGCGATGAAGAAGAAGTTTACTTTTATAATACTAATAGTTATGTATCTAAAACTAATTATTTACGTAGTGTAGTTCCTACGATTAGTATTAAAAATAATTATAAAGTAAATGGTATGGGTACAGAAGATAACCCTTTTGAAGTTGAGGTATAATATGAAGAAGTTAATGATATTTGGTATTTCTTTTGCATCTTGTATGATTGTATTTTTAATGACTATTTTTATATTTAAAGGACCTATTGTTAATTGTTTGGTTTCAAATAATAATCTTAAATTAGTAGGTGTTTTATATGGTAAGAATGCATTATATGATGCAGTAGCAAGAAATAATTATATTTCTTATGAAAAAGATATTGATAGTAATGTTATTTCTGGAAGTGTTTCTTCGGATAATGTGAGTAATGATAAGTATGAAAAAGAAATATTAGAAAAAGATGATAGTACTGAAGGATATAAGTTTATTAGTATAGAAATAAATGGATATAAAAGTTATTTGGTAGCAATATATGACCCCTCTAAAGTTAAACTTGTAAGTTCTAGATGGTTTAATAGAGGTAATACCGGACAGCAAACTGTTATCGATATTTGTAAGAGATATAATGGCAGGGTATGTATTAATGGTGGAGGATTTCAAGACTTTGGTCTTGGCTCTGATATTCCAATGGGTTATGTTATTGAAGATGGTAAGATTACTTGGGATAGTGAAGGTAAGTCTAAATTAGTAGGCTTTAATTATGATAACGAACTTGTACTAATGACCGCTAGTGGGGAAGAGGCTATTGCCGCTGGGGTTCGCGATGCCTTAGAATTTGGACCATTCTTAATAGAAAATGGTGAGATAATTGTTCCTAAAGAAGAATCTGCGGGTGGTTATGGTGGTGCTGCGAGAGTGGCTATTGCTCAAAGAAAAGATGGTATAGTATTATTCCTTGTAACTGAAGGCGTTCATAGTAAAGGACCTACTATATATGAAGTGGCTGAAACATTAAAGAAATATGGAGCTTATACTGCTGGTAACTTAGATGGTGGTGCTTCAAGTAGTTTAGTAGTTGAAGGAAAAATGATTAATCATCCATTAAACATATATGGAGAACTTATTAATGGAGGTAGAGGCCGTAGTGTAGTTACAGGCTTTGGATATATTGAATAACTGTAAATATTGCTTTTCTATAAGTTTTTTGCTATACTATTTATACAAGGAGGTTTTGTTTAATGCTTAAGAAAAAAACAAAAAGCTATGAACTTGATATAAAAGGTGTTTCTTTTTGGAGAAAAGTAGTTAAAGATGATAAGGAAGTATTTATAAAAGATAAACTAAATGATTCTTTTATACTTTATATTGATAAGGTTAAAGGAAATAGTTATCTTGATTGGATTACTGGTAGAGCATTTGGAATAGAGGATAATGGTAGCGATTTACTTATTATTCCTAGTGGTATTAACATATCTAAAAAGAACATAGATTCATGTGAGAATGTTATTGATGAAGCATGTAATATACTCAATAATAAAGAGTTAGAGGAAGAATATACAAATATATCTGAAGGTATTATTTACGATAGTTATTTTTGCAATATTATTTCTTCAAGAAGTAGTTTAGATGTTATTCCCGCTGGTAGCGTATATGAAGAGATAGAAAATATTAGAAATAAATATCATAATAACATAGAAACTAAATCTAAATCTTTGACTAGAAAGAAAAGATAATATTTAATTAAATAAAATAGAAGATTATAAAGAACTAATAAAAGTATTGAACTTGTCAATAAAAAGTAGACACTAAAAGAATATTATTTAAACCCTAGTTGAGTTTTATAATCAATTGGGGTT
>CAKOLH010000027.1 GCA_934096105.1 uncultured Bacilli bacterium | reverse complement strand
GTATTAGTAATAGTAGTAATAGTAAGTGGTACTTATGCTTATTATGTATGGACTACTTCTGATAGTGATACTACAAAGATAGTTGCAGGAATAGGAGCAGCCACAGTTACATTTGATGGAGGAAGTGATATAAGTGCTAATCTAAGACCAGTATCAGATAAGAGTAAAGGTATAGTAAAGAATATAAATGTAAAGGGAGATACTGAAGGATTAGTATTTAATATGTATTTAGATATAACTAGTATCGATACTGGATTAAAAGATGAGAGTTTTAGATATGAATTATATAAAGGAGATACTAAAGTAAAAGAAGGTAACTTTAGTGATAGTTATCTAACTAGTAATACAGTTACTTGTAGTAAGAATAATACTAATCATATAGTATTATTAACTAATGAAAGTATATCTACATCAAAGACATCATATACATTATACATATGGATAGATGGAGAAAATTATACTAATCCAAATACTATGATGAATAAAACATTTAGTTTTAAATTACACGCTGATGGAGAAGGGGCAGTGTTAGCAAAAACAGCGGCTCAAACTATTACAGAACTATATATGAATGCCTCAAAAACACCAGCAACAAATAATGGTATAACTTATAATTATGCTAATATTTATGATACTGATAGTGATGACAATACAAGCGGTGGATTAATGAATGATAAACTAGGTGGTACTACAACTAGTTTAGACGGTGGTAATATAAGATATTATGGAGCAAATCCTAATAACTATATATATTTTAATTGTTCTGACTATAGTAATCAAACATCTAGTACATGTGAAACATGGCGAATAATAGGAGTATTTGATGGCAAAATAAAATTAATAAGAAATGAGATTATTGGAGATTATTCATGGGACAATAAAAATATTATAACAGGAGAAGATAGATATGGCACAAATGATTGGACGACAGCAAGATTAATGAAACTACTTAATCCGAGTGATTATTATACAATAGACTCTAATGATAACAATCTGGGACAAAATTTATATTATAACAGTTCCTCAGGAAAATGTTATAGTGACTTTAATAATGCTACAGTGGATTGTGATTTTACAAGTACAGGAATAAAAAATGATATTACAAGAAATATGATTGTTGAGACAACATATAATTTAGGAGGCTGGAATAGTGCTTCAGTATATCCAAATGAAATATATGAATATGAAAGAGGAACAACAGTATATACAGATAGACCAACAACATGGACTGGTAAAATAGCGCTAGCATATTCAAGTGATTATGGCTATGCGGCAGATTTAAATCAGTGTGTTAATAAACAATTAAATAAATATAACGATAGTACTTGTACCTCAAACAACTGGATGAAAACAATTATAACAAATAATGGAAGCAGAGCTGGTTGGTTATTAACTACTAATTCCGACAGTTCCACCGATGCACGATATGTGAATTCATTAGGCTCTGCCACTAGTAGCTATGGCTCGGCTTATGCTTATGGAGTTGTACCAGTCCTTTATCTAAACTCTGATATTAGTATAGTAGGAGGTATAGGAACAAGTAATAATCCATATCAAATTAGTAAATAACTCCTAATAAGACTTAGAATAAGGCTTATTAGTAAACATAATAAAAAGAAAATAAGTAAATTATATCTTTATTTATTTTCTTTTTATATATTGGTAATTTTTTTAAATTAGACAAATTACTTGACATATTTTTAGTAATAATGTTACAATATATATAGGTAACAATAGGAGGCTTACATAATTATGAATGTTGTAGAAAAAATAAATTTAATATTAAAAAAAGCAAATATTTCAAAAGTTAACTTGGCTAAGTATTTGGGAGTATCTAGACAAATGGTTTACAATTATCTAGATAGTACAGACTTGTCAAAACTACCTAATGAAAAGTGTCAACTACTATTTGAATTATTAAATGTAAAGAGTGCTGACGAAATACTTGCTTTAGAAATAAATAAAGAATATTTACAAACAGTAGGAAGTAGAATCTTTGATAGTGCTAAAGAAGAAGAAAAAAAAGAAAAAACTTGTATTGATTTAACAGGATTAAATAAAGAAGAAATAGAATTAATAAATGATATTACATTAATGTCTAAGAATATTCTATTAGAAAACAAAGGTAGAGAAGGGGAAGCATTAGCTACAGTTACCTACCTACATCACTTTATTGAAAATCTAAATGCTATCAAAGAATTAAAATACATTTTAGCATACTTCTCAAAAAATTATGGTTATACTGATCCAAATAAATTTGCATTTGACGAGAATAATCAGTTTGTATTTGAAAGTATCATGTTCTCTGCGATGACATTATATAGTAACGGGGGAGCTTCAAGAACAAGACTTGCTGAATCACATAAAAAATGGGAAAATATGTTAGCTTCTAAAAAAGAAGAAAAATTATCTCGTACTCAGGAATTAAATACTGCTAAAATACAAGCATTAAGAGAACTTGGTTATACTAAAATTGATGAGCGAAATGCTAGTGAAGTTTTAGATAAAATTGCTGAGATTATGGCTCAAAAGTTTTAACTAAAATATTATAATTATAAAGGAATGATTAAACTTATGAAAAAAACATTATTTGTAGTTTTAGTATGCACCCTTATGACATTAACACTTACTGGATGCAGTAGTAAAGTGGAAACAGATAATAGAGTAGGTAATGTAAGTATTGAAAAATTAAATGATATTAATAATAAAATAATCTACTATTTTAATGATAATGGCGCATCCATATACAATAATTACAGTTATAATTATGTAGATGAAAAAGATATGGTTGTTGTTGTTGGATTAGTAAACAATAGTAAAGAAGAACAAGAATGGTTTAAAAATAATATAGTCGATTCAAAGTATATAAGATTCGAACAAGGAAACCATCCTGAAAATGAATAATAAGTCCCCTACTTTAATTTTAACTAAAAAATAGGGAAGTAATGGGTAATAAGATTTAGTGATAACTCTAATGCGTTTAAATTCGTTATAATAATATTGTAGTTAATTTTATTATATACATAAAATATAAATATATGTAGAATAATATTAATATAAATATAATTTATAATTAAAGAATATAGAATATAGATATTTTGAGATAATTTATTAATATATAAAATAAGTATATTTTATTGGTAATTTTTAGCTTAACAACTAATCATCTTTTAATAAAATGTCTAAGTTCCTATAATCAATATTATGTTAACTTCTATAAATAGAAGAATAATATACCAATTTTTTCATATTAAATAATTGAAGAATAAATATATTACCTATTGTTAATAATATTAATGGAGGTAATTAAAATGAGTAAAAAAGATAAGAAATCTAAAACTAATAATAAATTAGATAAGTCTAATACTTTTGACTGTAATTGTCATAAAGATGACGAAACACATGATGATACTACTTGCGAATGTCATAAAGATGATTGTAAGTCATGTAAAAAGAATAACAATAGTTCAAAAGATTTATTTTAATAATAAAAGAATAGGGTACTCTACTCTATTCTTTTATTCATATTTAACATCCTTAGGTGCGGGTTTAGTTTTTATCCAGTCCATAGTTATACTTGTGTCTTGATTACTTAAATCTTTTTCACTTAATGGACCAATAATTTCGTCAGTATCTAAGTTTATTATATAATACTTTAGATTATCTTCGTTAAAATTGTTATTAGTACCTACTAGTACAAAATTATCATTATACTTAAACTTTACAACATTTTCATTAATACTAGGAGTTAATACTCCATCTTCTTCTTTTCCAATAATAATTTCTTTGGAGTTAACACGCCATATTTGATAATTATTTTTTAGTTCATACTTCCAGTCGCCTGTTCCAAGTCCTATTTTAGTTAATGCCATAATTATAGTAAATAATATTACTGCTACAACAGATATAATAATTATTATTTTATGTTTTTTAGTCATAGTCTTTCCTTTCTATTCCTTACTATACTTAATAATTAGATTATCAAACTCTTTCTTAATTAGTTCTAATTTTTCTTTATCAGAAGACTCATATCTAGTAGTTATATTAGGACCTGTATTAGATTTTCTTACCAAAGCAAAGCCATCATCATATAGTACTTTAATACCATCTATTTTAGAATAATTATAGCCTTTTTCCTTACAGTACTCCTCTACTCTACTTACAATAATATCTTTCTTAGAGTCTTCTACTGTAAACTTTCCTTCAGGATAATTATAATACTTAGTTATACCTTCAAGAAGCTTGCTTACTTTTTTAGGATTATGTGATAGTATCTCTACTAATCTTAATCCAGCATATATACCATCATCTGTACCGATAAATTTATCTCTAAAATATAAGTGTCCTGATAATTCTCCACCGAATGGGTAATTATTATCTACTGATATTTTTTTAGTATAAGAGTTACCTGTTCTTACTTCAATCGGTTTAAGACCTAGTTTTATCATTTCATCACTTACTACCTTAGAACATTTTACGTCATAGAAGCCTTCTTTTTTATCTATTTTATTATAAATATCACGCCATATTATGACCATGAATTTATCTATTGAAACAAACTCACCTTTTTCGTTGACTACTCCTACTCTATCACCATCACCATCAAAGGCTATACCACAGTCAGCATTTAATTCTTTTACTTTTTCTTTTAGAATTGTAAGATTGGATTCTACTGCTGGGTCAGGATGGTGATTAGGAAATGTTCCATCTGATTCAGCAAATAATGGTATATACTCAATATTATCATTACTTACAAAAATTTCTTTGGCTACGATAGATGTAGTACCATTACCACAGTCATATATTACTTTTAATTTATTACTACCCATATTAATATGACTATTTATCATCTTGATATAATCTTCTTTTATATTAGCATCAGTTATAGAGCCATTTCCTTTGCTATAAATGCCATTTAATATTATATAGTATAATTCTACTACTTCACTACCAAAACAGTTATGAATGCCATTATATGACATTTTAAAGCCATTATATTCTTTTGGATTATGCGAAGCTGTTATCATTATACCGCAGTGGATATTTAATTTATCCCATGCATAGTAGTACATTGGTGTAGTAACTAGACCTAGTCTTACTACATCTACACCACCATCAGTAAGCCCTTTTACTAGATTCTTCTCGATAATAGGAGAACTTAATCTATTATCATATCCAACAATCATTTTATTTTTCTTTAAACTTAATAATTTAGTGGCATATGCTCTACCAATATAATAAGATACCTCTTCGGTTATATCTTCGTTCCATATTCCTCTTATATCATATTCTCTAAACATTAATTTATTTAATTTCATTGTAATCAGTCCCTTCTTTTATATAAATCATAGTTTTCTTTTAATATGTCATTTGTTACATTAGTATATATTTGTGTAGTAGAGATACTAGAATGTCCTAACATCTCTTGTATTGTTCTTAAATCAGCTCCATTATTTAGTAGATGTGTAGCAAAGGAATGTCTTAACATATGTGGCGTTATATTTTTATTAATATCTTTATCTTTAGCAATTTTCTTAATTATTTTAAAGAAACCTTGTCTAGTCATTTCTCTGCCATGATTATTAAGAAATATCTTCTCAGTATAATAACCTTTCTTCATACTATCTCGGTATTCATTAATATAAATACTTAAATATTTAGAGGAGTATTCTCCTACTGGTACAATTCTTTCTTTACTTCCTTTACCAAAACATCTTACATAGTTATTATTTAAATCTATATCACTAAGTTCTAGATTTATTAATTCACTTACTCTAAGTCCTGATGAATACATTAGTTCTAACATAGCCTTATTTCGGTAATCAAATGGAGTATCTAACTTTATATCTAAAAGATTATCTACTTCTTCAATAGTTAATATATTAGGTAGTTTTCTATAGAATCTAGGAGTATTTATCTTCGTACTTATATCTATTACTTTATAGTTTTCGCTTAAATACTTATGAAAGGCTTTTATAGATACTATTTTTCTTGCTACTGAAGATACTTCGTATTTATTATCATCTAAGTACTTTAAATAGTCTAATAAATTATTATAACTTATATCTAAAGCACTAGATATATTTTTACTTTCCATATATTCTAAATATTTATATATATCTTCACTATATGAATTAACTGTTGTATCTTTATCTCTTTGTTTGATTGTTTTCAGTTCTATTATATAGTCTGATAATAGTTTCTTATTTTTAGTATTTAATTTATCTATATTTATCAAGATATCACTTACTTTCTTATTTTAGATAATTTATTATTTTGATTATTATATGATTATATATAGTATCAGCATAAAACATAGAGAATGATCCTATACTGATAATACTAAACTTCTTCCTAGATACATTAATGGCTAGTCTTTCTATGTATGGTATTACTAGATACATTAGAAATAATCCTGCTATACCAAAGAATAATACTGATCTTAGACAGACAAAACCATTTATATTACCGAAGTTTAATATCTCAGTATTATAGTTCCATAGTCTTGTACCACTTATACGATATAAAAGATAACCAATAGTATATTCTAATATACCACATACTAGAGTACTAATTAAGAATACATATATAGGTTTATCTTTTAATTTATTAGTGGTTAAATATATTAATAAAGTACCATAAGCATATATTGGTATCCATGGCCCAAATGTAGTACCACGGTTAATAAAGTAACCGGTATCTATTTTATAAAAGATTACTTCATAAATATAACCAAATACTGCTCCTACAAACATGGATAACAATATTATTAATATTCTTGTTTTACTATCAAAACTATACTTCATACACTCACTACTTTCAATATAAATTATATCAAAAAAAGTAAATAGTTTCAATTCTATTTACTTTAATTCTTTATTTCTTTAATTTTTTGTTTTTTGAACTAGTGGGTAGATATTCTTTTTCTTCTTCTTTTATACGAGATAATTCATCATCATAGTCATACCAATCATAATTGTAGCCATTACTATAACTTTCGGCACAATTTTTAAGTTGTAATAATTTACCTCTTATTTCTTTTAATTCTCCTAGTGTATTTATATTTTTCTTTAATCTAAATACTTGACTACATATTAATCCAAGACCTAATACTCCTATTGATATTAGACTCAATTCATTGTTATTTGCTATTGAGGTCATCGCTTTATTAACCATTTGAGTGCCCCCTACTCCAAAAGCTATAACACCAACGGTACTTAGATTTATTGAAATTTTAATTTTTCCTATAATAGTTTCTACTGAATATAACATATTAGTGATATCTTCTACTGTGGTACCATCAGCAATTTTTTCGAATTCTGGTAATTGATGTTGTAATTTATATTTTTTCATTGTCTTTCTCCTTATGTGGTTTTTTATATTTTTTTGACTTTTTTAGTGATAGTATTTTGTAGTTCACTTATTGTAACAAAACTATTATTATGATATATTAATTGTTTTGTAGTTATATTAGTAATATTTCCATCATCAAAATGGATATCTAATTCTAATGCACTAGGATAACTATAATCATTTACTGGTATATCACTTAGTGGTGGTACAACTATGTGTAGATTGTTTGATAAAGGATTATTTTCTATTTTGAATTTATGTGAATGTCCTTGAAGTATTAGACTACTTTGACTACATTTTTCACAAAGATATGAATTTACGGTAAATGGATGATATAACGTTATAGAATCCTCTTTTATTTTTAATATATCTTGCATATAACCAATATTTACTATATCATGACGATAATTCTCTAACATTGCAGCTATATTTTGTTTTGTTTCTTTTAATAAGGCTACATCATGATTACCAAGTATAGTAAATGTTAGTATATTCTTATCAAATGGATAATTTTTTAATAGATATTCTGCCCTTTCTAATCTTGGAACTTGTTCATCTGATACAGAATTATCTATTATATCACCGCAGTGAAATATTGTGTATATTCCATTTTTAGTACAATAGTTATATATTTCATTTAATAAATCTAATCTTTCATATTTACTTCCTATATGGGTATCTGATATAACTACGGCCTTTACTCTATTACAATTTTGTGAAGTAGTTAGATACGTTTCTGGTTTAGCATTTGAATATAAATAGTCTGCTTGTGGTATATATGATATTTCTCCTCCAAAATAGTAATATTTTCTATTAAATAAATAACCTTTGTTTTTTAATAGTGTTAAATGATTAAATATTTGTTTAGGTGTTTTATTAAGTTCAGCACATATTTCATTTAACTTTTTTCCTTCTTTTATTAATTCTAATAATTTAAGTGTTGTTTCTGACATATAATATTCCCCTTTCAGTAGTTTTATATTATATAACAGAATATATTTATTGTCAATAATACTTTAAAATGGTATAATTAATATGTTTAGGTGATGTTATGGAAGAATTATTATCAGTAAAATTAAGACCGAAATGTATTAATGATATTATTGGTCAAGAACATTTAGTAGGTAAAGATAAGATTATTTATAATTTGGTTAAGAATAAGAAATTGTTTTCTATGATATTATATGGTCATCCTGGTATTGGTAAGACTAGTATAGCGACTGCGATTGCTAATGAAATGGGAATGAATTATCGTTCACTTAATGCTGTTATTAATAATAAGAAAGATTTTGATGTTGTTATTGAAGAGGCTAAGTTATATAATGGGATGATTTTACTAGTTGATGAGATACATAGATTAAATAAGGATAAGCAGGATATATTACTGCCTTATTTAGAGTCTGGTCTTATTACTTTGATTGGTATGACTACTGCTAATCCATATCATGCTATTAATCCTGCGATTAGGAGTAGATGTCAGTTATTTGAATTAAAAGAACTTAGTATTGATAATATTAAAGAAGGTATTAATAGGGCTATTAAATCTAATATTTTAGAGGGTATTTGTATGGATGAAGATACTATTAATTATCTAGCGAGTATTTCTTCAGGAGACTTAAGATTTGCTTATAATATTCTTGAAATAGCCTATTATAGTAGTCCGGATAAAAAGATAGATATTGATTTGATTAAGAAGATTAATAATAAACCTAATTTATTTATTGATAAGAATGGTGATAATTATTATAATATTATCTCAGCCTTTCAAAAATCTATTAGGGGTAGTGATGTTAATGCTAGTTTGCATTATTTGGCTAGATTACTTGAGGCAGAAGACCTGGATATCATTGTAAGAAGATTATCTGTTATTGTCTATGAAGATATAGGACTTGCTAATCCTAGTATGGGACCAAGAGTAGATGCCGCGATTAATAGTGCTTTAAGGCTAGGACTTCCTGAGGCTAGAATTCCTCTTGCAGAAATTGTTATTGAACTTGCTTTATCTCCTAAAAGTAATAGTGCGGAAGCTGCGATTGATGAGGCTTTAAATGATGTTAGAAGCGGTAATATTGGTGATGTTCCTAAACATTTAAGAAATCCTTCTAATGATTATAAATATCCGCATCTTTATAAGAATGATTATGTAAGGCAGCAGTATTTACCTGATGTATTACTTGGTAAGAAATATTATCATCCTAAAGAGAATAAGAATGAAAAGATATTAAAAGATATTATGGATAAACTAGATACTATGTAAAAAGAGAATAAAAATATTATTTATTCTCTTTTATGATACTATTTATTACATGGGAAGCCGCAAGTATACCAGCAGTACTTGGTACCATCATCATTGATGTAACCATAGTTTTATTTGTTTTTATAGGTTCTTCAGTACTTGATACACATATTATTTTATCTCTAATTTTTTCGTCTTTAACATACTTTCTTAAGGCTTTAGCAAGTGGATCATAATTTGTATCTCTAATATCACTAACCTTTACTTTAGAAGGATCTAATTTTTTACCCATACCACAGACAGTAATTAAATTAATCTTTTTCTTATGACAAATCTTTATTAATAATTTCTTTACTATCATGGTATCACAAGCATCTATTATGTAGTCATAATCTTCTTCAAATAATAAACCTATATTATCTTCATTTATTTTTTCTTTAATTGTTTTTACTTTGACATTACTATTTATACTTAGTATTCTTTTTTTAAATTCTTCTACCTTACTATTACCAATATTTGAAGATAGAGCTATTACTTGTCTATTAATATTTGATATATCAATATTGTCATAATCTACTAGGGTAATATTTTCGATACCACTTCTTATTAGTGTTTCGACAGCATAACCACCTACTCCACCTACTCCTATTACTAAGATATTACTATTTTTAAGTTTAAGATAATTATCTTCACCAATTAGATTTATTTCTCTTTCAAACATATTATTTTTCCTTATATCTTGGTACTTGTTCTTTTAAAGTATTAGTAAGATTAGTAATATCACTCTCGGACATATCTTTTTTATCTACGATTAAGGCTCTAGATTTATTTATATATAAATAATATGCTTCAGTTGTTTCTAATACTTTATATAATGAATTATAATCTATATATTCATCTTTATTAGAACTTAGTTTAAAGTTATTCTTTTTAAACAAATATTCTATCTTGGTATTTAAGACACTATCTTTAGCCCTTTCTAATTTACGATAATTTAATCTTGGTAACATAGTGGTATTTAGTTCTATAACCCCAAATAAACAAAATATAAATGTTGTATAATCTAGTAATACCCTATTATCTTTGGTAAAGAAATAGATAATTACTAATAGTATTAAAATATTTATTATTAATCTTGGTACTTTTACTTTTTCAAAATAATATACTTCAAGAAATTTCTTTACATTATCAGGAGTATATATTGTTTTATTTTTTATTTCTTTCATATTATTACACCTCACGTATATTAGTATATCATAAATTTTAGATAAAAAAAAGACCCAGATGGACCGACTCTGTAAGATAAAACCCGCGGCGTAAGTCACAGGTGGGTCAGCACAATAGTCTAATTAGGATCCCTATCAATGACAGGTATTCAACACATAAACTATATTAGCTCCCCGTTTAATATCTTTAGTCGGTTTTATACTAAAGATGTCGTATCCTCTAGGTATCTTAATTATATCATAGGTATATTTTATATTCAATAGATATATTATTATTTGACAATAATTGTACATTATGCCATATCTATTATATATAAGAGAAATATTTAATACTAAGATAAAGATAATACATAAATATTTTCATAAGGGAGACCTTAGGCTCACTTATGCCTCGGAAGACTATTATATAGGCTTAAGGGGATATAAAGAAAAAGAGAAATGAAGTTGTAAGATAAAAGTAGACACTAAAAGAATGTGTTTGCTTTTTCTTTTGTTAAAATAGAAATAGGAGGT
>CAKOLH010000026.1 GCA_934096105.1 uncultured Bacilli bacterium | reverse complement strand
TTATTAGGTGCTAAAAATGAATTAGGTGCAGAATTCTTAGCCCAAGTTCAAAGAAGAGCAAGAAAATATAATACAGGAACAATAATAATTACTCAGCAGCCATCAGACTTTGTTGCAGATGGAATATTAATGCATGGTAAAGCAATATTTGATAACTCTTCATATTATTTAGTTATGGGATTGAAGAAACAATCAGTTGAAGATTTATCAATGTTAATAGATTTAAATGAAAATGAAAAAGAAGGTATAAAGAGATTTAGCCAAGGAGAAGCATTATTTGTATGTGGTAATAGAAGAATGCAAATAAATGTAATAGTAACAGAAGATGAATTAGAGTCATTTGGCTCAGGTGGAGGATTATAATAGTCTCCATTAGGTGGTGATATTGGTGGAAGAAAATCAAAGTACAAAAGATAAAGCACTAGAAAAAAGCGGAAATGCAGTAAAAACAGTTGGAAAAGCTAGCAAGGCTGCTGGAACAACAACATCGGCTGTAGGTAAAACCGCAAGAGTAGCTGGTAATGCAGGTAAATACGGTGGTAAGGCCATTAACTATGCTGGTAAAGGCGTATCAAGCGCTGGTAAAGGTATTATGCAAGCAGGTAAGGGACTAAGTAGCACAGGATATGGAGCAATTCTTGGTGTCCCACTTGCAGCAGCCGGAGCTGCAGTTACTGCTGCTGGAAAAACTGCAGAAGTAGCTGGTAAGGCTGCAGAAAAAACAGGAGAAGCAGTAGATAAATCAGGAAAAGCAATAGATAATACCGGAAAAAAAATGAGAGAGTTTGGCAAAAGTGCCGAACAAAAAAGTAGCCAAATAAAGGATTTAAAAGGCACATTTAAAACAGAATATAAATTATCACCAAAAAAGAAAAAATTAATATTAATAGGTATTTGCCTATGGCTAACATTTTGTGCTATTTTTATTATAGTATTAATATCACCACTTATGAGTTTAGGAATAATAGATATTAATGGAATGGGTAGTTCAGGTGGACTTGGATATTCCACTAATACATATTTACAAAAAGTTAATAGTGAGTGTAAATCAATAATAGTTGATAATCAAGCCTATAGTCTTGAAGATTATGTAAAAGGTGTAGTAAGTGCCGAAGCATATACCGCCGAAGGAATTGAGGCTCTTAAAGCTCAAGCTATTGCTGCAAGAACATATGCTATAAAAGCAACTAATAATTGTAAGACAGAAATAGAAAATAGTAGTTCTGCTCAAAACTTCACTTCTGATTTTGTCGATTCAGCTGTAGAAGCAACTGAGGCAACTGAAGGTTTAGTTCTAACAAATGATTCAGAAATAATTTTATCAGAATATGATTCATTTTACACTGATGGGGATTATGCTTGCGATGATAATGAATGCAGTGTTACATATTCAAAAATACCAAACAATGAAACACATAAAGTAACAATATCAAAAGACTATAAGGGATATGTAAATGGTGGTCATGGGCGAGGTATGAGTCAAGTGGCTTCATATCAAATGGCCGCAGAAGGAAAAAAGTTTGATTACATATTAAAATACTTTTATTCACCAAGTGTTCAAATTAGTTCATTAAATGGTTCTGGTGGATATACATCAGGTTTATCAGCTGGAGCAAATGGATTTACAAGAAGAACTGGGGCACCAGTTAGTAGCAATTCTCACGATAAAGAATTTTATTTTTCAGATAATAATGTTTCATACAGAGCAAGTGAAGACCTGGTTGGTCAATGTACTTGGTATGCTGTCGGAAGAGTAAATGAAATTTTAAGCGCAGCTAATTCGGACTTAAGACTAGAAAGAGCATTTCATGCTAAAGACTGGTATCAAGATAATATTGATCAAGGTGCAAATGCATTTTCATATAGTCCAAATGTAAATGAACCAAAAGTAGGAGCCATAATAGTGTGGAGTAGTGAAGAGTTTGGACATGTAGCAGTAGTTGAAGCAGTAAATTCAGATGGCACAATAGACTATTCTGAAGCAAATATAAGCTCTGCTAGAAGTGATACAAATCCATATGGATTTAGGTATCAATCAAATGTATCATATACAGAAACAGGTGAAGGAACAATCTCAAATATATGGTCAAATTATTCATTTGTAGGATATATTTATGTAATAGAATAATGGAGGTATCATGAAAAAATGCAAATTAGTATTATTAATAATTATATTATTATCATTAACAGGATGTTCATTTGAATATAACATAAAAGTAAATACAAATACTATTACTGAAGAAAATGTAATTTATATTGCAAATACTAATAAAAACAATATTAAACAAGAAGTGGAAAATTTGGTAAATAACTATACAGGACCAACCAATAGTTTAGGAATGTATGAGCAGTCAGTAGTAGAAAAAAATAATGAATTTGGAATGTCATACAAAAAAACGTATGATGAATTAACAGATTATAACCATTCACTATCATTTTCTATTTGCTATGATAGCTATAAATTAATTAAGGAAAAAGAGAAGATAGTTATTTCTACAAGTAAAGAATTTAAGTGTTTTAATAAATATAAAGAATTAGATAATGTTACAGTTAATATTAATAGTGAACTTGAAGTAGAATCATCAAATGCTGATGAAGTAAATGGTAATGTTTATACATGGAATATAAATAAAAGTAATGCCAATAACAAGCCAATAAACTTAGTATTAAAACCAAATACAGAAAAAATAGAAAACAAAAAAGAAATAAGTGTATTTTTATTAGTATTATTAGCATTCATACTATTTGGAATAATAATTCTACTAATAAGATTAAAAGGAAAAAGAAAAAATAAAATATAAAAAATGATATCAATTTTAATGATATTATTTTTTTTACAAAATTGAAAAATATGTTGCAAATTGTAGAATTAAATGTTATTATTTAAATGTAAGGTAAGGAGTGAAAAAATGATTAATAAATTAAAAGAAAACAAGTTAAGAACAGCTTGTATAGGAATATCGCTATTTTTATTTGGATTTATAACAGTGACACTATTCAATAATATAAACGATACATATGCTGCAGTTGATACGAGTCCTATATGTCCAGTCGGATGGTATTTGGATTCGTGGACATCATCGGATACCGCTTGCTGCCCATCAAACCCAGAATATAAATATAATGGTAAAGAATGGGGAGCAAAATGTGCACTAGCAGGAGCAGTAGGGGATAAATATGAAACTTGTCCATATGGTTCCAGAGGTGATAATGGTACTTGTTGGATAGCATCAGTACAGCCATCAGCACCAGCTTGTTATGCATGTGGAACAAGTTCACAGGGCGCATCCTATGTTTGGGGAAACTATTCACAATCAAGTAGCTGCACTAAAACATCATATACATATGATAATTGTAAGGCACCAACTTATAGTTGCTGGAAATGTAATGTAGGTAATCAATATGTTTGGTCAACTAGTAAACCAGGAACTTCATGTTCTGGTGGAAGCTGGTATAAGGCAACTTCAATTACTTCACAAAGTGATTGTAAAGCTACAACTATAACATACTCATGTTATTATTGTCCAACATCTAATGAATACTCATGGTCAACAAATGCTCCGACTTCAACTTGTGGTACGACTGGATGGCAATTAAGAAGTGATCTAACTTCATCTACTGCTTGCTCTAGAGTTAGCAATCCAAAAAAATATACAGCAACATTTTATCCAAATGGTGGAACATTCAGTACTGGTAAAAATTTCTATGACAAAGTTGTTACAGAAGGAGAAACTAATTACTTTAGTGATATGGGAATACCGACTGTTACAAATTCAAACTGTACATTAGATGGATGGCATGTAGGCTCTACATTAGGAACTGTTTATAGACAAAATTTTTCAATCGACAAAAATACTGATTTTTATGCTAATTGGAGTTGTAGTTCATCAGGTGGCGGAGAAACACCAACACCTACTACTTATACTGTTACATATAATGCTAATGGTGGAACTGGAGCACCTAGTAATCAAACAAAAAAACAAGGAGAAAATTTAACTATCAGTACAACAAAGCCCACTAAAACAGGCTATACATTTACAAGTTGGAATACAAAAGCTGATGGAACAGGTACAAAGTATGATATAGGCGCTACATATACAGCAGATGCAAATATAACATTGTATGCTCAATATAAAGAAGACACAGTAACTTATACAATAAAATATGATGCCAATGATGGTACTGGTGCACCGGAAGAACAAACAAAAACTAAAGGTAAAGAATTAGTATTAAGTACAACAGAGCCAACAAAAGAAGGTTATAAATTTGTAAATTGGAATACAAAGAAAGACGGAACAGGGGAGTCATATAAGGCTGGAGCTAAATATACAAAAGATGGCAACGTTACATTGTATGCTCAATATGAAAAAGAATTAAATGAAAACGAAACAAAATATACAATAACTTTCTATATGAATGATGGTACAAGTGAAAAAAATACCAAAGAAGTTAACAAGGGTGATAAAGTAGTAAAACCAGAGGCACCTTCTAGAGAAGGATACACATTTGATGGATGGTATGATAAAAAAGAAGATGGAAAAGAATATGACTTTACCAAAGAGGTAACTTCTGATATAAGTTTATACGCTTATTGGACTAAAGAAGGAGATAAAACTTCTGAAGAAATATCTAAAAATAGTGGTACTGGTGATGTATTAATATTTATTGCTTGGACCATAGGTATTGGAGCATTAGCTTACGCAGTATACTATTATAGAAGTAGAAAAGAAACTATATAATGAATAAAAGGCACTCTATCAAGAATGCCTTTTCTTTTATATTAAACTTATTTACAATTCAAATTATTAATGCTATAATATTGGTAGTTAATTGGAAGGAAAGATTTTTATATGAAAATTAAAGTAGAAAAAAAAGATTTAGTTATATTTATAGCTTTTTGTGTATTTTTACTATACTTATGTGCAATAGGAGTATTAAATGTAAGTAGTCTAGCAACAAGTAATAAATTTTATGGATTTTTACCATTTAAAGCATTTACTTCTAGATACATAGGAATGACATTATTTTTGTTTATAGCATGTCTAGTAGGACTTTTTCTAGCAGTTAAATCATATATTTTCGATCATGAAAAAGGTTTTGGCTTTAGTATAGGTTCAAAAAAAGAGAAAGGCTATTCTAGATGGGCTACTGACTCAGAGTTTAAAAAAGGACTTGAAGTAGTTAACATAAAGGATCAAACAATACCCGCAGCTGGTATAGCACTTTATAGTAAAAAAGGAAAAATGTGGGTTGACAATGGTGAAGACCACTGGCTAGTTATGGGTGCTACTGGCTCTGGTAAAACAGTAATTGTAGCAAAACCAATGATAAAGCTACTAGCTAAACATAATGAATCAATGATATTAACAGACCCTAAAGGTGAATTGTATGAAGAAACAGCAGCCTTATTAAAAGATGAAGGCTATAATATAGTTACATTAAATTTTAGAGATCCACAACATGGCAATGCATGGAATCCAATGAGTCTACCTTACCAATTATATAAAGATGGCAATAGTGATAAAGCCATAGAATTACTTGATGACTTAGCCCTAAATATATTATATGAAGAGAAAAGTAGTGGCGATCCATTCTGGGAAAAAACAGCTGCAGATTACTTTACTGGACTTGCATTAGGATTATTTGAGGATGCATCTCCAGCGCAAGTAAACCTAAATAGTATAAACTTAATGAGTAGTTTAGGTGAAGAAAGATTTGGTGGTCCAAACAATAACTATATAAAAGAATATTTTAACAGCAAAGATCCATCTAAGCCAGCATATATTAATGCTTCAGGTACTGTATTTACTGCGGATGAAACAAAGCAAGGTATTATAGCAACATTTAAACAGAAAATAAAATTATTTTCGTCAAGAGAAAATTTATCAGAAATGTTATCATATAGTGATTTTGATATGCGTGATATTGGTAAAAAGAAAACAGCAGTTTTCTTGATAGTACAAGATGAAAAGAAAACATTACATCCTCTAGCTACAATATTTATTAAACAATGCTATGAAACATTAATAGATGTAGCCCAAGAAAGTGGTGGAAAACTACCATACAGAACAAACTTTATTCTAGATGAGTTTGCCAATATGCCACCACTAAAAGATGTAACAACAATGGTTACTGCTGCAAGAAGTAGGTTAATTAGATTTACATTTATCATCCAGAACTTTGCTCAGTTAACACAAGTATATGGTAAAGAAAATGGTGATACAATTCGTGGTAACTGTAATTTGCTATATTTAATAAGTAGTGAAATAGCGGCCCTAGAGGAAATAAGTAAAATGTGTGGTGAAGTAAAGTCGAAAGAAAAAGATAAAACTGCTTCAACACCTTTAGTAACTGTAAGTGATTTACAAAGACTAAGCCAGTTTGAAATAATAGTTTTAAGAAGAAGAATGTTTCCATATAAGACAAAATTTCAAACAGACTTCCAAGTTGATTGGGGTAGAACATACCCAAAGAGCACTCCAGAAGCAAGACCAAAGAGAGAGTTACAATTATTTGATATAAGAGAATTTGTTAAAGCCAAAAAACAAGAAAAAATGGCTTCAATGGGAGAGTTTAGTCCAAATATGTCAAATCCATTTGCTGGCTCATCCAATCCATTTATGAGTAATCCATTTGGAGGCTCAAATCCATTTGCAGGGTCATCATCTAATCCATTTGGTGGGGGAATGCCAAACTTCTTAGGTAATCAAGCAAGAGAGGAACCTGAAGACGATAGTTTCAATATAGATGATCTAGTTAAGAAAATAGATGCTAAGATAGCGGAAATAGAAAAAGAAGAAGAACAGGCAAAAGAAAAGGAACCAGAACAGATTCAAAAACCAGTAGATGTAGTTTCAGAACCAGTTACTCAGCCTGCTGAAAAAGAAAATGTATCATTTAATGATTTAACACAAAACAACCAAGAAATATCAGCACCTAAAGAAAATAATAATGCCGAAGATAAATTACAAAATATGTATACAGATAATACAAGTGATGATGATTTCTTTGATGATTTCTTCAGTGATGATTAATAAAGAAGCCTTTAATTTAATTATTAAAGGCTTTTAATATATAAATACTATCATAATCTAAATATATATATTTTGCTTATATATAATAGACCTTTGTTTAAGACTTAAGGCTTAAACAAACACTTCAGGACCTTAGACCTGAAGTAAAAACAAATAAAATAAAAAATATTGTGTTTATTAACTTTCCAATATTCTAATAATTTAATATATTATAGTGAGGTGTAAGTTATGAATACAATATCATTAAATGAATTAAAAAAAATTTATAACCCAATTATAATTGATATTAGAGATAACTATTCATACAATATCTCACATATAAAAAATTCAATAAACATACCATACTATAATCTATTAAATAATTATTCACATTACTTAAATAAAAATAATGTATATTATCTTTATTGTGAAGAAGGAAAACAGAGTCTTGAAATAAGCAAAAGATTAAATGAATTTGGTTATAACACGAAATCAATAAAAGATGGATTAAATGCTTTAAAATAATTTAAATATCATATATTTTAATATGAGAATGATATTAAAAAGAAAAAATAGAAAACATAATATATTATTATTAATCTTATTAATATTAACATCAGTTATAATATTATCACTTATGTTTATAAACTATTATTCTAAGAAAGCATATCCAGCACTAAAGACTTATGCAGAAGCCGAAACAAAGAAACTAACAGTATTAATTATAAATAAGGCTGTAACTAAACAATTATATAACATGGATGTCGAAGAATTATTCAAAATAACATATAATAAAGATGGAGAAATAATATTAATAGATTTTGATACCAAAAAGACATCCAAAGTACTAAGTACCATGACAAGTTTAGTAGAATTAAATCTTCGCGCAGTAGAAGAGGGTAAAATAGATATGTTAGAACTACCAGAAAATAGTCTAAGTAACTATAACATGGATTTATTATCAAAAAAAATAATATGTGAAATACCCTTCGGACTAACTACAGGTTCTAGCTTGTTATCTAATATAGGCCCTAAAATACCCGTAAAAATATCCCTAGTAGGAGATGTATCAACAAACTTTTCCACAGAAGTAGTAGAGTATGGTATAAATAATGCCCTATTAAAAGTACTAGTAAATATATCAGTAACCACTAGAGTAATTCTGCCTATATCAAGTGAAGATTTAAATATAAGTGCTAGTATTCCCATCGGAATGAAAGTTGTACAAGGAAAAATACCAAATTATTATTTAAATGGTTTTGAAGCAAAATCAAATATAGTTGAGTGAAAGTAAAAAAACTGTCTATCCATGTAAATAGGCCGTTTTTTTCTTTACATAAAATATATTTTCATTTATAATAATTGTAGAAACAAGGTGAAAAAATGAAGTTAACAAAAGAAGTAGTAAAACAAATATCTGAAATAAAAAAAGAACCATCTTGGATGTTAGATTTTAGACTAACATCTCTAGATGCTTTTAATAAAAGTAGCAATCCAAACTTTGGACCAAAACTAGATATAGATTATGATAGTATAAATTATTACAAACAAAGAGAGGATAATTTAACTGATAATTGGAATAATATATCATGTGAGGTAAGAAATCTCTTTGATGATTTAGGAGTAATATCCGCTGAAAAGAAATATCTAGATGGCGTAGGAGCCCAGTACGATAGTGAAGTAATATATCACAATATGAATGAAGAATTAAAAAAGAAAAATGTTATCTTTTGTGATACTGATACCGCTCTAAGAGAACATCCTAATATCTTTAAAAAATATTTTAATACATTAGTCAAATATAATGAAAACAAGTTTACAGCCTTAAATGGTGCCGTATGGTCAGGAGGAACATTCATCTATATTCCACCACATACTCATTTAGATAGACCACTACAAAGTTACTTTAGAATAAATAGCAAAAACATGGGACAGTTTGAAAGAACCCTAATCATTGTCGATGATGATAGTGAACTACATTATATAGAGGGCTGTACTGCTCCAACATACACTGAAGATTCTCTTCACGCTGCCGTAGTAGAAATATTTGTTGGTAAGAATTCCAAATGCCGTTATACCACTATTCAAAACTGGTCCAGTGATGTCTATAACTTAGTTACCAAAAGAGCAATTGTTGAAGAAAATGGTTTAATGGAATGGATAGATGGAAACATCGGATCAAAAACCAATATGAAATATCCATGCTGTATTTTAAAGGGCGATTATTCAAGAGGAAGTTGTATTACCGTAGCAGCAGCAGGAAAAGGACAAATCCAAGATAGTGGTGCCAAAATGATTCACCTAGGTAAGAATACTAAAAGCAATATCGTATCCAAATCAATAGCCTCAGGTGGTGGACTAGCAGTTTATCGTGGTACAGTAAAAATATCTAAGAATGCCATAAATTCCAAAGCCTCAGTAAAATGTGATACCCTAATACTAGATGAAATATCCAAAAGTGATACCGTTCCAACCAACATAGTAAATAACAATTCATCATTTATGGAACATGAAGCTACAGTATCCAAAATATCTGAAGATAAACTATTCTATCTAATGAGTAAAGGCATAGATAGTGAAAAAGCCAAAGAATTAATAATAATGGGCTTCATCGGAGCCTTTAGAGAAGAATTACCAATGGAATATGCTGTCGAACTAAATAGATTATTAAAATTAAATATAGGAGATTAATAAATGAAAAAAATAATAATAACAATAGGAGTATTAATAGTATTAGGTTTTCTAGGTTACTTTATCTATATCAATTACATAAACAAAGTACCCAAAATAACTCCTGAACCAGAAAAAGTAGCAGTAGAAGAATACTATATGTATGGAAATCATTTTAATATCAAAGGTACTCTAGAATTATCAGATAAAAGTTATGAAGACATAAAACTAACCCTATACAACGGTAAAGATAAAGACTTCGATATAAAAGTAGATAGTGAGGACAATAAAATAAGTTTCTATACTAGTGAAGAAATAAATGAAGGATTATATCTCGATGACATACCAAGAGATACCTATTATTTATTCTTAAAACTAACATATAAAAACGAAGAAAACAAAGAAGAACCCATAGTAAAATACTATGTTCTAGATAACAAAACTGAATATAAAGAAAGTACTTATTATACATTATCAAAGTATAATAACAAGATATTAATAAATTCAAATAATGACTATAAAACAATGATGTTTGACATAATAGAAAATAAAGATAAAGAAATATATGATATAACCATCGATCCAGGTCATGGTGGAATGGATGGAGGAGGAACTGCAAATGACCATAAAGAAACTGACTTCACTATGGATATCAGTAAAAAAATAAAAGAAAACCTAGAAAAGAAAAACATCAAAGTAAAACTAACTCATGACGAAGGCGACTTAACTAAAAACGAAGTAATGGATGAATACAATAAACATGGAAGAGCAGTAATACCAAATGAAGTAAAATCAAAATACACATTCTCTATCCATATCAACAAGAGTACATCATCAAAAGTAAGAGGAATAGAAATATATACCGCTAAAGGAATAAACTATGACTTAGCTAAGTCACTCGCAGATAATATTACTTCTTATACTGACTTAGGATATTCAAGTAACAAACTATATAAAGAATTTAATGGTATCTATACCCGTAACTTTACCGCTAAAGAAATAGAATCATCGCTTGAAGGCTATGATGAAAAAGGATACAAGCCATATAATGTAACCGAAAAATCTAACTATCTATATATGATAAGAGAAACTGGAGGTTACCTAACCGGAGCCTATGTTGATGATGGTAATCCCGATAAAGTAGGAGTAAATCCATACTACAAAAACAACATAGCCAATGAATCATATCTATTAGAATTAGGCTATCTATCCAATCAAAGTGACCTGGATATCCTAATAAATAGCCAAGATAAACTAGCAAATGCTATATCAGATGCCATAATCAAAGAATTAGGCCTATAAAAAGTGTCAAATTTGTGTAAAGTAGCAAATTTACCCAAAAACCTCTTTTGAAGGCCTCAAAAAAATAAAACAAGAACTTTTAGAAATCTAAAGGTTCTTTTTCTTAACTTTTTTAACCCCCAAAAACCATTTTTACCCATTTGCAATCAAAAACACAGTATGTTATATTCGCTCTGGAAAGGAGGAATACTATGGTTAATCAAATAGTTCTAGTAGGTAGAATAGCAAGAGCCCCTGAAACAAAGATTACTGAAAATGGTAAAAAGATGGCCACTCTAACACTAGCGGTCCCAAGAAACTATAAAAATTCCAATGGTGAATATGATACAGATTTCTTAGATTGCACTCTATGGTCTGCAGTAGCGGAATCAACTAGTGAATATTGTGAAACTGGTGACATGATTGGTATCAAAGGTCGTCTTCAGACAAGAGTAGTAGAAACACCCGAAGGAACTAAAAGAAAAAAAACAGAGATAATCGCTGAAAAAGTCACATTTCTAACATCTAACCCCCAACATAGAAAAAACGAATCAGCAGTTGAAGAGTTATCTGAAGATCAAGAAGAGAAAGTAGAAGAGTAATCTACTTTCTCTAAATTTATTTAAAAAAAATAATAAAATTAGAAAATAATAATTAAAATAAACAAGTAAATTCCCATAAAACCCATCTATTTTAGTAAAATTTAGTAAATAAATATGTACTTTTTACCTATTTTGTTATAAAATA
>CAKOLH010000025.1 GCA_934096105.1 uncultured Bacilli bacterium | reverse complement strand
AATAAAATCGACATTGAGCTATCGACCTGACGAGATTTCTCTCCGGTAATACAATGATACTATAACTATCATAAAAAATCAAGTATATTGCACTATTATTATACTCAAAATAGTAAATAAAATACAATGTATGAAGTGCAAAGACATTATTGAGTCTAAATGTGTTCATGATTTTAAATGATGTACTTGCAAAATTATAGCTGTTGATGGTGATTTATAATATCTTAAGAGGAGTAAGAAATTTAAAAGATATAATTAAATTATCTAAATTTGAAAAGAAGTAGGAGGTTATAAATGAATCAGGATAAAATGCATTTAATTAATAAAATTTTTAATAGCGAAACAATAAGAACTGTATGGGATAAAGAAAAAGAAAAATATTATATTAGTGTTGTTGATGTAGTAGGAATTTTATCAGAAAGTGATAATCCTAGAAATTATTGGAAAGTGTTAAAACACAGATTAAAAAAAGAAGGAAATGAGTCGGTTACAAATTGTAACCAACTGAAATTAAAGTCTTCAGATGGTAAATACTATAACACTGATGTAGTTGATGTTGAGGGTATGTTTAGAATAATTCAATCTATTCCTAGTAAAAATGTTGAATCAATAAAAGGATGGTTAGCTAAATTAGGAAGTGAAAGAATCGATGAAGTATTTGACCCATCACTTGCAGCTCAAAGAGCTATAGATATATATCGAGCTAAAGGTTATGATGAAAAATGGATTGCTAAAAGATTAAAAGGAATTCAAGATAGAAAAGAATTAACTGATATTTGGCAAGAAAATGGTATAAATGAAGGTAAAGAATACGCTATACTAACTAATGAAATCTATAAAGAATGGTCTGGTATGACAGCAAAAGAATATAAACAATATAAAGATCTTCGTAAAGAATCTTTAAGAGATAATATGGATAACATTGAAGTGATATTAACTGATTTATCAGAAGAGACCACAAAAAGACTTGCTGAAAAACATAAACCACAAGGTTTAGAACAAAATAAAGAGGTTGCAAGAATGGGTGGACATGCAGCAAAAGTGGCGAGAGAAGATATAGAAAGAAATTTAGGTGAGTCTGTAGTTAGTAAACAAAATAAATTAAATTATGAATATAAAGATGAAATAAAAATTGAAATGAAGTAGAGTTGGTTAGATTTATGAAGAGATTTAAATATTTAAACAATGATACTTTATCATCTTATATGTCTCAAATAGAAGGTAGGCTAATTAAAAATAAAATAGAAACAACAAAAATATATAAAATTAAAAAAGAAACAAATCTTTCTGATAACTTCTAAAAAATAATTTTATAAATGTACAAATTATATAAGATAATTACCTATCGTAAATAACTTATCCACAGAAACTGTTGACAGGCAAAAGTGTCAATAGTTTTTTATTTGACATAATTTGCACACTTCTATATAATATAAGCATCTAGAAAGGAAAAATACTATGGAATTAAACATTGACTACGTATCTGATTTACACTTAACTCACTACATAAGTAAAAATGAAAGCATAACAAAAATAGATAAATTAGTCCAAGATAAAATAAGCATGCAAGTAAAAGGAGATATCCTTGTAGTAGCGGGAGATATAGATGAAGATATGAATGGAGTGAGTGAACTATTATATTCATGTTCAAAATACTATAAAAAAGTAATATTTGTCCTAGGTAATCATGAATACTATATACCAGTAATAAAATATATCTATACTGATCCTATGGCTAAAGAATATAACTATAATAGTATGAATAAAGTATATAGATTAAATGAAATATTTAAAGATAATAACGATATAATCATACTAGATAAAACAAATAATACTAAAGGACTATATACCTATAATACCTTCTTATTAGCGGGAGATACCCTTTGGTATAAACCAGTAACATTAGTAGATAAACTATATAACTATCCTATGCAGAATGATTCTAGATTTATCTTATCAGAATTATCTAAGAAAGAAAAAATACAAAAACTACATAACGATAGCATATCTTGGTATAATAACTTACCAAATAATATAGATTTAATAATAACACATATACCACCATTTAGAAATAAAAGTAATAGTAGGGGTAATAACTCTTGTTACTATACAGAAGTAAAAGAATATAAATCACCAGTATGGATATATGGTCATGATCATAAAGAAGAAGATATAATAATAAATAATACAAGATTCGTATCTAATCCATGAGGTTATGATACTAAAGATTTTAAAGTAAAAACATTAACATTAACTAAATAACAAACTAAGATATCAAGTCTTAGTTTTAATATACCTATATATTATCTTTATTATGTCCACTATAAGCCTTACTATGTAAGTCTTATTAGTGTTTAATTAAGCTAAGTAAACTTATCTTAATTAAATGTATCAAGATACCTATTATATATAAGCAGTAGATATATACTAATATTATTTTAGTAGTTATATTTATTTTGACAAAACTAATGATAAACATTATAATTTCATTAGATTTGTCAAATAGATATCCAAATAAGAGTAGAAAAATAAGCATATAGTCATACATAACAAAAAACTATGATATAATAACTTCAGGTGGTGATACTATGTGTTTAATATGGAATTTAATAAAAGCATTTGAAGATACAGAAGATGATAATAAAAAAGATAATAATGATTTAGAAGATTGGCAAAAAGAATTAGTAAAATAAGCATGATTCATTTAATTTTGAAGAGGAAGAACTAGAAGATGATGACTATTATTCAGATGATGATGAATAAGAAAATTGTCAAAATATATTGAATAAATAAAAATAATTTGATATACTTAAATTAGTGAAAGAAAGACGCTAGTACAGGTCTATTTAATAGATTTTTTGTGCTGGTGTTTTTTTTGTATTAACTAGAAGTAGGAGGAAGTTAAAAATGGAAAATTTAAAAACTAAAGAGACAAAAGATAAAATGTTAAAGGAGTATCTATCATCTCAATTGCTATATGTTGAATTTACATCTTATATTGAGAATAAAATAAAAAATATACTTATTGAAAATGGAATTAAGCATCAATCTTTAAATAGCCGCGTTAAATCATATGATTCACTAAAAAATAAGTTAACTGAAAAAATCATTAATGGTATTCATGACAATATAAAAAATTTAAATGATCTTAGTGGCGTAAGAGTAATTTTTTATAACGAAGATGATTTGAAGAGTTTTAATAATATTATTTATAAAGAATTCAATGTTGAGTCATATAGGTTATCTGAAGATATTATGAAATATGATGGAATTAATATTACCATTTCGTTAAAAAAAGATATAAATAAGTTTAAAGGAATGCTATGCGAAGTTCAGTTGACAACAGTATTATCACATGCAATAAATGAATTTGGACATAACATAATTTATAAAGATGTAGATGAATTACAATCAAAGGATAATAAAGAGTATGAGAGAATAGAAAAAATTTTTGAAAAAGCAAGAAAAGACATATTAAATGTGGTGGCTAGTCTAGAATTTATTAACAGACGTATAGATAGCATAAAAATCGGCGCTAAAAATATAGAGTTATTGTTAGATAAAGATTTTAATAAGAAACTCCAAGAAGTAAAATCTTTAGATGAATTGGAAAGTATTATTAATAAAATGATTGAAATTATACCATTAGTTAATGAAGATGAAGAAAAATATAAAAGTATTTATGATGCTGGAATAATATATTCAATAGTGAAAAAATTTAGTGAATTACCTGTGGAAGCTGATAATTCTTTGAATTATGATACATATGAATATAAATTTAAAAAGTTATTAGAATTTTTACAATATTATAAATATTTATGGCTTGATGACTTTAAAAATATAATTTCAATTTTATATGAAATATCTATTAACAATAATATTGTAAGTAAATTTGATGAATTTATAAAAGATTTAATAGTTTCAGATAAAGCCGATTCTAGTAGAGGATATGGAAACTATAATATTCATGAAATAGCATATTCCTTAATAATTGACAAAGAAATAGATGAATATATTAGAATAAAATTGGCTGAATACTTTTGTGATATAAATTACAATTATTGTGAAAAATCATCAATGAATGAAGTAAGTCTTATAAGTAACAAAACCAATCCTAATGATAATTATAAGACTAAAATATATAAATCAATATATGAATTGTTAGATATATTTTTAAATAAGCATTCAAAGGATGCTTTACATGCATTACTAAATATTAATAGTAATTTAGAAAGAAATGCCAATATATTTGATTATAATCCAATATATGAATTTTTTAGTGACAATTATGACAAAATTGACATTGTCAGTAAAAATGAATTGTATAAATCTGTATGTGCTTGGAAAAACACAAAGTTAAAAGATAGTAAGTTTTATAAAAGATTAAAAAAAGATAATATACAAAAGTTGTATGCAATGTTATTTAACTTCTTTGTTGATGAAATACCAGGTTCTGAATATAGTGAAAGAGAAGAGTTTAGAAAAGACTATTTAGATAAATATATTAAGAATTTTAAAAAAGATAATATCGAAGAAATAGTTGCTATATTGAATACGATGGATAATGAAGAAACTTTTAATTTGAATATAAGTAATGCAGGAAAAGTTTTAGTTGATATAGGTTCATTAAAGAAATTTGGAGAGGAAATAATCAAAAGCAAATGGAATGAATATATATTTCTTGGAATTTTAAATCAAGATAAGGATTATAAGTACATCATTGATGATGAGATAAAAGCAGATAAGATTATTCAAGCAATGTTTAGAATTGATAATATAAATCTAGAATTATTGAACAAAATAATGATATTTGTTGAGGAAAGAAAAAATGACGATTTAATATTCAAACTATTAAGATTAATTATTAATAATAATGATTTAATAAATAATAACGAATATAAAAAGTATTTGTTAAATAAAATTAAAGAATACAATGCAATTAATAAAGGCATTATGGGGAAATTGTTATATAACCCCGATACAGAAGAAAATATTATAGAAAAGTATAGTTATAAAGATTTAAAGATATTAATTGATAATTTTAGATATAGTGAATTTAATAGATTAAATGAATATTTTTTAAATGATTTGTTTGAGAAGTATCCAGAAGATTTAAGAATAATTCTTAAACAAAAAATAACAAATAAGCCAAATACAAATCTACACAATTTTTATGGTTATATTAGTTTAACTGATTGCAGCAATTACAATGAAGAAAGATATAACAATTTATCATTATGTATGGAATTCTTAGAAAAAAATGATTGTTATAAAATATCCAATTATATACACTATCTAATAGGAGAATACAATGATGAATTGGGAATGGATATATTAAAATACTTGAATGAAAATAATAATTATAATACTTATACTAATGTAATTAATTTGTGTAAAATATTAGGTACTTCAATATCCTGCTGGAAGATATTTGAATTTATTATACAAAGAGTAGAAGAAAATGATGAAATATTGAATGAAATAGATTGCTTACTTTTTGACACAGGTGTCGTATCAGGTGAATATGGGCTTGCCTATGCATTCAATGACAAATACTTGTTTTTAAAATCTCTTAAACCTAAAAATGATAAGTTAAAAAAATTTGTTGATAGCGAAATTAAAGAATATAAAAATTTATATCAGAATGAAAAAAATAGAAGGGATAAGAGTATAATAATAGATAAAAAAAAATATATGCTTGAAAATAATAAGTATGATGACTAACCAATACTAGAGATTAGTATTTCCCTTATATTTAGCAAATAGAAAATATGCTTCTTATCATAATACTCATATAGATTTCTTAATATATAATAATATAAGTAAAATACCATTATTAGCGGTAGAAGTAGATGGATGTAAATATCATAAAGAAGATAATAAACAAAAAGAAAGAGATATATTAAAGAATAATATACTATCTAAATATAATATACCATTAATAAGATTAACTACTAATGGTAGTAGAGAAGAAAGTATTATAAGAAGTAGATTAGATGAGATAGTTAGTAATAAAGTATATATATATACTTTATTATGTTATTATGTTTACTAGTAAGCCTTACTATGTGAGTCTTATTAGTGTTGTTATTAGCCTAAGGTCTAATAACAATATGCCTATTACATCTATTATACATAAGCAATAACTATATATTAATATTATTTTAGTATGGAGAGTTACTATGAAGTATTTTAATAACAAATAAAAAGGAACCGCGTTCCTTTTTACTAGTTAGGTGTAGATCGTCTATGCTTTGAAACTTTAGTTCCATCTTTTCTTTTGTAACCATTAACAACTACAATTTTCTTTTGTTGTACACCGCTAATACTAGTTTTGGTTTTAGCCATTTATTATTACCTCCTATTTTAATATTTTTATAATTTTTTCATTTGATTCCAGACAGTTTCTCCAGGCAGCTTCTCCTGTAAGACCTGACACAAACAAACTATCATTTATATCAATTTCTTGTGATAATAAATCTCTTATTTCAACGCTACTACTATTACTTTTTATAATCCATACAGACTTACAAATTTTAATATTTTCGTATGTTTTAATTTTAGTGATAAGAGAGTTATAATTTTTGCCGGGGTGATTTAAATCATAGGTTATTAAAAAATTGCTCATAATTTCTCCTTTCTGTCTCATTGATTTTTAGAAAAGAATGTGGTAAACTATTTAATGAATTCAAGTTTAGATAAATAGTTTAATCAGAGACTATTTTTTCTTTTCACTTATAATTATATCATCATGCTCCAAAAAGTCAAGCTAAAAGTGAATGAAATCACATTTAACGCAAAAGAAATGCAAAAAAAGTCAAAAAATAAACATTAAGTGCGAAAAAAGTTGACATTTTGCAAAAATACAATTATAATTAATTACAAGAGGTGCTATTTTATGATAACAAAAATAAGGTTAAACAACCTTCGCGGAATTAAGGACACAATGAATTTAGATTTTATTGCATCAAAAACAGATAAAAAAAATAAAAATTCAGTATTTATAACAGATGATAATGTTTGGATTAATAGAATTGTGGGGATAATTGCAGGCAACGCACATGGAAAAACAACTATATTAGATGCGATTGCTAGTGTGGGCTCATTTATAGAATTACCATTAACAAAAAAGAACATGCCAACATTTGGCGATATAGAGATGAATGAGTACAAAGATGAATATAAGGAAAAAATATTTCAAAAAATGATTAGTGAATTCACCAATTTGGAGTTATTGGGAAGCAATAAGTTATCGGAAGATAAACCTTCAAACATAGAGATAGAAATGTATATCAAAACTGAAAGCTATGAAACAACAGGTTATTATAGTTATTTTTTAGAGTATGACAAAAACTATAAGGCGGATGGAATAAAAAAAGAATCATTAAGTTTCAAATCAAAATATAATAAAAAATATAATACTATTTTTCAAATATCTAATAGTTTTGAAAGTGAAATAGGATATAAAATAGCATATGAAAAAAACATAATCAACGAATTGAGTTCTAATGATATAAGTATAAATGAATTTCAAAAAAAATTGAAGTACTATAAGGCCTTTATAAAACATTATAATAAAGATTCAAATATAATATGTGCTGATAACTATATTTTTCCAGAATTTTATGTAATAAATATGTTACAAGAATGTAAAAATACAGAAAAATTATTAAATTTTGTGAAATTGGCCGATGACAACATCAGGGACATCGTTATTGCAGAAGATTTTGAAAAAAAAGAAAGATTGATTTTTAAATATGATGATTTTGATTTGAGCTATAATAGTATTTCAACAGCGACGAAAAAATTAGTGGCCATGGCTTATTCAATTTTAGAATCTAATGAAAAAAATAGTATATTCTTAATAGATGAATTTGATAATTCCTTGAACTTAGAAATCTCAAAATTTTTAATTGATATTTTTTCTATGCAAGATAATAGTATGTCACAAATAATTTTTACCACAAACAACCCAGAAATATTAGATAGTCTAAGAAGAGATCAAATATATTTGCTATTAAAGAACAAATATAAAATTCAAGCTATCAATTTTTATAATTTTATTGATCCTGTAACAAAGAAAAGAGTAAGAAAAGATTATAGTTTTATAAAAGCATATAAAAAAAATATAATAGAAAATTTTCCAAATGAAACATTAAAAAAATATATATTAAGTGAATTTGTGAAAGATAAAATTTAAAAGATAACCGAAATACTGTGAGTTATAATTACAAATGATAAAATAAAAAAATAAGTAAAATAACAAAAATGTTAGATTATAATTATTTATGAGGTATAACAAAATGAAGTCAAATGTTTATATGATGTTAGAAGAATTCTTTGATGATACTATGATTAACATTGCCAAAAAGATGGGATATTCGGAAGACAATATACTAATATTAGAAGATAATATAGATAAATTAAAGACTGATTATTCTGATGTTTACGACAATTTAAAGTCTTGCAAACATAATCGAGACAGCAGAACTGAGATAGAATATGCCCAAGATTTAATATGTTCTTGGATTTTTGAAGATTACCTAATACTAAATTTGAAATTGTATGGATTAGAAGTAAAATTATGTGGCACTGATCATGAAAGAAAAATACTGCAATCATCTTTAGTTTCATCAAAGTCAGACATGTTTGTAAAAGGTAGCAATAACAATAAAATATATATTGAACTAGTTAATGATTACAGAGGATATTGGTTAAAATATAGCAAAATTGATTTGAGAGATGATAAATATTTACATATAAAAAGCTTATCAAAAGGTGTTGACAAATCATTTTTACTAGGAGTTGATTTTTATAATAAAAAATTTTTTCTATTTGATGTTAATAAAAATCAAAATGTTAAATACGAAGCATTTCATTATGCATATAAAAAACCAGTATATACAATTAGTTTAAAGAATATTGTATATTACGACTTTTCCTTTGAAAAAATATGCAATGAAATCAAAAAAGAATTGGACGGAGATAATAATGAAAAACAAAACTGAAATAGAAAAAAAATATAATGAAATACTAGAAGAATATAAAAATAATCTTGAAAAATATGGCGTGAAAATGCCAAAACTATATTCAAACGGGAATTATACATTAAATTCACTTGTATTAATTTATTTATATACAAAATTAGGAAAAATAGTATCTAAACTTGAGCTAACAGACTATTTAAGAACTATGGGATTTGATATAAATGATGTTCAACAAGCAAGACATTTAGCCCAACAATCTGGATGGTATATATTGTCTGGAACAAGAGGAGATTATGAATGTAAGATGCTAGGAATTAAATCTGGTGAATATATGTTGAAAACAATAAATGAACCATATCCATCATACAGAAAATTAAAAAGAACTGAGTCATTAAATGCACATTCTTGGGATGAATTAAAAAAAATATATAATTATAGATGTGCCACATGTGGCTCAAAAGAAGGAGAAGCAAACTTTTTATATCCAGCGTCAGTTACAACATTACAACAAGGACACAAAGATCCAAGCAAGCCATTAACAATAAGTAATACTATTCCTCAATGCTCATTCTGCAATAGGGCAAGTAGAAATTATTTTGTATTTGACAATAAAGGAAGAGTTGAAAAAATATACGATCCGCATTTTATATTAAGATCTGAAAAAGAAATACAACTTATAATGTTACAATTGTTAATTGAGGATAACTTAGATGAAGCTAAAAAAATTATAGAGAATTTTGATTAAGGGGGAATAATATGAAGAAAAAGTACAATTGTGTTGAACTATTTGCCGGTTCAGGTGGTTTAGGAACAGGCTTTTGCAATAGAGGTTTTAACATAATAAGTGCCAATGACATTTGGAAGTCTGCTGGCGATACATATATAGCTAATCATCCAAATGTTAAATATATTGTAAAAGATATTTCTGAATTAACAGGTGATGAACTGTTAAAAGAAACAGGATATAGTAAAAATGATGTTGATGTTATTATAGGCGGACCACCCTGTCAGGGCTTTTCGACTCTAGGTAAGAGATTTATTGATGACCCTAGAAATAAATTATTTAAAGAATATGTTAGATTAGTAAATGACATTAAACCAAAGTTTTTCGTAATGGAAAATGTTTCTGGTATATTGAGCATGGAAAGCGGAAAAGTACTAGACAACATTTTAAAATCTTTTAATGAAATAGGATACAGATTAGAATATAAATTGTTGAATGCAGCAGAATATGGTGTACCACAACAAAGAACGAGGACAATTTTTATTGGCACAAGGACAGATATTAAAATTAGATATCCTCAAAAAACACATACCTTGACAGGTGAAAAAGGTTTATTACCAGCACTGACATTATGGGATGCAATTGGAGATCTACCACAAAGCGATGACGATGAGATAAATGAATATACTTGTGAACCTAAAAATGAATATCAAAAAAAAATTAGAAATGGTACGAAGATTCTAATGAATCATAAACCATCTGTGCATAATGAAAAAGCCAAAAAGTTGATGAAATATATACCCATGGGAAAAAGTGCTTGGGATGTTGAAGCAAAAATACCAAAAGAACTTATGCCCACATCGGGTTATGGAAATACTTATGCAAGATTAAATGCAAATGAACCTGGAATGACAATTACAAGAAATTTTGCATGCATTTCATCATCTAGATGTATTCATCCTTATTTGAACAGGGGATTAACGGCTAGAGAAGCAGCTCGAATACAAAGTTATCCAGATAACTATATTTTTAAAGGTTCTAAATCCGATATTCACTTGCAAATTGGAAACTCAGTTCCACCACTATTGGCAGAAAAAATAGCTGATACCATATATGAGATGCTTGACGAAAATGAAAAACGATAAGTTTAATAATTTAATATAAAACAATGCAAAAAACTGGAATTTAAGTTTAGCTTGTAATTATTTCTGATATATGAGTGTGTAAATTAAACATATACTATTTATTAAAACAATATTATGAAAGATAGCCAATTTCAAAAAGAAATTTAATTTACAACCAAAGAAAGATCAAAAAATAAACTTTACTATTTTATTACCATTTTATATTATACAATAATAAATTAAAAAGCGGGGAGATAATATGTATAATGATATAGAAGAAATATATAAGAAGAGGAGCCCATACAATGTAATTAAAAAGTGGACATTTTGGATATATGTTGCATTTATATTAATCTCATTAGTTTTAAATATTTTTAATAAAATATTACTAATGGTTTTGGCATTTGTAGCTATGCCTATAATTATAAAATATATAAGCGAAAGGGTGTTAAATACAAAATTACATTTAAGTATGGGCAAAAAGAAGGACAATGAAGTAACATTGCAATTAATTATTAAAAATAATGAAAAAAATTTGTTTAAAGATTATTTTATTAAAAGCAATTTATATAATGAAAAGTCACTTTTATGCATAATTGATCACTACAGAAATATGATTAAAACTAAAATAGTTGGAGGGAATTTATTAGCCATACTATCAATTGCCATACCAGTAATATTGTCATTCTATACTAAAGATGGTTTTGATTTTAATGGATTAACCAAAGCTCTACCTTATCTGATAAGTTTTGGTATCATGATAGTATTGTTATATTTTTCTTGTAATCAATTTATAGAGGTAAAGAAGTTTTTAAAGGGTGAAGACGGTATGATAGAAAGATTAGAAGAAATATTTAGTGAATTATATGTTGAATGTGTTAATACACCTAATAATGATAAAAAGCAAGAAATTAAAAAATCTAATAAGAAAGAAAAAATAAAGACATCAAAAAAGTAAAGATGTCTTTTTTAATACGATTTTGGTATAAAAGAACAATAGATGATAATTAATTTCAATATAAAAGGCATAGATTTAAAATATCAGCATGATTCTATTTCTTCTACCTTACAAACTTGTAATATAAAACCAGTTAAAACAATGATATAATATAACTATAGAAAGAAGGAAATATAATATATGAAAAAGATAATGATAATTGAAGATGATACCATAATATCTAAAGAATTATATGAACTACTAGTAAATGCTGGCTATGAAGCATTAATACTAAAAGACTTCTCAAATGCCAAAGAAGAAATATTAAAAAGTAATATAGACTTAATTCTCTTAGATATAAATATACCATATCAAAATGGTGAGCAGTTACTTAAAGAAATAAGGAAAGAATCAAATATTCCAGTAATAATGGTAACCTCAAGAGCAAATGAAACCGATGAAATATTATCTATCTCTTATGGAGCAGACGATTACATAACTAAGCCCTATAGCCCAACCATTCTATTACTAAGAATACAAAATATCTTCAAAAGATTAGATAATAGTACTGAAGTATTAAAATATAAAGACCTAGAAGTCTCTCCATCACGAGGCACATTATCAGGTAGTAACAAAGAATTAGAACTAACCAAAAATGAAATGCTAATCTTTCAGCACTTATTAAATAACCAAAATAGAATCGTATCAAGAGATGAACTAATGACCATCCTTTGGAATAATGAAGAATACATAAATGATAATGCTCTAACCGTAAATATAAGTAGATTAAGAAGCAAACTAGAGGGCTTTGGCTATCCAGATGCCATAGAAACAAGAAAAGGACAAGGATATATACTATTATGAAATTAACAAACTATCTAAAAGATAAAATAACCATAAT
>CAKOLH010000024.1 GCA_934096105.1 uncultured Bacilli bacterium | reverse complement strand
GTTCTAACATAACAGAATTAGACTTATCTAATTTTGATACATCAAATGTAACATCGATGGGTAATCCAGGTAGTTGGAGTTATGGCGGAATGTTTAGAAATTGCAAGTCATTAAAAAAATTAAATGTAAGTTCATTTGATACTTCAAAAGTGAAATTAATGGGTGACATGTTTAGAGGTTGTACAAGCTTAACATCATTAGATGTATCTAGTTTTGATACATCTAATGTAACAATAATGGCAGATATGTTTAAAGGTTGCTCCGGCCTAACATCATTAGATTTATCTAATTTTAATACCAAAAATGTAACTGATATGCAACAAATGTTTATTGGATGCAGTTCATTAACAACTCTAGATTTATCAGCTTTCAATACTTCCAATGTTACAAATATGGGCTATATGTTTGGCGATTGTACTAATTTATCTAATTTAAATATAAACTCATTTAACACTTCAAAAGTAACAAATATAGGAAGTATGTTTTCTGGCTGTACTTCGTTAAAGGAACTGAATTTATCCAACTTCGATACAAGTAAAGTAACAAGTATGGCACAAATGTTTCGAAATTGCTCTTCACTAACTAATTTAGATTTGTCTAATTTTAATACTTCAAATGCAAGTAGTATGCATAGTTTGTTTTATGGCTGTTCTAGTTTGACAAGTTTAGATCTGAGTTCTTTTAACACAAGTAGTGTAACCATTATGGCTAGTATGTTTCAAGGATGCACATCACTAATAAATGTTAATTTATCAAGTTTTGATACAAGTAAAGTAACTAATATGACACATATGTTTTACCATTGCGAGTCATTAATTAATTTAGATTTATCCAAATTTAACACAAGCAGTGTAACTAATATGTCAAGTATGTTTTTTTCTGATAAATCTTTAAAAATGATATATGTATCTGATTTATGGAATACTAGTAAAGTAACTAATTCTTGGAGTATGTTTTATAATTGTATTTCATTAGTGGGTGCAGTACCATTTGGTGGTAGTAAAACAGATGTAACTATGGCTAACTATACTACAGGATATTTAACATATAAGAATAATGACTAGGTATATAGATATAGCTTATATATAATAGGTATGTAGATACATTTAATTAAGACAAGTTTACTTGGCTTAATTAAACACTAATAAGACTTACATAGTAAGGCTTATAGTGAATATGAATATGTTATCTTATGGTTAATAATTATTATATTTTGATAATAATTTGTAATAAGAGTAATGTTTTAATAATAGAATAGTTAATAAATGATAGAATAGTATTTGAAGGAGAAACATAGTATTAAGTATATATTATTTGACTTTATAATTATTTTATGATAATATAATGTGGCATTGAAAGGAAGAAATAATATATGAATAAAGATAAAAACTTTGAAATAAAATATCCTAATTATTGTATAGAAATAACTTTAAAAAATGATGATGTATTAATGTTTTCATTTCTTAATAGTCAAAAATATGGTGCATGTCTATTAGTGGAGGATACTCCTTATATAGAGTGTAGTACTCCTGATGAAGTAATAGCAAATACTGGAGAAGAAGAAAGATTAAAAGAATTAGTTATACTTGAAGAAGGAATTAGTACAGTAGATGCAAATGGACAAAGAAAGAATTTACCTGTAATGGTAAAAGAAATAAATATATATGATAATGATAGAGATAATGCTTTTACACTAGCAGGTAATTTAGTTAAGTATAGTGTAGATATGGCTACTAAATATGGATTAAATGAAAAGTATGCCTATGACTATGTTAAACCTAATATAAGACAAAGAAAAATATAAAATAATTATAAGGAGACATAATTAATGATTAAAACAGAATATATTGACAGCAGTAATTATGAAGTATTAAGTTTTTCATTAAGATTACTTACTAGTATATATAAAACTAATAAGAATATTAATGGAATATATGTAAATTATTTATATAGAGATAATTTATCAGTAGTAAGAATGATATTAATTAGTGATAAATCACTATCACAAGAAGAATTATCTAGATTTAATATAATGATAGATAATTTATATAAAAGTATAGGAATAAAAATAGAAATATATAATTCACTTACTGATGATTATGATAATAATATATTTATTAGAAGAAAGTATGAAAGTGCTAGAGATTTAATATATGGTGATATTCTATATGATAGATATGGTGTTTATAATGGTCTTAAAGAAGAACTATTAAATACTAAGAAAGATTATTTACCACCATATATTCATACCTTAAAACTAAAACAAAAAACTAAATAAATACAGGATATAATTCCTTGTATTTTTTCTTCTATTGATATATAATAGTTAGTGGAAAAAGGTGTAATATGAAAGAATTAGAAGAATATGCTATGATTAATAAAATACCAATAATGCAAAAAGATGGTATTTTATATTTATGTAATTATATAAAAGAAAATAATATTAAAAATATATTAGAAATAGGTAGTGCTATTGGTTATTCTAGTATTATGATGACTAATGTAAATGATAATATTATGGTAACTACAATTGAAAGAGATATAGATAGATATAATATAGCGGTAGATAATATTAAGAAATATAATAAAGATAAGCAAATAAATATTATATATGGTGATGCTACTGAAGTAGATATTACTGGTAATTATGATTTAATATTTATTGATGCTGCGAAGGGTAAGAATACTTTCTTTTTTAATAAGTTTAAAGATAATTTAAATGATAATGGTACTATTATTACTGACAATTTATCTTTTCATGGCCTAGTTGAAGATGAATCTTTAGTTAAGACTAAGAATCAAAGAGGTATAGTTAATAAAATAAAAGACTATATTAATTTTTTAGATAATAATACTGAGTTTACTACTATTTATGTCCCAGTAGGAGATAAGATAGCAATCTCAAAAAGGAAGGTTAGTAATGAGTAAGTTAATGGTAATTCCAAATAAAAAAGAAGATATTAATATTATTTTAAATAAAGATATAGAGGGTATTATACTAGGAGTAAAAGATTTATCTATATATGAATTATCTCTTGATATAGATGATATTATAGAGATAGCTAGTACCACTGATAAAAAGATTTGCATAGCTATTAATAAGATGATACATAATAATGATTTAGAATTAGTAAAAGAAGTATTATCTAAGATTAAGAATAGTAAAGTATCTGGTATTCTTTTTTATGATTTAGGAGTATTTAATTTAATTAAGAAGCTAGATATAGATAAAGAGTTAATACTTAGTCAAGAACATTTAAATGCTAGTACTAAGAGTAATTTATTTTATTATAATAAGGGTATTAAATCTAGTTATATAACTTCTGATATAACATTTAATGAAATAAAAAAGGTAAAAGAAAATACTAAGTTAAATATATATTATACAGTATATGGTTATTTACCTATCTTTTATTCAAGAAGACTACTTCTTACTAATTATTTTAAATATATAGATAAGGAAATGCATAATAATAGATATTATATATTTAATAATGATTTAAGATATATGGTTATAGAACATAACTATGGTACTATTATTTATTCTCCTTTAGTTAATTTATTAAATAAGAAAGAAGAACTAAATATATTAGATAATTTAGTTATTGATTTATCTTATACTGATAATTATGATATTATAGATAAATATATTAATAATGATAAAGAAGATGGTTATATAGGCTTTTATGATACTAAAACAATATATAGGTTAAAAGGTGATAAACTTGTGCAACAGGTTGCTGCACAAGTACCTAATAATTCTAATTTGGTAGAAGATATTTATGATTTAAAAGGTGATAAAAATGAGTAGGATAGAGTTACTAGCTCCTGCAGGTAGTTTAGAGAAGTTAAAGTTTGCTTTTGCTTATGGAGCAGATGCCTGCTATATAGGGGGAAGAAATTATTCACTTAGAGCTAATGCCACTAATTTTAGTTTAGAAGAAATTAAAGAGGCTTGTGATTATGCTCATAGCATTAATAAGAAAGTTTATGTTACTGTAAATATAGTATTTCATGATGAAGATACTGAAGGTATTATAGAATACTTAAAGAAACTTAGTGAATATAAAGTAGATGCTATTATAGTTAGTGATCCTTTAATTATTGATGTAGTAAATGATAATAATATTGATTTAAAGATTCATATATCTACCCAAGCCTCTACTTTAAACTATGAAGCAGTAGACTTTTGGAAATCGCTTGGAGTAGAAAGAGTAGTTCTAGCTAGAGAATTATCAAAAAATGAAATAAAAGAAATAATAGATAGAACAGGAGTAGAAGTAGAAACTTTTGTTCATGGGGCTATGTGTTCTTCATATTCGGGTAGATGTGTACTATCTAATTATTTTACTAATAGAGATGCTAATAGAGGGGGATGTGCACAAATATGTAGATGGGAAAGCAACTTATATGATAAAGATATGAATAAAATAGAAAGTCCTACTAAATTTACTGCCTCCTCTAAAGATTTAATGATGGCTAGTAGAATAAAAGAAATGATTGATATAGGTATTACTTCTCTTAAAGTAGAAGGAAGAATGCGTAGTAATTATTATGTTGCTACAGTTATTAATACTTATAGAGGTATTATAGATGACTATTATGAAAATAAATTATCTGATGAAAGACTAGAACATTATATTAGAATACTAAATAGAGTGGCTAATAGAGAGGCTACAGTTCAGTTCTGGGATAAATTACCTGATGTTAATGAACAATACTATTTAGGAAGAAATGAAGTATCTAATCAAGATTTCTTAGGTATAGTAACGGATTATGACGAAGAAAATAAAATAGTTACTATTACTGAAAGAAACTATTTTAAAACAGGAGATGTAGTAGAGGTATTTGGACCTAATATAGAAACATTTAGTTTTATTGTTCCTGATATATATGATAAAGATGATAATAAAGTAAATGTAGGAAGACATCCTGAAGAAATACTAAGATTTAAACTAGATAAAAAAGTATATAAAGATGATATGATAAGAATAAAAATAGACTAAATATCAAAAAGTATATAGGCAATTAGTACTGGCTTATATATAATAGATATGGTTGATATATTTATTTGAGACAATATAATTGGCTCAAATAAACACTAATAAGCCTTGAGACAAGGCTTATAGTGAAAAAATAAGAAATATTTAAAAGAAAATGAATATAATATTAAAAGTAAAAATATGCTTGACAAAAGTACTAAAGTTTAGTACAATTTTGAATTGTAAAAAAGAAAATTAATTTGAGGTGATAAAAATGAAAGATGATAAAGTATATTTAACAGATGAAGGCTTTCTTGAATTAGAAGAAGAATTAAATGAACTTAAAAATGTAAAGAGACCTGAAGTAATTAAAGCATTAAAAGAGGCTAGAGCACTTGGAGACTTATCTGAGAATGCTGACTATGACGCCGCTAGAGCAGAACAAGCACAAGTAGAAGGAAGAATCCAAGAATTAGAAAAAATTATGGAGAATGCTCATATAATTAAAAAAGGAAGTACTGATAAAGTATCACTTGGTACTACAGTAAAAATTAAATATGTAGATGATGATGATATTGAAGAATATAGAATAGTAGGTTCTAAAGAAGCAGATCCTTCTAATAACAAGATATCTAATGAAAGTCCTATAGCTATGGCTATTATGAATGCTAAAGCAGGAGAAATAAGAAAAGTTGCATCTCCTAATGGAGAATATGAAGTGGAAATAGTTGAAATTTGTTAGGGAGGTAAATAGGATGAAAAAAATAGTAAACTATAAAGTAAGTGGAGAAGAATGGACTAAGGCTAAAGATGAAGCATTTGCTAAAATAGTAAAAAAAGCAAAAGTAGATGGTTTTAGACAAGGTAAAGTACCTAGAAGTGTATTTGAAAAGAAATATGGTACAGGAGATATTATTAGTGAAGCTATGGAAAAAATAGTAGATGCAAAATATGGTGAAACTATTGTTAAAGAAAAATTAATACCAGTAGTAGAACCTAAATTAGAAATAGAAAAAGCTAATGATGATGAATTAGAATTTAAGATTACTTTTATTCTTGATCCAGAAGTTAAACTAGGAGAATATAAAGGATTAAAAGTTAAAAAAGAAAAAGTAAAAGTAACTAAAGAAGAAGTTGAACATGAAGTTGGACATATTCTTGATAGATATGCTGAACTTGTAAGTAAAGATGGAGCAGTAGAAGAAGGAGATACCGCTATTATAGATTTTAAAGGATTTAAAGATAATGAAGCATTTGATGGTGGATCTGCTGAAGGATACTCTCTAGAAATTGGTAGTCATTCATTTATTCCTGGATTTGAAGAAGGAGTAGTTGGAATGAAGAAAGAAGAAAATAAAGATATTGAACTTTCTTTTCCAGAAGACTATATGGCTAAAGATTTAGCAGGACAAAAAGTAGTATTTAATGTTACTGTTCACGATATCAAAAAGAGAGTTATACCTGAATTAGATGAAGAATTCTTCAAAGATTTAGATATGGAAGGTGTAACTAACAAAGAAGAGTTAAATAAAGTAGTCGAAGAAGAAATCAAAGCGCAAAAAGAACACGATGCTGAAAATAAATATATTGATGATTTACTTGAAGCCGCTAGTAAGAATATGACTATTGATTTAGATGAAGAAATAGTAGATGCTGAAGTAGAAAGAATGTATAAAGAGTTTACTAATAGATTAAAGATGCAAGGAATTGATGAAGAATTATACTTTGCATATGCTAAAGTAACTAAAGAAAAAGTAAAAGAAGATATGAAGAAAGAAGCTGAAACTAGAGTTAAGTATCGTTATTTACTTGAAGCTATTGTTAAAGCAGAAAAGATTGAAATATCTGAAAAAGATGCTAAAGCTGAATTAAAGAAAATGGCTGAAGATTATAAGATGACTGAAGAAGATTTACTAAAAGAATTTAATAATTCATTAGAAGTTTTGAAATATGATTTAGCTATGAGAAAAGCTATTGAAGTATTAAAAGAAAATAACTAGGAGATAATATGACTATATTTAGAGCAATTGTATTAGGAATTATTCAGGGGATTGCGGAATTCTTACCTATATCATCATCTGCTCACTTAATAATCTTTCCTTATCTATTTGGATGGGAAGAATCAGGACTTGCTTTTGATGTAGCTCTTCACTTTGGTACTATGATGGCTGTACTAGTATTATTCTTTAAAGACTGGTGGAATTTATTTGTTGGAGCTATCAAAGATGTTCGTACTAAAAAGAAAAGTACTAATGGTAAGATGTTCTGGTATTTAGTAGTAGCCACTATTCCAGCTGCTATTGCAGGATTCCTACTTGATGATGTTATTGAAAATGTTATAAGAGGAAAAATATGGATAATTGCCACTTGCCTTGCAGTAATGGGCTTACTTATCTTTATCGGAGATAAATGGGCTAGTCGTCATTACAAGAAAGAAACTAAATTTGAAGATATAACCTTAAAACAGGCTATAATAGTTGGTATATCACAAGCATTCGCAGTTATACCAGGTTTTTCAAGAAGTGGAACTACTATTTTAGCAGGTAGACTTCAAGGTATATCAAAAGAGGCTATTACTAAGTTTACTTTTCTATTGTCAGTACCAGTAATATGTGGTGCTACAGTATTAAAAGTAACTGATTTAGCATTAACTAAAGAAGTAATTATAGGTATTATAGTATCTTTTGCTACAGGTGTTCTTGCTATTAAGTTCTTACTTAATTATATTAAGAAGCACGACTTTTCAGTATTTGCTTTTTATAGAGTATTACTTGGTATAGTAGTATTAGTAAAATTAATATTCTTTAAATAGAATATTAATTCTCTGCCATAATAGTATAATGGTATTACGAGGCCATGGTAAGGCTTTAATCGGTGTTCAATTCACCGTTATGGCACCATTTTAATAATAAACTCGAACTTTTCAATTTTTTTGATTAGTTCGAGTTTTAATATACTTTGAAATATGATAAAATAGTTATAGAAAAAACGAATTTTAAAATTGTGTCAGGAGGTTTTAATGAAACAAGAAATAATAAAATCAGAATTAGAAGTTAATGATAATAGAATTAAAGTAATAACTATAGATAATAAAGAATTTATATCCCTAACAGATTTAGCAAGATATGCAAATCCAGAAGAACCCAAAATACCGATACAAACATGGATGAGAAATAAAGATGTTATTGCTTATCTAGGTTTATGGGAAAAATTAAATAATGAAAATTTTAAAGGTCTCGAATTTACGACCTTTGAAAATTTAGCTGGAAAAAATAGTTTTTATATGTCGCCACAAAAATGGATTAAAGAAACTAATGCGATTGGTATTATTTCAAAATCTGGAAATAATGGTGGTACATACGCAAGAAGTGATATTGCATTGGAATTTGCTAGCTGGTTATCTCCAGAATTTAAATTATATGTTATACAAGAATTTGAAAGATTAAAAAGAAATGAATCTTATCAGTATAAAATGGATTGGACTGCAAATAGAATGTTAGCTAAAACTAATTATAGAATTCATACTGATTCAATAAAACAAAATATTGTTCCAAAAATAACTGAAAATCAAAAGAAATATATTTATGCAGAAGAAGCAGATGTATTAAATGTTGCTTTGTTTGGAATGACTGCTAAGGAATGGAAAGAAAATAATCCAAATTTAAGAGGAAATATTAGAGATTATACGGATTTAAAACACTTATTAATATTGTGTAATTTAGAAAATACAAATGCAGAATTAATTAATGATAACATTCCTCAAAAAGAAAGATTAATTAAATTAAACAATTCTGCAATTAGACAAATGAAAGTGTTGGAAAATGATAAAACGATTAAAGAATTGGAAACTTTAAATAAAAATTTAATTGAAATTAAATAGATTATGGCAATCTAAAAACACATTTGCAATTTGACATAATCAATTAACATATGAAAATGGATAAGTATATAAGTAACCAGAGTATAAAGAAATATGATATAATAATATTGAATTATCTTTGGAGGTGTAATAATGACTAAGCTAGAATGGAATCTGCAAGGAATATTTACCAATAATCAATCATTCTATGATGAGATAAATAATGTCAAACAATTACTAGAAGATATTAAAAAGTATGAAGAAGTTGAATTGGATTCTACTTTACTATTAAACTTATTAGATAAAAAATGGGAAATAAAAGAAAAAAGTAATAATATTTTAATTTATGGCTCCTTAATGTATTATAAAAATGTTAATGATAATAAATGCATTAGATTGAAAAAAATTGCAGAATCATTTAATAATGATGCAAATACTATATTAAAATTTGTTGACAGAAAAATATTAGCTTTGGGATTTAAAAAAGTTTCTAGTTTTATTGTAGAAAATCCTAAATTAGAAATTTATAAATTATCACTACATAATTTATTTAGACTTGAAGAACATATACAGTCAGATGAAATAAGTCAAAAAATAAAAGAAAATTGTAATAGCATAAATGAACAATTAAGTATATATAATAATTTACTTAGAAATATTGAATCTGGAATCATAAATGTTGATAGTCAAGAAATCAAAATAACATCATCAAATTTTGCAAAATATATTTCATCTAGAGACAGAGATACTAGAAAACAAACATATTATGTTGTTAATAATGCTTTCCAAAAAGAAAAAGATGATTTTGCAAATTTATTAAATAGAATTTATGGTTGTAGAATAGAAAATTCAATTTTAGAAAAATATAATTCTGTTTTAGAAAAAATATTGTTTGAAGAAAATATTAATCCTGAAATTATAAGTAAATTAATTGAATCAGTAAATAATAATTTAGGCCTTATTCAAGACTATTTGAAAATTAAATCTGATTTGCTTGAAATAGAAAAACCTCATTTATATGATTTTGGCGTGTCATTAGATAATAATTTAAAAATCAAGTATTCATTAGAAGATGCAAAAGAAATAATTTTGAAAGCATTAGAACCGTTGGGGTTAGAATATATTGAAGTTGTAAAAACATTATTTGATGGTCATATAGATGCTGAATTAAACGAAAACAAACATCAATCAATAACTTTTTCTTGGCATACATACTCTTTTATGAATTTTAGAGGTGCATATATTGACCTGAAAAATATGATTCATGAAATAGGACATATCGTTAATTATTATTTATCTAAAAAACAACAACCATTTATATATGAGGATAGTACAATATTTGTTGGAGAAACAGCTTCTATTGTAAATGAAATTCTATTAAATAGATACTTGTATAAAAATGCTACTACCGAAGAAGAAAAAATATTTTATTTAAGTAAAGAAATAGAAAATTACTTTTCATCAGTATTTAAACAAACAATGTATACTGAATTTGAAAATTATTTATATAAGGTTAGAACTAATTCTAAACTAACATCGAAAATTTTATGTGAGAGATACTATAATATTTTAAAGAAATATTATGGTGATAATATTACTTATGATCAAATAGCTAATGTTGAATGGACTAGACTTGGACATCTATATAGATGGAGTTATTATCCATATAAATATGCTACAGGATTATTAATGGCAAGTATAGTTGTCGATTCTTTAGTTAATAAAAAATCATTATCAAAAGAAGATTATATTAAGTTTTTATCATCTGGAAGTAGTCAATATTCATTGGACTTATTAAAAACACTTAATATTGATTTATTAAATAGTAATATACTGGAATCCGGTTTTAATGTAATGGCGGAAGATATAAAAGAATTGCAAAAAGTTTTATCTTTAAGTAAAAAATAATTTAATAAAAAAAGAATTAGTGATATAAAATAGTTAGCATTTTTGTTATTTAAGAAGGGAAAGTTATTATATGATAATATTGATTTACGCGACATAGCAAATAATGCATCTAAACAATAAGAAATAAATATTTATATAATAAAGATTTTGACATAAAAAAAACGAGCAATTGCTCATCTAATAAAATTGAAATCCTATAACACACTTTTTAATCCCAATTAATTTTTGCATCATTGTCAGGTAAAAATGCTATACTAGGATCTGAAGAGCAATATTTAACTTTTACTTTGCTCTCCAACATAACTGGATTACCACTTTTAATTTCTATAAGTGGTTTAGATTTATATCCAATTGGAATAAATCCTAATTTAATTTTTTCATACGGTTTATTAATTTCACTTTCTTTTAATTCATAATATTTTCCATCAACTTCATATTGAACTATTAAATATCTAACATGATTACCATATTTTATATTTTTAATAGTTCCTATACATTCTTTATCACATTTATCTTTCTTCATAATTTTTATCATCTCCTATAATTATTCTATCATATAATTTTATATTTTTGTTATTATATTTTTTACAATAGACAAATTTTGAATATTTTTTCATTACAGAGTGTAAATTGTATAGTGTAATAAATATAAAATTAACCTTATGAAATAAATGTAACTCAAACATTTCATTTTGATTAGTTCGAGTTTTAATATACTTTTAATTATATAAATTACAATATTTAATATTATATAATATGAATGATATAAAAGATAGAATGGATAAACTTGAAGATATTAAGATTGAAAACTTTGTATGGGTTATTTATATTGGTATAATATTTCTTAGTTGGTATGCTAATAGTAGAGAAAAGAAATATCTATTATATAATGATGAACAAAGTAAGAGAGAATATCAAAATCTACTTATAATTATTTTTTCTATATTAGTAATAGTATATTATTATTTTGCTAAAAGTAGTTATGATGATTATATTAAATTAAAAAATGAAAATAATGATAGAAAAAAGAATTTGCACTTAGCCTCATTTATTGGTTCTTTTTTAGTATTAATAAGTGGTGTAATATTCTTATCTATTGCTATAATGGATGAGAATATTGATGTAGAACTAGCTTTTAACTAGGTATATATTTATGGCTTATATATGATAGATATGTAGATATATTATTTTGAGACTTAAGGCTCAAAATAACACTTAGAGACCGTAGACTCTAAGTGAACATAATAAATAATATAGACAAATAAAGAGATATTTAGTAAAATAATATTAGGTAGTGGTATTATGAATGAAATTATAAAAACATATTTATATTCAAATAATTATTTTCTTATGGTTAGATACACTGGTAATGATTTAGATAATAATATAATTAGTAGGGAATTAGATAATAAGTATTCAAATGAAACAGAATTATCTATATTTGATATACTTAACTTAATAGAGGGTACCTCTAGTAATATTAAAGACTTAAAGATAACTATCGTAGATAATGATGATGTAGTATCAATATTAGAAATTAAGAATAATAAAATTACTAAGTATTATAATAGAATAGTAAAAGATAATATAAATATTGAATTATCTTATTCAAATAGAATAGGATTTAGAATAAATATACCTAGTAGAAATATTCTTGATATAAATAATATATTAATTACTGATATTATAAATAATGAGTTAGAATTATTATCTAATTACTCAAAAAGAGCAAAAGAACATAAAACTCTTATAAAAACTAATGACAAAAAGAAAAAAATGTAGTAAAATTAATTTAGGTGATAGATATGCATTCTTATGTAGTAGAATATTTAAATGAAAATGAATTTAAAAAGAAAGAGAAATCATTAAAGAAATATAATATGATTGCTTTTAAGAAACTAATATTTGATTGTGTACCAGCATTAAGAGATGGAACTTTTCCTGGTGAAGTAGTATCTAGGAATAGTACAGATAATTTTGTTAAGTATGAATATAAACTTCCTACTGATCATTTATTTTCTAAAGTACATGGTGATATTAAACTTCATTATACTGTCTATGAAGCACAGAAGTTAGTTATGTTAAATGATTTATCCCCAGATATATTAAGTGAAGGTCATCAAAAAGAACTAACTGCTTATAAGGGTGTAATGGTATCTAAGTCTCATGCTGAGAGGGATATGTTTAAGATTAATTTATTAAATAGTATGAATAAGAATGGTTTCTTAAATAGTAAGATTTTAATAGGAGTAGGTATAGTTCTTACTATTCTAGTAGGAGTAATTATATATCTTATGGTTAAATAAAGAGTTTGAAAGATAACTCTTTTTATTGTGTTCACTCCAAGCCAGTAGTCTTAGAGTGTTCATTTAAGCCTTATAATAAAAGTCTTAAATGAATATGCTATACGCATCTATTATATATAAGAGAAGTATAGAGACATAGATAATACATAATATAATTATAGAATATGAATAT
>CAKOLH010000023.1 GCA_934096105.1 uncultured Bacilli bacterium | reverse complement strand
TATTTTCTATGGCTACCTAGCACTATTAATGCTATGGTAACAAGAATAGTTAAAGCATATGCTATAACTAATTCCATTTACTAATAACCTCCTCCCCCTAAGGTTAAGAAATTACTTTCTATCATAAAATCACCTCTCCTTCCAAAGTAAATATACCCTAGAAAAAGAAGAGAACACCATAAGTATTAACCATGCCAACATTATATACTAGTTCAAGTATCGTAGTCAAGGAAAATATGACTATTTTTTAATATCTTTGTAAAGCCTTTATTTATAAGAATTTATAGGCTTTTGGTGTATGATACAAACGTATATAAAAAAGTAAGAGCATTGATTTCTTACTTTTTACTTTTATATTTTAATCATCTATTATAATATTTTTATTATATTTAACTTTCTTTAATGTTTTTTCTAAATTATTTATAACATGACGTTCTCTTCCTATCATAGATTCATTAGTTATCATAACATCTTTATCAAAATCTAATTCATTAATAAAATTTTTATACATTTCATTTAATAGTCTCATACCTTGATAAAAGTAATTAATTTCTACAGTACTAATATAATTTACATTACCATATATTTTATGAGAATTAAAATAACTAATACATCCAACAATAGTTTCTTTATCAATATTATTTTTTATTGTACCTATAAAATACTTGTTAGTATATAAATGCCACTGAAGATAATGCATACCAAAAATAGTATCATCATCATTCCAAGTAATAAAATCACCATTGATATAATAATTATCAAAAAGAAAATCTTTCATCTCTTCCTTAGTTAAAGATTTCCATGTAATGCCCTCTAAATTAAATTCTTTTATATAATCAAGTACAATTCTCTTTAAATTAAGTAATTTCTTTTCATTACAATTTCTAATTACATTATTTGGTAATTCTTTCATAAACTGCCCACTTTCGTATGAGTATTATACTATCATAAAACATATGTAATTACAAGTAGAAAATAATAAAATAGTTTTAAACAAAGACCTTAGGCTTTGTTTAACAGTGAGAGACTACAGGCTCGAACTGAAATAAAAAGAAAAAGAAGATTACTCTTCTTAACCAACTATTAACTTACCAAGATATACTCCTAGTATAATACATATAATTATTATTAGTATTGTATATAAAATTTTAGATATTTCATTAGTTTCTTCATCCATATGATTACCTCTATTCAATATATTTATTCTTTAATTTAATAGTTACCGTATCAGTAATAGTCTCACCTTCAGGTATACTTTGTTCATATACATAACCATTACCTTCGAGTATATAACTAACTCCCATTAATCTAAGGATGTTATCGGCCTCTTTATAAGAATAACCAGTTAAATCAATCATTTTATTATCATAGTTATTAGTCTTTAGTACTACTAAATCATCTTCATATATAATATTGTTAGTGCTAGGATACTGATTAATAACCTTAGTACCATCTCCTATTACAAGTACTTTAATATTTTTATTTTCTAAATAAGTCTTAATATCTGAAACATTTTTGTTATAAAAGGATTCTACTATGTATGATTTTTTTTCATTATCCTTCTCTTCAATATTTAAATACTTAGTAATATTCTTTTCAACTTCTTTTACCATTGGAACTATATAATTAGTACCATCTTTTGGTCTTTTAATCGCAGCATATAGTATTATTTCAGGATCATCCTCAGGAAACATACCAGAAAATGAATATACATAATCTGATGAACCACTCATATATTTACCTTTAGTGTAATCGAATATTTGGGCGGTACCCGTTTTTCCAATTAGACTATAACCATCCATACGATATGCATAACCAGTTGAATTAGTATTATCACCATTTATAACACTAGCCATTAATTGTTTAATCTTCTCTATAGTAGCAGTACCCGCTATTGTCCTAACTTCTGTTCTTGTATTTTCTTCAAGTACTTTACCGGTGGCAGAGTCTTTTATTTTATCTACTACAAAAGGTTTTAACATAGTACCATTGTTGGCAATGGATGTTAAGGCTTCAAGGTGTTGTATTGGTGTTGTCGTTATACCTTGGCCGTAGCCGGCAGTAGCAGCCTCTATTTGATATTTATAATTTATGTTACCAGGTTCTTCTCTTTTTAGAGTGAAGCCTGTCTTAGAGCCAAAACCATATTTTTCGTAGCAAGCTCTCAAATCTTCTTTAGTTATTACTGATTCTACTATATTGGCTACTGCTATGTTGGAGGAAAGGGCAAAGCCTTGGTCGTAAGTAATGGTGCCCCATCCTTCTTTTCTCCAGTCGGATATTGTTACATCTTTGCCGCCATTTTCTGAGGTGTAAGTTTTACTACCTGAAGTATATGTAGTATTTCCATCGTAGTTACCTGAGTCAATGGCACACATATAACTAAATATCTTCATTGTTGAGCCTGGTTCATAAGTAAGAGTTACAAGGGGGTCGATATATGAGGTCATGTTTCTTAAGTTAGGATCGAAACTTGGGGTACTAGAATAACCTAGTATCTTGCCAGTCTTTGCATCCATTGCGGCCATTAGAACCCATTCAGCCTCTGAAGAGTCCTGAGCCTCTCTTACGGCATTATGTAAAAATAACTGAATATTACTATCGATAGTTAGATAGATGTCATTACCATCTTCAGCAGGTTCAACATATTCACGGCCATTGGCAATCTTGTAGCCGTATTTATCTTTTTCATAAGTAACAAAACCTGTTTTACCTTTTAAGGTATCATTATAGTATTCTTCAATACCCATCTCACCAGTAATCCAGTTGTTACCATCTTTATCTGTTTTATTAACTGTGTAGCCAATTAAATATGAAGCAAAATCTCCATTAGGATAGTATCTTTTGATATCTTTGGTAAAGTCTATTCCTTGAAGGTCTAGTTTATCTATTTCTTCTTTAGCAAGTTCAGAAAGGCCTTTTCCTATGGTTCCAAATTCAACCTGATATCTCTTATTTTGAATACCATTTACTAATATTGTTTTTATTTCATCTGGTGTTACTCCAAGGGCTGTGGCAAGTTTGGTACTAGTATCATCGACATCTTCAACATAGTCCTTATTACCATCAGAGTCTACTCTAGTATCTGATAGATAGGCAATAAGGGTATAACTGATGACATCATTGGCTAAGATGTTACCATTAGTGTCATATATCGTACCACGCTTAGGCATTATTACTTCTTCAGTAGTATTCCTATTTTTGATAAAAGCTGTAATTGTAGAACTACCTACCTTGTAGTCAAAAATACATAGGTAACATAATCTGACAATTAATATTAAAAATAAAAAAAAGGTAACAATAATAACAGGTTTACTAACTTTAAACTTATTACTATTAATTTCCTTTTTCATATTAATCACCTTACTCTATTGTCTTAATATTATCATTATTATAAGATAGACCTAAGTTTTTACTTATTGTTTGAATATTTTCAAGTGATGCCATCTCGTTAATTTTCATAGCAAGACTTTGATTAGTATCTTCTTGTTTTTCTACTTCACTATTCATTTTTTGAAGTTCAATATTCATCTTAGATACTGTTGCACTAGTAAAAACAATTCCTGAAATCAAAAGTGCAATAATAACTAAACAGCTTTTATATAAAAACTTTTCTATCTTAGTTAGCCCTTTCTTTTTCTTTTTTTTCATATTATCAGTCCTTTATTTTTTCTATTACTCTAAGTCTTGATGATCTAGCACGTGGGTTTTCCTCTAGTTCTTCCCTGCTAGGAGTGATACTCGCTACCACTTTATACTTAGGCATATACTCTTCTGGAATGAATGGTAATTTTGATAAATTACTATCAACCTTGGAGTATTCATTAAATATTTCCTTTACAATTTTATCTTCTAATGAATGGAAAGTAATAACTGAGACTCTTCCCCCTACTTTTAGAAGCTCAATACTTGATTTAAGCGCTATTTTTAATACTTCCAATTCATTATTCACTTCAATTCTAATAGCTTGGAATGTTCTTCTGGCAGGATGACTGTCTTTCATCGCCTTATATGGCATACTCTTTTTTATAATATCTACTAGTTCAAATGTTGTTTCAATGGGTTTAGATTCTCTATCTTTAACTATGTTTTTGGCTATACTAGTAGCATATTTTTCTTCACCATAGTCTCTTATTACTCTAACTAACTCTTCATAAGAGTATTCATTTACAACATTATAAGCAGAGAATTCTTTAGTAGTATCCATTCGCATATCTAGTTTAGCATCTTTATGAAAACTAAAACCACGATCAGCAATGTCTAATTGCGGAGAAGATACTCCTAAGTCAAAAACTATTCCATCTACTTCTGTAATATTTCTTTTATTTAATTCTTCTTTAATATAGGCAAAATTCGATTTTATTAGTTCAAAATTACTACCTATTTCTTTTAGCTTCTTTTCGCTATATTCTAAAGCCATATCATCTTGATCAAAGGCGAAAAGGAAGCCCCTTTTTATTCTTTCTAATATTAAACCACTATGTCCCCCGAATCCTAATGTGCAATCAACATATATGCCATCTTCTTTTATATTTAGATTATCTATTGCCTCATTTAGTAATACTGTTTTATGCATCAATATCTAACCCTTCAAATAGATTTTCCGCTACATCACTAATAGCAGACAAGTTATCTTCGATAAGGCTATTAAATTTATCAGTAGCCCATATTTCTAGGCGATCATTAACCCCAATAATCGTACATTCTTTCTGTAATCCGGCATAATTAATTAAAGATGATGGTATGTTGATTCTCCCCTGTTTGTCAAATTCGAGTGTACTAGCAGAAGACATAAAAAATCTATTAAATGTTCTAGCATCTTTCTTTGTAAATGGTAGTGTTCTAAGTTTAGATACGATGGCATTCCATTCTTTCATTGCATAGACGAATAGACACCCGTCTAAGCCTCTAGTTACAACGAATTCATTACCGATATCCTCTCTAAATTTAGAAGGTATAATTAATCTTCCCTTTTCATCAATATTATGATGATATTCTCCAATCAACATGATATCCCCCACTTTCTTCCACTTCATGCCACTCTATGATTATATTCTACTATAATAGTTATTGTTTGTAAATATGTTTTTTATAATTTGACACTTTTTTCTGTAAAATGTTTTGTTTCTATCAAATCCTTAAGTTTTTGGTAGTCATTTATAGTCTTATGGTCTATAAATGATGCACCTGTAGTGCCTATTATATATTAGCAAAGAAGTTTAGACATAAATTAAACATAGTAAAAGAAGAAGTTATTTTATTCTTCTTCTTGGACTGTTTAATATATCATCAAGATATTTAGTACTAATTTTGTTAATGCCATATAATTTATTTTCTTTTATTCTGTTTATAATGTTGTCATCTTTAGTTAGTGAATAGTATGTTTTTATGAATACTTTCTTTATTATATTAAAATATTCTATGACATAACTATCTTTGTGTTCATACTTTTTATCATTGTAAGATAATATTTCATCTATAAAGAAAAGTGCCTCTAGTTCATTAAACTTATATTTGCCTTTATAGTCTTCTAAATTACTATTATCTTTATTCATAAATAATGTGTTGTCAAATATGTCATCAAGTATCATCATAAGTCTATATTTAGTTATTTCAAGTTCATTTTTTAACTTACCTTCTGAAAGAGTTTCTATTTCTTCACAAAGCAAATAATAATATTTAAGATAAAATTTGTAATCATCCTTGTGATAATTTAAATCAGCGCCCATACTTTCATTAAAACTATAATCTAATTTATAATTAATTAAATAATGTACTAGTGAGTCATTAAAAAATAAGCTTTTTTGAAAGGGATTATTGTAGATATTTCTTTCATCAAACATATCATTTTGAATATTAAATGGTAATCTTTTATAAGTAGAAAATGTTATAAGGCTATCACTATATAGCAGTAAATCATATGCACTATCATAATCTAGATTTTCTAAATTAACAAAAAATATTCTTCTTGTAAAGGCATGTTTTTTAATTTGTTTTATTGTTTGCTCCTCTGGCAAATTGTTTTTTTCTGTTCTAGTAAATAATAATTCTCTATATAACTTATCATCTTCTTGCAATGATAAATATAACCACTTATAAAGGTCTTTTCTGATTTTAATACCCATAAGTTCAATAACAGAAATATCTGATTCTATTAAAGAATCTATTTCATTTAATATTAGTTCATCAATATCATTATTTTCTAAAATGTTTTCTAAATCTTCAATAGATACATTATCATCGAGAATAATACTATCTGGCGTTAATTCAAAATATTCAATATAATTATTATAAAATGTATCTAGTTCATATTCTAAATCAAAATTATTAATAATTTCTAATTTTTCCTTTTCATTAACATTTAAATCATAAATAATTTTATTTATGATTTTTATTAAGCTTTGTTTTGATACTTCTGCCTTAACTTTTCTATTTTTTAAATTAATCATTATACTTATTAAGATATAATTAAGTGGTATTTTCATAAAACCTCCTGCGTTTTTATATATTTTATCATTATTTTTTTAATAGCACAATAACGTTTTAATAATTTTGTGGTATAATTATAAACGAGATAGAAAAGAAAATATTTTTTAGTAGAAAGGAAGGATATGTTAAACAATGGTGATACTATCAAAGAAAGTATCAAAAAATTGAATAATGAATTTAATAGAATAAAAAGAATGGGATATGTTCCAGAGGTTCATCGTGGATATGGTGGTATTGGTGATACATTTGAAAGATTATTAGGAAAAGAAAAGTCTGATTTTTGTGTACCTGATTATGATGGTATTGAAATTAAAACAAGAAGAAGTTTTGGTAAGGGATTAATTGGTTTATTTGGTTCAGTACCTGATGGTGAAGAGCTATTTGAACTTGATAGACTAAGGGAAAGATATGGATATCCAAATAAAGAAATTAGAAGTGCCAAAGTATTATATTCTGTAGTATATGGTAATATGTTATGTCAGGTTGGAACAAAATATTTTTTTAAATTAGATGTTGATAGAAAAGAAGAAAAGGTATTTTTATGTGTGTTTGATAAAAACATTAATTTATTAGAAAGAAGGGTATATTGGTCTTTCTTTACATTAAAAAATAAATTATATTGTAAATTGCGATATTTAATGCTCGTAAATGCTTGGACAAATAATATAGATGGAAAAATGCACTATAAGTATTACAAGGCTACGTTCTATAAATTAAAAGATATTGACATTTTTATTGATTTGATTGATAAAGGCTTTATAGCGGTTACTTTTAAAATTAGCGTTTACAGAGGAAATTATAGATATGGACTTCCTCATAATCATGGATTAACTTTTGGTATTAGTAATGAGCATTTGCCTTTGCTTTATGATGAATACAAGTGGTAATGGGACACCTCATTCTCCACTTTTTATATTTAAATTTTTTAGGTACTAAGTTATAGATTTGGGACCATGGGGTTGCAGAAAATAAATATCAAAAAAAAAGAACTATCGTTAGTTCTTTATTTTTCAATAATGGTCGGGAAGACAGGATTTGAACCTGCAACCCCATGGTCCCAAACCACGTGCTCTACCAAGTTGAGCCACTTCCCGATGGTGGAGAATGAGGGACTCGAACCCTTGACCCTTTGCGTGCAAGGCAAATGCTCTAGCCAACTGAGCTAATTCCCCAAGACAATATAAATTATAACAATAATTTATATTGTTGTCAATATCTTTTAATCAAATTTAAAATTTATTTTGTTTCATATACACTAACTTGTTTTCTATCTTTTCCAAGATGAGAATACTTAACATATCCAGAAATTTTTGCAAATAGAGTATCATCTGTTCCTCTACCTACATTTGTTCCAGGATGAATTTTAGTACCTCTTTGGCGATAAATGATAGAACCTGCAGTTACATATTCACCATCTGAAGCCTTTGCTCCAAGTCTTCTACCAGCTGAATCTCTTCCATTACTAGTAGATGATTGACCTTTTTTGTGGGCAAATAATTGTATATTAAATTCCATTAATCTATTCATTATTTTCCTCCTTAATTTGTATGTTTTTAGGATATGCTTTTTCTAATTCATATAGATTAGAAATAAGTACATTTATAATTTTCTTGGTAGTCATATCATTTTTAAGTACTTCTATAATTAAACCTCTACTATCATTATAACTAATACTTTGATTATCTAAAGATAATAATATATTAATGGTAGTTATAACCGTACTAGACACTGCAGCACATACAATATCTTTACCAAAATCATCATAACCAGCATGTCCATTGATGATAACTTTGTTTACATTATCATCCTTTTTAGTAAGTATTACTTTAATCATAAAATACTCCTTACTTAATTTTATTAATCTCTACTTTAGTATATGGTTGTCTGTGGCCTACTTTTCTTCTGGTAGATCTCTTGTTTGGTGTATATCTAAATATAGTTATCTTCTTTTGTTTTCCTTGTTTTACGATAGTACCTTCAACAGTAGCTTCAACATAAGGATTACCTACTACACCATTAGCCATTAAGACTTTATCAAAAACAACTTTATCTCCTTCGTTACCTTCTAGTTTTTCGACATAGATAGTAGCGCCTTCAGAAACATAATATTGTTTTCCACCAGTTTCAATAATTGCTTTCATTTTCTTACCTCCTTACACTTATTTTTAAGACTCACTCTTAAGGTGTCATTTCTGTTCTTATACCTTTTCAATGTGGTTGAGTTAACAACTCGAGGTCTTCAAAACAATACAATTTTATCATAAAATAATGTTCAAGTCAAACAAATTAAGACTTTTTATCAAAAAAAATACTTAAAAACTTTTTTTCTTCAACTAAATTGTTATTAATTTTAAATAAATGTGTTTTATTTTTATACATTTTATTCTTGTTATCAATTACTTTGATATTCTTATACTTTATATTATATAAGTATCTTTCTAAAACAAATTTATTATAGATATATTCTATTTTTTTATAATAATCCCATATATTTTGAAGTAATATAAATACAATCATAACCATTGAATAATTTTTTTCATATATATCGCCTATTAATATCATTGATAAAGTTATAAAGGAAATTAATACTGTTAAATTGTTAGAAAAATTTAAGTTTAAATACTTTGAAAATATCAAATTGATGATTTTACTGCCATCTAAGGGTATTATAGGAAGAATGTTAAATAGAAGCATACTATTATGATAAATTAAAAATAAATTATATATATATTCTCTTACCATACCTTTATTATATAAAAAAAGTACTATATAAAAATATATTGATTGTAATATAATACCTGATATTGCTATAAGTAAGTCTATTTCTATTTTAGTATTAACTAAAGTATCAAGTTTAGTAATTCCTCCATAGGGATAGATGATTACTTTTTTTATTTTATATTTACATATTGCTGCAGTTATAATATGTCCAAATTCATGAATTATTATAAGTGAGGTGAAGATTAACAAATTAGCAAAATGACCAGTCAATACTAAACCAAAAGCCATTATAATATATGTATAATGAAATTCTATTTTATTTAAGATATTCTTCATAGTTTAAGTATTTATTGTCCTTACTAAAAACCATATATAAATTTCTTTCTGCCTCGCCAATATATGTCCCTTTTTCTACATAATCATATAATTTTAATGATGTTGTACTGACATTTCCATACCATATATATACTCCATTTAAATCTTCTATTATAATTGTATTATTATAGTATTCCTTATTACCAATAAATACAACCATTCCCTCTGTTATTGATGGTATTAAATAAGATTCTGGTATAGTAAGACTAACCCCATCATGATACATAGATAAATTATCATGATTTAATTGCTCATTAAATACCTTTTGAGTATCTATTTCTTTTTTTATTGGAAGAATTCCACCTAAATATTTATTATACACTTTTTTTATTTTAGTAAAAGATATCACATCAGTAAAGACATATTTAGTGATAGTTTCTTTAAAGCCATTGTTGTATTTGCACATAATAGCAGATAAAAAAAATATAACTGCAATTGTCAGGCTTCTTATTCCAAAGCCTTTCAAGTATTTTTTGATATTATTTTTACTATCATTACATTTTTTGTTATTTTTATTAATAATATCTAAATATTTATTTGGATCTATTTCATTCATATCATCACCAATTTAATATATGAAAAAAAGAAGTAAACTATTACTTAGTATCTTCTTTCTTAATTTTACTCTTTCTTTTTGGAAAGAATCTTTTTGAATTATCATCATATATTTTAACCACAGGTTTTATTGTTAATGGTAATACTATAGTTTTTTCATAATATTTGGCTTGTTCCTCTTTTGACAATTCATCAAATAAATAAACTATAGAAAACTTTGTGCTCATTCCCTCATGATAAGAAAGTGGTTGCTCTGCTACATATAAATCAGTACCATTATTCCAAAGCATTCTTGCTTTTTCTTCAGATAAAGACAATCTTTCTTCCCTAGACAGATTATCTATAACATCTGTATACTCTTTACCATTTTTATCTTTTTTTACAATATATTTAACTAATGGTAAAACTCTTGTATAATAAATTTCTTTTTTCATTTTATTTTCCCTCCTGGTAAGTATTAGTATATCATAAACTTTAATTTTTGTAAATTTTACTTTAAATATTTTATTTTTAATTCATTATTGTTACTGTGGTCATTTTCAAAGAATAAGTCATTCAAATCTTTTTTATTATAAACTAAAACTAATGTGTTGTTTTCGATATACACTTTTATTATATTATTAAAGTCATTAGTTATTCTTTGAACATATTCATTCTTCTTTTTTTCAATATCACTTTTAGTTAGTGATATGTTTGTATTCTTATCAATAACAATTACATCAGTGTCAATTAAAACATCATCATTGAATATCTTTTCAGAAATATACTCTTTATTATAATTATATTTTAAAAGTAAATCTTCAATAGTTAAAACTTTATTAGTTTTTAAATCAATATTTAATGTTATAATATAACTTCTATCAATGTTTTGTAATTTAAAATTTATTTCGTAAAATACAGATAAAACTGTGCTATTAACTTGTGCTTTAATTAACGTATTTACATCATTATCTGAAGTATATTCTTTTTTCTTTTTTAACTCGTTATAATATTTATTTATATAATCGATTAATTCGTTTTCTTCAGTTTCGAATGTTTTAGTTAAATCATCATCTAAATTTTTAAATGTTACTTTAGAAACATTTATATTAGAATAAACATCACTATAATCTTTAAAAATGACTGGTGTTGTTTCTATATAATCTTTAACATTATAGTTAATAAATTTATTTGTTTCTTTTTTATGGTAGCCTTGATATTCGAACAGTTTATATAACCCAATGCCCAACAATATAAGGAAAAATGCACTAAATATTACCAATGCTTTAGCAGTCTTTCCACTCATAATTTTATTATTCATAATATACCTTCTTTCATAACTATTATAATATATTTTTTGAGATTTGAAAAGATATAAAGAAAAATCTATCTTGTGAGATAGACATATCCTTTATTTTCTTCTAGATTTTTACTATTATTTTGAACAATTACTAATGTAGCTAATACTAAAACTAAATAGAAAATTATTACTCCTTTATTTTTCTTAACAAAACTCATATCTATCACATCTCCTTCTTACATTATTATTCTAACATATACAAATGTTCGTGTCAATATAAAAATGTATTAAATGCGAATATTTGTTTGACATTTTACACTTTATATGTTAATATTATAAATGAAAGGAGACACTATATGGTCAAAGAAGGAAAATTAACAAAAAGACAGAAAGATATCTTGGAATATATAAAAAAATTTTCAGCACAAAAAAAATATCCACCTTCTATCCGTGAGATAGCTGCTAATTTTAGTTTAAGTTCACCCGCTACTGCTCATGTTCATGTAAAGAAATTAATTGAAAAAGGATATTTAAAAAGAGGAAAAGGAAGTAATCACTTATTAGAGTTACAAGTACCTAATGAATTTGAAAATAAAAATGATGATGTGGTAACAGTACCACTTCTTGGTAAGGTAACTGCAGGTAATCCTATTGAAGCAATTGAAACACCTAACGAAGTTATTTCTTTACCTACATATTTACTTCCAAAGAGAAAAGAAGTATTTACTATTAAAGTTGAAGGCGACTCAATGATTAATGCTGGTATTTATAGTAAAGATATAGTAATTGTTGAAAGAGGGGAAAATGCTAAAAATGGTGATATTGTTGTAGCTATGGATGATGAAAATCAAGTTACTATTAAAAGATATTTTAAAGAAAAAGATTATGTTAGATTACAACCAGAAAATGACTATATGTTACCTATTATACTAAAAAATGCTACCATATTAGGTAAGGCTATTGGTCTATATAGAAAATTTTAATAAATAAAAACGGGAATTTGATCCTGTTTTTTATTTATTATCACTAATCATTTTTCTTTTGAATAATATTATGGTTAATATTATTACTATTACTATATAAATCCCTACTATTAATATAGATGATAAAATATTATTGTAATTACTATTTAATATATCTTTGGTAATATTTAATGTACTTTCAAATGGTAGCATATGACATATTGTACTAAAGGTACTGCCAACCATATCTGTAGTAAAATACATACCGCTGGTAAATGCTACTAATTGAACTATAATACTTGAAATTCCGGATGATGATTTTTCTGTAGTTATGGTTCCTATTAAAATACCTAATGAAATGAATAATATTGATATTGGAATTACTGCTAAAATTGTATATATAACATTAATGTTAAATTTTAATCCAAGTATAATTGCTGTTATAAAAAATAATATATTTTGTATTAATATTAAAGGAATTACTGATAATGTATATCCTAAAATGTAATCAATACTCTTCATTGGACTCACTCCAAGTCTTGTGGTAAGTGATGAACATCTATCCTTAGCTACTAAGGATGCTGTAAACATCGTTATAAATGCTAGACTAAATATAATTATTCCTGGAGTGAAGTTTTCTATATTATATATTTCGTTAGGTATTTTAAACTGCTGAAAAATGTATAAAAGAAATAATGGTAAAATGACAGCAAATATTATACTAACTGGATCTCTTACTATTTCTTTGAAGTTTCTTTGAGCAAAAATTATAGTTCTCATTAATTATCCTCCTCTATTGTTTTTATAAAAGCATCTTCAAATGTTTTGGTTTTCTTCTTTTTTATTAGTTCTTTAGCAGTACCAAGTTCTATTAATTTTCCTTTATTCATTATTCCTATTCTGTCAGATAATTTTTCAGCTTCTTCCATATAATGAGTGGTAAGAATTATTGTAGTATTTCCTTTTAGCGATTCGATAACATTCCATAAATCATGTCTTGATATTACATCAAGGCCAAGTGTTGGTTCATCTAAAAATAGTATTTTAGGAGAATTTATTAATGATATCGCTATTGATAGTTTTCTTTGATAACCGCCTGATAAAGTCTTAGCTTTTTGTTTTAATACATCATCTAATTTAAATATCTTTACTAATTCATTAATTTTTTCTTCTTTATTTGTAATTTGATAAATACCCGCCATAAAATATAGATTTTCAATGACTGTTAAGTTTGGTGCTATTGCGGTTTCTTGAGGTGAAATGTTGATTATTTCTTTAATTTTTGCTGAATCTTTTATTAAGTCAAAATCATTTATTTTAACTTCTCCACTAGTAGGTAATATCAATGTTGATAGCATTTTGATTGTTGTTGTTTTTCCTGCTCCATTTGTACCCAAAAGCGAGAATAATTCTCCAGATTTTATTTCTAGATTTAAGTTATTTACTGCATATTTTTCTTTATATTTTTTTGTTAGATTATTTATTTTTATCATCATTTCCTCCGAGTATATTATTTGTAACATCTTCTATTACCTCAGATTTTACTAATGCTATTCCCTTCTTGGCATCAGCAAGTACTATAAGAGAATCACCAGGATTTATATCAAAAATATCCCTTACCTCCTTTGGGATTACTATTTGTCCCTTTTCCCCCACTTTGCTTATTCCCATATATTTATTCTTATTCATATTTTGTCCTCCTTAGTTATACATTTCATACTTTTCATACCAATTATACTATCATATCTAATAAAAGTCAAATAAAAAGTAGATTATCTCTACTTAAGTCATTCTTTATATAAACAGCATTCCTTATCATGCGAATATATTATGCCTATTGCTTGTAGATAAGAATATATTATTGTAGTACCAACAAATTTCATACCTCTTTTTCTTAAATCTATAGATATTTTATCTGATAGTTCTGAACTTGTCTTATCTATTTCATAATATATCTTATTATTGGTAAAAGATAATATATAAGATCCAAAACTGCCATATTCTTCCTTTATTTGTCTAAATATTCTAGCGTTATTAATGCTAGCTTTTATTTTTAATTTATTTCTTATAATATCTTTATTTTCCTGAAGTTCTTTTATTTTATTTTCGGTATAATTACATATTTTATCTATATCAAAATCATCATAAGCGATTTCAAAAGCATCTCTTTTATTTAAAATACACTCCCAAGATAGCCCTGCCTGAAAAGATTCTAAAATAAGCATTTTAAATAAATATTTGTCATCTAAATTCAATATTCCCCATTCTTTATCATGATATTCTATATACTTAGGATTATTTAAATTACACCACTTACACCTTTTCATATTATTTCTCCTTTGGTAGTTTGTATTCTTCTAGGTTATGACCTTCTACTTCAAGTAAGGCTATTTTATTTCTTATACCTCCTCCATAACCAGTTAAGTTATTAGAGGCACCAACCATTCTATGGCATGGTACTATTATACAAATAGGATTAGATCCAACCGCTCCACCTACAGCTTGTGCGGACATTCTTTTAATATGATGGTTACTTGCTATCTCCTTTGCTATATCTCCATAAGTAACTAACTTACCAATTATTGTATATAATATAATGGCTACAAAAATAGTAATAAAAAATAGATACAAAAATAACAATATATTCATAAGAACTATAACGCTAAGTCCTCCCATAATATTCACTCCTCTACTAATTCTTATTTACTTTATCTT
>CAKOLH010000022.1 GCA_934096105.1 uncultured Bacilli bacterium | reverse complement strand
TTAATAGGATACTTTATTAATGATATAAAAATAATTCTTTATCTAACAATAGTATTAATATTTATAATAAGTTTTATAAAAAGAGATAATAAAGTGTAAAATATATGTAAAATAGTAATTTTACTCAAAAATATCTTTTAAGGGTATCAAAAAAACAAAGTAAGGACTTTTAGAAATCTAAAGGTCTTTTTTCTTATCTTTTTTAATATCCAAAAACAAGTTTTAGTCATTTGCAATATATATTGGAACCTGCTAGTGTGTATTTATGGAGGCACAAAAATGAATTATTATAATGAAATAAAAAACGAACTAATAAACAACGAAGTATATAAAAGAGTAAAAGATTATTCAAAAAATAAAAATGAACTAAGTACTTATTATAATGTCGGTAAGTTATTAATCGAGGCACAAGGTGGCGAAGATAGAGCTAAGTATGGTGACGGCTTAATAAAAGAGTACTCAAAGAAATTAAATGATGAGTTAGGGGGAAAATATAATATAACTACATTAAAAAGAATGAGACAATTTTATTTAATTGTTGAAAAAGGTGCGCCACTGGCGCACCAATTAACTTGGTCTCATTATTGTGAATTATTATCCATTAAAGATATAAATGAAATCAACTACTATATAAGTATCTCTGAAAAACAAAATCTAAGTAAAAGACAGCTTAGAGAAAAAATAAAATCTAAAGAATATCAGAGACTAGATAATAATACTAAATTAAAATTAATCAATAAAGAAAAAACGGTAGTAAGTGATTTTATAAAAAATCCAATAGTTATAAAGAATAAATACAACATAGATAAAGGAGAAGTAACTGAAAAAATATTAAAAAAATTAATACTCGAAGATTTAGATAATTTTCTAAAAGAATTAGGTACAGGATTCTCATATATAGAAAATGAATACAAAATTAAAATAGGCAATACCTATAATTATATAGATTTATTACTATTTAATTATATTTATAATTGTTTTGTAGTAATAGAACTAAAAGTAACCGAACTAAAGAAAGAACATATCGGTCAAATACAAATATATATGAATTATGTAGATAAAAATATTAAAACTATAAATCAAGATAAAACTATTGGAGTAATAATCTGTAAGAAAGATAATGGTTATTACATAGAGTATTCCAGTGATAACAGAATATTTTCTAAAAATTATATATTGTCTTAGAAAAAACATTACGAAGAATAAGACTGTTTTATTTAATATTTAATAATAAGATTTGGTCGCCACTGGCGACCAAAAATGGGAGGGCTCTATTTGCTGTCAGAAAAAGGGCAGCCAGTGGTTGCCCAATTAAGCTGGTCTCACTATTGTGAATTACTATCATTTAAAGATATTAATGAAATAGAGTATTATATTAAAATATCTTTAGAGTAATGTTTAAGTAAAAGATAGTTAAAAGAAAAAATTCAAAATAAAGAATATCAAAAATAAATAGTCTGTTGCAGTTTAAAATGTATGAGCCAATTTTATTTAATTATTGAAAAAGGTGCGACACTGTCGCACCAATTAACTCGGTCTCATTATTGTGAATTATTATCTATTAAAGATTTTATTTGTATGATAAAAAGGTGTAGCACTGCCACACCAATTGCTTTATCTTATGATCAGATTTTATTTGTTATAAGAAAAATTGCGCCACTGGCGCAACAATTGCTTTATTCATTGTTTACGACACAATTGCTTCAGAGATCATTACTATAACTTGATTATTTAAAAAGGTCAACCACTGGCTGACCAAATAATCATATAAATATATTACACTAAAAAGGTGCCACAGTGTGGCACTAATTACAATCACTAAACTAATACTAAATATATAACCCCTGCTTATATATAATAGATATGTAGATATATTGTTGTTAGACTACAGGCTAACAACAACACTCTATAGACCTTAGGCTATAGAGTGATTATACAATATTATCTAAATATAACTTATATACCTTATCAAAATCAATAATATCAAAAACATTCTCTAAGTATTTCTTTCTTGAATAAGTATATTTTAAATAATAAGCATGTTCCCATACATCAATAGTCATAATAGGAGTAAAACCATAATAATAAGGAGTATCCTGATTAGAAGTATTAATAATTCTAAGTTTATTATTCTTATCCATTACTAAAAAAGTATATCCACTACCTTTAACTTCCATAGCCATATCAATAAATTCCTCTCTAAATAAAGAAAAAGAACCAAAATATTTATTAATAAGATTAAGAAGTTCTATAGGTATATCTTTCTTCTTATTAGTCAAATTATAAAAATATAAACTATGATTTAAATATCCTCCTAGATTAAATAATATCTCATCTCTATTCTCCATAGGTAGTATATCAATATGCTCAGCTAGGTATTCAGGAGAATCCTTATAATCATAATTAATATCCTTCAAATATTTATTTAACATATCAGTATAATTTCTATAATGAACATTATAATGAAGATCCAGCGTTCTATCATTAATATAAGGTTCTAAACTCTTATAATCTAAAGTAATTCTTTTATATTCCATATATCATTCACCAATACATTATATTATTATTTCCCATAATTTACCACATTTATTTGATAATTCACCCAAATAAAAATAATATAATTAAATCATGAAAAGAGGTGATAGATGATTAGATAAGAAAAAATATTAATTTTGTGTTATACTATATTTAGGAAGTGATACATATGAAAACAATAGCACTAGTAGAGGATGAAAAAGATTTAAATAATCTAATAAGAACATATCTAGAAAAAGAAGGCTATAATGTAGTATCCTATTATGATGGAGAAAGTACCATAAACAACATAAATAAAGATGTAGATTTATGGATATTAGATATAATGCTTGGAGATACCATCAGTGGATATGACATTATAAAGAAAATCCGTGAGGAGAATCCCGATGTACCAGTAATATTTACATCCGCGAGAGACAAAGATCTAGATAAAATAATTGGTTTAGAATTAGGAAGTGATGACTACATAGCTAAACCATATTCACCTAAAGAACTAGTACTTAGAGTAGGCAACATCATAAGAAGAGTCTACTCCAAAGAAAAACAAAAACTTACCTATAAAGATTATACAATAGACTTAGAAAAAAGAATGGTACTTCACAAAGAAGAAAGCATAAATCTAACTACTTTAGAGTTTGATTTACTCTATATGTTCGTTACCAATATAAATAAGTCCTTCTCAAGGGATGATATTCTAAACAACATTTGGGGAGAAAACTATTTCGGTACCGATAGAGTAGTAGATGACCTAGTCAGAAGACTAAGAAAGAAAATGCCAGAGTTAGATATAAACACAATATATGGCTATGGGTATAGATTATTATGAGAAAACCTAATCTAACAGAACAATTACTATTTATTTGCATAGTAATAGTGGCAATAATGATAATATCACTAGGAATAATATTACCTAGAAACTTATTACCAATATATGAAGATAATCTATATAACTATCTTGGAGAATCTTTAAATATATTAGATAGTCCTGAGAATAGTAAAATAAATAGTGAAGTAGCCTATATATATGTAAATAATGAAAACATATATATATCAAATAACTTAAACAAAGTAATAGGATTAGATTCTCCTAAAGAAATTCTAAGTAAAATAAATAAAGAAGAAGGAAAATTCCTCTATAATAAGAAAGTATATTACTATAGTACTATTACCACAAATAATACTAAGAAAATAGCACTTACTGGTAGTAGTTATATAAATGATATGCGTATATCAATATTTAAGATAATCCTTCTTGTAGTAGGTATAACCTTTATAATAGTATCAATGGTAATCCTAATATGGTCTAATAACTTAGTTAATAGAATAAAAAAATTAAAAGAAAAAATAGATAACTTGAATAATGATAACTATAATCATAAGATAAAATATGATTATGAAGATGAAATATCTACCCTTGAGGTAGCTTTGGAGAAAATGCGTGTATATTTGAAAGAAGAAGAAGAATATAAAAATCAAATGTACCAGAACATTTCCCATGATTTTAAGACTCCTATCACAGTAATGAAATCCTATATCGAAGCATTCGAAGATGGTGTAATAACAGATAAAGAAGCCGTAAAAGTATCTAAAGAGCAATTATCTAAATTAGAAGGTAAAGTTCACTCCTTATTGTACCTTAATAAATTAAACTATTTTAAAGACAAAAAAGATATTATAAAAGAAAGGTGTGATGTCAGTAAAGTAGTCTTTGATTCAGTAGATAAATTCTCTTTAGTAAGAAATGATGTTAAATTCACTCTAGATATCGATGAAAAAAATACTATCTTTAAAGGTAGTAGTGAGATGTGGGAAGCAATTATAGATAATATATTAAATAACTTTATTAGATATGCTAATAAAGAAATAAAGATAACCATAAAAAATAATAAGATAACCCTATTTAATGATGGACCAAATATTGATAAAGATGTATTAAATAATATCTTTTCTCCTTTTGAAAAGGGGGTTAATGGTGTATTTGGTTTGGGATTATCTATTGTAAAGAAAACACTTACATTCTTAAATTATGACATTAACATTCAAAATACTAAAAATGGTGTTAAGTTTATAATAAGTTAAGAACTCTAATTTTAGGGTTCTTTTCTTTATGTTCACATTAAGCCTTATTCTAAGTCTTAATAGTGTTTATTTGAGCCAAAGTATTGCCCTAAAATAAATATATCAGCCATATCTATCATATAGAAGAGGAGAGTATATACCGGGAAATTGACAAATAAAAATATTTATTGTATTTTATAGATGGGTGATTATTTTATGTTAGAAATAACAATTAGTGATAGTGATAAAAAAATACTTGAAGATACTAATATCTTTAATAGTAATAGTATTATGTCTTTTTGTTTTTTGCTATGTTTTGGAAGTATTAAAGATATAGAAAAACAAAAAGAAAGAAAAATAGGATGGATAAAAATAAATGTATATGATAAATTAACTGAATTAAAAGAAATGATAACCAAATATAGCAGTGTTAGAATATGGTATAGTAGTAAAGATAATGAAGATGTTTGTAATGTACTATATTTAATAAATTATCTAAGTAGTTACAATATTAGTATTTACCTATGTGATATATATAGAAGTAATAAATATTATTTAAGTAGTTATAATAAAGAAGAAATAGAAGAATTTACTAAGAAAAGTATTAGATTAAATGATAAAGATATTAATTATTATAAAGAAATATGGAGTACTTTAGTAAAAGAAAATAAAGATATAAGGGTAGTTGATAGTAATATAAAATCATATTCATATAATTATCTAGATGAAAAGATAATAGATATATTAAAACAAAATAAGGAGATAAGGTATTGGAGTTTGGTAGGAGAATGTCTAAATAAAAGATTAGCAGGTTTCGTTATGGATGCATGTTTTCAAGAAAGAATAGATAGTCTTATTAATAGAAATATAATTAAAACAGTCAGAAAAGTAAAAGAAAAAAATGCTTTTGGTGAAGTAGTAGAAGTAGTTTATCTAAGTAGTAAATAAAAAAAGAAGATTACTCTTCTTCGATAGCTCCTGTTGGACAAGACTCTAAAGCAGTATTTGCTTCTTCTTCGTGCTCTTCTGTTACTGGGGTTTCAATAACTTTAGCTAAATTATCATCATCAAAATCAAATACATCTTCACATAGACTAACACATTGTCCACATCCAATACATTTATCTTTATTAATTTTTAATTCCATAATTATACCTTCTTTCTATTTAATTATATCAAAATCAAATAAAAAATCAACATAAATCTTTTATTTATCAAAAAAATATGTTATTATATTAATAGTAGAGGTAGAGCAATATGGAAAGTAGAATGGAAAAATATTATAAAGAAGATTTAAGTGAATTTAATAGAACCAAGAAAAATGAAAAACTTTATAGAGATATTTCCTCAGAAATATCTGAACTAGATAATTTACCAATACCTGATAATTCCAATGAAATAGATATAAATGGCCTAAGAAAAATAGTTTCCAGTAGAGATGAATATCGAAAAGCCAAAGAATTAGGTAGAACAGTTACTCTTCCTAAAAGAGAAATAACTAAAGAGGTACCAAAAGAAAGTAGTAGAATATATGATATCAATGTACTACTTGAAAATGCTAAAAATGAGATAAATAAGAATGCTGAAGCTAATAAAGAAGAACCTAAAATAAATACTAACTTTTTAACTAATCTTGAAGATGCTAATATACCATATGTTCCTGAAGCAGATGATGCTATGGAACTATCAGAAGAAGTACCAAAAGAAGATAAAGATAAAAAAGAAAGTAATACTAATTCACTTCCACTTGATATACTTGTCGATTTAAAGGGTGATGATAATACTGTGGTAACTGATCCTATTGTCAAAGAAGAAGTTACTATGATAAAGAAAATAAAAGAAGGAGAAACTTTTTATAGTGGTTCATTTAATTTTAGTAAAAAAGACTTTGATGAAGATGATGATGAAAAACTATTTGAAGAAAAGTCTCATAATGGAATAAAGATATTCTTCTTAATATTTGGTCTTCTTGTACTAGGAGCAGCCTTATACTTTATCATTACTAGATATGTATTATAAATAAAATTATTGATAGCTTAGGCTATCTTTTTTTACATAAAATAAAAAAAATAAAATTATTCTAAAAAATAATGTTAAAAAAATTAAAAGTGTGGTAAAATATATTATAGGTAGGAAAGGTGGTAACATATGGATAGTGTCCTTTTAATTACTATATCAGCTTTTATATTGGCAGTTATCCTTATAATTATTACTATTGTTATAATTAAAAGTAATCAAAATAAAAAATATAAAAAAGAAATAGAAGAATTAGATGTCGAAAAGAATAGCCTACTTGGGGTTCCAGTACTTAGTGAGATAACAAAGGTTAAAGAATTAGTAAAAACAGATAATCTAAAAGAAAAAATGGAAGACTGGGATAATACCTTTAAACAAATAAGAGATGAAGCAATACCTAGTATTACTGATTCAATATCTGATGCTGACTTTTTGATAGATAGAAAAGAATATAAGCAAGCTATAAGAAAAATGGCTAATATTGAAATGGAACTACGTGTCCTAAAGAAAAAGACTGATAAATTACTTGAAGAAGTTCAGTTAATAACTAAGTCTGAAGAAAGAAATAGAACACTTATTACTAAGTTAAAAATAGTATATCGTGAGCAGCAAAACAAGTTTGAAAGAACTAAAAAAGAGTTTGGTGTAATCACAGATTCAATGGAAGAAGAATTTAGTAGAATAGATAAGTTATTTGCAGAATTTGAAAGAGCCATGGATAATAATGATTATGTTTCCGTAGAAAAGAAAATAGCTCTTTTAGATGATAAAATCAAAAAAATGGATAAACTACTCGCAGATGTTCCTACAATAGTCTTAATGGCTACTGTTGTAATGCCAAATAAAATAGAGGACACTATAATATATTACAATAGAATGCGAAGAGATGGCTATCCACTAGATTATTTAAATGTTGAATATAATATTAAAGAAATAAAAGATAAAATAAATAAAATTATTGAGAATCTAAAGAACTTAGAGATGAATGATTCGATAATAGAATTAAAAACCTTTGTAGATTACTTTAATAGTTTATATAATGATTTTGATAAAGAAAAAGAATGTAAAGACTTATTCAAACAGAATATCAAAGAATTAAGTTATAAGATTGATAACATTAATAAAGTAGTAAGAGATATATATCTTCAAATAGATGATATAAAATACAATTATAACTTATCAAATGAAGATATAAATAAATTTAGTTTATTAAATAAAAATTTAGAAAAAATAAATCAAGATTATAAGATACTAGTAGATCAAGGTAAAATGAAAACATTTGCCTACTCTAAACTAGTAGATGAATTAGATGGATTATCACTTAAACTATCTAGATTACAAGATGACTTAGATTATCAGTTAAGATCAATTACTAGTATGAAAGATGATGAAACAAGAGCAAGAGAACAATTGAATACAATTGAAGACTTATTAAAGAAGTCAAAATATCGTCTAAAAGATTATAAAATACCAGTAATACCAAGTAGTTATTACATAGAACTTACTGAGGCACAAGATGCAATAAGAGAAATAGTAAAAGAACTAGATAAGAAACCAATCGTTATAAAAATACTAAATATAAGGGTAGATACCGCAAGAGACTTAGTATTTAAAATATATAATAAGACAAATGATATGATAAAAATCGTCGATATGGCTGAAAAGATGATCATTTATGGTAATAGATATCGTAGTAGTTATGAAGAAATAGATATTGCTCTTACTAAAGCAGAAGAATTATTTAGAAGAGGAAAATATAAAGAATCATTAGAATTATCAACTAAGAGTATAAGCTTTATAGATAAAAGTATCATAGATAGTGATTAATTATTGATTTTTTAAGTTATTTATGATATTCTTATATTAGAGTAAATAGGGAGGAAAAAATTATGCAAATGGTAGTAGATTTTTTATTAGAATATTATGTGTGGGTTTTGATTGTATTAGTTATTCTATTAATTACAGTAGTAGGCTTTCTAGCGGATACTAAAAGGAAGAAGAAACTAAGAGAAAAAAGTGAGACTACAAATAATAATAGTATTCCTACCAATGATTTAAATACGATGAATCAAGGTATGGATATGAATTATAATTCAATGAATCAAAATATGAATATAGGCTATAATGATATGAATAATGGTATGATGATGAATCAAAACTTTAATAATATGATGAGTCCTAATACTGATAATATGATGAATAATAATATGTCAAATAACAATATGATGATGAATAATCAAGATATGAGTATGTCAAATAATATGGCACAGAATATAAATCAAAATATGAATATGATGGGAAATATGCCTGAAAACACAAATAATAATTTGAATCAAAGTATAAATTCAAACATAAATACAATGGGAATGAATATGAGTAATAATTTTGAAAATACTCCTAATGTAGTAAATAACATACCTGAAGTAAATTCAAATATGAATAGTAATGATTCTTTCTTTATTCCAGCTTCAGAGCAGACACCAAAATTTGAACCAAGAGAGGTATCAATACCAAAACCTGTTGAACCAACACCAATATTAAATAATGGAATAAATAGTGGTATAGCTCCTGTTACAGAGCCTACTGAGGTACCAAGTATGCCAAGTAGCATACCAAATCCTATGCCTAGTGTAGCACCACAAATGACAGTACCTACACCAGAACCAATGCAAAATTCTATTCCAGAGGCAACTCCTGGAGTTCAAATGGGTGGAGTTACTCCAACACCAATACCAAATGCTATGCCACAAATGGCGGGCCCTAGTGTAATACCAAATGTTAATATTCCTAGTGCACCAGTAGTAGAGCCAATGAATCAAACGAATACAAACAATATACCAAATAATATGGTAAACAATGTTCCAAATGGTATTCCTAAGCCTATGCCAAATATGAATCAGATGCCACAGGAGTCAGTAAACAACATGAATGGTTATAACAATAATTTAGTACAAGGTGGATCAAACTTTGTAATGAATGGTAATGTACCTAATAATCAAAATAATGGTAATTGGAATTTATAAGATTTAGTTAATCTAAATCTTTTCAATCTTAAGGAGGTATTTAAATGAATTATGATGATGATAAAAAATTAGAAAATGTTACACCCTATAGGGCTACTGGTAATTTAAATACCGCAATTAGTAATCCTAGTATAGATATAAATGATACTATGGATGTCAACATAAAGTCAGTAAATACTGTTCAAAATAATCCAGTTAATACAACTAATAACATACCACTTACAAATAATCAAAATACTATGAATCAAAATTCAGCTAATGTGCAGAATCAATATAATAACAACATGAATGTAGCTAGTAGTCAAAATACTACTAATAATCAGAATGTTAATAATACAAATGTAAAGAAAACTTATGTAACAACTGATAACAAACCTAAAAAAAAGAAGTTCAATTTAAATCTTACTAAAGAATTTAAAATCGCACTTCTTATCATAGTAATATTATTTGTGTTTGTACTTATACTAGATTTATTACCAAGTTTATTTTAAATATTTTTGGATAATGAAATAATTAAGTCAAAGTTATCATCATTAGCCATAATATTTTTATGTAACTCATGACATTTATCACAGCTATAAATAATCTTATAGCTGTTTTTAAATTTCTCTATACCAATAGGTCTCATTAGTCCCATGCAGGTATTTTCTCTATCACCAGGATTAATATCTAGATGTTTAGAATATAAACAGTATGGACAGTGATCCCTCGCAGTATATCCAAGCTTAGTAACTTCTTTGCCACAATTTTCACAAATAAAACTTTCATCAATCATATTAAACTTTTTCATGATACAATTATAACAAAATATAATAAAAATATCAATAAAAACACCATATGGTGTTTTAATAATATACTGGATAATTAGGATATGGAGGATATGGATTATATGGTACTGGATATGGTCTAGGATAAAAAGCAGGAGCCAAAAGACCTCCGGTTATACCACCAAGTAGAAAAGGTCCAAAAAATCCACCACCAAACCTATCTCCATTCATAGGCATAGGTCTCATCATTCTTCTATTATACATATAAATAGTCTCCTTTCTTTATATTATATTTAAAAATATTAATCATGTGAAAAGACTTTATTTATTTTCTAAAATTTAGTATAATATATATGTGGAGGTTTACTATGGAAGAAACAATAATTAAAAGTGATGATTTACTAGTAATGAATTTAATAAATTATTTTATTACTGAAGAAAATTATAAACCAATGATTATACATGGCATTAATGATGAAATATGGCTTGAAAATCTAGATAACAACTACAAGATAGTTAGAATAGTATCCCATCATATTCATAATAAGGAACAACTAGATTTTGATAAGTTTAAATTATCAAAAATAGTAAAACAAGTAAAAAGAAAAACATTGTCATTTAAAATAAAAGTACTTAATATATATACAGATATTGAAGATGAAAAAATACTTGCTGGTGATGATGTATTAATAGAAAAAGAAAAGGACATAAACAATCCAAAATTAATAAGTGCCTTTCCAGATATCGTAGAGAAAACAAATAGAAAAGAAGATGGCTTAGAATATTTTATAAAAGTAACTGATAACATCAACAAGAAAAATGAAGATAGAAATAAGATTGCTGAAAAGATATTTTCATATAAAGTACCAATAGTTACTTATATAATTATGGCAATATGTATAATACTATTTGTACTAATGGAAATATCCGGAGGAAGTACTAATAGTCAAACATTATTAAAATTTGGAGCTAACTTAGATGTTCTAGTAAAGAAGGGTGAATATTATAGACTATTTACTTGTATATTTTTACATATTGGAATAATGCACCTATTATGTAATATGTATTCATTATACATTATAGGTAGAGAAGTAGAAAGTTTATTTGGCAAAATAAAATACATAATAATATTTATATTAAGTGGAATATCTGGTAGTATAATGTCACTAGCTTTTACTCATAACACTATATCAGCAGGAGCATCAGGAGCTATCTTTGGTCTACTAGGAGCTCTTCTATACTTTGGTATTCATTATCGTACTTATCTAGGAGAAGCTATAAAAAGATCCGTGGTTCCAATAATTGTTGTAAATCTAATAATAGGTTTTCTTGCAGAAGGAATAGACTTAGCGGCCCATATAGGTGGTCTTGTTGGTGGAGTACTAGTGGCAATGATGGTAGGAATACCAGATAAATCAAAAACAAAGGACATAATAAATGGAACAATATTAACAATAATATATTTAATATTTATTTCATATTTAGCTTTTTGGAGGTAATAAAATGAGAACAATAGGAGAAGCATTAGAAACATTTAAATTAAATGGAAATTATACACATGAACAATTAGAAAAAGCATATAATACAAAATTAAATTCAGTATCTTCAGAACCTTATGGTAAAAAAGAAGAAATGATAAGAGAACAAATCTATTTAGATTATCAACTATTAATAGTATTTGAATATGTAAGGGACTTGTTTAAAGATATAGATTTAGAAAAGAAAAAAGTATATCATTTACCAAAAGATGTTGAAGAGTTTTATAGCGGGGAGCCATATTGTACTATAGAATCACAATTATTTGCTTCTATAAAAGAAGCCATGGATGATCTTGATGCTGAATTAGATTATGCAAGTACAGTACATGGACCAATAATAGAATTAGAAAATTTTAAAAAAGCAAAAGATGAATGCTATAGAGTATTTATAAATAGCATGCTATATGGTAAAAATGACAAAGTTCATCATGAAATCATTAATAATCAAGACTTAGAAAAAATAGTATCTATGAAAGAATTACTACTATCAGTGCATGCAATAGCGGTAAGTAAAAATAATATGATTAATGATATAAAACAAAAACTAGATGAACAATGTAAGCCTAAAAGTACAGAATATAGTACTATAGCAAAACATTATATAAATATGAAACTTGCTAAATCGTATGAAGAAACAAAAAAAATATATGAAAATATTAATGCTGAATTTTTTGCAGGAAAAGAAGAAATCAAAAAAACATCAGCAAGATAGTAGAAATACTATCTTTTTTTTCCATTTTATGCTATTATATACTAGAGGAGAATAGAAATGAGAGTACATATTGATAGTGATGTTTTATATAAAATAGATAATTATTTAAAACCAGAATTAGTTTATATACCCCTTGAAAATAAAAATGGAGTAGAATATAAGCATCTAGTAAAAGGTGGAGATTATATTCATAAAGGACAGGTAATTGCCATCAATGAAAAGATAAACTTTCCTATACATAGTTCAGTATCAGGTTATGCTCTAGTAGGAGATACTAAGACAATTAATAATGGTAAAAAAATTAAATGTGTTGTAATAGAAAATGACTTTAAAGAAAAGTATGAGAAAAGTAAGGTAGTAGCTAAGAAAGACTATACTAAAGAAGAATTTATAAATGCTCTTAGAGAAAATGGTATCACTGGACTAGGAGGAAGTGATTTTCCTACCTTCTTAAAGTATGATAATGATAACACTAAATATCTTTTAGTAAATGGTGTTGAATGTGAACCATTTGTATCTTGCGATAAAGCCTTAATGAAAAATAGTGCTGAAGAAATACTTGAGGCTGTCGATAAAATAATGACTATCATGAGTCTAAAGAAGAGTTACATTGTCGTAAAAGAGGATAGTACCAAAGTAATAAATGCCTTTACTAAACATATAGGTACATACCCTAATATAAGTTTAAAACTAGTAAAAGATGCCTATCCAAATGGCTGGGAAAGACTAGTAGTAAGAGATACTCTTGGAATAGAGTACGATAAATACCCAATTGAAAAAGGTATACTAGTTAGTAATGTTAGTACCATTTATGCAATCTATGAAATGCTAAAATATAATAGACCATTAACAGAAAGAATAATTACCATTACTGGCCCCGGTATAAAGAAAAAGACTAATGTCAAAGTAAAAATAGGTACTCTCGCTAGTGAAGTAATAGCCTCACTAGATGGTTATAAAAAACTAAAGAATCCACTTTTTATCGCTGGTGGCCCAATGATGGGAAAGAGTATTCCTACAGATGACTTAATAATCACTAAAGATATAAATGCCATACTTGTCATAGAAAATAACTTTACTAGATCATTACCATGTATATCATGTGGTAAATGTCTTGAAGTATGTCCTGCCGGAATATACCCAGCTCTTATTATGAAAAATATCAGTAATATCAAAGAACTAGAATGTCTAAAAGCGGATGAATGCATAGAATGTGGACTATGTTCTTATATATGTCCTTCAAAAATAGAAGTAAGAGAATTTGTAAAAGCCGCTAAAGAGAAGGTGAATGATAAATGAGAGAATTCAAAGTAAGAAATGGAAGTTATCTAAAAAGTAAAAATAAAACTTCTGATATGATGTATACCATTTTAATAATATTATCTTTCTTTATATTATTCTCTACCTATAAAAATGGTATATATCCTGTAATAAAAGGTTATGGTAGTCTATACCTAGTATTTAAACCATTAATATTCGCTGTAGTAGCTTCACTTACTGGTTTATTAACAGAGTACCTATACTATCTAATTAGAAAGAATAAAAAAAGTATTTATGAATTATTTACCGAAGACTATGCTATAATACCAGGAGTATTCCTAAGCCTAGTAATATCCATAAATACACCATTATACTTAGTAATACTAGGTAGTATAATAGCATCTCTATCAAAAGTATTAACAGGAGGCATTGGTAAAAACAAACTAAATCCTGCTCTAGCAGGAAGCCTCTTCATAACCGTAATATTTTCATCTCTAGTAGGAGGATATCTAAATCCATATGAAGTAGATACCATAAGTAGTGCAACACCATTATCAAATATGACCGCAGGTAGTTATGTTCTTACTTATGATAAATTAGTAGCACCATTTGGTAGTCTATTAAATTTCTTCTTTGGTAATATACCGGGTGCTATAGGAGAAACATCATCACTACTATGTATAGTAAGCTTTATCTATTTAACCTATAAAAAAATGATTAAATGGCGCATACCAGTATCCTATGTATTAACTGTAGTATTAATAAGTTCGGTAATATGTATAACTAAAGATATTGGACTATGGTTTATCCTATTTAACATATTATCTGGAGGTCTACTTTTTGGAGCAGTCTTTATGGCTACCGACCCAGTAACGACACCAATTACTAATACCGGCCAGTTAATAAGTGGTGTATTCTTAGGTATCATAACCATGTTTATTAGATATTTAACTCCATTACCAGAAGGAGTATTAATATCAATATTAATAGTTAACTTAATAACAATACTAATAAATTATTTAAGTATAAAACTATATAATAAAAAAATAATTAAAATATCATTAATGTTTCTAAGTACTATAATAGCCCTAGTACTAGGAGTAATAATAAGTACTAAGGTATTAAATAAAGAACCAGATGATAGTTTTAGTATATTATCTAAAACAAAAAGTGGTAATATAACAACTTATGAGGTAATGGGAAGAGGTTATGCTGGTAA
>CAKOLH010000021.1 GCA_934096105.1 uncultured Bacilli bacterium | reverse complement strand
AATATATCAACCATATCTATTATATATAAGCAGTAACTATATATTTTGTTTTAAGACAGTTATTTATATTGTTTTTAGTCTTTCTAATAAATCTTTTATTATTTTAGTATCATCTATTTTGGTTATTGCAAAACATTTCTTACCTAAATCCTTAAATGATGCTCCAGAGTGATATAACACTTTATTATCTATTATAATAAATCTGTCATGAAATATATCAGTATTTATTATTTCTAAATTATTATATTGTTTTTCATATTTTTCTTTTGCTGTATTATCTATATTTTCAGTATATATTTTTACCTTAACATCAATATCTTTAATAATATTAAATAGTTCTCTTCCTGCATAATTATCAATAATTATTATTTCTTTTTTACTCTTAGATAATGTTTTTATAAGCAGATTATAAGCATCATATATTTGTCCTTCATAAAAAATATGATTATTACTTTCTTTCGTATTTAACTTATTAAAAGACTCTTGTAATAATTTTATATCTTCTGTATTTTTTATAGTTAATTCATTGAAATACTTCTGTTCTATTAGTGAAGTATTTATTATCTTTTTCATTGCTACAAAGGCATCCATAATTTTTATACTTATTTCTTCTGCAACATCAGTTTTTAATATAGCACTTAACATTGCTACTCCTTGTTCAGTAAATACATAAGGTAAATATTTAATATTAAGTCCTTGTTTTTGATTGTTTTTATTCAAGGTTTCAAATTGAAACCTTGAATAAATAGAAGAATATTCTTCTTTTGTTAATTGAAACATAAATCTTTCTGGAAATCTATTTATATGTCTTTTAACCGCCAAATTAAGCGATTTGGTTCCGTTTTTACAACCATATAATCTTGCCAAGTCAGAATCTAACATTACTTGTTTTCCTCTAATTTCATATATCATATCTTCTATTTTCACATCATTTTTAACAATTACATTATTCATTTATTATGCCTCCTTGTATATAACCTTTTGAAGTCGAAAATTTCGACTTCAAAGAATTATATTCTTAGTTAGATTAAGCCTAATTCATAGTCTTAATCTAATATATCAACCATATCTATTATTATAAGCAGTGACTATATATTTTATTTTTATATAGTTATTTATATTGTTTTTAATCTTTCTAATAAATCTTTTATTATTTTAGTATCTTCTATTTTAGTTATTGCAAAACATTTCTTACCTAAATCTTTAAAGGATGCTCCAGAATGATATAATATTTTATTATCTATTACTATAAATCTATCATGAAATATATCGGTAGTAAATATACTAAGATTACTGTATTGTTTTTCATATTTTTCTTTTGCTGTATTATCTATATTTTCTGTATATACTTTAATGTTAACCTTAATATCTTTAATAATATTAAATAGTTCTCTTCCTGCATAATTATCAATAATTATTATTTCTTTTTTACTCTTAGATAATGTTTTTATAAGCAGATTATAAGCATCATATATTTGTCCTTCATAAAAAATATGATTATTTTCTTCTTCAGTGCTTAATTTATTTAGTATTAAGTCGATTTTACTATCGTGTTCTAATACTAATTTGTTAATATATTTTTGTTCTATTAAGTTATAATTAATATACTTTTTCATAGCAACAAAAGTATCCATTATAGCCATTGTCATAGAGGTTGCTAATTTACTTTTTAAAATAGTAGCAAGCATATATATGCCTTGTTCGGTAAAAACATTATGACCTTTTCTTGAGCCACCTTTTGAAGTCGAAATTTTCGACTTCAAAGAATTATATTCTTTTTCAGAAATTTTAAAGCAATATCTTTCAGGAAACTTTTCTATGTTATTTTTAACTGCTTCATTTATTCTTTTTGTTTCAACATTATAAAGTTTAGCCAAGTCAGAGTCTAACATTACCTGTTTTCCTCTAATTTCATATATCATATCTTCTATTTTCACATCATTTTTAACAATTACATTATTCATTTATTATGCCTCCTTTTTTGAAGTCGAAAATTTCGTACATCAAAGAATTATTTATTAAATCTTTCTCTTTATCATTGTCTTAGTGTTTATAATAATATAAATATTAACTTGTGTCAATGTATTATTTTAAATTTAAATATATATTCATGGCTTATATATAATAGACTTTATTTTGAGACTAAAGTTAGGCTCAAAATAACACTATGAGACCTTGGCTCATAGTGAAAGGAATAAAAAATAATATATTTATATAGATATTTATCTGTTTTTATGATAGAATTAATATTAGTGATGAGGTGTAAGTATGAATAATAAACAAAATAATAAGATAACAAGTAGAGATGTAGATTTTGCTAAATGGTATACTGATGTAGTAATGGCCGCTAAACTAAGTAGTTATTCTAATACAAAAGGATGTATGGTAATAGAACCTAATGGTTATGCTATATGGGAAAATATGCAAAAAGTATTGGATGGTATGTTTAAAGAAACAGGACATAAAAATGTATATATGCCTTTATTAATACCAGAGAATCTACTAAAAAAAGAAGGAGAATTAGTAAAAGGATTTGCTCCTGAAGTAGCATGGGTTACTGAAGGTGGTAATAAAAAATTAGATGAAAGATTATGTATTAGACCTACATCAGAAACAGTATTTTCTGATTACTATGCTAGTACTGTTAAATCTTATAGAGATTTACCTAAATTATATAATCAGTGGTGTAGTGTATTAAGATGGGAAAAAGAAACAAGACCATTCTTAAGAAGCAGAGAATTCTTATGGCAAGAAGGACATACTATTCATGAAACTAAAGAAGAAGCAGAAGCTGAAACATTAAATATGCTAAATATTTATAATAAATTCTTTCATGATTACTTAGCTATTCCTAGTATCGTAGGGAGAAAGACAGAGAAAGAAAAGTTTGCAGGAGCAGAATATACATATACAGTAGAAGCACTTATGTATAATGGAGTAGCTCTTCAATCAGGTACTAGTCATTTCTTTGGACAAAAGTTTTCTAAAGCTTATGATATTAAATATTTAAATAGAGAAAATAAATTAGATTATCCTTATCAAACTTCTTGGGGAGTAAGTACCAGAATGATGGGAGCTTTAATAATGGTTCATTCTGACGATTATGGACTTGTATTACCTCCTAGAATAGCTCCTAATAAAGTAGTTATTATTCCTATTAGTAATGATTTAGAAATAATGAGTATGGCTAATGATTACTTAGATAAGTTAAAGAAAGAAGGAATAGAGGCTTATATTGATGATAGTGAGAAGTCTCCTGGATATAAATTTGCTGAAGCCGAAGTACTTGGTATACCTGTTAGAATAGAAATAGGTAAGAGAGATCTAGAAAATAATGTTATTACTTTAGTAAGAAGAGATACTAGAGAAAAGATGCAAGTATTTACTAATACTGATATAGTACATGATGTTAAATTATTACTTGAAGATATACAAAGAGATATGTATGATAGGGCTCTAAGAAGAAGAGAAGAAATGACTTATACTTGTACTGATATCGAAGACTTTAAGGATATTATTAATAATCATCCTGGCTTTGTTAAGGCTATGTGGTGTGGTGATACTGCTTGTGAAGAGAAGATTAAAGAAATTAGAGGATGTAAATCTAGATGCATTCCATTTGAAGAAGAACATCTAAGTGATAAGTGTATAGTATGTGGCAGGGAAGCAAAACACTTAGTTGTTTGGGGTATTCAATATTAATATAGAACTATAGTTTTATCTATAGTTTTTATTATGGTTGACAACACATTTATTCTATAATAAAATTATTATAGGATGTGGTTATATGACAAAAGATGAATTATTGAATACATTAAGAAAAAAGAATATCAATAATTATAATGATAAAATTTTAGATAGAAATGAATATATCTTGAAGCTACTATTAACTTTGGATGATAGTTTAATTAAAATAGGTATCGATATTATTAATTTATATGAAGATGATATACTTGCTTCTGAGGCTATTGATATATTAAGAAAACATCCTAATATGAATGTAATAAGATGTTTAACTAATGAGAACTCTATTAAAGGTAATGTATCGGTAGAAGGAGCTAAAATATTATGTGCTTCTAAAGAAGCATTTAATGCTTCTTGTGGCTGTGATGTACTATGCAATGAGACTGCAATTAAAAGTGGTATAGCTTTAGAAGGGGCTAAGATAATTAATCAATCTAAGAACTGGTATAATGCCTACTGCGGAAGATATCCTCTAACTGATATAAATGTTATTACTGCTGGTTATTCTTTGGTAGGAGCCAATATTATTAATAATTCTGATAGAGAATTTAAGGCTTTATTTGCTAGTATGGCTTTATGTAGTGAATATCTACTTGATACTGGTATGGCAGTAGAAGTAGCTGAAAAAATTAATGTTTCTAGTGACTGGAAAATGGCCTGTGAAATACTAGATAAGTATTTAATAAATGATAAAATACATCTTAAAGAAGATACTTTATATAAAGATGAATCTTATTCATTACTTACAAATAATATGGTAAGAAGAAGAGTTAAATATTAAAGGACTTGAAAAACAAGTCTTTTTATGGTATACTAATGCCAGTTTTTGGGGTGATATAATGGAATTTAATAATGAAAAATTAAAAAATACTTCCTTTGTTATTGATAAGGAAAAGAAAGTAGAAGGAAGAATTGCTTCTGATATTAAGCCATGGCTTAAGTTTTATAATGTTGATGTAGAAAAGTATACAGATGAAAAGATAGCATATTTAAATACTGATATGAATGTATATGACTACTTTTTAGCAGTTACTAAACAGTATGGTAATGCTTTAATGATACCTTATTGCGGTAAAAACTACCATAGAGAAGATGTAATAACTGAAGTAGAAAAGTACATCAAAAGATTTAATAAAATGGAAATTAGTAAAGGTGATATTGTTTCCTTTATGATGCTTAATAATCCTGATATTATTTTTATGTGGCTTGCCTTATCCAAGATAGGTGCAATAACTAATCTAATTAAGTTTGATGAAGCAGAAGAGAGAATTAGAGATATATTAAATAAAACAGAATCTAAATATTTCTTTATTTCTGATGTACCGCTTATTACTGAAAAGGTAAGTAAAGGAATAGTGGGTACAAATAATTTAGAAAAAATAATATGTATATCTTTATTTGAAAGTTTATCAGGTCTTCAGAAAGTTAGTATGCTAATAGATAATATTAAAGATAAAGATGAAAAAGATAGTATGTATAAAGAAATAAAATCTACGCTAGATAATATGAAAAAACAGCAAGCAGAATCAGATAGTTATAAGACTGATAATAGATTTATATCATTTAGTGAATGGAAGAGAAGTACAAAAGATGGTAAATTAATCAATAGACCTAATCCAAAAGGTAGTGAAATATCTACAATTGTATATACTGGTGGTACTACTGGTAATGCTAAAGGAGTTCCACTTACTAATTTAAATCTTACTAGTAGTGCTTATGGATTTAAACTTGGTGAATATGATTTTGATTTTGGAAAAAGTTCAATGAGTATTTTACCTCCATCAATAGCTTATTATTTCAATGCAACATATTGTCTTATGTGCTGCGGTGTTTCTACTAGACTAATTCCTTTCTTTACACCAGAAGGATATCCAAAGTTATTAAATAAATATAAACCTAATATATTTTTAGGTGGACCAATTCTATTTAATGAAATGGTTGACAGTGGTATAATAAAAGATACTTCATTTATAACTAGTCCAATATCCGGTGGAGATAAACTGGCAGTAGCTGAAGAAGAAAGAGCGAATAATTATATAAAAGAACATGGCGGTACTGCTGTTATTCATCAGGGATATGGAGAAAGTGAATGTACTGCCGCTGCTACATACGCTAAAACAAATGCTTATGCCCTAGGTAGTATTGGTATACCTTTTATAAATGTACTTGTTAGTATTTTTGATGAAGATAATAATGAAATACCATTTGGTGAAGGTAAAATAGGTGAGATATGTATAAGTGGTCCTACTGTTATGGATGGCTACTATAAAGATAAAGAAGAAACAGAAGATGTATTAAAAAAACATAAAGATGGAAGAATGTGGCTTCATACTAAAGATTATGGTTATATGGATAATGATGGTAGAATATATCACTGTGGTAGAGCAAAAAGAATGATAACTAGACATGGAGATAAAGTATGGTTAACTGCAATTGAAGAAATTATCAAAACTCATCATAATGTTTATGATTGTTGTACTGTCAAAGGTAATGATGCAGTAGAAAGAGAAGTTCCGGTTTGTTATATTGTCTTCAATGATGATAGTAAAAAGGTAGAGACTATTAAGGAACTTGATGAGATGATAAAGGCTAAATTAAAGGAACTATATATACCAAAATATTATGTAAAAACTGATGAAATACCATTAACAGAAGTTAACAAAAAAGTAGACTTTGTTAAACTTGAAAAAATAGATATATTTGACAAAGATATTTACCAAATGAATGGTAATTTAATAGAACCAAAAAGAAGTAAAACAAAAATTAAAACATTTTAGAACATTCTAGGATGTTTTTTTCTGTATTCTATGATATAATTATTCTATAGATAGGAGAGAAGCAATATGTATAGTATTTGTTTTACAATAGCGGGGGTTATTTTTTCAATTTTATTGTTTGTTTTATATAATTTTAAATCTAATTTAAAACTACTAGAAAATAAAATATATTATGGTATAATTGTAACTACTATTATAGCAGGTCTTATTGAAATATATTCATTTATTTTAGTTAGAACTAGTATTTTTATAAATTCAGTATTATATCTATTTTCATTAAAATCATTATTTTTATGTTTTCTAGTATGGATATATTTATTTACAGTATATACAGTAATAGTAACAATAAACTTAAAAAATAAGGATTATAGTAGATATAGATTAGCTATTATGATATCAATGGTTGTATTTATTATAGTATCATTAACCACTATGATTCTTCCAATAGATATAATTGAAACTGATGGCTTGTTATTACCTACTGGAGTAGGAGTAGATATAATTTATGTGTTAGCAACAATTTTATTTATAATTATGATATCAGTAATTATATCCAATAGAAGAAATCTAAAGAACAAGAAATATTATCCTATGTATTTTTTACTTGTTATACTTGGAATAATGATTATAGTACAAAAAATATTCCCTAGTTTGTTATTAATTAATTTCTCATTATCAATATTAATTTATATAATGTATTTCACTATAGAAAATCCAGATATTAAATTAATAAAAGATTTAAGTTATACTAGAAAAATGTTAGAGAAACAAAATGAAATGGTATCAGGTACTGTTAATAACTTAGCTATTAGTTTAAAGAATCCACTTATGGAAATAACTAATTTTAGTAGTAAGAAAATTAATAAGAAAAATGAAGTATCTTCACTTGAAGAAATTGAAGAGTTTCAAAAGTTATCACTTAATTTAGTAGATCAGATTAATAAGATAATGGATTTAACTAGAATAGAAAATAGACAGTTAAAAATAAAGAATAAGTTATATCAAACAGATAATTTAATTAATAGTATTAAAGATATTATTAATTTTAGAAATGTAGATGTTAGTTATAATATAGATGATAATATACCTAAAGTACTATATGGTGATGATGATAATATTAAACAAACATTTACTTACTTAGTAGAGTTTATTAATAATTATTTTGATAGATATGATTTAACTATTAATATATCTAAAATATCTGTAAGAAATAATTGTAAACTTATGTTTGGTATAATAGTAAGTTATAAAAATACTAAGTTAGAATTTATTGAAAGAGATAATAAATGTATAATAGATACTAATGCTTGGGAGTATGAATTATATAATAGATTAGTAGAACTTCAAAAAGGTACTTCTGAAGTTAAGAAAGATAACTCTTCATTAATCTTTAATTTTGCCTTATTTCAAAAAATTAAAGATAATAATGAAGTAGTAGATGAAGAGGTTATCAAGTATAATAATTATAGCGGTAAAAAGATATTAATAGCTTTAGATAATCATTTAGATATAAATAAGTTTACAGAGTTACTTGTTAATTATAATGTTGATATTAGTACTTCAAGTAGTATAGAGGAACTTACTGAATTACTTAGAAGTGATAAAACATTTGATATAGTATTTTTATCTAATACCATATCAGGTATTGAAAACTATGATATTACTACCAGTGAAGAAAGAAAAAGAACTATGACTAAGTTATCCCTAATAGCGGGATATAAATTACAAGTTATTATGGTAACACTTGAAGATTACAAAGATAGTGATACTGAATATATAAAGATGCCAATATCTAAAGTAAAACTTGATGATATAATGGTAAAATATCTAAGTGAAAAATAAAAAATAATTATTTACAAAGATATAGATATTTGCTATAATATATCTTGTGAGAAAGGATTGATATAAATGACAATAGCTGCGGTTATTATAGCTGTTTTGTTAATAGCAATAGTATTATTACAAAGTGGTAAAGCAGAATCTGCCTCTCAAATAATTCAAGGGGGAAATTCAGATTTGTTTGCTAATAGGAAAGAGAGAGGATTTGAACTATTTATAACTAGACTTACTTATGTACTTGGGTTTTCTTTCTTTATATTATGTTTAATAATATCAATATAGTTAAAATAGAAATAGACTTAAGTAATTAAGTCTATTTTGTGTAATAGGGAGGAATTATGAAAGAAAGAATAATAGAGCTACTAAATGAAAATACTTCTCTTACAATTATGGAAATTAATGATAAATTACTTTTAAATACTATAGAAGAATATCAAAGATTAGAAAATACTTTAGATGAATTAGTTAGTGAAGGTATTTTATACTATAGTGAGAGAAAGAATAAGTATTTATTATTAGAAAATAGTCATTTAGTAAAAGGGGATTTAATTTTAAATGATAAAGGTTTTGGTTTTATTGAAATTGATAAAGATGTAAAAGATGTTTATGTCAATGAAAAAAATATAAATGGCGCACAAGATGGTGATACAGTATTATTTGAATATTTAAATAAAGATCCATTAAAACCTGAAGGAAAAATTATTAGAGTAATTAAAAGAAATTATGATCCTTTAGTAGGAGAAGTTATCTTAATAGATGGTGATTATTTTGTTAAACCTGATAAAAAGGGTAAGAATATATATATACCAAGAGACTATTTAAATGGTGCTGTCGAAGGTCATAAAGTAGTTGTAGAGCCTTTAAAAGAAGGTAATAGAGTAGGCAAAATTACTAAGATTATAGGTCATAAAAATGATGTTGGAGTAGATATTTTATCTTTTGTCTATGAATATAATTTTAATCCGGAGTTTCCTAAAGAAGTAATAGATGAGTTAGAGAGTATACCACAGTTTTTAAGTAGTAATGATATAAATGAAGGTTTAACTAGTGGTAGAAAAGACTTAAGAGATGAAATGATATTTACTATTGATGGAGCGGATACTAAAGATATAGATGATGCTATATCTATAAAGAAAATTAGTGATAATGAATATATACTTGGCGTTCATATTGCAGATGTTTCCTATTATGTAAAAGAAGGTACTAAGATAGATGAAGAAGCATATTTTAGAGGTACTTCAGTATATCTAGTGGATAGAGTACTTCCAATGTTACCTCATAAATTATCTAATGGTATATGTTCACTTAACGAAAATGAAGATAGATTCGCTATGAGCTGTATTATGCATATTGATAGTAAAGGGAATGTTACTAAGTATGAGATTACTCCTTCAATAATAAGAAGTAGAAAGAAAATGACTTATGATAATGTTAATCTTATTCTTGAAGATAATATTATTCCTGATGGATATGAAGAATTTGCTGATACTTTAATAGTAATGGAAGAATTATCTAAAATACTTAGAAAGAAAATGATTAATAGAGGTTATATCGAATTTGAATCTGATGAAGCTAAGATTATTGTAGATGAAAATTGTCATCCTATAGATATTAAGGCTAGAGAACAAAGAACTGGTGAAGAGTTAATAGAAAACTTTATGATTGCGGCAAATGAGACAGTCGCAGGTTCAATCTTTTATAAGAATTTACCTGGTATATATAGAGTACACGATAAACCTAATGAAAAGAGAATAGAAGAATTTATTAAGTTTCTAAGTTTACATGGATATACTCCAGTAGGTAAAAGTAAGATAGAGACTCCTAAAGATTTGCAGAAGATATTAAATAGTTTGGAAAATGTACCAGAAGTTAAAGTATTACATGATATGGCTATTCGTAGTCAAGCTAAGGCTGTCTACTCGGATGTTAATATAGGACACTTTGGACTTGGAAGTAAGTGTTATAGTCACTTTACTTCTCCAATAAGAAGATATCCTGACTTAATACTTCATAGATTAATTAGAGAATATAACTATAATTATAGTGAAGATATAATAAATAAGAATAAAGAATATTTGCCAGTAGCTACAGATCATTTAAGTATCAGAGAGCAGGAAGCTCAGAACTGCGAAAGAGATGTAGATAAGATGAAGAAAGCTGAATATATGATGGATCATATTGGTGAAGTATATGAAGGTATAATAAGTGGAGTTCAAGAGTTTGGCTTCTTTGTGGAACTTGATAATACAGTTGAAGGATTAGTAAGAGTAGAGAATATTAAAGGTGATTACTTTATATATAATCCTGATTTAATGGCGTTATTAGGTAAAAGAAGTAAGAGAAAGTATGCTTTTGGTGATAAAGTGGTAGTAAAAGTTGTTAGTGCAGATAAAGATAAGAGTACTATTGACTTTGAAATATATGAAGAGGAAAAAAATAAAAAGAATAAGAAAAATGATACTAAAAAGTAAAAGGAGTAGAAAATGGAAAGTAAAATAATAGAACTTTTAAGTATCAAGAAGAATAATAATTTAGGGGTTAAAGAGATAGCGGGTATCTTGGGTGAAGATAAGGAAGAAGTACATAACATACTGAGATTACTAGGAAAAGAAGGAATAGTATATAAGAATAATAATGATAAATATATACTTGTTTCTAATACTAGTTTAAAGAAAGGTACCATTAAGATTACTAGTAGAAAAGGTGCAATTGTAGTACTTGATAATGGTACTGAGTATGATGTTGTCTATAAAGATAAAGGAAAACTAGCTCATAATGATACAGTACTAGTAGAGCCTTATAATCAAAGAGGTATGGCTAAAGTAGTTAAAATAATCGATAGGAAGTATTATGACTATGTAGCAGAAGTAGTAAAAGAAGGTAAAAATTATGTCGCAAGATGTGATGGCAAGATAGATATATTCTTAAAAGAAATATATCCACTTGGAACAAGATTACTAATAAGTGGTGAATATAATACTGTAAAAGAAGTAATAGGACATAAAGATGATCCAGGAGCAGTAGAAAAGGAAGTACTTGCTTTAAACGGATTTCCTATTAGTTTTAGTGATAAATATCTTGAAGAAGTTAGTAAAATAAAAATGTCTTTGAGTGAGGAAGAAATAGCAGAAGAAAAAAGAAATGGCTTAAAAGATCAAAGAGGTATAACTTCAGTTACTATTGATGGCGATGATACTAAAGACTTTGATGATGCTGTCAGTTATCACAACAATACTATATATGTTCAAATTGCCGATCCTAATAGATATATCAAAGATAGAAGTGCTATGTGGGATGAAACTTTAGCAAGAGGCATCTCAGTATACTTTCCAGGATGCGCTAGTCCTATGATGCATGAAAATCTATCTAATGGTATTTGCTCATTAGTACCTGAAGAAGATAGATATGCAGTATCCTCAAGTATTAAAATAGATAATTCTGGCAAGGTACTTAACTATAAATTTAATGAAGCAGTAATCAATAATAGAAAGAGAATGACTTATGGAGAAGTTAATAAATATCTAGAGGATAATATTATACTTGATGGTTATGAAAATTATATAGATATGTTAGATGACCTATATGATTCGGCGATGAAAGTAAAGAAAAAGATGCTTAATGAAGGCTTCTTAGAATTTACTTCTGATGAAGTTAAGTTCTTCTTTGAAAATAGTAATATTATTGATATTAGAGAGAGACATCAAGGAAAAGCTGAAGAATTAATTGAGTTTTTAATGTTACTTCATAATATGTGTATGACTGATTATTTTATGAAGAATAATTTACCATTTATATCTAGATTTCATGACAAACCTAATGATGAAAAGATATGTACTTGGATTAATTTACTTAAGAAAAAAGGATATAAGATTAATATCAATAAGAAGAAAGATTTTACCGCTGAAGATATTAAAGAGGTACAAAAAGTATATGCTGATTCTAGTGAGAAAGTTATATATGATAAGATGGCTATTATGGGACAGTCTAAGGCTAAATATTCATCATGTAATGTTGGACATTTTGCTTTAGGAATGGGTGCTTATTCTACGGGTACTTCTCCAATTAGAAGAATAGCGGATACTATTAATCAAAGAATATTAAATGATGCTATTACTAAAGGTGTAGATTATACTAGAAGAAAGTGGGAGAAAATAACTCCTCTTATAGCTAAGATAGCTACTTCTTCAGAACTTAGAGCTATTAAAGCTGAGAGAAAATTAGATGATATTAGAAAAGCTGAATTTATGAAACAATATGAAAAACAATACTTTGATGTTATGGTCGCAGGTATTTATGATAATTATTTATTAGTGTTATATCCTGATAAAATGGTATATGGTAAAGTATTCTTTAATAGAAGTTATTACCATGTTAATAAAGATGGATGCTCGATATATAGTGATAAGGGGGAAAAAATATTTATAGGGGATACTTTTAATGCTAAGTTGTTAAATGTTAATACAATGACTGGTGAAGTGGTATTCTTTAAAGACACTAAAGTGGTAAAGGAGTTTTATGGTAATGAAGAAAAGAAGGGTAAAAAGAAGGTTAAAAGTAGGTAGATTAATTCTTGTCATTGTACTTGGTATAGTACTAGCTCTTGGTACTTATTTTGGTATTAAATATTTACTTAAGAGTAGTAATGATAAGCCTATTAATAAACCTGATGAAGAAGAAAAAGAAAAGGTATATACTGCGAGCGTTATAACAGCAGGAGATAATTTAATTCATTCTAGTTTATATCAAGATGCTAATAAGAATGCTAATTATAGTGGTTATGATTTTAAACCAATGTATGAACTAATCAAACCAATTGTTAGTAATTATGACATAAAGTATTATAATCAAGAAACAATACTAGGAGGAACTGAACTAGGACTAAAGAGTTATCCAGTATTTAATTCTCCATATGAAGTAGGAGATGCAATGATAGATGCCGGATTTAATTTGGTAAGTTTAGCTACTAATCATACTATGGATAGTGGTGAAAAAGCAGTACTTAATTCAAGAAATTATTGGAATAGTAAATCTAATGTTCTTGCTGTAGGATCATACGCTAGTACTGAAGAGAGAAATGAAGTACATGTAGAAGAAGCTAATGGTATTACTTATACTATGCTTAATTATACTTATGGTACTAATGGTATTAGAGTTCCTAGCGGTAAAGAATACCTAGTTAATGTATGGCCTACAGATACTGATAATATTAATAATCCTGATGTTGATACCAAGTATCAAGAATATAAAAATACAGTAAAAGAAGATATAGATAGAGTAAGAGATAAAGTAGATGTTCTAATCGTGGCTATGCACTGGGGTGTTGAATATACTCACGAACCTACAAGATACGAAAAAGATATGGCTCAGTTCCTAAGTGATAATGGCGTAGATGTAATAATTGGTACACATCCGCATGTTATTCAGCCAGTTACTTATATTAATGATACCTTAGTTATATATTCTTTAGGTAACTTAATATCCGCTCAATACCAAAATCAAGATACTTGTACTAATTATAAATGTATGGTTGGGGCTATGACTGGTTTTAAGATTACTAAAACTGTTAAAGGTAATGATAAAACTATTAAAATTAGTGATGTTAGTACCGAACTTATTTATACTTATTATAGTAATTGGAGAAACTTTAAAGTAATACCATTCTCTAATGAAAAGATTAAAGATTATTTACCAAGTTATATGAAAACTTATGAAACTTATAAGGCTGTTATACAAAAGTATGATAGTAATATGTATGTAGTTCCAGCATATGAGTAGAAAAAGAAAATTAAGTAAAAAGAAATTATTAAGATTTATATTTGTTATAGTCTTAATAATTTTACTTAGTGGTATTATTATATATAAACTTGGTAATAAGAATAATAATGTTAAAGATGATATTAAAGAAGAAATAAAAGAAAATGATAAGATATCTCTTATTATGGTTGGGGATAATCTTATTCATGATAAGATATATAAAGAAGCTAATAAGAATGCTAATTATAATGGTTATGATTTTAAACCTATGTATGAGAATATTAAAAAGATAGTTAGTAAGTATGATATTGGCTATTACAATCAAGAAACAATTCTTGGTGGTAGTGATATTGGCGTAAGTAGTTATCCTGCTTTTAATTCACCATACGAAGTAGGAGATGATATGATTGATGCTGGATTTAATTTAGTAAGTTTAGCCACTAATCATACTCTTGATAGAGGTGAAAAGGCTGTACTAAATTCAAGAAATTATTGGAATAATAAATCTAATGTTCTCGCCGTAGGTTCATACTCTAGTACTGAAGAGAGAAATGAAGTACATATACTTAAGAAGAATAATATTACTTATACAATGCTTAATTATACTTATGGTACTAATGGTATTAAAGTTCCTAGTGGTAAGGAATACTTAGTCAATGTATGGCCTTGTACTGGTAATAATCCTGATACTGATACTAAATATCAAGAATATAAAAATATAGTAAAAGAAGATATAAATAGAGTAAGAGATAAAGTAGATGTTTTAATTGTGGCTATGCACTGGGGTACTGAATATGAATTTACTCCAAATAAATATCAGGAAGATATGGCTCAGTTCCTAAGTGATAATGGAGTAGATATTATTATTGGTACTCATCCTCATGTAATACAACCCATTACTTATATTAACAATACTTTAGTTATATATTCTTTGGGTAATTTTATATCTGCTCATGAAGTTGTTAATACTGCTAATAGAGTGGGACTTATGGTTAGTTTAGATATAGAGAAGAATAGTACTACTAATAAGATATCTATTAATAATTTAGAGAGTGAACTATTATATACTTATTATACTAGTAATTATACTGATTTTAAAGTAATACCTTTTTCTATGATTGATTCTAATTATTTATCTAATTATAAGGAAGTATATACTAAATATAGTGATATAGTTAAATCTATTGATAATAATATTAAAGTAAAAGAATTAAATAATTAATATATATTGAAAAATATAATTACTTATGTTATCATTAGTATGTAGAAAAATAAAGAAAAGGAGGCCCTTCTTATGAAAAAAGTAGTAAATAGAAACGTTAACTATTTGTTAATTAGGGGGGGGGCTTGAAAGTCTATTAACCTATATAAATAAAGGAATTATAGATAGTTTTAATATAAAGACTATAAGGAAAACTAATAGAAATATTAGTCTTTCTTTATAGTCTTTTTTGTATTATAGAAAAGAGGTATTAGAATGAATAAATATAAGTTATATATGATATTAGGAATAGTAGTATTAGTGTTATCAGTAAGTAGTAGTTTTGCTTATTATGTATGGAAGAATACATCTAATGCACTAGTTAGTTTAAATGTATGTACTCCCACAATAACATTTGCTGGAGGTTCAACAATTAATGGAGTAGACATAGTGCCAGTATTAACTAAAGAAGAAGGGACTATAAAAGATATTGAAGTAAAAAAGAATAGTACTTGTAATAGAGATGTAACTATGAATCTATATTTAGAGTTAAC
>CAKOLH010000020.1 GCA_934096105.1 uncultured Bacilli bacterium | reverse complement strand
TCTGCACTAGTTAATCTGCCCAAATCTAAATAACCACCAACACTTTGAGGTAAGACAAGGCCTTCTGCACTAGTTAATCTGCCCAAATCTAATCTACCACCAACACTTTGAGGTAAGACAAGGCCTTCTGCACTAGTTAAGCCGTGCAAATCCAATCCACCACCAATACTTTGAGGTAAGACAAGGCCTTCTGCACTAGTTAAGCCGTGCAAATCCAATCCACCACCAATATTTTGAGGTAAGACAAGGCCTTCAGCACTAGTTAAGCATCCCAAATCTAATCCACCACCAATACTTTGAGGTAAGACAAGGCCTTCAGCACTAGTTAATCCGCGCAAATATAAATTACCACCTATACTTTTAGGTAAGGCAAGGCCATCGGCACTAGTTAACTTGCTCAAATATAAATCACCACCAATATATTGAGGTAAGACAAGGCCAGGAGCTCTAATTAAAGTGTCCAAATCTAATCCACCACAAATATATTGAGGTAGCAAAAAGCCTTTTGGATCAATTGCAAGACATAGGGTTATTAGTAAATCTTTTTGATATAGGTTTAAATGAGAAGTTAAAACCTTAAAATTATTTTGATTTTTTTCCCATTCTTCCTGTGATAGAGCAATTTCTTCTTCCTTTACATCAAATATTAGTGCATAATCTTTCTTTATATTTCTCTTGCTTTTTATTTCATTTATTCTAGGATCTTCTCTATAACCAAATCCTTCAATTTTACTATCAATTTCGTATAAAAATCTAAGTTCGTCCAAAGTTAGTTCAATATTATTGTTTACTTTTTTATCAATTAAAGTAAGTAATTTCATATCATGCTCTTTTTTTAAATATTCATCTCTATCAGGGAATTCTCTTAATTTTTCTTCAAGAATAGGCATCATCTCAGGCTCCATATTTTGCTTATCTGCTATTCCTCTAATTTCTCCAATTTTATTATTTCCATCCATTCTAATAGCAATTCTAGGTACTTTGGCATCACCATTATTATCAAGAGAATAATAAACATAAAAATCTCCATCTGCTAACTGATCTATGGCAAAGTCTTCACCAGCAGCAGTAAGCCATCCGGTGTAATACCCTTGAAGTGAATTTCTTAAAATATTATAGTCACTACCTTGTTCATATTTTACCCATTTACCACTAGTAGTGTTACTTTGAAGTTCTCCTTTTAACATACTCTGTTTAATAACATATTCATATAACATTTTAAAGTTACCACTACCTAAGGCAGATTTAATTTCTTCATCACCTTTTTTATCTTTAATATAATCTTCCATTAAATGTAGTGTAGTAAAAATAAATTCTCTTTCTACTGGTGGAAACGGATATACTGTTGTTTTATCTCTCTTACTAAACTCAAGAGTTTCTTTATCATATTTACCTAAACTTTGTAATCCTTGAAATACCCAGTATTTTTCCCACATTTCATAGGATTTACTTTCTTCATCATATAAAAAATATTCTATCCACTTATCTAAAGAATGTTTTTGGTCTTCAATAACTTGATCAGTCATTCTTTTTCTGTCTTCATTAGTTAGTTCAATATTACCATATCCTCTTTCCCTAACAAGTTTAACTTGATTTTGAAAATAAGATTCAAGTATGTCTTCAGGTTTTGTTACATATAAATCGTAATAGAAGCCTTTAAGTAACTTTTCATCAGATTTATTTTTACTCTCGGCTACTCTCTTATGTATCTCTTCTAATCTATTAAAATAACTAAGTAATTTTTCTCTTTTTTCATCAGATTCTTTTGAAACATGCATAACTCTTTCTGAATCATGTAAGTCTTTATACATTTTAGATATAATGTCTATCCAACCATTCCTTATTTCATTATTCATATATGTAATCACCTCTAAATCAATTATATCAAATTACATCATAAAAGCAATACTTTTAATTAAATTAACGTATATTTTACATAATATTTATATAGAAAATAAAATTTCACTAGTTTAACTAGCGGTTTCAGATTGTTGACAAAGTTGACAAATAAGTAAAAAAGTGTCTCTTCAAAAGAGACAATGTTATTTTTATAAAATAACACCAGCATAAGTATATAGATATTCATTTATAATATTAATATCATAAATATCATTCTCTATACAATAAGATATAACTAAGTCAAAATTATTATTTTTACTTAAACTATACCCCGCACTTGAAAGTAAGTTATTAAATCTATTTTTATCTAGTGATAAAGATAAACATAACTTAATAACAGTGTTTTTTTTAGGAATATAATTACTATTACATCTTATTTTAGAAAATAATTTTCTATCTATATCTGCCCTTTTATAAACCTCCACATCATTATAACCTTCAGCATCTATGTAAGAAAAAAGAAGATTATTGAATGTCAAAGATTTATTTTGATTTAGATATTCTTTAATTTTGTTATTCATTGCTATACCTCCTACAGTACCTTTACTGACATCCAAAAATATAAGCAATTTAAAACATCTAAATCACATAGTATTATATAGACTTTTTTTACAAAAGTCAAATAAAAATCACTAGTAATTAAACTAATGATTCCAAATAAAAACAAATCTATCTCTACCACTATAATCTTTTTCCACAGATATGTTGATATCTTTATAGTATTTATTAACTATTTTAACAACATCTTCTCCTTGTTTATAACCAATTTCAAAAGCCATAATAAATTTATCATTCAAATACTTACTACTATCTTTAATAATCTTATCATAAAAGTATAACCCATTATCCTTAGCATATAATGCCAAGTGTGGCTCATTATTCTTAACAATATCCATAACCTCAGTATCATCATAACTAATATAAGGTGGATTACTAATAATAACATCATACTTATCAGAAACATTAGAAAAAATATCACTTTCTATAAACTTAACATTAGTATTATTATTAATATTATTCTCTTTAGCAATTTCTAATGCCTCACTAGATATATCTATACCAGTAATATCACCATTATTTAATAACTTATTTAAAGTAATAGCAATACACCCACTACCAGTACCAATATCAAGTATTTTAATATTATCCCTATTAAAATATTTCTTAATATAATTATAAGTTTTCTCTACTAGCAGTTCAGTCTCAAATCTAGGAATCAAAGTATTCCTATTAACTTTAAAATCATAACCATAAAAATTAGTATTACCTACTATATACTGAACAGGTATCCCGCTTTCTAATTCTTTTAAAGCTGTATCTAAGTCTTTATCTTTTAAGTATTTCCTTAAATATTCAATATCATTCATATTTTATTATTAAATACTACCCTCTAATTTCTTTTTCTGATCTTCATTAATCAAAGCCTCAATTAAATCTTCCATATCTCCATCCATAACTCTATCAAGATTCATTGAAGTATAACCAATTCTATGATCAGTAATTCTATTCTGTGGATAATTATAAGTTCTTATTTTCTCGCTTCTATCTCCAGTACCAATCTTAACTTTTCTATCAGCAGCATTCTTTTCTTCTTGTTCTTTAAGTTTCATATCATATAGTCTAGTCTTAAGTATTTTAAAAGCAAGTTCTTTATTCTTAATCTGACTTCTCTCAGTCTGAGAATAAACAATAATACCCGTAGGAATATGTGTAAGTCTAACAGCACTATCAGTAGTATTAACACCTTGTCCACCACATCCACTACTTCTAGTTATATCAATTCTAACTTCAGACTCATCAAGCTCAAAATCAAACTCTTCAGCCTCTGGCATAACAAGTACAGTAGCAGTACTAGTATGTACTCTACCCTGACTCTCCGTAGCAGGTACTCTCTGTACTCTATGAGCACCACTTTCGTATTTAAGTTTAGAATAAACACTATCGCCCTTAACCATAAACTCTATTTGTGAATATCCACCAACGGTACCAGCAGTAGCATTAAGTATCTCTATCTTCCACCCATTATTCGCAGCATATTTACTATACATATCAAATAAATCACCCGCAAAGATATTACCTTCATCTCCACCAGCTGCTCCTCTAATTTCTACAATAACATTCTTTTCATCATTAGGATCATGTGGTATAAGAAGTATTTCAAGTTCACTTTCTAATTTGCTTTTTTTACTCTCTGCTTCAGCAAGTTCTTCTTTAGCAAATGAAGCCATATCTTTATCATTAAGTAATTCCTTAGCCTCCTCAATATCAGATAATACTTTCTTATATTCTTTATAAACTTCTACTGTCTTTTCTAAACTAGTTCTTTCCTTAGAAAGAAGAGTCATTTTCTTAATATCAGATATAATCTCAGGACTAGATAACTCTTCTCCTATCTCATTATATCTTTTTAATGTAGCTTCTAATCTATCTATCATAGAATAATCCCTCATTTCTTTAAATATTATATAATAAAAATATAGAAAAGTAAATTAATAATACCAAATAAATATCTAAATATATATTTCTTGCTTATATATAATAGCCCTTTATTTGAGACAATATCTTGGCTCAAATAAACACTTAAGGACTACAGGCCTTAAGTGAAACAAGAAATAAAAAAACTTTTTCATAAATTATTATTGACAATCAAAAAAAAATATACTACAATTTAGACATATTAATTAAACAACGACTAATACCAAGTAATTATTTTACTTACCATATAGAGAGTTAATGTTAGGTGGAAATTAACAAAGTAAAATAACGAAGTTACATATTAAGAGTTTAATCGGTAAATACCGTTATCATACTAAGGCAATAATCATATTGTAAATAAAGGTGGTACCACGACTAGCTCGTCCTTTTGTGGTGTCACCTTTTTTATATAAAGAAGGAGGAATATTATGAAATTATATGATGACTTAGTCTGGAGAGGACTAATAAAAGATGTAGCAGGAGATAATCTTGAAGAAGTATTAAATGGAGAGCCTATAACATTTTATTGGGGTACAGATCCAACCGCTGATAGCTTACATATCGGCCACTATTCTTCATTAGTAACCGCTAAAAGATTAGCCAAATATGGTCACCATCCAATACTATTATGTGGTGGTGCAACAGGAAGAATCGGTGATCCAAGACCAACCGCCGAAAGAGAAATACTATCTTATGAAACAGTAGACAAAAACATCAAATGTATCAAAAATCAAATAGATAGATTATTTGAAGGCAAAGCCGAACTAGTAGATAACTATTCTTGGACAAAAGATTATACATTCCTAGAATTCTTAAGAGATATTGGAAAATACATAAATATAAATTATATGTTAAGTAAAGATATCATTCAAAGAAGACTAGAAAGTGGTATCACTTATGCAGAATTTTCTTATATGTTACTTCAAGGATATGACTTTATGCATCTATATGAAACCAAAAACTGTATCATGCAAGTTGAAGGATCAGATCAGTGGGGAAATATAACTACCGGTATCGAACTAATAAGAAAAAAATTAGGTAAAGAAGCCTATGGCTTTACAATGCCACTTATTTTAGATGCTACTGGAAATAAATTTGGAAAATCAGAAGGTAATGCCCTATGGCTAGATAAAGAAAAAACATCTCCTTATGAAATATATCAGTACCTAATAAATGCTGACGATTCCAAAGTACTAGAATACCTAAAAGTATTTACTTTCCTAACCAAAGAAGAAATCGAAGATATCATGAAGAGACATGAAGAAAAACCAGAGCTTAGATTAGCCCAAAAAATATTAGCCTACGAAGTAGTAAAAGATATTCATAGTAAAGAAGATGCCGATACTGCTGTTAAAATATCAGAATCATTATTCACAAGCAATATCAAAGAATTAACAGATAGCGAAATAGAACTAGCCTTCAAGGGAGTACCAACATATAATGTAGATGAAGATATAATCCTAAACATATTAGTAAATAATAGTATTGCCTCATCAAGAAGAGAAGCAAGAGAATTCCTATCAAATAATGCTATATCATTAGATGGTGATATAATAAATGATGAAAATCACGAAATAACAAAAGCTAGAAAATATCACATAATAAGAAAAGGTAAGAAAAAATATTATCTAATAAAAATGAACTAAGCAATAATCTTAGTTCTTTTCTTTATATTTTCATCTATTTTAAAATAGTTTCTTACCCATTCATTAGTTAAACTATACAAATAATCATAAACTGTAATATTAGTTCCATTAATATTAATAATAGCATCAAAGTCATAACCCAAAACAACACTAGTATCATCAAATAAAATAATCATACAAAGTTTATCAATATCATCATCAGTTTCCATGACATCAGCGTCTTCATACATATATAAATTATTTAATAAAATAGTAATAGTATTAAACTCAATTTTTTTAGTTCCAGTAGCCAAAAAATAACCCGCTATCAAAGAAGACATAGTAACATCTTGAAACTCTTTCATATATACTTTTTTCACCTCGGAAGATAATTATAACTTAAATATTTATAAAAGTCAAAATAAATATTCTTTTTTTCTTTAATATCTGCTATAATATATGACAAAGGAGGAAACTATGGAACATATTTTAGACGACATTATTTTTGATAATAATCCCGTAGTAGTAGGAGTATCTTCAGGACCAGACTCTATGTGTTTATTAAATCTACTAGAGCAAAAAACAAACAAACTAGTAGTATGTCATATAAACCATAATGTCAGAAAAGAAAGTGATACCGAAGAAGAGTATCTAAAAAGTTACTGCAGAAAACATAATCTAATCTTCGAAAGTATGAAAATAGCAGAATACAAGGAAACAAACTTTGAAAACGAAGCCAGAAAAAAAAGATATAACTTCTACGAAGAAATATTATCTAAATATAATTCTACTAAACTATTTCTTGCACATCACGGTGATGATCAAATAGAAACAATATTAATGAAAATAGTTCGTGGTTCCAACCTTGAAGGTTATGCCGGTATCAAAGAAATAAGCAATGTAAAAAACTATCAAATAATAAGACCATTACTAAAAGTTACAAAAGAAGATATTATAAAATATAACAAATCACATAATATCACATATTTTATTGATAGTTCTAACACAAATACAGATTATACTAGAAATAGATATCGCCAAAAAATTCTTCCTCTATTAAAAGAAGAAGACAAAGATGTCCACAAAAAATTCTTAAAATACTCTAATACACTATTAGAATATGATAATTATATAAAATCATTAGTAAAAAAGAATATTACTAGTATTTATAAAGATAATATAATATATATAGATGAATTATTAAAATTAGATAATTTCTTAATAAAAAACGCTTTATACTATATATTAAATGACATCTATTCAAATGAAAGTAACATAGTAACAGAAAAACATATAAATAGTATTATCAAATTAATAAATAATAACAAACCAAATCTAAGTATAAACTTACCAAATAATAAAATAATAGTAAAAGAATATAATAAATTATTAATAAAAGAAAACACATCAAAAAAAGACAATTATAAAATAGAGTTAACTGATAATTTAATTATCAATAACCTAGAATTCAATATAATAGATAATACCGAAAGCGATAGCAATTATATATGTAGAATAGATAAAAGTAATATAACATTACCCCTATACTTTAGAAACAGAATAAATGGAGATTATATAATACTAAAAGGAAGTAATAATAAAAAGAAAATAAAAGAAATAATGATAGAAAATAAACTTCCAATATCAGAAAGAATAACCTATCCAATATTAATAGATAGTAATAACAATATAATTTGGATACCAGGTATTAAAAAAAGTAAATTTTGTTCTAAAAAAAATGAAAAGTATGATATAATAATAGAGTGCAAAGAAAGAGAGGAAAATTATGAATAAAAAAAATATAAAGAAAGGTTTAGCACCATATGCATTTTTATTAACATTCATCATAGCATGTTTAATAGTATTTAAATTATTCAATGTCAAAGTAAATGAATTATCTTATGATGAATTTATGAAAGACTTAAATGGAGGTAAAGTGACAGAATTAACAATAACTCCTAAAGTTCGTACTGAAACATATATGCTTGAAGGAAAATTATCTGATTATGCTGAAAACGAAAGTTTTATTCTTTATTTGCCACAATCAGAAGAATTCATTTCAAAAATAACAGCCGCTAAAGAAGGAACAAGTAACTTTGAATTAAAAATCAATACTGATGCTGAAGCATCATCTTGGCTTGCCGTTTTAGTAGATATTGTTCCAATAGTTATTCTAGCAGGAGTTACTATTTGGATATTCACAAGACAACTTGGTGGTGGAAGTAAATCAATGGATTTCGGAAAATCAAGAGCAAAACTTGTTGAAGAAAGTAGAGCAACCTTCAAAGATGTTGCAGGCTTAACAGAAGAAAAAGAAGAAGTACAAGAATTAATAGACTTCTTAAAAAATCCAAAGAAATTTACTAGTATGGGTGCTAGAATACCAAAAGGAGTCCTATTGGTAGGTCCTCCAGGAACAGGTAAAACCCTATTAGCTCGTGCTGTAGCAGGAGAAGCCAAAGTACCATTCTATTATATAAGTGGTTCAGACTTCGTAGAATTATTCGTAGGTATTGGTGCATCAAGAGTAAGAGATATGTTTAAACAAGCAAAAATGAATGCTCCATGTCTAATATTCATTGATGAAATAGATGCTGTTGGTAGACAAAGAGGAACAGGCCTAGGTGGGGGTCATGATGAAAGAGAACAAACACTAAACCAATTATTAACAGAAATGGATGGCTTTGGTGCCAATGAAGGAATCATCATAATAGCCGCTACTAATAGACCAGATGTTCTAGACCCAGCCCTATTAAGACCAGGAAGATTTGATAGACAAGTAACAGTAAGTTTACCAGATAAAAATGCTAGAATAGAAATATTAAAAGTACATGCTAAAAACAAAGTATTAGCCAAAAATATAACACTAGAATATCTTGCTAAAAGAACTCCAGGATTCTCAGGAGCAGACCTAGAAAACTTACTTAACGAAGCTGCTCTACTAGCAGTTAGAAGAAACAAAAAAGAAATAACAATGGCTGAAATAGACGAGGCAACAGACAGAGTATTAATGGGACCTGCTAAAGTAACAAAGAAATATACCGATAAAGAAAAGAAACTAGTTGCTTTCCACGAAGCCGGACATGCTGTAATGGGATTAAAACTAGATGGTGCCAATGAAGTACAAAAAATAACTATAATTCCAAGAGGACACGCTGGTGGTTATACAATGATGACTCCAAAAGAAGAATCATTCAATTACACAAAGAACGAATTACTAGAATCAATATGTGGTTTACTTGGAGGAAGAGTTGCTGAAGAAGTAACATTCGGAGAAATAACAACAGGAGCTCATGATGACTTCAAGAAGGCTACAAAAATAGCCAGAAGCATGGTAACAGAATATGGTATGAGTTCATTAGGACCTATGATGCTTGAAGAACCAGATGGTAATACATTCTTAGGTAGAGATTATACCAAAAACAGAAACATTTCAGATACAGTAGCTCATGAAATAGATGAAGAAATGCGTTCAATAATCAATAGCTGCTATGAAAAGACTAAAAAAATCATATCCGAAAATAAAGACTTATTATCTTTAATAGCAAATACTTTACTTGAAGAAGAAACAATAACTAAAGAAGAAATAGACTATCTAGTAGAACATGGACATCTACCAGAAGTAGAAACTAAAAAAGAAGAAGAACAAGTAAAAGAAGTTAAAGAAGATACAAAGAAAACAAAAAAGACTACAAAAAAAGAAGATACTAAAACCAAATAGTATCTTCTTTTAATTATCTTCATCCGGTATTCTAATAATAAGTTCTCCATCCTTAGAATACAAATACTTTTCTCTTGCATATCTCGCAACATATTCAGGATCCTCAAGTTTCTTAATATCCGAATTCAAAACCTCTTCTTCATCAGTAAGTTCTGCAATTCTATCATTAAGAACTTGTTTTTCTTTTTTAATACTAACTATCTTATTAACATTAGAAAAAAAACTATAACTAAGAGATCCTATAATACCACCAAAAATAATAAAGAATAGCAGTATTCTAAGTTTAGCCTTTTTACTAATTTTACTTTTTCTAGTATTCTTATTCTTACTCTTAGCCAAGTTATCACCTTCTTACACTAAAATTATAGCATAACTTAACTTTTTTTACAACGAATTTTCCTATATATGACAAAAGATAACATATAACCTGTAAACATAACAATTAAGAAATATATATGAATAATACCATTATTAATCTTAAGTAATCCATAAAAATATAATAGTGAAATAAACATAACAAACAAAAAAGAAATAATAATTCTATAAAGAGTTTTACCAGTATACAATAATTTATAATTAAGTTCTAATAAAAAAAATACAAATATTCCATAAAAGAAAGAAAATAACAAAGAATATATTTGAATTCTTAATATCATTTAAATAACTTATTCAAAAGAGAATCATCTTTATTCTTTTTGCCATTAACATTATCTAAGTACATCAAACTATCTATTCTTCCCTTTATTGAAACGTTTCCCTGATAAGTATCCAGTTTAATAATTTCAAGTTCACTACCCTTTATCGCTAAATATCCCATTGTCGTCTCCATAAGAAATTCTTCACTATCAAAACTTTCAATCTTCTTTACCCCAGTCAAAACAATACTCTTTCTTTCCGCAATAGAAAGACCATGATTATAACCACTATCAATATTACTTGTTTTATCCATAATATATCCTCCTAGAAGATTATATGCAAAAAAACAAATAGATATGAAAAAACTATTAGTTTTTCCTAATAGTTTTTATTCAGTCTTATTATATTCTTCAAAGATAGCATCTTCAAACATCTTTCTTGTTTCTTTGTCAATAGGATGTGCTGTATCTCTGTGTCCACCAGTAGCAGTAGGCTTACTTGGCATAGCAATAAATAATCCATTATCGCCATCAATTATTCTTATATCATGTACAGCGAAGCAGTCATCAATAAGTACTGATGCAATTCCTTTCATTCTTGAATTTTCCTTTTCGATTTTACGAACAGTTACTGAAGTAATCTTCATGTCTATCAACTCCTTCTAGAAAATACTTTCTAATTACATTTTATATTATTTATAAAAGAATTGCAAGTACTTTATACAAATTTTACACTTTATCAAAAAATAACTCTATCGTATTAGTAAGAACATCCCTATAACTAAAACTTTTAACTTCATTACCATCAGTTTTAATAATAAATATATAATTATACACTTCTTTTATAATCCCTTCATATTCTTCTTTCTTATTTCTACTACCATTATAAACTACTTTTACATTATCTCCCTTTTTACTATCTATATTATTTTTAATTTTCTCTATTGTCATAATCATCTAGGATACCCAATATACATAGTACCCTTGGTAATAATCCCCCCTATTCCATCAGAACCATATTTAGTCTTATTAAGAATCTTTATCAAATCAATATCTTTGTTTTTATCTGAAAAAGCAAGACAAGTAGCAATAATTGCTGGATCAAGTGCATGTATATTAATCCTCTTAGGACTAGAGGCAAAATTAGCCCCTGCCTTAATTAGTTCCTCATAGTTAGACTGGCAAGCTCCCGCTATTATAATAAGTTTTTCATGAGAATTTTCATACTTTCTAGCAGTCTTAATTGCCGTAACAAATTCATCACTACTCTTATAACTATTGTCCTTTCTTTTTTTACGGTATAGTGCATCATGCCCAGTAATAACAATAATATCCGGATTATATTTATTAAGACTCTCCGTAACAACATTAGATAAATCCTTACCATCAGTACAAATTCCGTAAGCCTTAATTCTATTCTTTTTATAGAAGTCCATACATTTATTCATAAAAGATAAATCCTGATCCAAATGCACAATTTTTCCTGGTAAATAAAAGTATTCATTTCTATCCAAACTTCTAAAATTATCAATATTAGGAGTAAAATCATCCTTATCATCATCAGCATATATTTTTAAATCTTCTTTAGGACTATCAGCATACAATCTAACAAATTCACCCTTAAGTATATAATTACCATCATTAACAGCCATAATTCTAAATATAATATCATTATCATAAGACTTTCTAGTAACTAAATCACCTACTTGAAACATAATATTCACCCATTTAATATTATGTAATAAGTAAAAATATATAACAAAAAAAGAGTTATTCTACTTCAATAACTCATTTGCTATTTCTACAAAAACATAATAAGGAATATTTTCACTTCTAGTACTAACATTAAAGTTATACTTTTCAAGTACCTTCTCTATTATATTCATATCATAATTACATAAATTATTCTTAATAGTTTTCCTTTTAAATCTAAAACTATCTTTAACTATTTTACTAAAGAAATCCAAGTCTTTAACATATTCCAAGTTATTCTTTTTAACCATCTTAATAACAGCGGAATCAACCTTAGGTTTTGGAACAAAAGAATTTTTACTAACATTAGTAACTCTTTTAATATCATAAAAATAATTAAGAAAGACAGTAAGTTGTCCATACTCTTTAGTTCCAACAAGAGCACATAGTCTATCAGCAACCTCTTTTTGAATCATAATAATAATTTCACAAGCAGGTATCTTATCTTCAATAATTTTACTTATAATAGGAGTAGTAATGTAATATGGTAAATTAGCCACAATATATAAATTATCAAAACTATAATTACTTAAATCATCATTAACATTTCTATTTAAAAAATCATCAAATATAATAGAATAATTATCGTATTCAGCAAGTTCCTTATTTAATATTTTTTCTAGTCTAGTATCAATTTCATATAATATTGCCTTGTCAACTTTAGGAAGTAATTTTTTAGTTAATGCTCCTGCCCCCGGCCCAATTTCAATAACCAAATTATTTTTCTTATATTCAGTAGCATTAACAATCTTATTTACAATATTATCATCTTTTAAGAAATTTTGTCCAAGTGTCTTTTTAAAATCAAAGTTATACATATTAATAAAAAATCACTACCAATACTTCAGTTATTATAAGAAACAAAGCAAGTAAGGATAAGCCAAGGCCTACCTTATTACAAGTTTTATTTTTATAAATTAATGATAAAATAAAACCCACAATCATAAATGTTAATGAAAAGCCAACAAATCCAAATAAATACATTATTCTATCTAATATTTTACTATACATTCCTACCACACTTATGTCAGTAGTCAAACAATCAAAAGCATCTAAAACAGCTAATGAAGAAAAAATAATACTAAGTATACCAGTAGCATTACTATCGCCCCTTTTCTTTTCTCTATATACTCTCGAAGGAATATTGTTATTTATATTATTATCTACTAGAACACCACAGTTAACACATACATAAGCATTCTCATCAAGTTTATTACCACAATTTCTACAATACATATACTGCCTCCTCTACAACAAATATTTTATCATAATAGTATACTTTTATCAATAGAAAAAATAGAGTCAAAACTCTATTTACACATTTAATTATTAAGAGTAAAATTCTATTTATGATATGTCTCATTATTAAGAATTTTAAAACATCTATATAATTGTTCTAAGAATATTAATCTAAACAAGCCATGTGGAAAAGTCATATTTGAAAAAGATAATTTATAATTAGATCTATTCTTAACATTATCAGAGAGTCCATAAGAGCCTCCTATTACAAAAGTAATATTAGAGTGAGATATAAAAGTATTATCTAATTTATCAGCAAATTGTGGAGAAGATAGACTTTTACCTTCAATTTCCAAAGTAATTACATAATCTTTATTATCAATATGTTTCATTATCTTAGTCTCTTCAATTGAAGGTATAGAATCTTCCACTTCAATTATTTCAAACTTATGATATTTATTAATTCTTTTAAAATAATCATTTATTCCATCGGTTAAATATTTTTCTTTTATTTTTCCAACACATATTAATTTTATCATACATTTATCAGCTCAGTTTCTTCATTTTGTTTAGTAATAATTATATTATCCACATGTTTATTGTCTTCTTTTAATCTATTTGCTAGTGTTTCGTAAGCAAGTTCTTCAGTGTTATTATCGTGTGATAAATGGGCAAGTAATATATAATGAGTCTTGTCTCCTATAAAAGAAGACAAATATTTTGAAGAATCATAATTAGATAGATGCCCTTTATCAGATAGTATTCTCTGTCTAATACTAAAAGGATATTTTCCATTAGTAAGCATTTCTACATCATGATTAGATTCCATAATATATAAATTCTTATTACTAAGTATATCAAAATATTTCTTATTAATATATCCAGTATCAGTAATATAAACAATTGATTTATTTTCACTACTAATAATATATCCTCTTGAATCAGGTGCATCATGTGAAGTCTTAATCGCTGTAACATGAATATCTTTAATATCAAATTCATCTTCAAGTAATTTATAATTATCTATATAATCAAGTGTTTCATGCATCACTTCAGTAATATATACTGGAATATTATATTTCTTAGCAAATATTTTTAGACCACCTATATGATCAATATGAGTATGGGTAATTAATATAGCATCAATATCAGAAGGAGATACTCCCAAATCCTCTAATTTTTCCTTTACATATTTTGAAGTATTTCCTAAATCAATAAGTATTTTTGCATTATTACTTTCTATATAAGTAGTATTACCCTTACTACCAGATGATAAAACAGATACTTTCATCAATATAAACTTAGAGGATTTATCGGAGTAGCATTAGGCCCACCGACTCTTACAGAAAAGTGTAAATGGGTGCCACCATAAGGATTTCCTGAATTAGGCGTAGGTACAACATAACCAGTGTTCCCCATAGCGGCTATTTTTTGACCTCTTACAACAGTTTGACCAATACTAACATAGTATTCTTTTAAATGCATATAAATAGTGTAGTATCCACCCACATTATGATTAACTATAACATAATTGCCTCTTCCCCCATTGCAACGTGTATCACCTGGATAACATCCATTTTTAGCATCAACAACAACCCCATTATTCGCAGCGTGTATTGGTGAACCATATCCTACATATATATCTAAAGCATCGTGAAAAGAACCCCAACGATATTCAAAATAGGTTGTAATAGTATAAGGCTTTTCAGTTGGCCAAGCCCAATAACTTAAATCTGCAACATTAGGAGCATATTTTTCTCCTTTTAAAAGAATTCTATTAACTGGAGGCTTAATTTCCGTAGAATTAGCTATAGTACCAGATCTTAATTGTCCATTTACATACTGACTTTTTCTAGTAACTCTGTACAAGCCATTTTCTCCTTCTCTAATAGTTTCTTGATATCCAATATATTGACTAGAATCATATTGAATTTCAGTATCATATGTCCTTTCTTCTTCTCCAACACTATGAACATCAACTGCCACAGATATAACAGGATTAATAAGTCCAACATTAACCTTTTGACCAACATATAGTAAATTATTTTCACTAGTAAAATCAGGATTAGCTATCAAAAATTCTTTTACATTTAATTTATGATCATTAGCAATAGATTCTATAGTATCTTCATCTTTAACAATATAAGTTTCTTGTTTATCCAAAGTACCATAAAGTAAATATTTACTAAGTTCATCAACATCAGTAAAAATTTTTTCATCAGTAGAAATTAAAGTTTCCTTATAAGTAATATTTTCAAGTAAATCAATATTCTCTATCATGCTTCCTAAATCTTTGACTTCTTCTTGTGTACCAGCAACAAATTTTTCATATTGTTCTTCATCAACAAAGGCTTTAATAGTGTTCTCAACAGCCTCATCAAATACTTTTTTATCTAAAACATATAAGTTTAAAGTTTTCTTGCTGTTATCTTCATCATTAGTACTAACAATAGTAATTTGATAACCATGAACAGTAAATTTTTTATTACTAATTATTTTATTATAAATTTCAACATCACTGCTAACAGAAGGATAATAAGTAATATTCTTCTTTATTTCTACCCCTTTAGGAGAATAAACAGTATCAACATCATATTTCTTTTTTAGTTCTTCCTCTTTACTATTTACATAATCATTAAAACTTTCTTTTGAAGAAACACTACCTATAGATTTACCATCCAAATAGACAGT
>CAKOLH010000019.1 GCA_934096105.1 uncultured Bacilli bacterium | reverse complement strand
ATAAATGAACCAAGTGAAGTAAATCCTGATAAAGAAAGATTAACTAACTTAATTAACTTTAACTATGAACAAAATAATGAATATGATACTGAAGAGGAAGAAGAATATATTGAAGAAAGACCTAAAGACACTCTTCCTGAATTATATCCTATTGGACTAGCTTTAGGTACATATATAGTATGTGAGAATGAAAAAGGTATCTATCTAATAGATCAACACGCTGCTGAAGAAAGAATTAATTATGAGAGAAATTCTTACTTACTTGCCCATCCCAGTGGTAATACCATAACTCCTCTTATTCCTATCATAATAGAACTACCTAATAATGAGTTTATAAAAGTAAAAGAAAATATTGACATTTTAGATAGTTTAAATATCAAAGTAGAAGAGTTTGGTAGTAATTCATATCGTATTCTATCACATCCTACTTGGTTTACTAAAGGTAGAGAAAAAGAGATAATATCTAAAATATTTGAAGATATAACAAATAAAGGTAAAGATTTTAGTTTAGCTAAATTTAATGATAATTTAGCTAAATTAGTAAGTTGTAAAATGAGTATTAAAGCTAATACTAGAATAACTAAAGAAGCCCAAGAAGAGATAATTAATAAACTTAGAAAGTGTAATAATCCATTTAATTGTCCTCATGGAAGACCTACTATAATACATTTTACTACTTATGAAATAGAAAGGATGTTTAAAAGAGTAGTATAAGTAAGAGCCTAGGTCTCTTACTTACATAAAAAGCCTAAGGTCTTTTTATGTTAATTTAGAGCCTATTATATAGTCTCTAAATTAAAAAATATGTTTGACACTAAGGTGTACATATGTTAGAATATATGACACTAAGGAGTGATACTATGTCTTATGAAACAGGTGCAATGAGAGCATTAAGTGCTTCATTAAGAAATACCGAAGGATTAAAATATACTTTAAAAGAGTTTAATAGTAATATTAATGTACTTAAGGCACTTACAATAGAACTTGCTAAAGCTAATGAGTTAAAAGAAATAGAATTAGGTATAAGAAGTAAAGAAGAGTATTCATATAAGACAAAGACAAGAATCAAATAATCTTGTCTTTTTATATTATCTATGATATATTAATCTTACAAAAAGGAGTAATCTATGAATAAAGTAATTGTTATAACGGGACCTACAGCGGTAGGTAAAACAAAATTAAGTATAGAACTAGCTAAAAGATATAATGGTGAAATAATAAATGCTGATGCTGTTCAAGTATATAAAGGATTAGATATTGGAAGTGCTAAAGTAACTGAAGAAGAAAAAGAAGGTATTCCACATCATCTATTTGATATTAAAGAAGTAGATGAAGAATATACAATTTATCATTATCAAAAAGATTGTCGTAAATTAATTAAAGAAGTCCAGGATAGAGGAAAAACTCCCATTCTAGTGGGAGGTACAGGTCTATATATAAAAGCGGCTCTCTATGATTATAAATTAACTGAAGAAAAAGAAACTAATACTTATGATAATCTAACTGATGAAGAATTATATAATAAACTATTAGAACTAGATAAAAACATAGTAATAGATAAAAATAATCGTCGTAGATTAATAAGAGCTATTAACTACTATAAAGAAAATAATAAGTCTATTAATACTAATACTACTAATAAATTACTATATGATGCTATATTTATTGGTTTAACAACTGATAGAGGAATATTATATGATAAAATAAATAATAGAGTGGATATTATGATTAAAGAAGGTTTACTTGATGAAGTAAAAGCTTTTTATGATAAAGGTATTAGAACTAAACCACTACTTAATGCCATTGGTTATAGGGAAATATATTCATACTTTGATGGTAATATATCTCTTGAAGAAGCCGTAAATAAAATAAAACAAAATTCAAGGCATTATGCCAAAAGACAATATACATTTTTTAATCATCAACTACCAATAGTATGGTTTGAAACAGATTATAATAATTTTAATAATACTATTGAAAAAATTATAAGTTATATTGAAAATAATTAGTTTAAAATGATTTTCAAATAAATATAATTATGATATAATTAATTTAGCATAACATAGGGAGTGTGCTTTATTAAAAGAACGGGAGGTATAGTATGGCAAAGTTTTGTTCAAATTGTGGTAATGAATTAGCAGAGGAGGCAGTAATATGTCCAAAATGTGGTGTTTCAACTGGTCAAAATGCAGTAGCAGGTAATAACAATAATACTTCAAATGGAATGGCAACAGCAGGCTTCATATTATCATTCTTTGTACCATTATTAGGTTTAATATTTTCAATACTAGGGCTTAAGAAAGTAAAAGAAACTAATACAGGTAAAGGTTTATCAACCGCAGGTATAATTATTTCATCGATTGCATTGTTCATTACATTAGTTGTAACTATTATATTTGTAATTGCATTTAATACAGCAATAGATGAATCTAGTTATAGTAATGGCTATTATTATAACTACTATGATTAATAAAAAATTAGATGTTCATCATCTAATTTTTATTCTTTTTCTATAAGAAACTTAGTTAAATTACTAGGTTCTTTTTCATTAACAATGATGTCATAAATAAGATTAATAATGGGCATCTTGATCTTTTTATTTTTAAGAAGTTTCTTTATAGAATGTAATGTATATAGACCTTCTATTGTAGTACTCTCTATATAATTATTAATTTCTTCTTTACTTTTACCTTCACCAATTAGTTTACCTAGAGTATAATTTCTACTTTTAGTACTAGTACAAGTAAGTAATATATCACCAAATCCAGCAAATGATAAAATAGTTTTTTTATTACCACCTAATGCCTTAATCAAAGCCTTAATATCATGCAGAGATTCAGTAATAAACATAGTACTCGTAGATATCGGATATCCCATACCATCAAGCATACCAGAAGCTATAGCAATAACATTTTTAATAGCACCACATATTTCGGTACCAATAATATCTCTCGTATGCCTTATTTTAACATAGTCATTAGCCATAGCTTTAGTAATAATATTTCTAGTATAATTACTTCTTGAAGCTAGACTAAATCCAATAGGTACCATGTTGATAATATCTTCAGCAAAAGTACCACCAGATATAACACCTATATTTGAAGTATTAATATTATTTCTAATAATATCATATAAAAATAAACAAGAACCTTGTTCTATACCTTTTGAAGCAATACAAATAACTTGATTACTTTTAAAATATTTATTTAATTCCTTTGAAGTGCTATCAACAAACTTCGCAGGTACTGCTACTACTATAATATCAGTATTAAGAACAACTTCTTTCATATCAGTAGAAATAATAATATCACTAGGAATATTATAATTAATTTTTTCACTTTTTCTATTGCGAAGAAGAGTATTCATTTCATCTTCATTATTAGTCCACATCTTAATATTACATTTATTATTATAAAAAATACTAGCTAGAGCCATTCCAAATGCTCCTGTACCTAAAATACTAATTTTCACTAATTATCATCTTCTTTCCTATTTCAATATCAAAATAATTACTTGGAGTTTCAAATACTTTTCTTACTTTCTTCTTTGGTAGTATTACTTTATTTTTACCTAAATCTTTATAATAATACAAAATATTATTATCTTTATCACACATAATAACATCTATACTTTCTTTCATAAAAAAAGTATGAATACTATTACATTTATCAAATAAAAGAGCTTTATTAATATTCTTAGTAAACATAAATCCTTTTAATCTACTAAAAAAAGATTTACATTCATATAATACTATTTCTTTATCATTATATAATAGTCTCATTCTATCACCATAATCTAATTATATAAATAACTAAGTAAAAAAGCAAGTCCTTGATAAAAAAATATATTTATGGTAATATATATCTGGAGGAAATAAAATGAATAGAAAAGGATTTACTTTAATAGAATTACTCGCAGTGATTGTAGTATTAGGACTAGTGGTATTAATATCAGTACCAATAATTTCTGATGCCTACACCAAAAGTAAAATAAAGTCAGAAGAGGTATTTGTAGACAGACTTACGCAGGCTATCGATAGTTATGTTAAATTAAATGAAATAGAATATAAAAGTACAGGAAATGGCAAGAAAACTGAAAATGGTAAAGAGTATGATATTACTTATCAAAAAGGAACTATAACTATTCAAAAAATTATAGATGATGGTATATTAACACAAAAAGACTTTGTTAATGCTGGTAATAGCAATAAAGCTGGTAATAACAATAAAGATACTACTTGTAATACTGCTGCTGAAGTAGAAGTATACAAAGACAGTGATTTTGTATACTGTTATAAAATGAAAAAAAATAGTTTAAATTGTCTTACTGATGCATATAAAGATAAAATTGGAGATTACGCCATAGATACTTGTGTGTGGAAAGAAAGCCAGGGATAATTATGATGATAATAATTTTGAGTATAATATTTATAATAATAGACCAAGTATCTAAACTAATAGTTATAAATACTCTGAGTAAGACAAAATCAGTTGAAGTAATAAAATCATTTTTCTATTTAACATATACAAATAACAATGGCGCAGCCTTTAGTATACTAACAGGTAAAAGAGTACTTCTAATTATAGTAACCCTTATTGTTATAGGAATATTAATATATTACATAAGAAAAACAAAAGTAAAAGAAAATATAAATAAAATAGCCTTATCCCTTGTAATAGGAGGTTCTATAGGTAATCTAATCGATAGAATAGTAAGAGGAGTAGTAGTAGACTTCTTAGATTTTAAAATATTTGGTTATAATTATCCAATATTCAATCTAGCGGATACTTTCATAGTACTAGGAGTATTTCTCTTACTAATAGGCATGTTTAGAAAGGACAAAAATAATGATCGTAGACATAAATAATATCGGAAAAAGAATAGATAAATATCTTTGTGATAATACGGAATATACAAGAAGTAAAATACAAAAAATGATTGAAACAGGAAATATTTTAGTAAATGGAAATAAAGTAAAAGATAGTTATAAAGTAAAAGAAAATGACAATATAGAAATAACTGAATTAATTGAAGAGACAGATATATTACCAGAAAATATACCATTAGATATCTATTACGAAGATGATGATTTAATCGTAGTAAATAAACCAAGTGGTATGGTAGTACATCCTGCTCCAGGTAACCGTGCAGGAACTCTTGTCAATGCCCTTTTATATCATACTAAAAATCTAAGTACCATTAATACTCTAATAAGACCAGGTATAGTTCACAGAATAGATGCTGATACCTCAGGATTGTTACTAGTGGCTAAGAATGATAGAGCTCACAATATCCTCGCAGAAGCTATTGCCAAGAAGGAAGTAGTAAGAGAGTATATAGCTCTCGTTGACGGTATTATTATGGAGGATACTGCTACTATTGATGCCCCAATAGGAAGGGATGTTAATAATAGAAAGAAAATGTGTGTAACTAGTGAAAATTCCAAAGAGGCTATAACTCATTTTAGAGTGGTAGAAAGATTAAACAATGCTACTTTAATTAGATGCAAACTAGAGACAGGAAGAACTCATCAAATAAGAGTACATCTAAATTATATAGGTCATCCCATAGTAAATGACCCAGTGTATGGTAAGAAAAAATTAATAGATGAAAAGTTTGGTCAAATGCTTCATGCCGAAAAGATAGGCTTTGTTCACCCAACTACCAAAGAATATATGGAGTTTACTGCTCCAGTACCAGATAGATTTAAAGAAATATTAGATATGTTTAAATAAAACCTGCTGAATAAAAATCTCTAAAAGTATTCATAATGAATATGAAAGGAGATTTTTTATTATGTCACGCCATAAAGTAGAAATTACTGGTGTGAATACTGCGAATATAAAAGTTTTAACTAATGATGAAACATTAGAATTATTTAAAAAAATGAAGGAAGGTGACCCATTTGCTAGAGATGACTTAATAAATGGTAATTTAAAACTAGTATTAAGTATCTTGAGAAAGTTTAATGGTAAAGTAGATAACCTAGACGATTTATTTCAGGTAGGTTGTCTAGGACTAGTAAAAGCCATTGATAATTTTGATACATCTTATGATGTAAAACTATCTACCTATGCCTGTCCTATGATTGAAGGAGAAATAAAAAGATATCTAAGAGATAACAATAGTATTAGGATATCACGTAGTATTAAAGATTTAGCCTATAAAACTTTAAAACTAAAAGAAGAACTAGCGGTAGGTAGTAAAGAACCAACAAATGCCGAAATAGCTAAAATACTTAATGTAACAGAATACGACATACGAGAGGCCTTAGATTCCCTAAGAGACCCAGTAAGTATGTATGAACCAATATATAATGATGGAGGCGATACCATATATCTATATGATCAAATAGCAAATAAAGAAGAAGAATATGGACTTGATAGCAGGCTCGCCTTAGAAAGAGCCATGAATAACCTCAAAGATAGAGAAGTAAACATTTTAAATGAACGCTTTATCATTGGCAAAACCCAAATGGAAATAGCGGAAGAGCTCGGAATATCCCAAGCACAAATATCAAGAATAGAAAAAAATGCCATAAATAATTTAAAAAAATATATAAAATAGTTACAAAACCATCTAATGTATGATACAATTAACTAGGAGGGTTATGTAATGATTAAAGAAATACTAAATAAATTTAATATCGAAGGTGAACTAATAAATGTTACAGAGAATAATTCAGGTAACATAAACAAAACCTTCGTAGCAACATTTAAAAGAGAAGATGGAAGTGAAAAAAAATATTTAATTCAAAAAATAAATACCACAGTCTTCACTGAACCATATAAATTAATGAAGAATATTGAAGGTGTAACCACTTATTTAAAAAGACAAATGATAAAAAATGGTGATACTACTCATCAAGTACTTGAAGTAATAAAGACTAAAGATAATAAATCACTATGTTATGTTAATGATGAAACTGGTACAAGAAAATATTATCGCATCTATGAGTTTATAGAAAATGCCATATCATATGATCAATCACAAGATAAGCAAATAGTTTATAATACAGGTAAAGCTTTTGGTAATTTTCAAAAATTATTAAAAGATTATCCAATGTCTAAACTTGAGGAGACTATCAAAGATTTCCATGATACCAAGAAAAGATATGATAAATTAATGGATGATATTAAGATAGACTCTGAAGGCAGAGTAGAAGAAGTGGCAAATGAAATAGTATTTATTCTTATGCGTGAAGATATTTGCTCACTAATAATGGATGACTTAGGTACTGATGAAATGCCATATCGTGTAACACATAATGACACGAAAGTAAATAATGTGATGATGAATAAAAATACTGGTGATTTTCTAGCGGTAATAGATTTAGACACTGTTATGCCGGGTAGTATGTTATTTGACTATGGAGATGGAGTAAGGTCAACAGCTTGTACTGCTAAAGAGGATGAACATGATTTATTTAAAGTAAGATTAGACTTAGATTTATTTAAAGCCTATACTGATGGCTATTTAAGTGAAATGTCAGATAGTTTAACTTATGAAGAACTATCCTTAATGGCAGAGGGTGTAAGAATAATAACATTAGAATTAGCTATAAGATTCTTAAACGATTATATAAATGGTGATACTTATTTCAAAACAGATTATGATAAACAAAACTTATATCGCGCAAGGGCTCAAATAGCCTTAGTTAAAGATATTGAATCAAAATTAGATTTAATGAATAATTACATTAAAGATAGCTATGGTAAAAAATATAATGGAAAATATGCAAGAGTGCTAAAAAGATAGTACTCTTTTTATATAAATAAACATATATTTTTATAGGTGATATAATGCGATTATCAGAATTACAAACAAAAGAAATAATAAATATGTCTACAGGTAAAAGATTAGGTTTGATAATAGATGTAATTGTAGATAATACTGGTGTAGTAAAGTCGTTAATACTTGAGGAAAAAAGAGGAAAAAGGTTTTCAAGAGAAGAGTATGAACTTGATTGGAGTCAAATAGCCAAAATAGGAGATGACATAATCTTAGCCAAAGATAAAGTATAATATATTATGTTCACTAAGAGCCTATATAAATATAGTCTCTTTAGTGTTTATTTGAGCCAAATTAATTGTCTCAATAAAAATATCAACCATATCAAACTATAAAAGCCCTACCGCCATTTGACTAGTAATAAATAAATATAAAGAAAAGTATACTCAAAATACTTAAACTATGATACAATAAATATATAGAAAAGGTGGTATAAATGAATAAAAAAGGATTTACATTAATAGAATTACTTGCTGTAATAGTAATATTAGGAGTTGTACTACTACTAGCTATGCCTAGTATTTTAGATTCGATAAATGCCAGTAGAGACTCATCATATAAAATACTTATAGGTAATATTAAGACAGCTGCAGAGACATACTATCAAGAATGTGAGTATGGTGATTTAAGTGATAAAAGCAAGTATGGAGAAGATTATGCCTGCACTATAAATGGCAATACCATTACTACCACAATAGGAGCTCTTGCCAATACTGGTATATTAAAAGTACCCGCAGATGACTCAGGCGACTTGATTGTTAAAGATCCAAGAAACAAAGAAGATAATACTAAAGATGATAACAAAGATAAGGGTCTAAATGCTTGTGGAATAATAATAACAAAAAGTGTAGCTGATAATTTTAAAGTAACATATGAAATAACCGAAGATACAGATAAAAATAAGAATGTTGAAAAAAAATGTCCAACAACTGAAGATTTACAATGAGGAAGTGACTAATATGCAGTTAATAGGAAATAGTTGGGATAATATCCTAAATGAAGAATATCAAAAAGATTATTTTAAGAAAATAGTATTATATATAAACAAAGCCTATAAAGAAAGACCTATCTTTCCTCCTAAAAATTACATACTAAGAGCCTTATCACTAACAGATTATAACGATGTAAAAGTAGTAATATTAGGACAGGATCCATATCATGGAGTAGGTGAAGCCAATGGACTAGCCTTTTCAGTAAATGATGGAATTAAATTACCACCATCACTTCAAAATATATACAAAGAATTAAATAGTGATTTAAATATACCAATAAGTACTAAAGGCGATTTAACTTGCTGGGCTAAAGAAGGAGTATTACTTTTAAATACCGTTCTAACTGTAGAAAAAGATAGACCTGCTTCACATAAAAATCTTGGCTGGGAAAATTTTACTGATGCTATCATAAAGAAAATAAATGAAAAAGATACTCCAGTAGTATTTATACTATGGGGTAACTTTGCCAAAAGTAAAAAGAACTTAATAACAAATCCAAAACATTTAATAATAGAATCATCTCATCCATCACCATTTTCTTGTAATTATGGTTTCTTTGGAAGTAGACCATTTTCTCGTACTAATAAATTCCTAAGAGAAAATAATATTAAAGAAATAGATTTTACAGTAAAATAAGCATAAATGAATTTAAATAGGATATCTTAATATTGGTGACAATATTATGTACTATTTAAATTCATTTTTATTATATGGACTGCTAGGTTTCCTTATGGAAAGTACACTATTTAAAATAACAGAACCATCAAGAGTAAGCGGAGTTTTGTATGGCCCTATAACCCTAGTATATGGTCTTGGAGGAATAGCCCTAACACTAACAGATAAATATATTTTAAGCAAAATAAAATGTAATAAAGTATTAAAAATAATATTATCTTTTATAATTTTAGCATTTATTTTAACCTCAGTAGAACTATTATCTGGCTATCTATGTAAATTAATATTCAATACAGAAATGTGGAACTATCATGACAAACCATATCACATTGGAAAATATATTTGTCTTGAATATATACCATTATGGGGATTATTAGGAACATTAATTATCTACGTCTTAAAACCATTCTTTGATAAAATAATAAAGTTAATACCAAAAGAAGCTACATATTTATTTTATTTAATAATGACCTTAGATATAATAATAACACTATTTACTAAATAAAAAAGACTATAATTTAAAATCATCATAGTCTTCATCACTCATATCTTTTCTATCAAAGAATAGTTTTTCTTTATATTTACAAAGCATAGCCACTATATTAGAAGGAAACTTCTTAATTAAAGTGTTATATGTAGTAATATTATCATTATAATAATCAGTAGAATTATCTACTTTAGCATCAATATCTTTTATTTCCTTAATAATTTTCTTGATCTCATCACTCTTATCAATTTCAGGATAAGTATTTTTAAGCCCCTCTAATTCAATAGAGGCCTTTTTTAATATTCTATATAGTTCAAAATTGCCAATTTTTCTGCTTCTTAATTTAACTATATCATCAAAAACCACTTCATCTTTTTCAATACTACTTTTAACAATAGGAATAGCCCTATTGATTAAATCATACTTATTTCTAAGACAATTATCAATAATAGATTCAACTTCATTTATTCTTATAACATAGTCTTGAAACTTATTATATATAGTAGCATAAAAAATAACCATAGCACAAATAATAACAATTATAACCAAAACAATAATTAATAAACTTTCCATATTGTCACATCCTAAAAAAATTATATCAAAAAACTATATCTTTTTCAAGTGTTAATATGTCAAAAAAATAATACCGAAGTATTATTCTTTAACTAAAATCTTTTATAAAGTTAATAGGTTCATCAAAAGTAACAAAGTCTAGGTAAATCATAAGCACTAAATACCATTCTCCAGTATTAGGATTAGACATGATTACATGATCTCTACCGGACTGCTCTATAATACCTTCAAAAACTCTATCCTGCCATAAAGTAGAACCAGGTACAGTAACATGAAGTTTTGCTTTCTTACCTCTATTTAATCTTAAAATATTTTCTATATATGATTGTTCAGAAGTAAGTGGATTAACCATAGTTTGTGTTTGTTCATAACTAGGAATTGATTGCTGATTAGGAACAGTATTGTTATTAAGTCCTACTCCAGGAAAAACAGGATTTTGATAATAACCACCATTATTCATATATTTTCACCTCTAATTAAATATATGATGTACATTTGACGATATAACTAAAAATAATGTCAAATACAAGAATAGAAGTTTACAATAAACAAAAAAGTTTTTATAATGAAAATGAGGTGATGTATAAATGAATACAAGAATAGGAATATCAAATAGACACGCTCATTTAACTAGAGAAGATGTAAATATTTTGTTTGGCAATAATTACGAATTAACTAAAAGAAATGATTTAGACCAACCAGGTCAATATGCCGCTAATGAAACAGTAACACTAAAAACAGCCAAAAATATAAAAGAAGGAGTAAGAGTAGTAGGACCAATAAGAAGTTATACTCAGGTTGAAGTATTAAATTCTGATAAAGAATATTTTGGTATTAATCCTCCAGTAAGAAATTCAAAAGATTTAGATAATTCTGAAGAAATAACAATAATAGGACCAAAAGGACAAATAACAAGAAAAAATATATGTATAATTGCCAATAGACACATCCATATTAATACTAGAGATAAAGATAAGTTCTATGAAGATGAAATAGTAAAAGTAAAAGTAGGAGATACTATTTTAGATAATGTTCATATCAAAATAGCGGATTCCTATGCTACATCTTTCCATATAAATAAAGATGATGCTATAAATCACAACATAGATAGTAGTATGACAGGAGTCATTATAAAGGAGGATTAATATGTTCTCTAATACCAAAAAAATATTAAAAAGAGCCAAAAAAGAAGTAATTTTAAAAACAATTACTTCTCTTTTTATTCAAGGTTTAGCCTTAATAATACCAGTTTTTTGGAGTAAAACAGTAAATGAAGTAACTAGTTCTAATTATAAAGTAGGGTATTATCTAATAATAATAACGGCTCTTCTTACTATATTTTATTATTATTGGTCATATCTAAATCAAAAAACATGGTTTAGACTATATAATAAACTATATAATGAATATACATTAGAAACAATATCAGAAACAGACAACATAAACAGAATAAATCTCGGAGAATATACCAATATCTTAAATAATGATATAGATATAATATGTAATTTTTTTTGTAACTTAGTAACAAGAATATTTCAAGTAATAGAATTCTTTGTAATATATGCTTATTTTCTAAGTTTTAATTTCATAATATTTTCCATTACTGTCATAATATCAATATTAATGGTAATAGTATATTTTAAATCAGGTAAAAAAGTTCAAGATCTAAATATTAAGAGAAAGGCTACTTTAGACAGTAAAACAATAATGCTACATAAATTATATTCATCTCTATCAAATAAAAAAAATAATACCAACAGCATTATAAATTTATTTACCAAAGATAACAAAGCCTACTTAAAAGCAAACTATAACTATAATGTTATAATTCAAGGTATAATTTACACCGTTCTAGGTGTTATAGAACTATCTAGATATTTTATCATTTTTTATTCAGTATATTTAGTAAAAACAGGCATGATAGAAATAGGAACCATTCTCTTAATATATAGTTATTATGATAATATAATAAATAATTTCAATGTTCTAGGAACAATAACTGCCGATTATCAAAGCTTCATAGTATCATTAAAAAGACTAAATAAAATATCATCACTATCAAGTAGTGTTGCCAAATAAAAACTATTATGTTAAAATAATTTCGTGATTTATATGAAGAAATTATTAATAAAACTAATTAAAAAATATCAGAGTATACCTTTTAAATCTCATGATAGTTGTAAGTTTATTCCCACTTGCTCAAACTACATGATCGAAGCCCTAGAAACTCATGACTTAATAAAAGGATTATACCTAGGAATAAAAAGACTATTAAAATGTAATCCATTTTCTAAAAAGAAATACACTTATGACCCCGTACCTAAGAAGAAAACTTAGGTATTTTCATAATTACCATTTTTTGGTAAAATATATTCAGGAGGGATAATTATGCCTAAATATGATTTCCACAATCAAATGGAACCACATGAATTTCAAAGATTTGCTGTTGATATTATTGATACAAGAGAAAAAACACATTTTGAAGTTTTTTCTGAAGGCAAAGATTTAGGTATTGATGCCTATAAAAAAACAAAAAATGGTATTACAACAATAGTTCAAGCAAAAAGGACTGAAAATTTTAAAGATTTACTAAAAGTTTTAAAGAGCAGTGAACTTGCTAAAATTAAAAAACTAAACCCAGACAGATACATACTAATAACAAGTAGCACAATAAGTAAAACTCAAAAGCCTAAAATAATAGAGTTATTATCCCCATATATCAAAAACTCTGATGACATAATATCCAAAGATGATTTAAATAAATATTTAACTAAAGAAAAATATAAAAAAATAGAATTAAATTATCCAAGTTTATGGTTTAACAGTGCAAATACCTTTTTAAAAGAAATGAGCAATGTAGTAAACCATTCTATTTATGAAGAATCTCTTGATGAATTAGAAAAAGTAAAACAATCAATGAAAAACTATGTTATACCAGAAAATTTTTCTACAATAATTAGTAATCTAGAAAATGATAGAGTTATCTTAATAACAGGTAATCCTGGTATAGGAAAAACATCTTTAGGTAGAGCAATAGTTAGTTATTATATTATTAAAGACTATGAATTAATATATACAAAAGAGATAGATAAAGCCAATCAAGTTTACAAAAGAGATGGTAAACAGATTTTCTTCTTAGATGATTACTGGGGATCATCATTCAAAGATAAAAACTATTCACATATTGAAAATACCAAGTTTATTAATTTTGTTGATAAAATATCAAAAACAAATAATAAAATATTAGTAATAACTTCAAGGGATTACATAATAAAACAAGTAGATAATGATTTAAAAAGAATATTAGGCAATAAAGAATACCTTCTAGATATAAAAAAAATAAGTCTAAACTTAAGATACAAAATACTTTATAAATACTTATCCACATCAAATATAAATTATAGTTATATAGAATATATTTTAGAAAATCCCGAAATGATAATTAAACATAATAACTTTAATCCTAGAATAATAGAAATGTACATAAATAGCGATTTTCATTTAGAGGTAACTAAATATAAGTACTTAGAATACTTAATAGAAACATTGGATTCACCAATAAGTTTTTTAGATGAAGTTTATCAAAAGCAAACTAAAGAAGCACAACTATTATTATATTTAATGCTTACCATAGAACCACCAATACTGCTAAAAGATTTGGAAGAAGCATATTTAAATATAATAAATTCATCAAATAAAAATTACAGTAATTATAACTTAGAAAACATTATATCTCAGTTAGAAAAAAACTTTATTAGAACCTATTATATCAATAATAAAGGTATAGTCATAGATTTTATAAACAATTCAATAATCGATTATTTATATGACTGTAAAGATAATTTTAAAGAGTTTGAATTTGATATAATAAATAACTTAACATATTTTAATCAAATAATATTTTTCTTAAAAGATGAAGATAATTTCTGGAAACTCCCATTATTACCAAATTCATATAAAACTATAAAAGAAAAATTAATTAGTGATATAGATAATCTCAGTATAATAATAGGGACATTCTATGATACGATAGAATATTACAATATGACTAGTGAAGAACAGTTAATATATAAGTTATTAAAGCTATGCAATATAGACAATTTAGATAAAGAAGTAGTAGAACTAATCATAGAAAAATATAATCAAATTATTAATGCTCTAGATAATAAAGATAGAACATACATATATGAAGATAACCTTTCTGAATTATTGCGACTATATGAAAAAATAAAAAAATATATAAATATAAACAAAAAGGAATATGTAAATATATATTATAAAAATATTGAACATACATATGAATTGAATTTATTACTAAAAAATAAAGAATTTCAAGAAGAAATAAAAGCCATTGGCTTAGATAACAAACAGAGATTAACAGAATTATACAAAGATATGATATATTACGATTTACAATATTATTATTATAATGAGATGTATCAATCACTTGGAAATCTATATTGTCTACTAGATACAGAATTATATAATTTTTATAAAGATGATGATGAAATGTTAGATGTTATAGATTATTATGATGCCATACCAAAATCATATTATGATGACAAAGAAGATATAATGCATAAAGAAAGTTTAGAAAGTAATTATGATATAAATGAAAAAATAATGGTAAAAGAATTAAAAATAAATAAAAGTATGCTAATAGATTTTAATAAATATATAAAAAATATTTTATCAGAAGAAGAAATACAAGATTTAAAAAAATATATAAACAAAAATAAGTATCTAAAAAATTTTAAAGATACAAAGGAATCAACAGATATATTAATTCAATTTTATAAAACATATCATAGCTTTCCAAATGTTGAAGAAGATTTTTACAAAATATTGATAACTGCGCCAACAATAACAATGAATATTAAAAGTTCACAATATATAATGATAACATTAGCATATCTACTATTTATAAACAATAAACCAATATTTAAAAAAGACGATATACTTGAAATGTTGTCATACTCAAAAATAAATAAAAAAGAAGTCTTTAAATTATTAGATACATCCTTATTTAGAAGAGAAGAAGAGTGGTATTGTTTTGCTACAAAAGAACTACAAGCATATTGCTTATCATTATATATTTCTTATTTATATGAAAAAGATAAAGAAGACTTTTATAATAAATTAATAAGTATATTAATGTTACCATCAGAAGTAGATTTTGAATATTTTGAAGATTTAAATGTATTTTATGAATATTTTCAAAAAAATGATAAAAAATCATTTAATAAATATTTTATATATGAAATATTAGAAAACTATTTATCAAAAACAAATAGTGAGAAAGAATATCAAACAATAACTTCAATAATAGAATTCTTTCATTTTGAGTTAATTTTAGAAGAACTATCATATGAATGCTTAAATGGTTATAGTTATATCAATGCCGAAACAGCTGATATCTTAGAATTAGTAACAGGAGATTATATTGACCTTGAAGAATTAGTATCTGAAAAGGCTTTTGAAGAATTCATAAATAGTTTTAAAGAAAAAGTAAAATTTAAGTATGGCAAATATCGTATAGATTTGACAGAACTAACTAAAAATGAAAAGTTCTTTAATTGGTTAAATAAATATAATATTGATGATAAAATAATGAGTAGCCATAATAAAATTATTAAAGAGATGAATAACATTGAAAAAGAATTTTATATACTTCAGTAAAATAATATATAAGTTGTTGAAAAAACAGGGTAAATAAATCCTCTTTTAATATCTATATAAATATAACTTCAAATAACAAAAAACGAACTAATAATAGTTCGTTAAATAATTAATATTTGAATAAAAAATTATCGTTTTAAATGTTTATTTTTAACTTGCACTGGTTCATTTTCGGTAAAAACAGCATCTTGAACCTTCGCATTTAATAATTGAATAATCATATTAACTTCTTCTTGTGATCTATATCCTAAAATTTCAACAAGAAAATTAGCCATTTCCTCAGGACTATTATAACGTTGTTTATATTCATATCCACAAACGCAAGGCACTTCCCAACATTTTAAGCAATCGTATAGTGACATTTTATTTTTCCCTCCTCAAAAATAAATTTATATTAAACAAACAAATTATAATTAAATTGGCAGGGGATGAGAGAATCGAACTCCCAACAGTGGTTTTGGAGACCATTATTATACCATTTAACTAATCCCCTA
>CAKOLH010000018.1 GCA_934096105.1 uncultured Bacilli bacterium | reverse complement strand
CCCAATTGATTATAAAACTCAACTAGGGTTTAAATAATATTCTTTTAGTGTCTACTTTTTATTGACAAGTTCAAGAATAAAATTATTCTTTTTTATAAATTAAATTCAAAACTTATTCTATCGGTATTTTGATAATCTCCTTCAATACTAAACATTTGATTTACTTCTTCTTTACTTTTAATAATATTATCAAACTTAGGATTAAAAACTCCAATTAGATTATTTTCTTTATCATATAAATTTACTTTATATGTATCTATATATATACTTTCTTCTTTGTTATTTTTGATAATTAAGTTCATTGTGGTATATCCTTCTTTGTAATAAAACTTGTCTACTTTAACAGTAACATTATCTATTACTTCTTCTTTTACAATATTGTCACTAGTAATATTTTTTTCTATTTCTTTAGTACTTCCACAACCTGTAAGTAATAATAGTACCGCTAGGGTTAATAATATTTTTTTCATAGTTACTCTCCTTTTAAGCTTACACATTTATTTTTCTTTGAATAGTACTTAAGATTATTTTCACAATAATTGGTGCAAGCACTGCTGGCAGTTTTTTCATCATTGTATTTTTTACCACTAAATAATGCACAAGTATAATAATTATCTTTTAATGTTGAAATAGTACCATTTGTGGTTTTACTACAGGTATTATTGCTATTCATTGTATAACCGCTAGGACAAGAATAGCTAACATTTTTAGTAGCAATTACACCTTCTGTGTATGTCTTAGAACAAGAATTAGAACTATTATAACTATCGGTTAAGGAACAATAATATTTAACTGGTGGATTATTATTTACACATGTTCTAGTATATATTGTTGAAGCTCCTCCTTTTGATGTTTTTCCTGGAGTACATTTTGTGTGTGTTTCATGATATTTGGCAGTATTACAATAACTTCCATTATATACTTTAAGTGGTTGACTGCAGGCATCATTACCATTTGAATCTATTATATATTTTCTTTCATTGGAAAGAGTGTAACCGCTATAAGTACAACTTAGGGTTCCTTCTTTTGTACCAGAACCACTGCAAGAAAAGCCTTGACTATAATTGAATTTGGTTGTACTGCTGCCTGTTGAGTAATTATTTCTACATCCGGCGTAACCATTTTCTTTATATTTTCCTAATTCAGTACATGATTTTTTTGTACCAATATTGGCACTTCTACTCCAAGTATATAATACTGTTTTTGTACAATATTTACTTCCACCTAATACACTACCATCACTTGCTGTACAACTATAGTTTTGTCCTAAACCGCTACAGCTTACTACTCCACTAGAACAGTTTCTGATGCCTTGACCATTTCCTGGACCTTCACAGTACATACTACAATAACCACTTTGGTAAGAATTCCATCCAGAGCTTGATGATGCTGGAGTGTATTGTCCATATTTGTAACAATAACTACCATGTAATTCTCCGGAACTACAATAGTAATAACTACTTTCTGAACAACTACTACCACCCGAAACACAATATAAGTTAGTAGAGGCTAATTCTTCACCACTATAACTACATGTACTACTACTTTGATATGTTTTATTGTGTTCACAGTAATATACTTTATCTGGTGTTTTAGAGACTGTCTTAGTACATTTACTGCTACTATTACATGTACCATTACTGCATGTATAACCACTAGGACAACTATATGTATAATATTCATTTTTGGTAGCATTTATTGTTTCTGTTTTCTTGCAGGCATTTTGGGCTTCACTCATTGTTTTATAGGTAACTCCATTGAGAGAACATTTATATCCAGTGGTATCACTGTGATATGTTACTTTTCCATTTAAGCTAGATTTAACAGTGTATATGGCATAGGATGGATCGCTATAGTTTTTAGCATTATCCATACTTACTGCATAAACATTATAACTATCTCCATAATAACTATTTAATTTATTAAGAATGTCATTTTTATCACTAAAATTACCATTAATAAAGCTTGCTAGGGTTTCTTTGATTCCTGATAGGCTATCTATACCATCTTTGATTGTAATGTTACCGCTATCATCTAAGGCAAAGCTTGGTTTATTTGGCTTAGTCATATCAAGTTTGTAGGTGTCACTACAATTTTCTTTAACAGTTCCATTTAGACTTTCTGAAACAACACAGAGATTTATTTTTTTACCTTCTTTATTAACTTTGATATCTTTTGTAAAATCACTTGATGTTTCTCTAGTGATTTCTTTACCATCTACTTTTAGATGATAACTCATATTATCAATTTTTGATTTATCATTTATATCAACTAAATAATTGATATTTAGATTTTTATACCAATTATCATATCCAATATCACCGCTAGGGGTAAAAGTTACTTTTACATCAAAATTATCGTTACATTTATCGCTGTCTGTTATTACATCTAGTAATGTATATGTAATATTGTTTTTGGTAACCATTACATAAGATGAATCGTCAAGTTCTTTTTTATTATTATCGTATATAATGGCATTGTCATCAAAGAAGCCTTTATTCTTTAATGCTCTAACTGTAGTACAGGCATAAACTGTGGTATCATCCATCTTGTTCCAGTATATATCATCTCTTTTAAATTCTTCAGCATAAGTAAATACTGATGATTTAAATCCTGTATAGGAAATGACTTTAGCACTTTCTTTTGACTTATTTATCGATGAAATAATTCCTACTGTGGTAACCGAAAGTACAATACCTATTATTAAAATTATTGCTAATAATTCTATTAGTGTAAATCCTTTTCTATTTTTCATTTTTTACACCCTCTATCTATATATAAGATTACCATATTTTGTTCTTTTTTTCAATATAATTAACATAATAAATCAGTTACTCATAAACTATTATAGGTGATAGTAATGTTTAATAACTTTTTTAATTTTTTTAGGTTGTGTGCTGGATGGAAACTATTCTTTCTTGTTATGGTTATCATTCTTATGATTATTACTTTTTATCAAATGTTAATTACTTTATTTGCTCCGTGTTTTGGTAATGTATTTATATTACTACTTGAATATGCTACGCTTATATGTTTGGGATTTTGGTTAATATTTGGCTGCTAAAAGAAAGAAAAGAAAGTATTATTCACTTTCTAATTCAAATATTATATCTCTAAGCTGCATTGCTCTTTCAAAGTCTAGGTTACCAGCAGCTTCTTTCATTTCTTTAGTTAAGTCTTCAATCATAGATAGTTTTTCTTCTTTAGTTAGTTTCTTTTCTTTCTTTGGTTTTACTTCTATTTCATTTGATACTACTTCAGGTATCTCTTTGATAATTGTCTTTGGTACAATATTATGTACTCTATTATATTCTTCCTGAATAGTTCTTCTTCTTTCTGTTTCAGTAATGGCTTCATTCATGCTATCAGATATAGTATCAGCATACATTATTACTCTACCTTTAGCATTTCTCGCAGCCCTTCCGATAGTTTGGATTAGGCTTCTAGTACTACGAAGGAAGCCTTGTTTATCAGCATCCATAATGGCTATTAGAGATACTTCAGGTATATCTAGGCCCTCTCTTAACAAATTAATACCCACGAGAACATCATACTTACCAAGTCTTAAGTCTCTTATTATTTTTAATCTTTCTAATGATTTTACTTCATTATGTAGATAAGCTACTTTTATATCTAAACTCTTTAAATAGTTAGTTAACTCTTCCGCCATACGAATAGTAAGGGTAGTAATAATTGTTCTTTCGTTAGCACTATTATTCTTTTCTATTTCTTCAAGTAAATTATCTATTTGGTTTTTAGTAGGTCTTACTTCAATTTTTGGATCAAGTAGTCCTGTTGGACGAATAATCTGCTGAATATAGTGGTTACCTGTTCTTCCTAGTTCATAATCACCAGGAGTAGCACTAACATATATAACGTTATTTAGTTTACTTTCAAATTCTTCAAATTTAAGAGGTCTATTATCTAGAGCACTAGGTAGTCTAAAGCCATAGTCTACAAGGTTCATTTTCCTTGCTCTATCACCATTATACATAGCTCTTACCTGAGGAATACTTACGTGGGATTCATCTATTACAAGTAAGAAATCTTTAGGAAAGAAATCTATTAGGGTACATGGTGGTACTCCTTCTTCTTTTAGAGCAATATGTCTAGAATAGTTTTCAATACCTCTACAGAAACCTGTTTCAGAAAGCATTTCCATATCATAGTTAACTCTTTCTTCTATTCTTTGAGCTTCAATTAATTTATTATTTTCTTTAAAGTATTTTACTCTTTCATCTTTTTCTTTTAGTATTCTATCGATACTTATCTTTAGTTTTTCTTCATCAGTAACAAAGTGTGATGCTGCAAATATAGAGACTGTCTTTTTATCTTTTAGAATATGTCCTGTTACAGTATCTACTTCACTAATACGATCTATTTCGTCACCAAACCACTCAATTAATAAACCATTAGTTCTTTCATTAGCTGGTATTATTTCAAGAGAGTCTCCTCTTACTCTGAAGGTACCTCTTTTTAAATCAAAGTCATTTCTCTCATATAACATTTCTACTAATTTTTTTAATACATCATCTCTTGGAATGGTATCGCCAACATTAAGAGTTAACATCTTTTTACGATATTCTTCTACTTCACCTATTCCATATATACATGATACTGAGGCTACCACTATGACATCATTTCTAGATATTAAACTTGATGTAGCTCTATGTCTTAATTCATCTATTTCATCATTTATTGATGAATCTTTTTCTATATAGGTATCTGAACTAGGTACATAAGCTTCAGGCTGGTAATAGTCGTAGTAGCTAATGAATAGTTCTACCTTATTATTTGGAAATAATTCTTTAAATTCAGCATAAAGTTGACCTGCGAGAGTTTTATTATGGGCAAGAACTAGAGTTGGTTTATTTACACTTGCTATAACATTTGCTATAGTAAATGTTTTACCTGTACCAGTAGCTCCTAGTAATACTTGATCTCTTTTACCTTCTTTTATACCCTCTACTAATTCTTTAATAGCTTCAGGTTGATCTCCAGCTGGTTTATATTTTGATATTAGTTCAAACATAGTTATCACCCACTTCTTTATGTATTTTATCATAATTATTAATATTAAACAATATATTATTTTTATTAAGTTTGAGCCTTAATAAATTAAGTCTCGCACTGCTATATTAAGCCTTATTCTAAGTCTTAATATAGAGTCTATTATATATAAGCAGATACTATATGCCTAATATTAATTTGATATATAGACTTATTTCTTACTGCTAATTAAATATATCATATAGAGTTATTAATGTCAATATATTTTCATACATTTGTTTGCTTATATTATAGATTAAAAGAAGAACTTTACTGTTCTTCTTTATCTAGTGTTAACTAAACTTCTTACTTTAGTTAATACTTCATCTTTTTTATGAATTCTATTTTGATATGCAGGATGATAAGTCCAAATGACTCTATCATCATTTATCACTAATTTATCAGGAGTTGGATAATCATAAACTAACTTAGAATTAATTTCTTTTAAGTATTTGGTTACTACTCTATAATAAGGATTAGTAGGACCACATACAAAGATAATATGTTCTGGATTAAATATCTTTGTTATTTCAAATAAGTATTCCATACTTAAATCTTCTAGTTTATCATTTGTTTCAGGATGACCCATACTTCTTCTTTTACCCGCAATAAAGACATTATTCCAAATAACATTTGATAATAAGTCTTCTCTTTGAAGTTCTAGAACATTTCTTATAAATATCCAGAAGTCTCTATTTCTAGCCCCATCTTTTAAAAAATTAAAATATCTATCTTCAATTACATCTACATCAGGTAAATAGTCACTATCATCATAATTCATCCAACAATTGGTCTCTTGACCGATATATAACACTCTTCTTTCTAAATTATTGGTATAATCATCATTTGAAGAAATAAGAAGAGGTATAGATAACTCCTCTCTATTGGGTAAATGTTTATATTCTTCATAGACATATTTATTTAATTCATTTAATTTATTCATAATATCCCCTCTTAAGTGAGAGATATTATACTACAAAACTATTTAATTTGCAAATTACTTAGTATTTACCCATATTAAATCCTTAATAGTATCTAAGTATAACTTTTTAGTGGCACTATCTATATCATTTACTTCATTAATTATTTTTACTATTTGATTCCATTTTAATTTTTTTATTTCTTTAAACTCTTTGATATTATTATTTTCTAGAATATTAAATATAGCATTTATCATTTTTTCCATTTCTTTATCGTTATAGTTTTTATACCAAGATTTAATTCTATTATCAATAGTAATACTTAATTTAGATTGTTTTCCTTTTTCTAGAAACTCTCCAAAACACTGCCACGAATTGACATCGTGACTTAGTACTCCTCTTGTAGTACTTTTTACTATGTATTTATTATTTGAAGTATTTAGAAGCATACCTACTATGGTGTCTTCTGGTACATATACTTGTAGTTTTGGTAGTATTTTCCTGAAGTTACTACTTGTATATTCTTTATCTCTAAAACCAGGGCCATCTAAATTATATATAGTTTTTATTCTATTAAATATATCTTCTTTAGTATACATCGCAGATGTCATAGCAAGATTACCACCTTTAGAATGGCCTCCGATATATATTTCATTATCGTTTGGAGTAATAACTTCCTCTAAATAGTTAATAGCGTACTCTTGAGCTACTACCGGGAAACTATAAGCAAGTGATAAATCTTCTTTCCAACCTATTACTGTACCATTAGTACCCATAAAAGATATAAATACTTTATCAGCAAAATGAATAGTAATAGCTCCAAATTGTTTTTCATTATCAACTAGTTTCCTATAATTACTTAGATAAATATCTTTATATCTATTACTATTATAAATATCTTTTAGATTACTAATATTCTCTTTCATAAAACTAGTTAGATAGATGCCTTTTTTAAATTCTTGATAAGTAGTAAAAGCTTCTTTTAAAGTTATTTTGTTGTTACCCGTAGGTACTATATTACTCCAATCTATATAAGATAGTTCTGTAAATATTATAACGTCATTTATATTTAATTTATTATCTTTAAAAGAAATACTTTTATAGTATTTTAAATAGTCTTTAATTGTAGCCATATTATACCTCCATATTTAAATTTTTGATGATACTTTTTATTTTATTTGAAGACTTTTCGAGTACTTTAGGATCTTCACCTTCAATTATAATTCTAACTAATGGTTCAGTACCTGATGGTCTTACTACCAACCTATAGTTACCATTAAGATTATTTCTTATTTCTTTAATACTATCTTCAATTATGTTACTAGTAGTAAAATCATTTTTACTATTTACTTTAATGTTTATATGTACTTCAGGATATTTATGCATAATCTTAGTTAAATTACTAAAAGGTGTATTACTACTGGCAAGAATAGATAACATAATTAATGAAATAAGTGGACCATCTCCAGTACTACAGTAATCTTTTAGAATGATATGACCTGCTTCTTCACCACCTAGTGTGAGATTGTTATCTCTTAAGTATTCATAGACATATTTATCTCCTACTTTGGCAGTTATAAATTCTATATTGTTATTCTTACAATATTCTAATAGTCCTAGATTGCTTAGTATTGTACCTACGATAGTATTTTTATTTAATCTATTTTTATTTTTTAGATCATTACTTATGATAGCTAATATATAATCTCCATTAATTATATTACCTAGTTCATCTATGAATACTACTCTATCAGCATCACCATCGTATGCTATACCAATATCTAATTTATTATTAATGACATAACTACTTAATACTTCTGGATGAGTAGAACCACAATTATTATTAATATTAGTACCATTTGGAGCATTATTTATTATATGATACCTAGCTCCTAATTTAGGAAAGATATATTCACATAGTTTAGATGAAGCTCCGTTAGAGGCATCTATTCCTATATTTAAATTATTATAATTAACATTATTATTATATTTATTTAATGAAGCTAATAAATGATTACCATAATCTTTTATTACATCTCTATTATCTAAAATTATGCCTCTTTTAGTACTAGAATATTTTATATTATTAAATATTAAGTCTTCAATATCAGATTCTAAATTATCAGATATTTTAGCTCCTTCTTTGTCAAATATTTTAATACCATTATATTCATGAGGATTATGTGAAGCACTAATCATAATACCTAAATCATAATTATAATATTTTACTAGATATGATATACCTGGTGTTGGTATTAAACCAGCATCTAATACTGAGATACCATATGATAATAGTTCTTCTTTTAATGTACTTAATATCATATCAGCAGATTCTCTTCCATCATTTCCTATTATAACTTTAATGCCTTTATCTTCCTTATTAAATATATAAGCTATAGCACTAGCTACTTTTATAACTAATTCTTTAGTTATATCTTTGTAGGCTATACCTCGTATACCATCTGTTCCAAATAATCTTTTCATACTTTATCCTTTCTCTATGATGTTATTTTCATCTTTCATAATACTATTACTTGGTATTATTCCTCTTACTCTTGTTAAGGGATATATACTTGTATTACATCCTATGATAGTACCTGGATATAATACACTATTACTACCTATATTAACATTATTACCTATTATGGATCCTAATTTAATCATATTTGTATCTATACCTCTAATTACAATATTACTTTTATCATTCTTTAAGTTACTTAAGATTACTCCTGCACCTAGATGAGAATGATAGCCTAGTATAGAGTCTCCAACATAGTTAAAGTGTGGTATTTGACTATTATCAAATATAATAGAGTTTTTTACTTCAACACTATTTCCTATTACACAGTTATCTCCAATTATAACATTTCCTCTTAAATAGGCTCCTGGTCTTATCTCAGTATTCTCTCCAATTATACAAGGTGCTATTATCGTAGATAATTTATCTATCTTAGTATTATTACCTACCCATATATTTTCTTCAATCATAGTATATTTATCTTTATCTAAAGAATTACCTATATCTATAATATTATCTTCTATCTTAGGTAATACTTCCCATATATAAGTAATATTTTTAAATAAAATATTTCCAACTGTTCTACTAATATCTATAATTTCCTCTAACTTCATAATATATATTCTCCTTATTACTTTATGTACTTAGTATATCATTTTTTAATAAAAAAGACAATCCTAGTATTAGGACTATCTAATTATATTATTTCTTTATGATTATTATATTCTTTGCTTTTATATGATATTATTCCTTCATACGCTAACCTTGAATATAAGAAACATAATGGAATATTATTATCTTTACATATTTTTTCTCTTTCTGATGGATTTATTTTTACTTTATTCCAAATATTATCTGGTATCATTTGATTTAATGCAAAATTATCCATTTCTTTTTCACTAGTTTCTTCATTATTTACCATTATTTTATTTTTTAATTTATTATAATCACTTTTAATATGTCCTATTTCATGATATAGAGTAAAATAGAAACTAGCTTTTTCTTTAAAATATCTTGTTATATATATACACGGATTATTATTTTTTACCATAGTACAGCCCCTTATTTTAGTACCATTTAGTGCATCTTCAATAACTAAGTAAATACCATACTTGTTAAATAGTTTTATTAATTCTTCTTCATTAAATTTTTTATTTCTAATAATTTCTAATTCTTTTAATAATAATGTTAAGTTACTACTTAAATATTCTGGTATATTTATTTTTTCTATTTTCTTATCACATCTTTTTATCCATAGATATATTTTATTAATATCAGCATCTTCTTTTTTCTTATATAATATTTTATGATTAAGATAATTACTAACATTATCAAAACTTGCTATACCCAAATAATCAAGTAAATCCATAGCATTTTGGGTATATGATGAACTATCTTTTAATGTTATCCACTTCTTTTTAGCCATTTCATTTATACAAAAAGTATTTAAATATTTATTTATTTCTTTTTCGCTATTAAATTTCTCGTTTAAATACTCATATATTCTCTTTTTAGTTTCCACATAAAATATTAAATTAACATCTATATCAGTAATTAAACTTATACCTAACATAAGTTCTTCAGATATATTAGTTTTACCATTTAGTATTTCATTCATATGTTTAGTAGAAATACCTAATCTTTCTGCAAAATCAGTTTGTGATATTTTATAGTACTCTAAATAATCTTTTAACATGCTTCCAAATCCTTGCATTATTATCCCTCCCCATAGTGTTTATCATCTATTGATACGAATTCTATTTTATCAATTGTTAAATTATTATAAGGATATTCTCCTTCTGGTTTCATTATTAATCTCAATTTACTGTTTATTCTTGCGGTATAATATTCTTTAAGATTACCGCTTTTCTTAGTAATATAATATATATCTTTATACGGGCTGCATAATAGTTCTTGAAGATTATTACTAGATAATATAATATTTTTTATATTTTCTATTTTTTCTTTTTCTTTTATCATATGCTTATTAATTATAATTTTTTTATAGTCCCTCTTGTATGCTGTACTCTCGTTTATAACCAAATTTACACCTCAAATATATTATAACTTATCAGGTTACAATATGCAAGTATAATTTTTGGTTTTATTAAAATATTTATCTTAATTTACTTTAGTCTAAACGACCATAAATTTCTTATTTGAGGTTCTAATGTTTCATAACTCCATAGTTCATTGCTTCTTTCCCTACTATTAGGATCATTTATGATAAATTGTTTATTCTTTGTTCCTACAATTGTAATTATATGTCCTGTCGTTGTAAAGTCTCCTTTTTTCATACTACAAATAATGGGATGGTTTTGTTCTAATTCATTTATTATTGAAGCCTTTGATAATGGTATTTCTGTTCCTATAATTCCATATTTACTGGTTCCTTCAGTAAAAAGACTCCAGCTTGTACCACCAGTATAATAACCTTTTTGATATGAGTATGTTGCAATATCATAAGGAGTAATATCATTTCTACCAGTAAGACCTGCGATTATCATAGCAAGAGATGTTGGTCCACAGCCATTTATTGCAATAACATCGTCACCATACATTCCATATCCCCATCTAGTATCATATTGAAGTAGTAATGGATATTTACCTTTGGTAACTTTACCTATATCATTAGAAAATACTTGTCCTTTATAATCTAAATAATTTAATACATAGTCAGTCATATCAAGATTTCTAGAAAGCATTTCTAATAATATTTTAGGATAACTATCTTTATTTTTCATAATCTTTGCAATATCTGGATTTTCATTTGCTAAAGTCTCTAAATAATTAATACTATCTATATTTTTATTATTTATAGTCTCTTCTGTGCTCTTATATTGGTGATTAAATTTATAATTATAATATTCAGTTCTTATAAAAATAATGGATACTAAAATAATAACAAATATTAATATCTTTCTTTTAGTTTTTTTCTTTGTTTCTTTTTTCATAAATTATTACCTCAATTCTTATTAAAAACCAATCATTATAGCTGATAAATACATTATACCAGTTTTTTAATGATTGTTTTTTAAGTTTTTCTTATAATTATATTAATTTTTTCTTAATTACATTAACTTACTCTATAATGACCTATAATATCATTTCTATTTTCTAATATATCTTCTTCATAATGTAATTGATATGGATTAGCATGATGGATAATAAATGGTATTCCTTTACTATTTCTTTTATCTGATACAATACCAATATGTTTTTTAAATATAATTATATCTCCTCCTTGCCAAGAAGAAATATCATTAATATCAGTAGTTAATTTAATACTATTTCTTTCAAAATATACTTTTAAGTTTCTTACTCTTCTAAAATCTATATTTTTATCTATAGTTTCAATATTATAATCTTCTTTATTATTTATAATATCATTATTTACTAGCTCTCTTAAATCATAACCTGCATCTTTTAGCCCAAAGGCTACTACATCAGAACATACTCCATATTCATCATTATGATAACCTGTACTATAATATTTACTTTTGTATTTTGGTTTAGTCTTTATATATTCTCTAACACTATTTAATATATCAGTTTGATCATCTATGCCATCATTATCTTTATCTATACTACTAATATAAGTATTAATATTAAAATCACTATTACTATACTTTCTATGTGGTATTATATTAAGTATATATAATAAATATATTAGTCCTATTACTAGTACTAGTGTTACTATCATTATTATTACTTTTATCTTTTTCATAATTACCTATTCTAAAGCAAGACTAATTAGTTTATCTAATAACTCACTATAAGATAATCCTGTACTTTCCCATAACTTAGGGTACATACTTATCGTAGTAAATCCTGGCATAGTATTTATTTCATTTAATATTATTCTATTAGTATCTTTTTCTAAGAAGAAATCTACTCTAGATAGTCCAAAGCAGTCAAGAGACTTATAGGCTTTAATTGCAGTTTCTCTTATTTTATCACTAATATCTTTATCTATATCGTCTGGTATTATTGTTTTAGAGTCATCTACATATTTGGCACTATAACTATAAAATTCACCTTTAGGTAATATCTCACCAAGTGGCGAAGCCTCTACCTCATTATTTCCTAATACAGCACATTCTATTTCTCTACCAATAATATTTTCTTCAATTAATATTTTGTTATCAAAACCTGAAGCATATTCAATATATTTAATTATTTCTTCTTTAGTATGAGCCTTGTTTATTCCAACTGATGAACCACTTCTTGATGGTTTTATAAAGACTGGTAGTGATAATTCAGATTCTACAAGTAATGCAATATCTTGAAGTGATAATTCTTTTTCATTAAATTTATTATCTATATAGATATATTTATCTTCTACTTTTTTGATATAAATATATTTAGCATTTTTTATTCCTACTTTATCAAATATCATTTTAGCATATATTTTATCCATACCTAAAGAACTAGATAGTACCCTACTGCCTACATAAGGTACTCCAAGTAACTCAAATAATCCCTGTATAGTACCATCTTCGCCATATAGACCATGTAAAACTGGAAAGACAACATCTAAACTTCTTAAGTAATCAAAGACATTATCTATTTTATTATCTTCTTTATACCATTCACCTTTTTTATCAATATATATTTTATATATATCATATTTATCTTTATCTAAATTATCTATTACACTCTTCGCAGAATTAATAGATACTTCATGTTCCGTGGATAAACCACCATATATTATACCTAATTTTATTTTTTTCATCTAATCACCTAATTAATTATATATTTTGATATTTATTTATATCACTAATTATATCTTTTAATGTACTTATATTTATTGTTTGCCCTGCATCAGAAAGACTCTTTTCAGGTCTTATATGAGCCTCAACCATTATACCATCTGCACCTGCTGCTATTGAGGCTATAGATAATGGTCTTATCATATATCTTGTACCAGTAGCATGAGATGGATCAACAATAATTGGATAACTCGTATTTTTCTTTATATAAGGAACTGCCGCTATGTCAAGAATGTTTCTAGTGGTAGGTTCAAAGCCTCTTATTCCTCTTTCACAAAGAATTATATTCTCATTACCTGCATTTTTTATATATTCAGCAGCTAAAAGCCATTCATTATATGTTGCAGATAATCCTCTTTTTAATATAACCGTAGTCTTTAATTTACCTACTTCTTTTAATAATTCATAGTTATACATATTTCTAGCTCCTATTTGAATTATATCTAGTTTATTACCATACTTTTTAACTTGTTCTATACTAGTTAGTTCAGTAACTACTGGTATATTATATTTCTTACCAATATCAATTAATATTTCTACGCCTTCTTCTCTTAATCCTTGAAAGGCATAAGGACTTGTTCTTCCCTTAAAAGTACCTGCGCGAAGTATATCGACATTTAATTCTTTTAACTTTTTAGTAATACTATCTAGTTCTTCATAAGTACCAAAAGAACAAGGACCTGCGATTACAACTTTTTTATTTTTAAATAACTTCATTATATTCATAATTAAACCTCTCTAAAATATATATTTTTTTCTATCTCATATCCAAGAGTAGTTTCTCTACCATGGCCTGGATATATTAGCATATCCAATGGATAACTTTTTATCTTATTAAGACTTTCTTTCATAATATTATAGTCTCCAGTAGGTAAATCACATCTTCCTATACTTTCATAAAAGATAAAATCACCACAAAAGAGAATATTTTCTTTCTTAAAGTAAAAACTTATACTATCACTAGAATGCCCTGGATTAAATATAATATTAAAATTAAATTTATCTATTTTATATTCTTTTTCTTCAGTATTACTTCGGTCATAAATTATATTTTTATCAAAATAAGATAAAGCTCCTATATGATCAAAATGCCTATGTGTAATTAATACCCCAAGTACTTTTCTATTATTTATTACTTTATTTATCTTATCTATATTATCACCAGGATCTATTACTAATACTTTATCTTCTATTCCAAGTATATAACAGTTTTCTTCTAAAGAATCAGTAATAACTCTATCTATTTTCATATCTTACCTCACTTATCTACACTAATTGTATCATAGTTTTTAGTATAATAAAAGAATAAATACCTGACTTTACATAGGTATTTATTCATGGCTTATATATAATAGATTTTATTTTGAGACTAAAATTAGGCTCGAAATAACACTCTAAGACCTAAGGGCTTAGAGTGAATATATAATAAATATTAATTAATTTCTGATCTCTTACTTAAAGCATCTCTTGCAGCTTCTTGCTCAGAAGCTTTCTTACTACCTGCGGTTCCCTTTCCCATAACAATACCATCTATCTTAACAATAGAAGTAAAAGTCTTATTATGTGAAGGACCCTCTTCATCTATCACTTCATAAGTAACAGACTTCTTAACAGTCTGAACTAACTCCTGAAGAGTAGATTTGTAGTCATGTAAGAAGTTCTCTCCCCTATCAATATACTTAACAATAATATCAAGAACAAACTTCTTAACAAAATCAAAACCATGGTCTAAGTAAATAGCCGCTACAAAAGCTTCAAAAACATCCGCAAGGATTGTCTGATTTACCTCTTCACCAGAACCAACTTTAATATCTTCATCTAAGCCCATCTCTTTAGCATAAGTAGCACAGGCTTCTTCACAAACATAAGATGCTCTCATCTTAGTCATTAATCCCTCTTCATACTTTCTTTCTTTGTATAAATAGTCACTAATTACTATTTCTAAAACAGCATCTCCTAAAAACTCTAATCTTTCATAATCAGGATAACTAGGATTCTCATTAGTATAAGATGAATGAGTAACTGCTGTTATATATAAATTCATATCCGTAGGATTAACATCTATATTATTAAATACTTTCATTATTTTACCTCCTTAGTGGCTTCAAAATAATTTATTTTAATACCCTTACTAGTAAATTTATCTTCATATTCAGTAGTAATAATATTATCTTTATCACTATGTAAATCATTAGTTAAATAATCTATATTATAACCATATTCTTTTAATGATTCTACTGAATAATTAAATAAATCTATATTATCTGTCTTCATTATAATTCTATTATTATCTCTAAATATTTTACTATATCTTTCTAAGAATCTAGGACTAGTTAGTCTTCTTTTAGCATGTCTATCTTTAGGCCATGGATCAGAGAAGTTTAGATATATTAAATCAATTTCTTTATCAAATACTTCTTCGATTAGTCTCGCATCCATTCTTATCAGATACAGATTATTAAGTTCTAACTCGTTAGTTTTTTCTACTGCTCTTAAGATAACAGAATCATACATCTCTATTCCTATGTAGTTAATATTTGGATTATCAAGAGCATTCTTTATAATGAAGTTCCCTTTACCCATACCTATTTCTATATAGATAGGATTATTATTTTTAAATAATTCATGCCATTTACCTTTATATTCATTAGGATTATTTATAAAATATTTCCCTAATAGTATTTTTTCACTTGCACCTTTTATATTTTTTAATCTCATAACTCACCACAAATAGTATTATAGCACATTTATTGTTATTTGCATATAATAAAGTAAAGGAATGTGATGATATGGATAATAGAGATATGATGCAGTATGGTTATTTTCAGAATATGCCAGGTAATATGATGTATGGTAATTTTGGTTATCAAGGGCCTCCAGGTAGTTTAATGAATGGAATGCCATATGCTCCTCAGGGAATGAATTATGGTTCTAGTAATTTACAAAATAATATGAATGGTTATAATAATGGTAATAATACTTTATATGAAATTAATAATAGACTAAACAGTTTAGAGACAAGAGTTAAATCTTTAGAGCAGAGACTGGCTAATAATAATTCTTATCAAGATGATGGTTCTATGTATATGTTATAAAAAGAGAGCTTAAACATACATTCGCTCTCTTTTGTTATTTTTCTTTTGATCTTTAGGATAGTATTTCTCTACGAGGCATACTTTCTTTTCTTTTAGGCTCTTCTTTGGATCAATAATTCTTTGATTGGTAGAACCTCTGAAAACGCAGTCATAACTTTTCTTATCAAGGATAAAGGGTCCATCCACGAGAACATCTATTTGTTTTAGGAGTTCTATTATTTTAGGATTTACTTCTCCTAGTTTAAGTAAGTTTTCATATGTGAATCCTGTATAACACCAGATATTCATTTTTTTAGATTTTATGTATTTAGCAAGTTCAAGACAAGCATCTACTTGATACATAGGATCTCCTCCCGAGAAGGTTATTCCATCTTGACCTTCAAGACTATCTATTTGGGCTTTTACTTCTTCGATATCTAGAAGGATACCATCGTCAAAGGAATGAGTGCTAGGATTATGGCATCCTGGACACTTATGTCCGCAGCCTTGAGTCCAAAGAACTGCGCGTACTCCTTCGCCATCTACAATACTATCTGTTTGTAATACTGGAGAGGCTAATCTTATTTCCATTTTTATTTTGCCTTCATTAAGCCTTCAGTAGAATGTTTTACTCTATCTCTTTCTTCGGCTCTTTTACCATTGTTAAATCTGTCTACAGTTCCTACTAGATATCCTGTAATTCTTCTTATTCTTTCAAAACCTACACCCTCACCGACTAATTTAACTTTTTCTTCTTCTTTCATTTTAATTACCTCTTTTCTTTAACAATCACAACTATTTTTATATTCATTTACTTTTTCTATTGGAACACCTTCATAGGCTTTTCTGCCGCAGCCAGGACAAACATCTCCGATTACACCAACATAACCACATACTGGATCTCTATCTACTGGATGGTTAATTGCGGCATATCCCATATCATTATCATGCATAAGTCTTACTATCTTTTCAAATGCTTCAAGGTTATTAGTAGTATCACCATCTAATTCAATGTAACTAATATGTCCTGCATTTGTATATTTATGATATGGACCTTCTTTCTTAATCTTATTTACTATTGATATATTATA
>CAKOLH010000017.1 GCA_934096105.1 uncultured Bacilli bacterium | reverse complement strand
ATTTCTTTTCTCTTACTCACACTATTACTATTATTAGTTAAAGTAACATTCTCAGTAAATCTACAAGCACAATTTATAAAGGTTAATTTGTTATAATTTTTCCAAGAAATTATTGAATCTTCTTCTACTAAATATAATGGCCTTATTAATTCAATACCCTCAAAATTATCACTATGTAATTTTGGCATCATAGTCTTAACCTCTGAACCATAAAACATTGATAACAAAGTAGTTTCAATAACATCATTAAAGTGATGTCCTAAAGCTATCTTATTACAACCTAATTCTTTAGCCTTATTATACAAGTATCCCCTTCTCATCTTAGCACACATATAACAAGGACTATCATAACTTATCTTATCAACCACTTCAAAAATATCACTCTCAAACACCTTTATAGGTATATTTAATGTCTTAGCATTCTCTAAAATATTATCTCTATGTTTTTCACTATACCCAGGGTTCATTACAACATATTCAGCAGTAAATGGTACTTTACCATGCCTTTCTAATTCCTGCATGCATTTTGCTAGTAAAAAAGAATCCTTTCCTCCTGATATACATACCATAACCTTATCATTTTCTTTAATAAGTTCATAGTCTTTAATTGCCTTTATAAACTTACTCCATATTTCTTTGCGATATTTCTTTATTATACTTCTTTCTATTTCTTTATATTGTTCCATCTTTATACTCCTTCAAAACAAGCTACATTAATTATATCATATTTTTTTATATAATAAATACTAATTATAATTAAAAGCAGTATATACTGCTTTGGGTTTTATTATTCCTTTTATAAAATCTTTATTTCTAGCTAATATCTCTCTAATTTCTCTATATCCTTGACCATAATAATATCTTAAATTAGCCTCTACCCCATATGACTCTAAGTTTAAATTATTTGAAAGAAGAAGAGCTCTATACAAATGATATCTTTGTGATACTATTACTACCTTATTAGCCTTATATACATTCTTTACTCTATATATACTATCATAAGTAGATATACCATAGTTATCTAAAACAATATCTTCTTCAGGAATACCCTGATCTAACAAATAATTCTTCATAACAGTAACTTCATCATAATCATTATTCTCATGATCACCAGTTATCAATATCTTTTTAGATATACCTTCATTATATAATAATATTCCAATCTTAAGTCTATCCTCAAGCATAGGACTAGGTTTTCCGCGGCGAATTCCCGCTCCTAGAATAACTATATAATCAATATCAGTAAGTAACTTGCTATCATTACTAACAATCCTATTTTCAGTAGACAATATAACATAAAAATTAATTATTATTGGCACTAATATAATTACTATTAAAACTATTAATATATATTTAAATATTTTCTTCATCTTAACACCTAACATAATTTTACCATATTATATTAATATTTTAAATATAAAATAGTGATAAAATTAATTATCACTATCTCAATTATAATTCTATTACTCTTACGTTTTCTTTATATTTCTTAATTGAAGTAACTATTTTATCTTTATATTGAATAGGAAACATAAGTCTCATTTTAGGAGTATTAAAATTTATACTTACAGAATATTTTCCTATTATTATGCTTGATATTTGATCTATTTCTAGTTCTATCTTACATTTATTAAATTCATCAGTAATAGTTTTTTCATTTATAATTAATGTACCCCCAACATTACCATCTTTAAATACTTTATAACTCTTTATAAATAAGATCATATAAGATAAATAAGATACTAAAAAGTATATTGATAAATATTTTAAAATATTAGTAAAAATAGTAGGTTCTATTCTGCCAACTGCAAAAATATAAAATGCAAATACAAATATATATAATATACATTTAAATATTTGATTAACTATAATTATATTACCACCTTTTTCTATCTTCTTAAGTCTTTGGTTTATTACAGTTAATTCATTATAATATTTAAATGTATCCTTTACTGCTTCATATTTTATTTTCATTATTATCTCCCTCTTTCATTAAATTAATAATACATCAAATTATATTTAATATGGTCGCCTATAGAACGACAAATAACACATATATTATATCACATAAATACTCCATAACATAGACTTTAGGCTATATACAAAAAGCGATAGGTCTCTCGACCTATCTTCAGGGAACATTTTTTCTGCCCTTTTTAGAGCAAAAATTTACTTTACCATTATATTTCATTTAGTTTTACCCGTTTTTATTTAATAATAATTAAAACATTTTAATACTTAATATTACCAAAAGATTTATTATCTTTTTATATGTGTTCCATCATCAAAAGGTGAATTAACTTTGATTTTATTATCAGATATATTTTTTAATGATTTTGCAAATCTATATAAAAATTCATAATTTGTATTTTTATCTTTTTCTGCACAATATCTCGAATCAACAAAAGCATCATCTACTATACCTAATTCAATCATAAATTTTTCAGTCAAATCCGGATTATCATATGGTATGTTTGGACTCTTATACTTTGTAATATCATATCCATTTTTTTCCATATCTAAAAACACTTCTGCAAAAGTATCACTATCTAATGCATGATATAAATCAACCAACCCATGATTTAAACTTTTTAAATCACTTAAATTTTTTCCTTGATTTAACAAAAGTGATTTTAAATAGCATTCACAAGAAAAGGCTAATAATGTTTTTATTATTGAATCTTGATGATATCCAAAGCTTTCAGTATTTTTTATTTAAATTACCTAAATCATATACTTTTTCAAACCTTTTTTGATAATCATCTATCATCGCTAAAGCAGCATCATAATATCCTTCAGCAGTATAATAAAAACCTATACTTTGATTTTGTTCGTAGGAATAATCCTTTAATGCTTGTTGATAAAAAGAAATATATTCTAATGAACCATCTTCACAAAATTTATATTTGCCTTGATTATTATTTTTCAATACAAATTCAAAACCATTACCATTTTCAACACGGGCAATATCGGAATTTCCAGAAAGATAATCTCTAATCATTGACATTGTAAATTTTGGAAATTTTCCACTTCCTTCATTTGAATTGCCTAATGTTCTTCTAATATTTGAATTATCAGAAGTGTTTGAATTTAGTTGTTCGTCTATTTCGTCCCACACATCTTTATCATGTTTCTCAACTACAGGTTCAAAATCACATAATAAATAGTCCATAATATCTATTTGATTTCCAGATTCATCTTCGAAATAATGTTTTTGTAATAAGCTATCATATTTATATACAATTTCTTTTGTATTATTTATTCTAATTTTAGTATCAACTTCTATTTTACCTTTCATAACATTTTCTAACAATTTAACAATTTTCATTCTCATCACATCCTACTATTAAAATTATACTACATAAATACTTCATAACATAGACCTTAGACTATGTTATACCCCCTAAGACTATCATATAGGCTTAAGAGGATATATACAAAAAGCGATAGGTCTCTCGACCTATCTTCAGGGGGTTTTGGTTATATCACACCTACATTTTATTTCGTAGCGTGTGGTCATATCTCTATGACATATTAATCATAATATATTTTTAAATAAATTACAATACTTTTTTAAAAATTTATTTAAAAATATTTTTTATATACCAATTAGTCTAGGTCTTCAATCTTTTTTAATTCATTAAGTATAGGCTCATATTCCGGATTAGATTCAAAAGTAAATAATATATTAATAAACTCTTCAGCATCCTCTTTAGCTTTTAATAACATCTTAAAATCCCTTCTAATATTAGCCATCTTAAGTACCATCTCACCACTCTGTTTAATACCAAATAAATCTCCTTCTCCTCTATTCTGAAAATCATATTCACTAATTTCAAAACCATCAGAAGTCTTTTCCAAAAGACGAAGTCTCTCTTCAGATTCTTTAGCCACCAAAACACAATAACTTTGAATATCACTTCTTCCTACTCTACCTCTTAATTGATGTAATGTAGATAAACCAAACATATTAGCATTAAATATAACTATCATTGAAGCATTAGGTACATTAACACCAACTTCAATAACTGTCGTAGATATTAATATATTAATCTTATTATTTTCAAAGTCATTCATTACTTTATTCTTCTCTTTATTATCAAGTTTACCATGAATAATACCAATCTTACTTATCTTACCAAAGGCCTTATTCATCTTCTCCTCTAAATATTTAACAGACTCTAAGTTCTCTTCATCTCCCTCAATCATCGGAGCCACTACATATATCTGATGATTATTATCAAGTTCTCTCTTCATCATCTCTAATACTTCAGTAATATCCTTTTCTTTCTTAAAGTATGTAATAACTTCTTTTCTACCCATAGGTTTAGTTTTAATTGAAGATACATCAGTATCACCATATATAGTTAAAGCATAACTTCTTGGAATAGGAGTAGCACTCATAGAAAGTACATCAGGACTAATACCCTTTCCTTTAAAAGAATTTCTCTGATTTACACCAAAACGATGTTGTTCATCAGTTATTACAAGACCTAGTTTCTTAAATTTAACCTTATCTTGAATTAAAGCTTGCGTACCAATAATTAAATCAATTTTACCAAGTTCTAGATTATCATATATTTCTTTCTTATCTTTAGTACTAGTACTAGAAGTAAGAAGGGCTATTTTAAGTTTATACTTACTAAATATCTTAAGAGCATCTTCATAATGCTGACCCGCTAATATCTCAGTAGGAGCCATTAAAGCAGATTGATACTTAGATAAATAGTTAGCATATATCGCAGTAAAAGCCACAATTGTTTTACCAGAACCAACGTCACCTTGAAGTAATCTATTCATTCTCTTCTTAGACTCTAAATCCTTAAGTATCTCTTTAACACTACTACTTTGATCTAAAGTTAATTTATATGGTAAATTATCAATAAACTTATTAATCTTATCATAATCAAGTACTCTTTCTATTGCCGTATCATCAGATTCTATCTTTTGTTTTAGATATCTAATCTTTAACATATACATAAATAACTCTTCATACTTAATTCTCTGTCTTGCCTTCTTCAAAGTAACAATATCTTCAGGTATATGAACATTATATATAGCATCTTTCTTAGGAAGTAAATTATATTTATCCTCAAGATATGTTGGTATCAAAGAATCCACATGATATTCCTCATTATTAAGTACATAAGATACAAACTTAGATATTTGCTTTATAGTTAAACCTTCGGTAGTATAATAAATAGGTTCTATCTTAGCTCCTGGAGGTAAAAGACCAAATCTAACATCCGAAGCCACAATCGTATTCTTAAGTTTATGATACTTACCAATTATAGTTACTTCTTTACCACACTTTAATTCCTGATGTAAATATACTTTATTATATACCGTAACATTAATTATCATTGTTCTAGTATTAATTCTAAATATCAGTTTTTTTAAACTCTTATTAATAAATATAACTGTTGGTTGTCCCTCTACTATACCATCAATAATTATCTTATCACCATCATTTAAAATACTCATATCCGTTCTTTTAATTACATCATATCGATATGGATAATAATATAATAAATCTTCCCCATCATTAATTTTAAGTTTATTTAATAGTTCCTTAGTTTTAGGACCAACTCCATCAATATTTTCTAACTCTATCATCTATACCACATCCTAGTATAATTATAGCAGAATAAAAAAATTTGTCTATAAAGTTAACAACTAGTTAATACTATAGGTTACAAAAAAGACCATTAAAAGTCATTAATTAACCTCTAATAGTCTTTATTTATTACTTAGTACTTACTTTTTCTAATACAAAACCAACTTCATAATCATTAATATTTACTTTATCTTCAATACCATCTTTATCATAAACATTAATAGTCAAAGTCTCATCTTTAATCATATCTAAGTAATCTTTAATATTCTCTTTATATTCTTCTGTAGCATCAATATACATATTAATTCTATCAGTAATATCAAAGTTCATAGTCTTTCTTAACTGTTGTACCTTAGATATAGTCTCTCTAGCAAGGCCTTCATTTTCTAACTCTTTAGTAATAGTAGTATTTAGTATAACAAAGTTATTACCTACAACCATTGCTTTAAAGCCTTCTTTACTAGATATTCTAATATCTACCTTATCTTTAGTAATATCATAAGTAGTATTATCTATAGACATCTTAATACTTTCATTATTCTCTAATTTATTAATATCTTCACTAGATAGTTCTAATAACTTATCAGAGAACTCTTTAATATTCTTACCAAATATCTTACCTACTTCCTTAAAGTTAGGTTTAACCATAAAATTCATATAAGTAGATAAATTATCAGTATAAATAACTTCTTTAACATTAAGTTCTTCTTTAATTAGACTAGTAAGTTCCCCAATAACCTTTTCTTTCTTCTTATCAAGTAAAATCTCACTAATAGGTTGTCTTACCTTTATCTTAGATTCCTCACGAACATTTCTACCTATACTAATTAAATCTCTTACTAAGTCCATCTTTTCTTCAAGTTTTAAGTCAATTAACTCTTCATTACATACTGGGAAATCACTTAAATGAACAGAAGTATTACCAGTCAAATTAGTATATATCTCTTCAGCAGTATAACTTGCTATTGGTGCAATTAACTTAGATAATCCAAGAAGTACTTCATAAGTAGTCATATATACACTCTTCTTTGAAGTAGTCATTTCACTGTCCCAGAATCTATCTCTATTTCTTCTGATATACCAGTTAGACAAATCAATTGAAGTAAAGTCAGTAATTAATTTAACTACTTTATTTAAATCATATTCATCATAAGCTTCAGTTACTTCTTTAATAAGTTTATTATACTTAGATAATAACCATTTATCAATATCTTCTCTATCATTATATTCTACTCTGCAAGTATTAATATCAGTTATCTTATCAGCATTAGCATATATTGCAAAGAAGTTATAACTATTACGAAGTGGATTAAAGAACTTAGAGTGGACCTCTTTTAATCCTTCAACATCAAACTTTAAAGGAGTCCATACTGGTGAAGCATATAACATATACCATCTAACAGTATCTGCACCATACTCTTCCATAATCTTAATAGGATCAATTATATTACCAGTAGACTTACTCATCTTCTTACCATTACTATCTAGTACCATATCATTTACAACAACATTTTTAAAACTAGATACTCCAGATACTATCGTAGATATACAAATAAGTGAGTTAAACCATCCTCTTGTTTGGTCTACACCTTCAGCAATAAAGTCTGCGGGGAACTGACTTTCAAATAACTCTTTATTTTCAAATGGATAATGAAATTGAGCATAAGGCATTGCTCCAGAATCAAACCAAACATCCATAACATCAGTTACTCTATTCATAACTCCATTACATTTAGGACATTTAATATGTACTTCATCAATATATGGTCTATGAAGTTCCATATTCTTAACATCTATGTTCCCGATTTTCATATCGTCAAGTTCTTGTATGCTACCAATTACGTGCTTTTCACCACATGAAGAACATATCCATATAGGCATAGGACAGCCCCAGTATCTATTTCTAGATATACCCCAGTCTACCATATTCTCAAGCCAGTTATTAAATCTCTTTGTACCAACATAATCAGGATGCCAACTAACAGTCTTATTGGCCTCAAGAATCTTATCTTTGTATTCAGTAGTTCTAATATACCAAGCTGGTTTAGAATAGTATATAAGTGGACTATGACATCTCCAACAGTGAGGATAATCATGTGTAAGTTTAATCTTCTTAAATAACTTATCATTTTCTTTTAACCACTTAATGATTTCTATTTCAAGATCTTTATCAGTAACTAAAGTACCTTCCCAAGGACCAGTAGTATAACAGCCATCTTTTCCTACAGGATTAACAAAACCAATACCATTTTCTCTGCATACTCTATTATCATCTTCACCATAAGCAGGAGCAATATGTACGATACCAGTACCATCTTCACTAGTAACATAATTATCAGATAACACTTCAAAGCATTTACCCTCTACTTCAACAAATGGCATTAATTGTTCATATTTAGTGCCTACTAAATCAGTACCCTTATATGTTTCAAGTACTTCATAATCGTCTCCTAGAACCTTGTTAGCAAGACTTTTAGCCACGATAAATTTATATCCCATTGAAGATACTTTAACATACTCCAAATCTGGATTAACACAAAGAGCAACATTAGCCATAAGAGTCCAAGGAGTAGTAGTCCATACTAAAAAGTAAGTATCACTATCCTTTATCTTAAATGGAACTATAATAGTATTAACACTATCTTCTTGATATCCTTGACCGACTTCGTTCGCAGATAGTTCAGTACCACATCTAGGACAATAAGGAAGTACTTTATTACCATAGTAAATAAGACCCTTCTTATCTATTTCTTTAATTAGCCACCATTCACTTTCAATAAACTCATTACTACAAGTAACATAAGGATGCTTACTATCAATAAACTGTCCCATATTATCAGTAAGTAAATTAACTTCATCTATATTCAAAGCAGTAGCATTATTACATTCCCTACAGAAGTTCTCAATACCAAACTTTTCAATATCAGCCTTAGTCTTAAAACCAAGTTTCTTTTCGACATTAACTTCAATAGGAAGGCCATGAGTATCAAGTCCTATCTTTCTAAGTACCTTATACCCTTTCATAGTCTTATACTTACAGAAAGAATCTTTAATAGTCTTAGCTAGAACATGATGTATACCAGGTTTAGCATTAGCATATATTGGTCCATCATAAAATACCCAAGTTTCATTATCTTTTCTATTTTCAATAGTCTTCTCTAAAATATCTTCTTCTTTCCATTTAGCAAGTATTTTACTTTCTACTTCACTTATCTTTCCTTTTTCCAATTCTTTAAATTCCATAATTTCCTCCTTCTAAAGAAAAAACACCACCAGCACAAGGACGAAATACTTCGCGGTACCACCTTGTTTCACTGATAGTGCACTCATATTTTGATAACGGGTTATCCCCGGTTACTTCTAATTATTCAAAGTAACACATCAAGAGTGATCTATATATTAAGCATCTTATTAGTTTACACCAACCACTAACTCTCTATAAATATCTTAATATATCGTCTCTTTCTTTTGTTTTTATACATTAATTATATTCAAAATATTATCTATTGTCAATCTCTTTTTTAACTTTTTCTCTTTTTAATGTTTTAAGTAATTTCATATTAAGCATATCTCTCTTAATACCATTATCAGTATCAGGAGATACCATTCTACCAACATTTGATGATATGTATCTATTTAAGTGTTCTTCATATTGCAAATAGCAAATAAAACTATATAAATCTCCCTTAGTATTATCTAATGCCTTTATCTTACAATACCTTGCAAGAGCAGAATTTTTAATATCTAAAATATTAATACTATCAGTACTAGGAAGATCCAGTCTAGAACTATATTCTTCCGGTAATTTATCCTCACTTAAATAGTACTCTATTTTTTTAGTATTATATAAAGCTCTAATAAATACATCTATGTTAATATCACTAGCCTTACATCTTTTTAGTATATCATTATATAAAAGAGTAATTTTTTCTTTATCATTATCATTTAAAAATTCATAAAAGCAAATACTTTCTGCAAAAGCATCATAATCATTATTACCAGTTAACGAAAAAATCATTTTTAAATAATATTGTCTTCTTATTCTATCCAATGCCTTCTCTTCAGTAATATATTTAGAATCAGCAAGTTCACTATCAAGTGCAACCAAATCACTTATAGACATATTTATAATAGGCATTAATTCAGTAGTAGCAGTCTTTTCAGCAATTTCAAGAGGCATAAGAAAGTAATTATATTTATCAATTATATTTTCTGTATCATTTCTTTTACTATCCCATGTTGGATCTAAAGCATATATTCCATCAATATTATATTTTTTATCCACCAAATAAATTATACTCCTGCAGTGTTTTTCCTTTTTAGTTTTACATATTATAGGTATTGCATTAATATTTAAGTTTTTTAACATAGCATTAATAATAGCAATATATCCTGCACAAACTATATAATCAGAGTTTAAGACATTATCTAGTGTCCTAGAAATCAAATAGTTTTCATTATTTCCTTCTTTATGATAAGAGTTATTTTTTACTATATCATATACCAACAATACTCTTTCTAATGGTGATAAATTATACTTCTTTATTTTCTTAGTAATATAGTTTATCTGACAAGAAGTATCATACAAAGTATTAATATCAATATCGCCACCATATTCTTGATAATGAACAAATACACTATTATTAGTTATTCTATTCAAATCATATCCATCAAGTATTTTTTGATATTCTTCAAGAGAAATTGAAGTACCATCTATTATAACGGGAATATCTATTTTTTCACATAAATATAAAACATCAAGTAAATTATCTTTATTACAATTAAAATATATTTCCTTACAAGAATTAATATCTTTCATTAATTTATAAGCCTTCTTACCATAATTAATACCATGTATAAATAGTGAAAAGAAAATAACATTATTTTTAGTAAGTATTTCTATTATCTTATCATAACTATAATCATAAATAACAGCATCATATATATCATTTAATAAAATACTATTAGAACTTAAAGAAAATATACATGTATTAGTCTTTATAGTATCAACAACTATTTTTCTTATTCCTTCTTCAGTAAATGCATCACTAAACTTATTTAAATATATTTCTACTGTATCATTTATCTTTCTGACACTACTCTTTTTAGTACTTTCATATAACTTAAAAATCATCATATCCCCCATTAGTTGCCAATATAATAGCAGAAAAACTATAAAATGTCAAATAAAATAGATGAAACAATATATTTCTTTTTTGTTAAAAACTATTGACAAGCATTACCAAGATATATAAAATAATAGACAATTTAGGAGGAAAAGATTATGAAAAAGAATGAAAAAAAATATTATAGTGTAGAATACAACGACTATGGTTATATTGAAATATTTGAAAATTATAATTTATTTTATAATGATTTTAAAATAACCGAAGGCTACGATTGCAATGGAAGTATTGCATTAGAAAAATATAAACCACTTTCTGATGATATTGAAGAGTTAACATCTATACCAATTATTATTGAATATGATACTCATACAAAAAAATACTATGATATTATCACTGGAGAAGAATATGTAAGAACAAAGAGAGATTCATATGCTCAATACCTTGTAAATAAAGGAGGACATTTAGAAGTTTATATTACTAGATACTATAACAGATTATCAGTTAATGAAGTAGCAGATACTTTAAGAAGGCTCACTCCACTTGAAATTGAAGCATACAAATTTGCAATGGACAATTTAAAAAAAGCTGCTGATGAAAGAATACAAAATATTAATAATAGTGCAAACTACATAGAAGCATTTAAAAGAAATAGAAAAAAATAATAACACTATGCATTAGAGATAATAAAATTTATTATTTATAATAAGTGATTGCTAAAAAAAATAGATGAGACTTAACAGTTTCATCTATTTATTTTTATAATTATTATCTAGTTTTAACTCTTTTTATTGAATCAACATTATAGTAACCTTCATAATCACCAGTATTAACTAAATCATTACGAACTACTAGAACAGCAGTTTGTTTAGCACCTCTATGTGTTAACTCATTAATTTTATCAGTAGCATTAACATCATCTTTATATATTGTATAAAGATTTCCATTTAATTCGTAAGTAACTCCTACTACTTCCCTATCGTAACTTCCATCATAGTATGGTGTATACATATTAGTTTTATCAGTGGCATCATAAGAATTAGTATAAATATATGAATTATTTTCAATATTAACATTCTCACCTAAATCATATTCATCATACTTAGTAGTAACCTCAGTAGGTTCTTCTACCACTGGTTCATCTATAACAATATTATCTTCCTTAGTAGTAGGTTCAGTTACCTCTACTACAGAAGTAGGTTTAGTTGTATTATCAGGTTTAACTCTTTTACTACCGCTCTTAGGTAAGAAACTACATACAACAGCAGTAGCAGCAACTATCCAAGCACAGATAGCAGTTTTAACCTTATTCTTTCTAAGTATCTCACTAACTTCTTTAGTTTCATTTTTAACCTTGTTATAGCCATTTTTAAATTTATTACCAACCCATTTAGCACCTTTACATATACCACCAATTACAGCAGTACCTGCTAAAAAGTTAAGTATTTTCTTGCCAAATCCTATTTTTCCCTTTTTGTCTTCTTTATTTTCAACAACTACTAAATCTTTACATTCATTATTAGGTTTAATACCATTAGTTTCAGAAGGATCAGCCACTACAAGAGTATCTTCCTTTTCCTTTGAAGGTTCTACTATTACAGGAGTATCTTCTTTTTTAGGAGACACTTTTTCATTAGTAAGTATAGTACCTTCTACTACAGGAGCAGTCTTTTTAGTAGTATAACCAGTAGCAAACTGCATATAACCAGTTTCATATGGGTTATCATCTTCAGTTAAATACTCAAAAGAAGTCTCTTTTTTAGCAGTAGTTTCCACTTCAATAGTTTCAAGTTTTCTCTTCTTCATTTCAAGTAATTTTAAGTATTTATATAATGTCTTATAATCACCTAATTTACTATAAGGTATATAAGCAGAATCTCCATCATATCCTTGTATTTTAATTATCTTAGTGTTTTTATATTCATCTTTCTTATATAAGTTTGTCATTTCATATAAATACTTTTTAATATATTTAATTCTATTATCAATTTCTTCTAAATCCATTTCATCAATATTTTTACTAGAAGTTTTCTTTTCTTCAACTACTTCAGCCTTTACAATAGGTTCCTCTACTGGTTCTTCTGAAATAGTTACATATTTAGAAAGATTTTTTTCTCTTTCACGTAAGTCTGTAAATATACCTAGCTTATCTTTTGGTACTCCTACTTTTTTACCATTATAGTATTCATATGCTTTACTTGAACTAGTATCACTTAATAACTTATTAATTTTAAATCTAACTACTTTTAATTTATCTTTCTTAGATAATTTTCTATAATCCATAGAATTTACATTAATTTCTTCCATATTCATAATTCAAATCCCCCTTTGAATGACACATATTTTAGCACATTTGTTTGCTTTTGTCAAGCATTACTATTTCTTACACAAACTATATAGTATTTTTACTTCTTTTATAGTAAGTGGTCTATACTCTCCAGGCATAAGACCTTTTAAGTTTAAATTAGCATATCTTTCTCTTCTTAGTTTAATAACTTTATTACCAACTGACTCAAGCATTTTCTTAATCTGATGATTTTTACCTTCATGAATAGTTATTTCTACTACTGAAGTATCTTTCTTTTTATCATAACTTTTTAGTCTTACTCTTGCCTTCTTAGTCTTAACTCCATCAATAATAACACCATTTCTTAATTTCTGAAGACTAGGTATAGTAACCATTCCCTCTACTTTAGCAATATAAGTTTTATCTACTAGAGAGTCTGGTCTCATAAGTAAATTAGCAAGTTCTCCATCATTAGTAAGTATAAGTATACCTGTAGTATCATAGTCTAATCTACCTACTGGATATATTCTAGTAGTAGTATCAATTAAATCTACTACTGTTGTTCTACCCTTTTCATCACTAGTGGTAGTAACAACGCCTTTTGGTTTATTAAGTAAATAATATTCATAATTTTTATTAGTATCTAAAATATTTCCTTCTACTACAATAACATCTCCTGATTTAACCGTAGTACCAAGTTTAGTAACTACTTCACCATTTACTTCAACTAAACCTTTAGTAATAAGTTCTTCGGCTTTTCTCCTTGAACAATAACCAAGACCCGCTATTTTCTTTTGTAATCTTTCCATTTTATCACCACATTTCCCTCACAAAATACTTATACATTATCTCATAAATATATTTATTTTGCAACTTTTTTATTTTTTTCCATAAAATATATTGAATAAATATATTTATTTTGCTATAATTAGTATGTTCTATGGACCCATAGCCAAGCTGGTTAAGGCAAGGGACTGCAACTCCCTGATCGTTGGTTCGAATCTGACTGGGTCCTCCATAAAAAAATTAAACTAACCTTTTTGGTTAGTTTTTTTATATTATTAGCACACCTAGCCTTAACAAGTTAAGTCTTGCTGTGTTGTTTTAAGCCATAGTCTTAAAACAAAGTCTATCATATATAAGCCATAACTATATACTTAACTAATATCAAATATTATTATTTTCTTTATATTCTTTTATAATCTTTTTATTACTAAGAAGTCTTTCATTATTTGGTTCCATATCTATAGCCTTATCTATATAATATAAAGATTCATCTATTCTATTCAAATAAAACATACAAATAGAAAGCATATCATAAATAGTATTATCCCAGCTAAATACTTCATTAATATAAGTTTTTTCATGACTATTAATATTTAAAGCCTCTTCTAGATATTTAGAGGCCTCTTTATAATCATCTAACTCATACTCTAAAATACCTCTTTCTACATAAGAATCTCTTAAATATGGTGCTTCATTTATTGCTTTATCATACCACATTCTAGCTTCTTCTATTCTTCCTAAATTCTTATATGATCTAGCAATAAATCTCATTGAGGCACATCTTTCATCTCTCCAAGTTGAAGATTTTAAATTTAAATGTTTAATTAATGTATCTATACATTCATTCCATTTACCATAATACATATATTCTCTACCCAAATAATGCATATTTCTATCATCATCAGGATCTTCTTTTACAGATAGTTCTAGTAATGGTAAGTAACTACCTCTAGATTTAGATTTATCTGGATAATGATTTAATACTATATTATCAATAGTAATAATATTTTCTTTATCTCCTAGAAAAGTAAGTACTTCATGTACTGGATGTGTCCATTTATAATTCTTTCTTTGATGTATCTTATCAATATAAAAGTTAACTAAAGGTCTATTATTATCATCTAAACTCCAATTGTAATTATATCTTGCCCTACTAGCGGATTCTCCCCAGTTATCTTCAAGATGCCTTCTCCAGCCTTTCTCAAACACTTCATCCAAATCAGTACATACACAAATATCATAGTCTTCAGGAACTAACTCTAGTGATTTATTTCTTGCAGTATCAAATCTCCATGGTTCAATTTTATTAATTTCTACATTTACTCCAAGTTCTTTTAATAATTTAACTGTGTTATCTGTAGAACCAGTATCTAATACATATATAGCGTCAGCTTCCTTCATAGATTCATACCATCTTTTAACAAATTTCTCTTCATTCTTACATATTGCATATACACATACCCTATATTTATTCATATTAAATATCACTCCTTATAATAATTTATGATAATAATTTATTATTAATTATAGTAATAGTTTATTAATTTACTTCTATATAAAAATAATATAAATATAATTTAAGTAAAGAAAGAAGTGATATTATAAAAAAATTAAAATTATATATAATTATATTTTCTATTATATTATTAATATTATTATTAAGTTTCTCTATTTATTATTTAATAAGTAAAAATACTAGTAAAGAAAAGCCAAGTAATTATCCTGAATTAAAACTATCTGGAGATACTATTATTAACATAAATATAGGAGATAAATATACTGAATTAGGATATACTGCTTATGATAGTAAAGATAAAGATATAACAAATAAAGTAGAAGTTAAAAATAATGTTAATGAAAATATACCTGGTACTTATGAAATAATATATAAAGTAACTAATTCTAAAGGAAATAGTATTGAAGTAAAAAGATTTGTTAAAGTAAAATTAACAAAAAACTTTACTTATAAAGAAGAATATAACAATATAGATAATAAAACTCTAGGTTGGGGAACAAATAATAAAAAAGATGGTAATAGACCAAATACTGATATTTCAAATGAAGAACTTAAAAAATATAATGCTTATGCTATGGGTCCTGATAAAAAAGTAATATACCTAACATTTGATGAAGGAACCATGACATCATACTTACCTCAAATAGTAGAAGTATTAAATAAAAACAATGTTAAAGGAACATTCTTTCTATGTAAAAACTATATTAAAAATAACAAAGAACTAATAAATAAAATGTTAGATAGTGGTCATTCTATTGGTAATCATACCGCCTCACATCTTTCTATGCCTAGCTTAGCCTCTAAAGAAAACTTCTCTAAATATTTAGAAGAAATAATTTCAGTAGAAGATACTTTTAAAGAAATTACTGGTAGAGAAATAGATAAAATATATAGAGAACCACGAGGAGAATTTTCAAAAAGAAGTTTAAGTATAATGAAAGATTTAGGTTATAGTACTTATTTTTGGAGTTCAGCATATAAAGATTGGGATGATAAACTAACTAAAGAAGAAGCACTTACTTCTATGATAGAAAGAGTACATAATGGATCAATATTCTTACTACATCCCACTAGTAAAGGAAATTATCTAGCTCTAGAGAATTTTATTAAAACTATGAAAGAAAAAGGATATACTTTTGATTTAGTAAAAAACATTTAAGTATATAGTTATGGCTTATATATAATAGATATGTAGATATATTAGATTAAGACTAAGAATTAGGCTTAATCTAACACTAATAAGACTTACATAGTAAGGCTTATAGTGAGCATAATAAAAAAATAATAATAAATAACTTGCAATAATAATATAATTTTGATAAAATAAAATTATATTAGAGGGAAGTGATAAAAATGCTTAATATTAATCATAAAGATAAAAACCTATTCACTTCACATTTTCTGTTAAAATAGAGCGTACTTTCTTTTACGCCCTATTTTTTTATTATAAGGAGGCAAATATGAATACAGAACTATTAGAAGAATTCAAAGAGTTATGTTCAAAAGAAATAAGTCTATCAGAAGTATGTAGAACATTAAAACTCAATTCCTTTCAAGTATTATCATTAGTTAACGAATTACGTAATAGCGGTATAAACATTGTTACAAAAATGTTTGATGATGATATCTATATGTTTAATAATGGAGAAAGAGAGGTAACTGAAGAATACTCTTACAACTTAAAAACAGATAATAACAACGAATTTAAATTCATTGCCATATCTGATACCTACTTTGGTTCAAAGTATCAACAATTATCAATACTAAACGATATATGTGCCAAAGGAATAAGTATGGGATACAATAATATTTTCCACTGTGGTAATATATCCGCTGGTATATACCCTATCACAAATATCTATGCTGATACATACTTTCTAGATGACTCATTAAGACAAATAGACTATATAACCAAGTACTATCCAGAAATAGAAGGAATGAAAACATATTTCATAACTGGAGCTAGAGATGAAAGACATCTTAAAGCCAATAAAATAAATATAGGTAAAAGAATTAATGATGTAAGACAAGATATGATTTATCTAGGTAGTAACTCATGTATCATAAACATAGATAAAACCAAAGTACTACTATTTAATTCAAAACTAAATAAAACATATACTGTATCATATAGACCCCAGCAACAAGTAGACTCTTTTAGAAGTGAAGACAAACCCAATATTATGTTATATGGAGGTCTCCTACAAATGGAAAAATTTAAATATCGTGAAGTAGATTGCATCTCAGTACCAAGTGTCTGTGCCACTACTAAAGAAATGTTAGATAGAAGATATTCAAACACTATTGGTGCTTGGTACATAACAATAAGAACAGATAATAAAGGATATTTAGAATCAGTTAAAGCAATGGAATCTGTATATTATGTAACAAATAAAGATGATTATAAAAAACCAAAAATATTAAAACTAACTAAGGAGGAAAAATAATGGAAGAAACAAAAAAAATAGACTATATCTATGTAAATAAAATGTATCGTTATATGAAAAACGATATGCAAATAGAAACATTTATGGATAAATTTCATTTCAGTTATTCTGAATTAATTGGTTTAATAGAACTATGTAAAATATATGGTAAAGAAATAAATATTGAAAATAAAAATAATATTCTAGTATTTAAAAAAAGTACTCCTAAAATAATAAATAATACCAAAATAGATATAAATAGTGATGTACTTACTCATACAGAGATTGGTGTTGTTTCTGATACACACTTTGGTAATATCCATCAGCAACTTCATCTAGTAAATTACTTCTATGAAGAAGCATATAATCGTGGTATTACTACCATGCTCCACTGTGGTGATATAGTAGATGGAAATTATCCTAATAGACCAGAACAACCTAGACAGCAATTTCTACATAACTTTGATGAGCAAGCAAGTTATGTTGTCGATATGTATCCCAAAGTAAAAGATATTACTACCTACTATATCCTAGGTAGTCATGATGAGACCCATTACAAAAATGGTGGTGCTACAGTTAATGAATGGGTATCTAGATGTCGTGATGATATGATATATCTTGGTCAAGATACTGCTGTTACAAATATCAATGGTATAAAGTTTGTTATGGATCATCCAGGTGGAGGTTCTTCTCAATCATTATCTTATAAGCCACAAAAAAGAATCGAGATATTAGAGTCAGGACATAAACCAAAAGTACTTTTAATAGGACATTATCATAAAAGCTATTTCTTTGTATATCGTAATGTTAGATGTATTGAAGTACCAAGTTTATGTAGTAAAACCCAGTTTCAACAAAAACAAGGATTATCCAATATAGTTGGAGGATACTTCTTAGATATATATTCTGATAGTAAAGGTAATATAGTATATTTTGAACCAGAAGAAATACTATTTGAGCAAAAAGACTTTTGGGATGAATGTGGAAAAGATAGTAAAAAAGTAAAAAAACTAGTAATAAAATAAAGAAAAGTAATTCCTACTTTTCTTTTATTTTAATATACTTATATCCATTATTAGTAATCATACTCCTACTAAAA
>CAKOLH010000016.1 GCA_934096105.1 uncultured Bacilli bacterium | reverse complement strand
CCTCCTATTTCTATTTTAACAAAAGAAAAAGCAAACACATTCTTTTAGTGTCTACTTTTATCTTACAACTTCATTTAATGACTGTTTCTTTTTCTACTTATAGATAACCAAGTATATAGATATGGCTTATATATAATAGGTATGTAGATACATTGTTATTAGACTATAGGCTAATAACAACACTTTAATACCTTAGAATTAAAGTGAATATAATATATTATCTAAATATGTCGAATATCTTTACAAATAAATAAACTATTGCTATAATGTAAGTGTAAAATAAAGGAGAGCCTATGATTACACAAACTATAGATATATCTAATGTAAAAAAGATATTAAAATGTTGTCCACATTACGATGATATAATAAATTCAGAAGTCGACTATGAAGATGAATTATCATTTGATTTAATAGACTGGTATAAAGATTTAATATTCTCTTGTAATGCCGATAATGAAGAAGAAGTAAAAATAATTAGATTAATTGATAGAAGTCTCTATATGTATGTAAATAGTTATAAATATAAAATAGGCTTAAAAAAAATAATAGATATAAAAGATATAGATTTAAATAGTGATAAAAGTATTAAGAATCTAATTAAAAAGATTATTAATTATACCACTAAATATGAAAATAATGAAATATTAAATATAACTAATGGAAGATGGCTATAAAATATTATAGCCATTTTAAATTTTAATAAACAAATTTCATAATAATATGATAAAATAATAAGTAGGTGGTAGTATGTATATAAATGTATTAACTCAAATAGGAGCCAAAGCAGTAGATCAAAATTATATTTATTCAGTACCAAAAGAATTAACTAGTAAAATAAAAGTAGGTATAAGAGTAAAAATAAGTTTTGGTAAAATGATTCTTGAAGGCTTTGTTACTGAGATAAATCCAAATATAAATTATGATAAAACCAAAATAAAAGATATACTAGATATAGTAGATGATACCCCAGTATTAAATAAAGAAATGCTTCTTCTAGGTAAAGATATGAGTAATAAACTATTATGTTCCCTAGTATCAGCCTATCAAGTAATGCTACCCAAAGCCTTAAAAGCCGAAGTAAACACCAATATCAAAATAAAATATAATAAGTATTTAAAAAGACTAAAAAGTATTGAAGAAATAGACGAGTATATCAAAGATTGTAAATATGAAAGTCAAATAAATATATTATGCAAGTTAAAAGAAGGAGATATCCTAATAACCAAAATGACTAGTAGTATTAATACTATTATTAAATATGGTTTTGCTAAAATAGTCATGGAAGAAGAAAAGAGATATAACTATACTGGTTCACATAACTATAAGAAAGTAGAACTAACTGAGAAACAAGAAGAAGTGGCTTCTAGAGTAATAAATTCATTCGGTACTTCAAAAACATTTCTTCTATATGGAGTTACCGGTTCTGGTAAGACTGAAGTATATATGAATATTATTGAGAAGGCTATTAGTAATGGAAAGACCGCGATTATGTTAGTACCAGAAATAAGTCTAACTCCTCAAATAGTAGGTAAATTTATTTCTAGATTTGGTAATATAATATCTGTATTACATTCTAGACTCTCTGATACTGAAAGATATGATGAATATAGAAAAATAACCGAAGGTAAATCTAAGATAGTAATAGGTACTAGAAGTGCTATCTTTGTACCATTTAATAATATCGGAGTAATAATAATTGATGAAGAACATACTTCTTCATATAAACAAGAAAATCATCCAAGATATAATGCCAAAAATATAGCTATTTGGCGTAGTAACTATCATAAATGCCCAGTATTACTTGGTAGTGCTACTCCTAGTCTAGAATCAATGGCAAGAGCAGGTAATAAAGTATATGAACTTCTAACACTAACTACTAGAGCAGGAACTAGTACTCTTCCCAAAGTCCAAATAGTAGATATGAAAGAAGAAGTAAAAAAAGGTAATTTCATATTATCAAGTATCCTAAAAGAGAAGATAAAAGAAAAACTATCTAAAAATGAACAAGTAATATTACTTCTAAATAGAAGAGGATATTCTTCAGTAATAACCTGCCGGGACTGTGGTTATACTTTGAAATGTCCAAACTGTGATATTACCTATACCTATCATAAAAGTAGTAATAACCTAAAATGTCATTACTGTGGTAAATCAGTACCATTAAATAATAAATGCCCTAAATGTGGGGGAGAAAATGTCAAAGACTATGGTCTTGGTACTGAAAAATTAGAAGAAGAATTACATAAATTATATGATGCTAAAATAATTAGAATGGATGTCGATACCACTAGTAAAAAAGGACAACATGAAAAAATAATCGAAGATTTTGGTAGTCATAAATATGATATCTTAATCGGTACTCAAATGATTGCTAAAGGCTTAGACTTTCCATTAGTAACCCTAGTAGGAGTAGTATCTGCTGACTCCTCATTAATGGTACCAGACTTTAGAGCGGGAGAAAATACTTTCCAGTTACTTTCCCAAGTATCTGGTAGAGCAGGTCGTAGTACAAATCCTGGTGAAGTAATAATCCAAACATATAATAAAGAACATTATAGTATCGAATTATCTTCAAGACATGATTATATAAGTTTCTACAAAGAAGAAATGCAAATACGTAAAATGCTTAAGTATTCACCATACTATTATATGACTTTAATTAGCATTACCTCAAAAGATTATAATATAGGCTTTGAAGAAGCCGGTAAAATAGGAAACTACTTAAAAAGTAAATTAAATAGTAGTACTATAGTGTTAGGACCTACTACTGCCAGTATGTTTAAAATAAACAATATATATCATTATCAAATAATCTTAAAATATCAAAAAGATAATAGTCTATATGATACACTAAAATTTATTGATAATATGTATAAAAATAATTCCAAAGTAAAAGTAGAGTTTGATTTTGATCCATTAAGGATATAAAACACTTGCTCTTTTTTCTTTTTTACTATATAATTTAATTATGGTAGATAACTAAAAGAGGTGATAAAACCATGAAAAAAAGAACAGCAATATTAACCATACTATTAATAGTAATATTAATTAGTATAATCTCACTTACTGTTTTATATATTAGAAAAAATAATAATGATAACAATAATCAAACAAATGATACTAAAGAAATTTATAATACATGGAATCTCTATAAGCAAGAAGTAGTAAAAGATGGAAAAGTCATATATAGCTTTGATGCCTCAAGTCTAAGTATATCTTTTAAAGATAACAATTCACTTGATATTTGTTACATAGAAAATGAAGAAAAAAATTGTATAAGTGCCATGTATACATATGATGATAATAATCTTACTATAGAAGATAATCTTTCCACTATCAAAGGTGAATACATAATGAAACTAGAAAAAGATACAATGACATTAGAAAATACTTCTAATAATAGTATAACAAAAATAATATTTTATTTTAAAGGAGCTAGTGGCTAAAAAACACTTGCTCTTTTTTTCTTTTTACTATATAATTTAATTATGGTAAGGTGACTAAAATGAAAATAAAAAAATTATCTAATAAAGGATTTACTTTGATAGAACTATTAGCCACAATCTTAATAATAGGAGTAGTATTAGGATTAACTGCTTATGGTATAATAAGTTCAGTAAATAGTGCTAAAGATCAAAGTACAATATTATCAATCAAAAGTATAAAAGAATCCGCACGAACATATTCAGGAGAATATAGTGATGATACTTGGAAAAAATCAAATACATCAAATAATATATACTTCTGTGTTACTATAGAAGAGTTAATTAATAAAGGTTTATTAAATAAAAAAGCCACTTCAGTAGAAGATAGTAATATTAAATTAAACGATTATATAGCGGTAACTAAAGACTATGTTACCAAAGTAATAAAAAAAGAAGAAATATTAACTGATAGTAGTATAAATAAAGAAGCCTATGAATATTGTACAGGTAATATTAAACCAGAAGATATAGTAAAATCTCCAGATTTAAAAAATATTCAAACATATACAGATACTATAATTACCGGCTTTATAGATGCTGAATTTAGCACAAAAAATAACGAAACTACTCAAGTAAAAGAAAAAAAATGTGGTTATAGTAAAACTTCCGGTGGAGATTATACATGGAGTGATCCAACTAATAATGTTTGTAATTTTACCGGATTAAAAAGTAATGATGGTTATTATATCAAAGTATGTATGACATCAGAGTATGGATCGCAATCTTGTTCTAGTACTTACTATAGAACAACAAAACCACTAATTGCTCCTAGTATAAATAAAAATACAGAAGATAGTATTAAAATAACATATGATGATACTAATATAATAGATAAATTTGGTAGTTATTCTAACGATAACCATTACTTTAAAAGTAGTATAAAAGCAGTATCTGACAAAAATGTAAAATCATGTAGACTAAATACTGACACAAATACTTATACTTGCCCTGATAGTACTAATGAAATAATAAAAGATACTTGGTATAAAGTATCAGATAAAGAAGTAGTATTAACATACACTGATAGTGGAAATATTACTATAACCGCCGAAAATAGAGATAAGAGTAATAACTCTAAATCTAGTGAAAAAAGTTTTAGTTCATATAAAATTATATTTAATAAAGGAACTGCTGATACAATAGATAAACAGACTAGTAATATAACAAAATTATGTCTAGCAGATAATCTAGCAGATAATAATAAAAGCTGTACTATAACATCACCAAGTATAGAAAAAACTAACCATAAAATAATTGGTTGGAATACTGATAGTAATGCTAAGACAAGTAGTTGGGATGTAAATACTTCAAAAAATATAAACAAAAATGAAACATATTATCCAATAACAGAATTAAACAAAATAAAAATAACAATAAATGCCAATGGTGGTACAGGAGGAACCTCCGCAATATGGTATTATTATGGAGTAAACAAAATATATAGTGATGAAGCATGTACTAAAGAAATAACTCAAATTAATGTATCTACGAGAACCGGATACACACTAAAACATTATTATGGAGATGGCACCAGTGGTGGTACTAATGGTGAAAGATATATTTATAATGATGGTAGTTTTGCTGAAGATCTAGTTACAGATATTTATAAAGATACAACTTTCTATGCAGACTGGAATATAAATAAAATAAAAATAAAATATAATATGAATGGTGGCTCACTAAGTTCAAACAATTCTTCATTTGGTACAAGCAGTTCCTATGTAACACTAAATGGAAATACAGTAATAGAAACATATAATTATGGTGATAAACTAGGAACCGATGGATTATATAATTATAACAATACAGCATATATAAATATTGTAAGAAAAGGTTATACCGCAGTTAATAATCAAGAATGGTATAATGATGCAAAAAAGACATTTAGTCAGGCAACTAGATACAATACTAATGATTTATGTGATGCATCCAAGTCAGATTGTGAAGTAACATTATATGTTAATTGGGAAGCATATAAAGTAATAAATGATTTTAGATGTATTGGTAATTATTATTATTATATTACAACATGTAGAGGTACAAAGTGTAATTACACAAGAAGAAATTGTGAGTATATAACAGGTACACTAGACTGGTCATCTGTTAAATATTGTGCTACAGAAACAATAAATGGAAATAGATGTATGGGTTCCGATACATATTATATTACAACTTGTGTTGCCGCTCGCTGTAACTATACTAAGAAAAATGGAGTATCAGCAAGTGGAGCAATACCAAATAGATGTGATTTAAGAGCAAGTACGGCTTGCGTAAGCACAAAAACCGTATATGTTAGCACTTCTATTGGATTAAATTGCCGATTAGGAGCAGGTACAGGTTATAGTGTTAAAACAGCATATCCTTGTGGTCTTCCACTAACAGTAAATACTACACCTACAAACGGTTGGTATTATGTAACAGATGATGGTTGCTATGCATCTGGAGACTATTTAGTAGATAGCATTAGTAAAACTAATTGTTCAAGCGGTGGTTCTGGAGGTTCTGGCGGCTCAGGTGGTTCTGGAGAATCTGACGGAAAAGGTTATTTAGGAGCCTGTTACTGTAATACCGATTCCGATTGTGGTGTAAGTGGTACCGAAATAAAATTATGGTGTGATAAAAATATGAGAGCACCAAGTGACATGCCAGGAAAATACCTATGTGCCTTCCATCCAAAGAATTCTAGTGGAAGAGGATACTGCATGTAATATATAAAATTACTAGCCAAAGAGTAAGTATTAAAAACACTTGCTCTTTTTTTCTTTTTACTATATAATTTAATTATAGTAAGGTGATGTAAGTAAAATGAAAAAATTATCTAATAAAGGATTTACTTTGATAGAATTATTAGCCACAATCTTAATAATAGGAGTAGTATTAGGATTAACTGCTTATGGTATAATAAGCTCAGTAAATAGTACTAAAGAACAAAGTACAACATTATCAATCAAAAGTATAAAAGAATCCGCACGAACATATTCAGGAGAATATAGTGATGATACTTGGAAAAAATCAAATACATCAAATAATATATACTTCTGTGTTACTATAGAAGAGTTAATTAATAAAGGTTTATTAAATAAAAAAGCCACTTCAGTAGAAGATAGTAATATTAAATTAAACGATTATATAGCGGTAACTAAAGACTATGTTACCAAAGTAATAAAAAAAGAAGAAATATTAACTGATAGTAGTATAAATAAAGAAGCCTATGAATATTGTACAGGTAATATTAAACCAGAAGATATAGTAAAATCTCCAGATTTAAAAAATATTCAAACATATACAGATACTATAATTACCGGCTTTATAGATGCTGAATTTAGCACAAAAAATAACGAAACTACTCAAGTAAAAGAAAAAAAATGTGGTTATAGTAAAACTTCCGGTGGAGATTATACATGGAGTGATCCAACTAATAATGTTTGTAATTTTACCGGATTAAAAAGTAATGATGGTTATTATATCAAAGTATGTATGACATCAGAGTATGGATCGCAATCTTGTTCTAGTACTTACTATAGAACAACAAAACCACTAATTGCTCCTAGTATAAATAAAAATACAGAAGATAGTATTAAAATAACATATGATGATACTAATATAATAGATAAATTTGGTAGTTATTCTAACGATAACCATTACTTTAAAAGTAGTATAAAAGCAGTATCTGACAAAAATGTAAAATCATGTAGACTAAATACTGACACAAATACTTATACTTGCCCTGATAGTACTAATGAAATAATAAAAGATACTTGGTATAAAGTATCAGATAAAGAAGTAGTATTAACATACACTGATAGTGGAAATATTACTATAACCGCCGAAAATAGAGATAAGAGTAATAACTCTAAATCTAGTGAAAAAAGTTTTAGTTCATATAAAATTATATTTAATAAAGGAACTGCTGATACAATAGATAAACAGACTAGTAATATAACAAAATTATGTCTAGCAGATAATCTAGCAGATAATAATAAAAGCTGTACTATAACATCACCAAGTATAGAAAAAACTAACCATAAAATAATTGGTTGGAATACTGATAGTAATGCTAAGACAAGTAGTTGGGATGTAAATACTTCAAAAAATATAAACAAAAATGAAACATATTATCCAATAACAGAATTAAACAAAATAAAAATAACAATAAATGCCAATGGTGGTACAGGAGGAACCTCCGCAATATGGTATTATTATGGAGTAAACAAAATATATAGTGATGAAGCATGTACTAAAGAAATAACTCAAATTAATGTATCTACGAGAACCGGATACACACTAAAACATTATTATGGAGATGGCACCAGTGGTGGTACTAATGGTGAAAGATATATTTATAATGATGGTAGTTTTGCTGAAGATCTAGTTACAGATATTTATAAAGATACAACTTTCTATGCAGACTGGAATATAAATAAAATAAAAATAAAATATAATATGAATGGTGGCTCACTAAGTTCAAACAATTCTTCATTTGGTACAAGCAGTTCCTATGTAACACTAAATGGAAATACAGTAATAGAAACATATAATTATGGTGATAAACTAGGAACCGATGGATTATATAATTATAACAATACAGCATATATAAATATTGTAAGAAAAGGTTATACCGCAGTTAATAATCAAGAATGGTATAATGATGCAAAAAAGACATTTAGTCAGGCAACTAGATACAATACTAATGATTTATGTGATGCATCCAAGTCAGATTGTGAAGTAACATTATATGTTAATTGGACAGCTGTTAAAACAAAAGTAATATTTTATGCTAATGGTGGTACGTTTAGTAATGGTAATAGTTCATATTCATTTATGGCAGAACCTGGAACATATAGTTTTAATGACAATTATTATTTAAGTGGAATGCCAACAGTATCAAAAAGCGGCTGCTCTTTAAGTGGCTGGTATTATCATCCAGAAACAAAGGTTATTTATTCTTGGTTTAGCATAGCTGCAGGTGATAGTACAATAGAGTTGAGTGCTAATTGGTATTGCCCTAGTAGTGGTGGTAATACCGGTGGTAATACTGGCGGAACCAAATATTGTGGCCTTAAACAAGATTGCTATTGTAATATTGCCAAAGAGTGTGAGGGCTGCGGAGTACAAGGAAAAACACAATATTTCAAGTGTGAAAAAGATCCAACAAGCTCAAAAAATCAGTGCTTTTGGTCAAATGACAATAAAATTTGGCATAGCTGCTATTGATAGGAGAAATAGAAATGGTAGGAAAAAAGAAAAAAATAGTATTAAGTGTTATTTCCATTATTCTTGTTATTTTAATTATAGCAATAACATATACGTATTTTACTAATAAACAAAAACCAAATAAAAATATTATTACTATTGATAATGAATTTTTATGTAATACTTGGAATATATATCAGGTTGAAAAAAAAGATAATGATGGTAAAATTATGACAGTAGAATATAAAACATTATCCGTCGAAATAAATAAAGATAAAAAAATAAATATTTGCCGCTTTAATACAAATATTGGTGAATTAAGTTGTAAAGAGATTGAGTATATATATAATGATAATAATAATACAATAGAGTTTTTAGACAATGAAACGCTTCTTAATGGAAAATTTGCTGTTAATAAATTAAGTAATGATACAGTACAATTTCGTGCACTTGAAAATAATCAAGATGCTATAAAAATTAATTTAAGAAAAACTACAGGTATGTAAAAGATATTAAAGATTGAGGCCAAATTTAGAAAATACAAAAAAGAGAAATTCAATTAAGTATTATCTTCAAAAACCTTCGGAATAAAATATGAATTTATTTCATATTTTTTTCTTCTTATTAATATATTTAATTAGAAAGAAGAGGAAAGAATATGATTAATAAGAAAAATTTATGGTTTTTAACATTATTTAGTTTAGTGTTAGTATTATCTATTTATTATGTAACTATGCCTAATGAAGTATTTGATAAAGAATTATCTGATAAACAAGCAGAAACCACAAATACAGAAATAAAAGAATCAAGTGTAGTTGCTTCACTTAAAGTAGAAGATGACGCCACAGTAAAAGAAAAAATAAACAGTTTAAAAGAAAAATTAACAGATAAAAGTGTCAGCACTGAAGATAAAAACAATTATTTTGAAGAATTAAAACTAATAAATAAAAATTCTTCTAAAGAAGAGACAATAGAAACAAAAATAAAAGAAATGTGTAATTGTGATAATTTTGTTAAGATAGATGGAGATAATATTAGAGTAGTACTTGATTCAGATGATTCTAATGCCTCTAAAGCTAATGAAATAATGCGTTTAGTTCAAAAGGAATTCGATAATAAAATGTATATTTCCGTAAAATTTAATTAAATTAGGTTAAAATACCTCACTTTATTTCAATATAAGAATACAATAATATGAAAAGACATTGACCACCCTATGTACAAGGGAAGTGAGGTATTTATGAGTAAAGGTATATTAACCAAAAGAGAAAAAGAAGTATTTTCATTACTAGTGGATAATAAAAGCACTAAAGAAATTGCTGATATTCTAAATATTAGTGAAAAAACAGTTAGAAATCATATTTCTAATACTATGCAAAAACTATCAGTAAAAGGAAGGGCACAAGCAGTAGTAGAACTAATTAGGCTTGGTGAAATATCATTATAAGCACAAATTGTGCTTTTTTCTTTTTCTCAGGTAATTTATTAATTATTGATACATATATTTTACTAGGTGATAGTTTATGTTAAAAAGAATGTCTATTAAAAAAATAATGGTATCTACTGCAGCAATATTAATATTATTAATAATATATTTAATACCAGATAATAAAAAAGAAATAGAATTAAAAAATAAAGATATAGAATATACCTACAATAACATCACAGATACAATATATTTAATAGATAAAAATAATTATGTAGCAAGAACCAATATAACAAGTTGTAATTGTAATGAAATAGATAAAGCCAAAGATCTATTAGATAGCCTCACTATAGGTGGTAAGAAATCAAGTATCATTCCCAATGGCTTCAGGAGTATTATACCACCAGATACCAGTATACTTAATATAGAGTTAAAAGATAAAATATTAACAATAGATTTTTCAAAAGAATTTCTTGATGTATCAGAAGTAGAAGAAGAAAAGATGATTGAATCTATAATTTATACTTTAACTAGTATTAAAGGTATAGATAAAATAACAATTAAAGTAGAGGGAAAAATATTAACAAATCTTCCTCATAGTAAAAAAATAATTCCTTCAGTATTAGATAGAAGCTATGGTATAAATAAAGAATATGAATTAACCACAATTAATAATATAGATTCATATACGGTGTACTATGTAAATAAATATAATGATAGTAATTATTATGTTCCAGTAACAAAATATATAAATAAAGAAGAAATAGAACCGGTAAAAGTAATAATTAAAGAGTTAAGTAGCTCTCCAATATATGAAACAAATCTAATGAGTCATCTTAATGCCGGTGTAGTATTAAATGATTATGAATTAGATGGAAATAATTTAAAATTAAATTTTAATGAATTATTATTAAGTGATCCAGATAGTAACAAAATACTTGAAGAAGTAATATATACTATAGGTCTATCTATGAATGATATATATAAAGACTTAGAAACAGTATCTTTTTATGTTAATAATAACGAAATATATGCTCTAACATTAAATGATTTAAAGTAAAAAAATATTTTCTTTCAATTGACTAATAGATCTCAAAATGATATACTTAAATAGAAAGAGTAGGAGATATCTATGAAAGAAAATAAAAAAGTTAAAATAATTGGAACAATTATTGGTATAATACTATTTGCTATATTAATCGCAGGACTTACTTATGCTTGGTTTACTTGGGAAAGCAGTAGAATAAATATAAGTGGTAATACAGCTTGTTTTGACATTAATTATACTGAAGGTAATCTAGTTACTGATGATATGCTACTTGTAGATGCTAATAAACTAATATCAAATAATAAAATAACTATAAAAAAGGGTATGGCTGTGACTAATTTAACTGCTAGTAAAGATTCTAAATGTTCGAAGGTAAAAGCTAAATTAACAATTCAGCTAATCGCAGATTCAATACCAAGTATATATAATGCTTCTGGTAGCTGTTCTGGAGCTTTAAATTATGTAGTAGCAAGCTACGATGCTTCATCAATTAATGAAGTTAGTTCCAAAGCTTTAGAAAACATGACTTTTGATATTTTAGATACTGACACCATTCCTAGTTCTGGTATTAGGACAGTATATGAAAAAGAACTCGCTGATGATGGTACAAGTCAAGGTTATTTAATAATATTCTACATAGATGGAAATAAAGCCAATGATGACATCGATGGCAAAAAAATAATAGTAAAGGCAAATGTTTTTGCTTCACAAACAAGCTAAAAAAGAATACTAGAATTAAACTAGTATTCTTTTTATAAAATAAAAAAGCCTTATTTTATAAGACTTTTATATTCAAAGTGGTGTCCTGGTGGAGATTCGAACTCCAGACCGATCGCTTAGAAGGCGATTGCTCTATCCAGCTGAGCTACCAAGACATCAACATCAGACAATATAAATTATACATCAACATAAAAAAAATAGCAACCATTTTTTGAAAAAAATTGCAAAAATTTAATATTTAATATATAATTTAATTGTAGGTGAGTAATGAAAAAGAAAATTAATATTATATATTTACTATTTATGTTATTTCTAATACTGTTAAATTATACTACAAAAAGTAGCAATATATTAACTTTAGTATTAAGCTCTAGTCTAAGTATATTACTATACAATACCTTTTCAGAATTAAATATAAATAGTACTCTAGAGAAATATAAAAATAAATATAAAATATATAAAATAACAATTATATTTATTAGTTTATTATTTATAGTATTTAGTATATTATCATTCTTAATGGGTAGTGTTATGTCTATTAAAGGATTAAATATAATAAATGTACTTGGAGTATTATTAACTCTAACTATAATTATAATTAAAATAACTAGTATATTTCTAGAATATACAAAATATAAAAAACTAGGTAATAAATTATTTAATGTATATTTGTTATTAATACTCCTAGTAAGTAGCATATCAAGCATTCTTTTATACCAAGTATTTAAACTAAACGATTATATTAAAGTATTACTGTTATACTCAGTAAATATAGTAATATTTATCATAATAATATTATTACTATATATCTTTATATTAAGAAAGAACAAAGTAAAAGTAAGAGAAAAATATAATTATAAAGAAATAATAAAAAATATACTAAATATTAATAAAAGTATGACTATATATAATCTTATTAAAGAAGGATATATATATACATCAATAATAATACTATATTATATTTTAATTAATAAATATAATTATAGTTATGAAAATACAAGTATAATTATAGTTAATGTATACTTCTATGGAATATACTTTATAAAATATATTAGTTATATATTAAAAAAACATCTTGAAGTAAATAGTGATAACTTTAGTAGACAAATAATTAAAGTATCTAATTATTTAATTACAATAACAATACTTTTAATGATAATATCAGGTCCTATTTGTAAAATACTATTTAGTAATAATAATTTTCTATTTGATTTAGTAGTATTAATATTCTTTTATACATTATATAATTATGCAATGGATATCAGTATAAAAGTTACCAGCAGTAAGATAAATAAAATATCTTTATTAAGTGGATTAATAGTTAAATTAGTATTTGAAATACCTTTAATTAATACCAGTTATCGTATTGGTAGTAGTCTATATTTTGGCAGTATATTATCTATAATAATAGGCATGACTACTAGTACAATTATTAGTATTATATTTATAAATAAAAAGTTAAAAATAAGCATTTTAAATAATTTTAGTAATATTTTAAATATTATTTACGAAAATATAATATTATGTTTAATATTAGTATTATTAACCTTAATAGTAAAAGTAGAAAATACTAGTATAATAGGTAGTATTTTAGTAATAATATTTTATACATTTATTACAATATTATTTTACATAGTCAAAAAAATCCTTAAGAAAAAAGTGTGAGTTTATTGCACTTTTTTTTATATTATGATATCATTGTATTAGTAGAAAAGTAAGGTGAATATAGTGAAAAAGAGTAAACTATTTATGATAATTTCTTTAAGTGTATTAGTGGTATGTATAATAGGTAGTACTTATGCTTTATATAAAGCTCAGTTATCTAAAAATATTGGTGTAAATACAACAACACATGGACTAGCATATTATATTAATTATGTTAAAGGTACTGATATAACTGCTGCGACACTAAATCCTAGTACTTCTTATGAAGGTGGAGCAAGTAGTAATATCGAGTTTTGGAAGAAGGATGACTCTTATGATATATATGGTAAAATAGAATTAACTGTTAATACTATAGGTACTAATTTAAGTAATAGTCCTGCGATTAAATATGCTGTAGTAAATAATGGTAATGTACTAAAACAAGGATCTTTAAAAGGTACTACATCCGGTTCAAAAGTAACAATATTAAAAAATCTATATCTAGAGCAAACTAAACAAATATATACAGTATATGTATGGCTTGATAATAGTGAAGAACTAGGTAATATATCTAATGAATCTCTTAGTATATCAGTAGATTGTACTGCTAGTCTTCAAAAAGATGCAACAGCAGTGTCATACATAACAGATTTATATACAAATGCATCAAAAACAACAGTAACAAATAATAACATAAATTATAATATTGCATCATCAGTATCACTTATGAATGATAGAATGGGTGGTACAACAACTGATTTAGATGGTGGCAACATTCGTTATTATGGAGCAAGCCCAAATAATTATATATATTTTAATTGTACTTCATATCCAAGTACTGGCTGCGAATTATGGAGAATAATTGGGGTGTTTGATGGCAAATTAAAAATAATAAGAAATACTCCTATTGGTAACTTGGCGTGGGATCAGGATAAAAATGACGACTCAACAAAAACAACGTACGATAATGATTGGTCTACAGCGACATTACAGAAACTATTAAATGGAAGTTATTATAATGGAACTGGCACTATAACATATTATTCGAATTTAGGAGAAACAACATCAACTTTGAATATGACTAATATAGGACTTAAAAACGATACAACAAGAAATATGATTGAAAAAACAATATGGAATCTTGGGGGGTGGAATACAAGTGAAATATATTCGAATCAAATATATCAATATGAAAGAGGAACAACTGTATATACAGGAAGATCTACTACGTGGACAGGTAAAATAGCCTTGCCTTATCCAAGTGACTATGGTTATGCAGAAGATTTTGAAAATGGTATTAATGCGACACTTAATTCTTATGATAATTCAACCAAAAATTGGATGCGAGCAACAATCACTGCAAATTCTGCAAATTATGGTTGGCTACTAACACATAATTCTAGTAATTCAAACAATGCTTGGTATGTTCATTATGAAGGAGATGCTCACGAATACTTCTCTACTTATGATGTTCTTGGAGTTGAACCAACCCTTTATTTAAGTCCTGATGTAAATATCGAAGGTGGTTCAGGTACATCAAGTTCTCCATATACTTTATCATTTTAGTATATATACTCTGCTTATATATAATAGATATGTAGATATACAATTTAGAGACTATTATTAATAGGCTCTAAATTACTAGGTAAGACCTAAGACTTACCTAGAATAAAAAGAATAGAAAGGAAAGAATATTATGACTAATGTAAGTAATTACTATATAGATAGTAAAAATAAATTAATTAGTGATAAAGAATCTTATATTATAGGAAATAAATATAGATTTACAGTATTAACTCCTAGAATGATAAGATTAGAATATAGTATTAATGGTGTATTTGAAGATAGACCAACTTCTTTAGTAATAAATAGATCTTTCCCTAAAGTACCATATTCTATTACTGAAAGTAATACTCTTATTCAAATAGATACTGGTATATTTACTTTATCTTATGTAAAAGATAGTGATTTCAAATCAACTACTTTTGGTAGTAATATAAAAGCAGTAATAAATGGTACCAATAAAGAATGGCAGGCAGGTAGTAAAGAAATAAGAAATATGCGAGCCATTAATTATTCAATAGATAGTATCAAGGATAAAATAATATTAGATAAAGGATTATATTCCTTAGACGGAATATGTCTAATAGATGATTCTGGGTCTCTAGTATTAGATGAAAATGATAACTTTATAGAAAGGCCTAAGGATATAAAAGATTTATATCTAATTATGTATAATAATGATTTTGAAGGATGTCTAACAGATTATTTCACTTTAACAGGTTATCCTAATCTAATACCAAGATATGCTCTTGGAGCAATATGGTATAAGAATGATAACTATAGTACTAGTGATATAGTTAATTTAGTAAATAAATTCAATATAAATAATATTCCAATATCAGTATTTCTACTTGGAGACTATTGGCATAATGGAAGTACATTAATACCAAGTATAGATTTAAAATATATAAGTAGTTATTTAAATAACAATAATATAAAACTAGGAGTAACAATTAATCCCACTAGTTATATAAATAAAGGTACTAATGAATATAACTATATAAGTAATTATACTAATCTAGATAAAGTAAATTTTATCCCATTATCTAATGATAAGATAGGTATGTATCTAAATATATTCATAAATAATTTAAATAATCTAGGAGTATCAGTATATAGTATTGATTATAATAATCCCTTAGATAGAATAAATTTATGGAAGATAGACCACTATCACCATGGACTAAGTAATATCAAGAATATAAGAGGATTAACACTATCTAGAAATGCAAATATAGCTATGCATAGATATCCTATTATTTGGAGTGGTAAAACCCTAGTAAACTGGACAACATTAAATCTATTACCACGATATAATTCTCAAGGATATAATATGGGCTTATCTTTTATAGCTCATCCTATTGGTGGATATCACGGTGGTATTGAAGAAGATGAATTATACTTAAGATATATTGAATTTTCTTGTTTCTCTCCAATATTCCTCTTAGCCAGTGAAGGCGGAGTCTACTATAAAAGAGAACCATGGAAATGGAATAGTATCATTAGAAATAATATAATATACTATATGAATTTAAGATATAAACTAATACCATATTTATATAGTGAAAGTTATAACTATCATAAGACAGGTCACGGACTAGTAAAACCATTCTATATAGATTATCCTAAGATAATAGATGAACCACTATATAAGAATGAATACTTCTTCTGTAGAAATTTCTTTATAGCCCCAATTACTGAAAGAAAAAATAGTGTTATTAAAAGATCAATAAAGAAAATATATGTACCAAATGGTATATGGTTTGATTACTTAAATGGTAAAAAATATACTGGTAATAAATACTATAATAACTTCTATCGTGATGAAGACTATCCCGTATTTGTAAAAGCAGGTTCTATTATACCTACAAGTATAAATATTAAAGAAGATATACCAAGTATATTAGAACTAAATATATATCCACTTGATAATGGCGAGTATTCCTTCTACGAAGATGATGGTTATTCTAATAACTATAAAAAAGGATTATACATGATAACTAAGTTTAATTATCAGTACGAATTAGATAATTATACATTTATTATCTCAAGAGAAGAAGGTAAAAACTTATTATCAAGAAGAACATACTTACTTAGATTTAAAAATACCAAAAATATAACTGAAGTAAATATTGAAGATAAAACAATAAGTTATAGTACTTATTATGATAGAGATGACTTTATCATAAAAATAGATAATGCTATTGTCGGTAGAGAAATCAAAGTAAATATCAAAGGTACTAATATACTTGTCGGATCAGATGTAATAATAAATGAAGAAATAAAAAATATCTTATTTGATCTAGAAATAAGAACTAACTTAAAAGAAGAATTAGATAAGATATTATTTAGTGATTTAGAAATAAGAAAGAAAAGAATAAAAATAAGAAAACTAAAAAGAAAAGGTTTAGATAAAAAATATATAAATGTATTTATAAATCTACTTGAATATATAGAAAAATCATAGTATAATACATAGATATATAAGGAGGCATTTATGAAAGATATCCTAAAAATATTATTAGAATTCTTAATTGTATATATTGGAGTATTTATATTATATTGGTTAATCTTTGTAAGAAAGAAAACTAAATATAATCCCAATAAAGTACCCGTAGAATTCTATTACTTAGTTAGTCTCTATAGATTAGATCAAAGTAAAATAAACTATAAGAAATTTATTTATGCTACAGCCTTTGTTAATACCTTTATCATAGATACAACATATATAATAATATCTAAATTATTAGATAAATGGATGTGGCAATTAATCGTAGGTATATTTATAATAATATTACTTATAATTATCTTATATGGTCTAATGGGTAGATATTATCAAAAACATGGTATGGTAACTACTAAGACTGTTAAAGTAAAAGATACTCCTAAAGATAAAAATGTCTCAAAAAAGACTAATACAGCAAAGAAAAGAGGTAACAAAAATGTATAATTTTAGAAAGACAGAAAAAAAATGGCAAGATTATTGGGAAGAAAATAAAACATTTAAGACCGATACAAAAGACTTTAGTAAACCAAAGTATTATGCTCTAGATATGTTTCCATATCCATCAGGAGTAGGTCTTCACGTTGGCCATCCCGAAGGATATACTGCCACTGATATAGTATCAAGAATGAAGAGAATGCAAGGCTATAATGTTTTACATCCAATGGGCTGGGATGCCTTTGGCTTACCCGCAGAACAATATGCCGTTAAAACAGGAAATCATCCAAGCGGTTTTACCGAGGCAAACATTAAAGTATTCAAAAAACAATTAAAAGAGTTAGGCTTCTCTTATGATTGGGATAGAGAAATATCAACAGCAGATCCATCTTATTACAAATGGACCCAGTGGATATTCAAAAGACTATATATGGATGGTTATGCCAAATATATCGATATGCCCGTTAACTGGTGTGAAGAATTAGGAACAGTACTATCTAATGATGAAGTAATAGATGGTAAGAGTGAAAGAGGAGGCTATCCAGTAGTTCGAAAGAATATGAAACAGTGGTCTATGGATATACCTAAGTTTGCCGATAGACTTCTAAATAACTTAGATAATTTAGACTGGCCTGAATCCACTAAAGAAATCCAAAGAAACTGGATAGGCAAGAGTTATGGTGCTAATATTACTTTCAAAGTAGATGGTACCGATAAAGAATTCACAGTATTTACTACGAGATGTGATACCTTATTTGGTGCTACTTACTGCGTGCTTGCTCCTGAACATAGTCTAGTAAAAGAAATAACAACTCCTGAATATAAAGATGTAGTAGAGGACTATATCAAGTTATCAGCCTCTAAGTCAGAACTAGAAAGAACAAATGCTAGTAAAGAAAAAACAGGAGTATTCACTGGAGCTTATGCTATTAATCCCGTAAATAATAAAAAGATACCTATCTGGATAAGTGATTATGTCCTAGCAAGTTATGCTAATGGTGCTATTATGGCAGTACCAGCTCACGATGAAAGAGACTATGAATTTGCTAAGAAGTTTAATCTAGATATCATACCAGTAATTGAAGGTGGAGATATCACTAAAGAAGCCTACACCGGAGATGGACTTCACATCAATAGCGGTTTCTTAAATGGCTTAAATAAAGAAGACTCTATCAAAAAAATGATAGAATATCTTGAAGAAAATAAATTAGGTACTAAGAAAGTTAACTATAAAATAAGAGAATGGATATTTGCTCGTCAAAGATATTGGGGTGAACCAGTACCAGTAATTCATATGGAAGATGGAACTATCAAATTAGTACCAGATGAAGAGTTACCACTTACTCTTCCAGTAATGGATGATTATAAAGGTAAGAATGGTATGGCTCCATTAGAAAATGCTACTGAATGGAAAAATGTAGTAATAGATGGTATGAAAGGTAAGAGAGAAACTTCCACAATGCCAGGAGCAGCAGGCTCATCTTGGTACTACCTAAGGTATATCGATCCACATAACAATAAAGAACTAGGAGATCCAGAGCTATTAAAACACTGGATGCCCGTAGACTTATATGTCGGAGGACCAGAACACGCAGTTGGTCACTTATTATACTCTAGAATGTGGTGTAATTATCTATATGATAAAGGCATATCACCAGTACCAGAACCATTTAAAAAACTAGTTCACCAAGGTATGATACTAGGAGAAAACAATATTAAGATGGGTAAGAGATATCCAGAGTATGTCGTAAATCCATCAGATATAGTAGTATCTCATGGAGCAGACGCTCTAAGACTATATGAAATGTTTATGGGACCCCTTGAAGCAGATAAACCATGGAGTAATGCTGGTATAGATGCTTCAAAGAAATTCTTAGATAGAATATATAGATTATTTGAAGAGAATAAAGTTCTAGATAAAGAAAATAAAAATCTTGAAAAGATATATCATCAAACTATAAAGAAAGTAACTAATGACTATGAAACACTTAACTTTAATACTGCAATTAGTCAAATGATGATATTTATCAATGCTGTATATAAAGAAGGATATTTACCTACTGAATATGCTGAAGGTTTTGTTAAAATACTTAGTCCATTATGTCCTCATCTAGGAGAAGAACTATGGAGTATGTTAGGACATAATAATACTATAGCATATGAACCATGGCCTACTTATGATGAATCTAAGACTACTGAAGATACTATTGAAATAGCAGTTCAAGTTAATGGTAAAGTAAGAGATACTGTTAAAGTATCTAAAGAAGTATCTAAAGAAGACTTAGAAAAAGAGGCTTTAAATAGTGATATTATTAAGAAATGGTTAGAAGGTAAAGAAATAGTAAAAATAATAACTATTCCAGGTAGAATAGTTAACATAGTAATAAGATAATCAAATTAATGATTATCTTTTTCTTATTCAGTTCGAGCCTATAGTCTCTCACTGTTAAACAAAGCCTAAGGTCTTTGTTTAAAATCATTTGCATACACTTGTATCATACATAAAAATATTATAAAGATTTATAAATAAAGGCTTTACAAAGATATTAAAAAAATAGTCATATTTTTCTTGACTATAGTATTTAAACTAGTATATAATGTTGGCGTGGTTAATACTTATGGTGTTCTCTTCTTTTTCTAAGGTTTTTACTTTGGAAGGAGAGGTGATTTTATGATAGAAAGTAATTTCTTAACCTTAGGGGGAGGAGGTTATTAGTAGATG
>CAKOLH010000015.1 GCA_934096105.1 uncultured Bacilli bacterium | reverse complement strand
AAAAAACTAAAAAAACATTGACTAACCATAGAAACATAATTATAATAGAGAGTTATATATAAGATAGAAAAGAGAAGGAGGTAATTTGAAAAAAACAATATTAATATTAACAATAATAACTTTCTTACTAGGAGGTACCATTTTTGTCATATACAAAAATAATCAAAATAGCAAAGAAGAAGTCATAGATATCTTCAAAGAAGATAAAAAAGAAGAAAAAAAAGAGTCAAAAGATAATATTCCTACTACCAAAGTAACCGTAGATATCAAAGGAATGATAAATAACCCAGGAGTATACGAAGTAGATAGTAATTCCAGAGTAAACGATGTCATCACTCTTGCAGGAGGCCTAAAAGAAGGCGCAGACACTAGTAATATAAATCTAGCCAAAATAGTAAGCGATGAAATGACAATAATAATATATAGTACTGAAGAAGTACTAGAAAAATTCAAACAAGAAGTATGCATCTGTAACTGTCCATATATAGAAAATAATGCTTGTATAAATAATAATGATAACAATAGTAATCTAATAAACATAAATACCGCTACTATAGAAGAATTAACCACCTTAACCGGAATCGGCGATGTAAAAGCCGAAGCCATAATCAAATATCGAAATGAAGTAGGCAAGTTTAAAACCAAAGAAGAACTATTAAATGTTGATGGAATAGGAGAGTCTCTATTTGAAAAGATTAAAGATGATATTACAGTCTAGATATATCTTCAAAATACTAACTATCATATCTTTAATAATAACCATAATATATACTAAGTATTATCCCTTTAAATCAGTATTTAATACTAATGATACAGAATTTATAGGTATAGTTGAAGACTACATCATAAAAGATAATCAAATAAGAATAAGTCTTAAGTCAAAAGAAAGAATAATAGTAACATATAAATATACAGGTAAAGTATTTAATAACTTATCTTATGGAGATAAAATCAAAGTAACAGGAGTACTAAAAGAACCAAGTACCAATAATATCTTCAATAACTTCAACTATAAAAAATATCTCTATAATAAAAAAATATACTATATAATCGAAGCCTCAAAAATAGATAAAATCCAAAACAATAATAATCATATATATACCATAAAAAACTTACTCTATACAAGAATAAATAGTCTAAAGTCCTCTAGTTATATCAAAGCCCTATTATTTGGAGATAACAAACTAGATAAAGAAATAAAAACAAGTTATCAAATAAATGGTATATCTCACTTATTCTCAGTATCAGGTTTTCATATTAATTTCATAACCTCAATAATATACTTCTACTTAGATAGAGTAACCTATAATAAAAAAATAAAATACATAACAGTAGATATCTTCCTAGTATTATATCTATTACTATGTAATACCACATCACTACTTAGATGCACAGTAATGAATATCCTTCTAAGTATAAACTATCTTCTAAAACTAAATATAAAGAAAATAGACATAGTATTATTAACTCTAATACTATGCATCATAATTAATCCCTTTATTATATATGATATTGGTTTTATCTATTCTTATACCATAAGTTTCTTCCTAATACTATATAAAAATAAATATAAAACAAATAACAAACTATTAAAAATAATATATATATCCCTAATATCCTTCTTAGTATCATTACCAATAAATATATATACCTCATATGAAATAAATTTCTTAAGTATCATACTAAATATAATAATAGTACCCATAGTAAGCCTAATACTATTACCATTATCACTATTAACACTAATATTCCCCATATTAGATAATATATTATATTTAATAACCAGTATCCTAGAAAAAATATCCCTATATACATCAAACATAAATATATTCAAACTAATTCTCTCTAAACCAAGTATTATTTTAATAATAATATACTATCTAGTAATAATCCTAATACTAAGTAAAAAGAAATACTACTATTTAATATTGATATTATTAATATTTCATAAAACGATCCCTTTATATAATAATAACCTCGAAGTAGTAATGTTTGATGTCGGTGAGGCTGATTCTATGTTAATAAGTACTCCAAGTAAAAGAGTAAATATCTTAATAGATACCGGAAGAGGAATAGACATAAATAACATAATAATCTATCTAAAAAGTATCGGAATAAGTAAACTAAACTATCTAATAATAACTCATGGTGATGAAGATCACATCGGCGGAGCCCTCTATCTAATAGATAACTTCAAAGTAGATAATGTAATTCTAAATAAAGGAGACTATACAGAATTAGAAGTAGAATTAATAACCCATCTAAAAAATAAAAATATTAGGTACACTAATAATATAAATAAAATACCATTTCTTAGTAGTTATATGTATCTTCTAAATACAAAAGAATTTAGTAATGAAAACGATAATAGTATAATAACCTATTTTGAGTACCAAAAATATAAATTCCTATTTATGGGAGACTCTTCCTCCAAAACAGAAGAATATCTAATCAATAATTATAATCTTACTAATATATCTTTCTTAAAAGTAGGCCATCATGGTTCTAACACCAGTAGTAGCTCTCTCTTTATTAACAAGATAAACCCCAAAGTATCTCTAATATCCGTAGGAAGAAATAATTTTTATCATCATCCTAATAAAGAAGTACTAACAAATTTATCAAACTCAGTAATCTATCAAACTGACATAGATAAAAGTATCAAAATAAAAATAAATAACAAAGTAAAAATAACAAAACTAAATAATAATTAGAAAGGAAGTAGATAACATGAACAAATTAAAAGAATATACAGAAAAAACTTTTGACAATATAAAACATATAGATAATAATGGCAATGAATATTGGTTAGCCAGAGAACTACAAAAAGTTCTTGAATATAAAGATTAGAGAAACTTTAACAAAGTTATAGATAAAGCAATTATATCCTCAAATAACAGTTATCCAAATCAGAATCTTTAGGGTGCCAAAAATCACCACCCCAATTAGTAGTGGTAAAGGTAAAGTTGAAATAGTAAAAGAATACTCAAAAAATTAAGTGAGGAGTTGGGAAGGAAATATAATAGATGTTAATGAAATAGAGTATTATTTTCAAATGATTACCACAATTTAACATCTAATACCAAAACCAATACAAAATACATACCACTTGCTTATATATAATAGATATGTAGATATATCATTTATAGACTAGTATAGGCTATAAATGACACTAAAAGACCTAGGCTTTTAGTGAGTGTTAAATAATGTAAAATAGATTAAACTAATTGACTAAAAAAAATATTTAATATATAATTATAATGAAAGATGTGATATGAATGAATAAGAAAATATTAACCATTATAACACTATTTATAATAGTACTTATACCAACATATAAAGTAGAAGCCAAAACACTAGGAGATCTAAGAAAAGAATTATCTAACCTAGAGGCTAAATATGAAGAAAATAAAAATAACAAAAAATTAACTGATGATCAAATAGCATCATTAACTAGTGAAATTAATACCATCACCGGTAAAGTAAATAGCATAAAGAGTGATATTAAAAAGACTGAAGATGATATTAATACTAATCAGAAGAAGATAGAAGAAAAGAAAGATGAAACAGATGAACTATTAAAGTTTCTTCAAGTGTCATCAGGAGAAAATGTCTACTTAGAATATGTCTTTCAAGCAGACTCTTATACTGATTTCATATATAGATATTCAGTAGCCTCTCAGCTTACTGAGTATAACGATAATTTAATGAATGAATTAACAAAACTAGTTGAAGAATTAGAAAAAAAGAAATCAGATTTATCCACTAAAAGAAGCAATCTTGAAACAGAAAGTAATAGTTTAAATTCAAAACTAATTACTTTGAGAGCAAATTCATCAAATTACAAAGAAGAAGGAACCACTATTGAAGAAGATATCAGAGATATGAAGGCCGAGATATCTAGATTAACCGCTAAAGGATGTAAAAATAACGAAGAAATATCTACTTGTGGTAGAAAATATAATAATGGTAATGTTACAATAATAGCAACTGGTTGGAGTTATCCACTAAACTGGGGTTGTGTAACTAGTGAATACACCGGATATAATATCAGACAAGATTGGTCTGGTGGTGGTGGTCATCATGGTATTGACTTAGACTGTGTTAGTGAAGGAACAACAGCATATCCTGCTGCTAATGGAGTAGTAGCTAGAATAGTAAATTACTCAAGTTGTGGCGGTAATCAAGTATGGGTATATCATAATGTTAATGGTATTCCTTATACCACAGTATACTTACACTTACTTAGAATATCAGTATCAGTAGATCAAGTAGTAACACCACAGACAAAACTAGGTGAAGTAGGAGGAGGTTCTACTCAGTCATACGATAACTGTACAACAGGACCACACTTACACTTTGGTATGGCTTATGGACATAACGCCTATAACTTCAATGCCAACTCATTTAATCCAAGAAACATAATAAATTTTCCAGCCCTATACTATAGCGGTGGAGGGTATTTCAGTAGATAAGAGCTATATAGCTCTTTTAACTTATAAGGAGGCTAACTATGGAAGGTTTAACAAGACAAGAAGTAGAATATAGAAAAAATAATGGACTATCCAATGATGAAAAAGTAAAATATACAAGAACAACCAAAGAAATAGTATTATCTAATGCTATAACACTATTCAATATCTTAAATATAGCTCTAATGGTATTAACATTAACTACTGGTTCCATTCAAAATGCTACCTTTATGGGAACAGCAGTATTTAACACCATAATAGCTATCTACCAAGAATTAAAAGCTAAGAAAACACTAGATAATATTAGGGTTACTAATCAAGAAAAAGTAACAGTAGTTCGTGATGGCAAAAAAGAAGAAATACCAAAAGAAGAAATAGTACTAGGAGATACTCTTTATCTATCATCAGGAGATAATATCCTTGTTGATCTTGAAGTAATAAAAAGTAGTTCACTAGAAGTAGATGAAAGTATCATTACTGGTGAATCAAATGCTATTCAGAAAAAGAAAGATGACAAAATAATATCTGGATCAATAGTTACTAGTGGTACAGCCTATGCCAAAGTAATAGGTCTAACCAAAGATAGCTATGCTAGTTCTCTAGTAAAAGATGCTGCCTCAGTAAAAGATAATACTTCATACTTACAAAATACAATCAATAAAATACTAAAAATAATAACATTCCTAATCGTACCCGTAGGTATTCTATTATTTATAAGTCAGTACTTCCGTAGTGGACTAACATATAAAGAAGCCATACTATCCACAGTAGCGGGTATAATAGGTATGATACCCGAAGGTTTAGTCTTACTCACTTCAATATCTTTAACAGCGGGTGTATTAAAAATGGCTAAAAAGAAAGTTCTAATACAAAAACTACATGGTATTGAAATATTATCATGTACTGATGTCCTATGTCTAGATAAAACAGGTACCATAACTGATGGAACTATGGAAGTAGTGGATACAGTAGTACTTAATAATAAAATAAATGTAGATGAAATAATAGCTAATATTAATACTGAAGAAGGGAACAATGCTACTGATATTGCTCTAAAAAATAAGTATGGTATTAAGACTAGTTTAAATGTAACTGATAGAACAGCTTTTTCTTCAAGTAAAAAGTGTAGTATTACCACCATAAATGATACTAAGTACTTTCTTGGAGCCTTAGAATATATTACTGATAAAAAATTAACTGACTATGAGGAATTAACTAAGTATATATTAAAGGGCTATAGAATAATTACTCTTGCTAGTGGGAATACCAATATTAAAGTAGATGCTTTTATTATTTTAAAAGATAATGTTAGGGCAAGTGCCAAAGATACTTTAAATTATTTCAAACAGCAGGATGTTGAAATAAAAATAATATCTGGAGATAATCCGGTTACTGTATCTAATATTTTAAGACAGTTAGAATTTGATGGTTATGATAGATTTATTGAAGGTAAAGACTTACCAAAAGATTATGACGAACTAGTAAAAACTGTTAAAGAAATAACTATCTTTGGTAGAATGACTCCGAGTGATAAACAAAAAGTAATCAAAGCCCTAAAAGAAAATAATACTGTCAGTATGATTGGTGATGGCGTAAACGATATTCTAGCCCTAAAAGAGGCTGACTGCGGTATTGCTCTAGGAAGTGGTGTACAGGCCGCTAAAAGTGTTAGTGAAGTAGTTCTAACTAATAATGACTTTAGTACATTACCTGAAATAGTAAATGAAGGAAGAAGAGTAGTAAATAATATTGAAAGAGTAGCCTCAATGTATCTAATTAAAACAACATACTCCTTATTACTATCCCTATCATCAATAATACTATCCTATGAATATCCATTCTATCCAATTCAGTTATCACTAATTAGTGCTATTTGTGTGGGAATACCATCATTCTTCTTAGCATTAGAACCAAACTATAACAAAGTAGGTAAAGATTTCATAGTAAATGTCTTTAGAAATGCCCTACCAAATGGAATAATGGTAATGTTAAATATATTCATAATAATAATGTTCTGTAGTATATTTGGTCAGGACTTCAATAACTATAGACTAGTAGTAGTATCCCTAACAGGCTTAATAACCCTAAGACTATTATATACAATATGTAAACCACTTAACTTATGGCGTAAAATTCTCTTAATATTCTGCAGTATATCATTTTTTGAACTACTAATTTTACTTCCAGACTTGTTTTTAGTCTCAAAATTTGGTATAGTAAGTATCATCTTCATTTTAGTCCTTGGCTTTATAGATACTTATGTAATAGATTTCTTTGGAGAATTATATGATAAAATAGTAAATAAAGTAAGGAATTTAAAAAATGAAAGAAAAGAAAGAAAAGAAAAAAATAAATTATCTTAAGATAATATGGGTAACAGGAATATATGTAATGCTAATTATAATACTATATTTAGTAGTTATGTATAAAGTAAAATACGAAGGATAGTGATAATATGTTTGTCGATGAAGTAGTAATGAAAGTAGAAGCCGGTACTGGTGGTAATGGCTGTATGGCCTTTAGAAGAGAAGCCTGTGTACCAATGGGAGGACCATTCGGTGGTAATGGCGGTAAAGGTGCCGATATAATATTTAAAGCAGATGAAGGCTTAAAGACTCTAATAGATTTAAGATACCAAAAGAAAATCAAAGGTAACAATGGTGAAAATGGTGAAGGTAAAAATAAATTCGGTAGTAATAGTGAAGACCTAATAGTAAAAGTACCAGTAGGAACCACTGTTAAGGATGCTGATACTGGTGTAGTAATAGCAGATCTAACTAGACAAGGTGAAATGGCTACGATAGCCTATGGTGGTAGAGGTGGAAGAGGTAATGTCAGCCTAGCCACTAGAAGTAATCCATGTCCATCATATGCTGAAAAAGGTGAACCAGGTGAAGTAAGAAATATCAAAGTCGAACTACGTATGATTGCTGATGTTGGTCTAGTAGGTATGCCTTCTGTAGGTAAGAGTACTATTCTATCTATGATATCAAATGCCAATCCTAAAATAGCCGATTATCATTTCACTACCTTATCACCAAATCTAGGAGTAGTAAAAACAAATGATAATACTTTCGTAGTAGCGGATCTTCCTGGTCTAATTGAAGGAGCCAGTGAAGGTATAGGACTTGGTCATAAATTTTTAAAACATGTCGAAAGAACAAAGATTATAGCTCATGTTATAGATATGGCAGGTACTGAAGGAAGAGATCCATATGAAGATTATGTTGCCATAAGAAAAGAACTTGAGGACTTTAGTCCTAAATTATTAACTAAGAAAGAAATCATTATAGCTAATAAAATGGATGGAGAAGAGGCTAAAGAAAACTTAAAGAAGTTTAAAGAAAAGATTAAGAATGAAGATATATACGAAGTAACTGCTTTAATAAATGATGGTCTTGATAAAGTGATAGATAGATTATCTACTTTAGTAAAAGAAATAGATAGAGAAGTATTATATACTGATGATGTTCAAGAAAGTCATGTTCTATATAAATTTAAGAAAGAAAAACCATTTACTATTTCTAAAGATAAAGATGTCTTTGTCGTAAGAGGAGATACTATTGAAAAATTATTTAGAATGACTAACTTTAATACTGAAGAGGCTTATGAAAGATTTTCTAATAAACTTAGAAAAATGGGTCTTGATGAAGAACTTATGAAAAATGGTATTGAAGAAGGAGATACTGTTAAAATACTTGATTTTGAATTTGAATGGACAAGATAACCTTTTGGTTTATCTTGTCTTTCTTCTTAAGCCTGTAGTCTTAAGAAGCATAAGATAGCCTGTAGTCTATCTTATGAATATATTTTATTTAATAAATAATACTTGCTAAAGTATAAGAACTATTTTATAATTATATTAGAGGTAGAATAATATATGAATAAAATAGATGATATTAAAGAGAATATAAATAAAAAATTACTTATAATTAAATATCAAAATAAATGTAAAAAATTAGATATATCTAAAGATATGTTAACTTTTTTAGTAGAAAGAATAAATATGAAAGAAGTTAAAGAAATACTAAACATTATAGATGAGTCAAAAAATAAGACAGACTTTAAAAATAATATTGTAGAGTATTGTAAAAATACCCAATATATATTTATTTCATACTTGTTTTTATTTGGAAATGTAACAAATAATTACAGATTATTTACTAATTCTATAACTTCTGATACTGATAGAAAATATAATTATGATAATTTTAATAATAAAGATTTTACAAATAGTTTACAAATACTTAGAGATAACTTCTATGATTATTTACTTATGGATAATAAATTAAAAAATAGCTTTCTCATAGATAAAGATGGTAGTTATAACTATACACTTGATTTAGATAAAGAATTATGTTTAAAGATATTTGATGATACCATACAAGGAAATATAACTGATAATAATAAACTATCTCTCTGCTATTCCATAGTTATGAAATATATAAATAATATTGTTGGTATTTATGGTACTGAGATGATAGAAAATAATTTTGATTTTATTAAGTATGACCTATCTAATAAAGAAGATTTATCGCTAGAAGAAAGAATGAATAAATATCTAGAAAGAAAGAATCTTACTGATAGTCAGAAGAAAAAAATTGATAATATAAACATCTTAAAAAACAAATTAAAATCTATTAATAATACTAAGTCTAAAGAATTACTTGATAGATTAGAAAATATAGATTTAGAAAAAAATATAGAAGAACTAGAAGACATATATTTTGAATATGAAAATTTATTCAGAGAGGATATTATTTCTCATTTATATGTTCCTAGTGGAGACTATACATTAGTTGAAGATTATAGAGATTTAAGACCACAACTAATTCATATGTTTATAAGAACACCAGAGAAATTTAGAAATGATATTGAGAATAGAATAATTGAAGATATAATAAAAAATAGAGAAGATAAAAATAACACAAATGAGGAACTAACTGCAGAAGAAAAAGAAGAGTTTAATAAAAGAATGGGACTTGCTAATGCTATGTTAAATCCCGCTATTGTTAATCATTCTTATGATAATTCTGATTTTTTTTACAGTGATAAAAACGGCTTTAATTATTATCATTCAGACACTTCAAATCAGATATCGGCATCAATCTATTCAGAAGAATACTATTTAAAGTGTCCTACAAGAAGTTTTATGATGGGAATAGGATTTAATAGTAATGGTTTATCTCCTTGGAGTATAGCAGTGTCATCCCCAGAATATTTAACTACAAATAAAAGTTTAACAAACCTAGAGTATGATACCAGTAGAGAATTTGAAATTATGAATGCTTCATATACTGAACTTACAAAAAATGATGGCAAATCAGAAGTTGTTCTTTTCAGGAAAGGAATGGACTTTGAAACTAAAGCAAGTTATGTATTTATAACTATTGACAGTAGTAACAAAGTAAAAAGTGAAGAAATAATAAACAAAGCAAGAGAATTAGCGGAAAGTGCTAACCTAAAATTAGTTGTATATGATTTATATAAAATAAATAAAAGTTACGAAGAAACATATAATTTAGAAAATAAAAAGACAAGGTAAGATACTAAATCTAAAAAATTTACTTTAAATTTACAATAAAATCTGCTATAATTATGTTGTGTCCTCGTAGCTCAGTAGGATAGAGCGATTGCCTCCTAAGCAATAGGCCGGCAGTTCGATTCTGCCCGAGGACGCCATTTTTATATATAGAAGTCTAGAATTAGTTCTAGACTTTTTATTTAATATAAAAAATTGCCATGATATTGACAAATGATATAAAAAGTGCTATTATATAAAGCAATTTCAAAGGGAGGTTTTTGTTATGAAATTAAAAAACATTTTATTTAGTCTAGTTGCAATTATTTTAAGTTTTTTTGCTACTACAGTAAATGCTGAAACAACTGCTCCTAGTAGTTTCACAGTGGATGCTGATGAAATGTATATGCTATATGGATATAATTATTTATCTAATAGTACTATAAAATTTACTTATAAAGTAAATACAAATGGTGTAGTTATATACTGTACTGAAATTCATGATGATATGGTAAAGAATGGTACAGAAAAGTATACACTTAGTAAGGAATTAGATAGCAGATTTGCTTATATAATTCAAAATGGATATCCAAATAAAACAATATTTGGAAATAAAGATAAAGATTATTTTACAACAGGTATGGCTATATGGTACCTTATCAACCCTAATGATCATGTATTTACTAATTTTAATTTAAGTCAAGGAACATATAGAGGAAGCCCTTCTGATGTTGTTAGAGAAGTAGCAAAATTAGTAAATGGTGCAAATAGTTACAAATATGTAGAACCAACAATTAAATTAGAAAGTGGTTCAAACTCATTAACATTATCTAGTGATGGAAAATATTATGTTAGTTCAAAAGTAAAAGCTGTAACTACTGGTATAATTAGTGGTAATTATACAGTTTCCCTAGAGGGTGCTCCTAAAGGAACAATAATAACAGATATTAATGGTAATGAAAAAAATAGTTTTGGCGTAAAAGAAGAGTTTATTGTTAAAGTACCAGCTTCTAGTATTACTAGTACTAAGTTAAACTTTAAAGTAAATGCCTCTGCTACTGGAACAATTAATAAGGCATATGAATACAAACCAAGTATTCCAGATCATCAAAATGTAGCAGTTTTATATCCTGAAAATAAAAATATTAATGCTAATATTAGTTTTAATCTAGATATAGTAACTGAAGTACAAATTAGTAAAATAGATGCTACTACAAGTAAAGAATTACCAGGAGCTCACCTAGTAGTTAAAGATGCTAATGGTAAAGTAGTAGAAGAATGGACTTCTACTGAGGAAGTACATGTTATTAAAGGCTTAAAACCAGGAAAATATACATTAACTGAAACAATTGCTCCAGAAGGATATGTATTAAGTACTGAAACAATTACTTTTGAAGTAAAAAGTGATGGTACTGTAACAAAAGTAGTTATGAAAAACTATCTTGAAGATAAACCAGTACCAGTAAGTATAAGTAAGAGAGATATTACTACAGGTGAAGAGTTACCAGGAGCTCATCTTGAATTAAAAGATGAAACTGGAGAAGTTATATATGCTTGGGTATCAACTAATGAACCATTTATAATTAAAGATGGCTTAAAACCAGGTAAATATACATTAAGTGAAACAATTGCTCCAGAAGGATATGAATTATCTACTGAAACAGTTACATTCACAGTAAAAGCTGATGGTACCGTTGATGGAGAAGTTATCATGTATAATAAACCAGAAACAATTGAGGTTCCAAACACTTCATCATTTAAAACTATAACAGCATCCTTAATAGGTATTATTATTATTGGTCTAGGATCATTAATGATATACAGAAACTATAAAAAGAATGAAGAAAAATAATTTAAAATTTCAAGTAGCAGCGGGAGTAATACTAATAATAAGTGGAATCCCGCTTTTACTTTCAAACTATATTAAAGAAAAAAGGGATGTTGTATTTAGTGAAATGAATTTAGCTTTATCAGAAATAAATACTAGAGATATAGAAAATGATGAAGAAGAAGAGCCAGTAGTAGAAGAGCCTACTGAAGAAGCAAAAGAAGATAATAATTATACTTATGAAGAATATTTAGGAGTATTAGATATTCCAAAGATAAACTTCTATAGAGGCTTTTATAGTAAAACATCAAGTTTAAATAATGTTCAGTTTAATTTGTTTGTTTTAAAAGAATCAGATTATCCTGATGTAGTAAATGGCAATTTAATAATTGCAGGACACTCAGGTAATTATAATAATAGTTATTTTAATGATTTATATAAACTTGGTATAGATGATACTGTAACAGTTCATTATCAGGGAAAAGATTATACATATAAAATAACTAAGATATATAACGAAAAAAAGACAGGTACAGTAAGAATATTAAGAAATAGAAATAAAACAAGTTTAACATTAATTACTTGTACCAATGGTGATAATTATCATCAAACTATATATATAGCAGAATTAATGTAATAAAAAAGAAAGGGGTGATGATATGAAATACTTATCAATATTAGAAAAGTTTAAAATATTATTTGATACCTTAATGTCATTTAAATTCATTTTAGTACTAGTAATTTTAATGCTTATTCTAACAATATTATTTGTTTGTAAAAAAATAAATAATAAAAAATATATAACATTTATGTGTCTATCAATAATATTAGCATTTATAATTAGTATTATAAAAAATCATAAAGTATTATTTAATACCTTTGATAACTTTACAACAATATTTTTTAATGGTATTTATTTTCCATCTATATATATTTATATAAGTGTATTATTAATAATATCATTAGCCTTTATTACTAGTATATTAAGTTCTAATAAGAAAAAAATATATAAAATAATTAATAGTATAACTTTTATTATAAATAATATTTTCTTTGTTATAATATTAAATATAATAGCTAAGAATAGTATAAATGTATTTGAAATATCATCACTATATACTAATAATTCATTAGTGGCTATATTAGAATTAAATATGGGACTATTTATACTTTGGGTAGCAGCCTTAAGTATAGTTTATATAACAAATACTATATGTGATAAAATAACCTCTAAAAAGACAGTTAAAGAAGAGATAACTATCAAAGATATGGAACCAGTTACTGATGAGATATCTACTACTGAAGAGTTATTACCAAAAGAAGAAATAGTATTTAAAGAAGAGATTGCTAAGGTACCTGAAGTTAAAGAGGTAGAAGAAATACCTACTGATATAAATGTAAAAACTAATGATAGAGTAACATTTAATGATATATTAAATGGTTTAGTACCAGTAACTTATTATGATAATGAAATAAATAATCAAAGTTATAATATTACTAATCCTCAAGAAATATATGAAGGTAATTATAATAACTTAAAGTTAGAATTAGAAAAAGACACTATCAAAAAGGTAGAACCAATTATAGAGAAGGTACCTGAAGTTAAAGAGGTAGAAGAAATACCTAAAGTTAAAATAGAAAAGGTAGAAAAAGTACCGGAAGTTAAAGTTAATATTATTAAAGCAAAAGATATTACTAAAAAAGATACTTTAAATATTAATTTAGATACAGTAGAAGATAAAACATTAAAGATAAAGAAAGAAAATATGGAAAAGAATCTTATTAGTAATACTATTTCACTTAATGATTTAATAAAACAAGATGAAGAAATAAGAGAAACATCTAAAATAATAGATACTATTAATGATGAATCATATTCTTTAAATGATTATAAGAAGATAGTAGAAATGTTAAAAGAAATAAAAAATAATTCTAATAAGAATAATATAAGTATAGATGATGCAGTAACTATGAGTTTAATTAATAATTATAGTATAGATGACTGTGTTAAATTTAAAGAAATATTAGAAAGTAACTTGAATTAAAGTTATTTTCTTTTTTCTTTGTAAAAATAACGACAAGAATCTTGCTCTTCTTTTTATTTTATTGTATAATTATTATGGAAATTAATAGAAAGAGTGATAGTTATGGCAGCAAAATATGATGAGAGTTCAATTAAAATACTAGAAGGATTAGAAGCAGTAAGAAAAAGACCAGGTATGTATATTGGTTCTACTGATAAAAGAGGCTTACATCATCTAGTATGGGAAATAGTAGATAATTCTATTGATGAAGCATTAAATGGTTATGGTAATCATTTAAAGATAGTTTTACATAAAGATGGAGCAGTAAGCGTAACCGATAAAGGTAGAGGCTTACCAGTAGGTATGCATTCATCTGGCAAATCAACACCTGAGGTAATATATACAGTACTTCATGCTGGTGGTAAATTTAGTGAAGGTGGATACAAAGTATCTGGAGGATTACACGGAGTAGGTGGCTCAGTAGTTAATGCTTTAAGTTCAGTTATGGAAGTAGTAACTCGTCGTGATGGTGGAGAATACTATATAAAGTTTGAAAATGGTGGAAAAGTAGTAGTGCCATTAAAAAAAGTAGGAACTACAAATAGAACTGGAACAACAGTTAAATTTAAACCTGATCCAGCAATATTTCCAGTTACAACATTTAGTTTTTCTACTATATGTGAAAGAATGCAAGAAAGTGCTTTCTTAATAAGTGGACTTACTATTGAAGTAGTAGATGAAATAGAAGGAAGAAGCGAAAAATACCATTATGAAAGTGGATTAGAAGCCTTTTGCGAATATTTAAATGAAGGAAAAGAAGTATTACATAAACCATTATGTTTTACCAGTTCAAAAGATAAAATTAATGTATCAGTAGCTATGCAATATACTGATAGCTATTCAGAAAATATTGTATCATTTGTTAATGATGTAAAAACTAGTGATGGTGGTAGTCATGAGGTTGGTTTCAAAACCGCTATTACAAAAGTACTTAATGACTATGCTAGAGCAAATAATTACTTAAAGAAAGATAAAAGTTTTGATGGATCTGATGTAAGAGAAGGCTTAACAGCAGTTATATCCGTACAAATACCTGAAGATATACTTCAGTTTGAAGGACAGACCAAATCGAAACTAGGTACACCTGCTGCTAGAACAGTAGTTGAAGCAATAGTTACCGAAAAATTAAAGTTCTTCCTTGAAGAAAATAAAATGGTAGCTACTAAAATAGTAGGTAAGGCTGTAAAAGGAAAAGAAGCTAGAGAGGCTGCTAGAAAAGCAAGAGAAGAAACAAGAAAAGGAAAAGATAGTAAAAAAACTGAAAGATTATTATCAGGAAAGTTAACTCCTGCTCAAAGTAAAAAAGCCTTAGAAAAAGAACTATTTATAGTCGAGGGAGATTCAGCGGGTGGTTCTGCTAAACAAGGTAGAGATAGAAAAGTACAGGCTATCCTTCCACTTCGTGGTAAAGTATTAAATACCGAAAAAACAAGAATGGAAGAAATATTCAAAAACGAAGAAATAAATACTCTAATTTATACAATAGGAGCAGGAGTAGGTAGTGACTTCAATGTAAAAGATATAAATTATGGTAAAGTAATAATAATGACCGATGCTGATGATGATGGAGCACATATTCAATGTCTATTATTAACATTCTTCTATAGATATATGAAACCACTTATTGAAGAAGGACATCTATTTATAGCAATGCCACCACTATATAAAGTAACTAGTGGTAGTAAACATGTATATGCTTGGTCTAATGAAGAATTAAGAGAAGAAACAAAAGGAAAGACAAACTATAAAGTACAAAGATACAAAGGACTTGGTGAAATGAATGCTAACCAGTTATGGGAAACTACTATGGACCCAAAAGAAAGAAAGTTAATTAAAGTAAATATAACAGATGCAGCTCTTGCTGAAAAAAGAGTATCAGTACTTATGGGAGATGCCGTAGAACCAAGAAAAAATTGGATTGAAGAAAATGTTATATTCTCTCTTGAAGATGACTATAAAATAGCATAGGGAGGCATTATGAAGAAAAGATTACTTGGAGGAGCCTTAGTAGTAGGTATTCTACTACTAGCATTCCTATTAGGAAATACAGTATTTAGAATAGTTATGACAATTACCTCTATACTAGGTTTAAAAGAACTAATAGATATCAAATACAAAAAGAAAAATATACCAGTAATAAAAATAATATCTTATATATTACTTGGAATATTTATGTTAAATGGTATAGTATATAAATTAAATATTACCAGTATGATAATATTAACCCTATTATCATTAATATTACCAGTAATATTTTATAACGATAAAGATAAATATAATATCAATGATAGTATGTATTTTATAGGTATAATATTGTTACTAGGACTTGCTTTTAATAATATTAGTACTATGAGAGAAGTTAATATATATAAATGTATTTATATATTTATAATATCATTTATTACCGATACATATGCTTTTATTGGAGGCAATTTAATAGGAAAACATAGATTTACTAGTATATCTCCTAAAAAAACAATAGAAGGATGTATTATAGGAGTACTAGTAGGAACATTTATAGGTAGTATGTTTTATTTATCATTAATAGGTAGTATATCAGTACTAAAAATAATATTTATGTCATTAATACTTACTATCTTAAGTGAAATGGGAGATTTAGTATTTAGTGCCATAAAGAGATATTATGATAAAAAAGATTATTCAAATATAATACCTGGACATGGTGGTATATTAGATAGATTTGATAGTGTTATATTTGTATCATTAGGTATGAGTTTATTACTTAGTATTTTATAGTAAGAAGGAGGATATTATGAATTTATTAAGTTTATTATATTTCGTATTAATACTTGGTGCTATAGTATTAGTACATGAATTCGGACATTTTATATTTTCTAAATTATTTGGAGTATATGTCTATGAATTTTCAATAGGTATGGGACCTAAAATATTCCATTTCAAAAAGAAAGGTGGAGAAACAGAATATTGTATTAGGGCTATACCAATAGGTGGTTTTGTATCACTAGCGGGTGAAGATGCTGATGATAATACAAAGATAGATAAAAAAAGAATGCTATATTCTAAACCAGTATGGCAAAGATTAATAATAATGATTGCTGGTGCAACATTTAACTTCCTATTTGCCTTTGTAATACTATTTGTATCAGCATTAATATATGGAAGTATTTCTACTAAACCAGTAGTAGCTAATGTAAGTGAAGGATATCCTGCTTATACTGCTGGTATTAAAGAAGGAGATACTATAGTATCAATAAACAAACAAAGAGTATCTAGTTGGAGTGAAGTACAATTATATATTCAAACATCTAAAGGAGAACAATTAAATATAGTATTGAAAGATAAATCAGGTACAAAAAGAGAAGTAGTCTTAGTACCAAATAAAGTAGAAGATAAAGAAGGAAATGTAAGTTATGTAGTAGGAATAGGACTAGATACCACAGTAAGAAGAGGATTAGGCGTTTCGCTTAAACATGCAGTAGAAACGACTGCTAGTCTATATAAATTGATGATTACTACATTAAAAGAATTAGTAACAGGAAAATTCTCAGTTAAAGATTTATCAGGACCAGTAGGAATATATTCAGTAGTAGATAGTCAGTCTAAGAAAGGTTTTGAAAGTATCTTAAGTCTAGTAGCATATCTATCTATGAATGTTGGAGTAATAAACCTAATACCATTCCCAGCCTTTGATGGAGGAAGAGTATTATTCTTAATAATAGAAAAAATAAGAAGAAAACCAATTAAAGCAAAAACAGAAGGAATGATAAACAGTATAGGTTTTATACTATTAATGTTATTAATGGTATTTGTAACAATAAGTGATGTAATAAAACTATTCTAAGAAAGAGGGGTGCTCTAAATGAAAAAAAAGAATATTATTTTATTAATTATTGCAATAGTTATGTTTATTCTAGTAGGATCAACAATGGCATACTTTGGTTGGAGCAGCTCTGTAGAAAATAAAGATCAGTTAGTAGATGTAACAGTTGCAGGTGGTACTGGTTCGTGTGATAAACTATCAGACAACAATAAATTATTATATCCAACATCCACAAGAGAAAAAGGAAGAATATTAAAAGTAACTACTAAACAGCAAATGGCTACAAATGCTTTTGTTACTTGGAATTTAGTAGTAAATAGTATAAATGAAACAACACTTACTACTTCAGGATTAAAACATAAATCATTTAAATATGAATTAGTAAATGACACAACAGGAGTATCTTATGGTACAGGTAATTTTGAAAATGTATCAAATGGTACTTCAATAACACTAAGTACAGATAAAGAGACATTAGATTATAATAAAGAATATACCTTTATATTATATCTATGGATAGATGGTACTATAGGTAATAATCCATTGGATATGACTAATCAACCATATAACTTTGATTTAAATTGTAATATAACAGGTACAAGTATTAAGATAGTACCAACAGATACATATCAGTTAACAAATGGTGATGGTACAACATACACATCAACTTATACAGGTTCAGGAACAAAAGCAGTTAGGTCTACAGCTCCTCTAAGTAAATTTAGAGAGGTAAGAGTAGACGATACAGTCGTAGCAAGCTCTAACTATACATTAACTGAAGGATCAACAATAGTAACATTTAAAGAATCATATCTTAAAACATTATCAAAAGGCGAGCATACTCTTAAAGTAGTATCAACTGATGGTCTTACATCAGGTACGATTACAGTTAAAGATCCTGTAACAATTGCAACATATATAACCGATTTATATACTAATGCTACAAAAGCAACTGCCACAAATAATAGCATAAACTATAACATAGCCCCAGCTGTATCGTTAATGAATGATAGATTAGGAGATACAAAAACAAGTATAGATGGCGGTAATATAAGATACTATGGCGCAAATCCCAACAACTATGTATATTACAATTGTACAACATATCCAAGCACTAATTGTGAGTTATGGCGAATAATAGGAGTCTTTGATGGTAAAGTAAAAATAATAAGAAACGAAGCATTAGATTCAATAGCATTTGACAATGATGAAGAAGATACATATTTAAAATCGTTGTCATCAGAAAATGTAAAGACTTCTGCAGCTACAATGGAATACAACAATTATAAGCCTAAAGTAACATTGCTAGCACCTGGACCAACTGGTTCAGGTCAAAATGATTATGCCAATTCATCTTTAAGAAAAATACTAAATTATTATTACTATAATAGTATTAATTATTCAGGAAAGGATAGTTATACATTCACAAGTACAGGCTTAAAAAATGATACAACAAGAAAAATGATTGCATCATCAATTTGGTATTTAAGTGAAAATAGTGTAATTTTACTAAAATATTCAAATTTTGCATATAAATATGAAAGATACGACAACAATACTTGGACAGGAAACATAGCTATAATTTATCCAAGTGATTATGGATATGCTGCTTCATTTGGTGATGGAAAGAATAGCTTATGCACATCTATGTTAAACAGTTACAATGACACAGCATGTTTATCCAACAATTGGCTAAAGTCTATTATTGCTCCATCAACATATGGCTGGACACTTGGCACAAGAGATAAAGAAAATGTCTATGGCATTCTTGTTGCATCCGATGGCAAAGCGGTAGAATCGAATTTTCAATTCATTTATGAATCGTACTCAGTGGCACCAACACTTTATTTAAATTCAAATATACTACTTAGTAGCGGTTCTGGTTCAAAGACAGATCCATACAAATTATCTGCATAATACTAACTCTTATATTCCATGCTTATATATAATAGGTATCTTGGATACATTTAATTAAGACAAGTTTACTTGGCTTAATTAAACACTAATAAGACTTACATAGTAAGGCTTATAGTGAAGCATAAAATAAAACTGATAAATAATTTTTATCAGTTTTAATATTATATATAATACTTACCTTGGTAAGTATCTCTTCTTACCATTTCTTTATCAATATCATTAAGTAAACAAAACTTCTTAATTAACCAAGTAGGTTCTACTAAAGTAGATACATCGGGATCAGATGTAATTCTGTGAATTACTATCTTAGGATCTAATAATTCTAACTGTTTAATAACAATATCTATATATTCTTCTTTAGATAATATATGAAAATGTTCCTTATTATATAAAGTTTCTAAAGGGGTATCCTTAACAATGTTTAACATATGTATTTTAATACCTTGTATATCCAAAGTATTTAAATGTTTAACAGTATCTAACATCATATCTTCAGTTTCATAAGGTAAACCATTAATAATATGAACAACAACATCAATATTTCTATCTCTTAATTTCTTAACCATACAATCAAATTCTTCAAGTGTATGACCTCTATTAATTAGTTTAGAGGTCTTTTCATGTATAGTTTGTAAACCAAGTTCAATAGTAAGATAAGTTCTTTTATTAAGTTCTTCTAAGTAATCTAAAGTATCATCAGTAATAGCATCACATCTAGTAGCAATAAATAATCCAATAACATTATCTATTTTTAATACTTCTTCATACTTAGACTTTAATACTTCAAGAGGAGCATAAGTATTAGTTCTAGCCTGAAAATAAGCAATATACCTACTATTAGGCCATTTCTTTTCTATAACATCTTTAACTTCATAAAACTGAGTAGTCAAATCTTTATTAGGATTACCTCCATGTTCCCCAGAACCACTCTTAGAACAATATATACAACCACCATAACCCTTAGTACCATCAATATTAGGACAAGTAAAACCAGCATTTAAACTAACTTTAAATACTTTAGAATTAAATCTATTTTTAAGATAATAATTCAAAGTATGATATCTCTTATTATCTAACGTATATTTAAACATAATATTAGTCACCTCAAGATATATTGTATCATAAAATAAAAAAAATACATAATAAATAATGGTGATATCTATGTCTAATATAAAAAGATATAATATATTTATATTACTATCTACTTTAGCTAGAAACATAGTAGAAGTATTCTCTTCAGTACTACTATATAAAATAGGATATTCTTTAAAAGAAATACTACTATTTTATTCATTAGTATATTTAACTGGAGCCATAACTAGTACTATAGTAATCTATCTAACTAAAATAATTAAACCAAAGTATATATTAATACTATCCAGTATTATCTTCAGCGGTAGTTTCTATTATATGTCTATAATGGATAAGACATTCACTAATCTAATAATATTTAGTATTATCTATGGACTTGGAGCCTATACCTATCATACCATAAGACACTATTATGCTATAAAATCAATAAATAATCACGAAAGAAAAGAAATAGGTAGTATATTAATATATACCAATATAGCCATAGTTCTATCCTCAGTAATAGGTACTTATGTAGAAGCTAAACTATCAAAGTTAATACTAGCTATAATAGTAATAATAATCTCAGTATTAGCTATTATACCAATATTTAAATACGAAGATAAAACAAACAATAATAAAATAAAAATAGATAAAATACAAAAAAATAAATTATTATTCTTTATATGTGAACAAGCCAAAGTAATAAACTTAAGTCTTCAGCCACTATATCTATATCTATTTATAAATAATACTATTAGTTATGTAGGAATATTTAATATAATTATGGGTATTAGTTCCTGTATCTTTATCTATTTCTTTGTTAGAAAAGTAGATGATAAAAAGTATTTTAAATATTTAAATATATTATTTTGTATCATATTAATATTAAAACTAAATATAAGTAATAAATACTTAGTATTAATTATAGCTTTATTTGAAGGACTAGGTATAAAGATATTTGAAATAGTATCCTCAGAAAATATATATAGTATAAAAGAAGATACTAATATTAAAGGATATCTATTAATCGTAGAAATAATATTCTGTATGATAAGAAGTATAATGTGTTTAATAGGATACTTTATTAATGATATAAAAATAATTCTTTATCTAACAATAGTATTAATATTTATAATAAGTTTTAT
>CAKOLH010000014.1 GCA_934096105.1 uncultured Bacilli bacterium | reverse complement strand
TTTTTATTTCTAATATCAAAAAATAATGATATAATAAATTAAGAAGTGTTTTCACATATTTTTACCATAGTTTTAAACTATAATGGTACGAGGAGGTCAATATGAGAATATATAATTCACTTACTGATAAAGTAGAAGAATTCAAACCAATAAACGAAGGAAAAGTTACCATGTATGTATGTGGTCCTACCGTATATAACTATGTTCATATAGGAAACATGAGACCAGTAATAACATTTGATATGGTATATAAATATCTAAAGTATTTAGGATATGATGTAAAATATGCTTCAAATTATACTGATATCAATCCTAAAATAACCAAGGCTGCTGAAACATTAGGTATGACCGAAAGAGAAGTGGCGGATAAATTTATTAAAGCCTATGAAGAAGATTTAAAAAATTATAATTGTTCTAATATTGATTATAGACCTAGAGTAATAAATTATTTAGACGATATATTTAACTTCATAAGTAAATTAATAGAAAAAGACTATGCCTATGTTGTTGATGGAGATGTTTATTTTAGAGTAAGTAAAATAAAAGATTATGGTATTTTATCCAATCAAAGTATTGAAGAGTTAATTTCTGGTTCAAGAGTAGATATTGATGAAAAGAAAGAAAATCCACTTGACTTTGCCTTGTGGAGAAAAACTACCGAAGGAGAAACATTTGTAAGTCCTTGGGGTGAAGGAATACCAGGATGGCACACCGAGTGTGTTGTTATGATTAATAAATTATTTGGAGATAAAATAGATATTCATGCTGGAGGAGTAGATCTTAAATTCCCACATCACGAAAACGAAATAGCCCAAAGTATTGCATTAAATAATAATTATATTGCTAACTATTGGATGCACAATGGTCATATAAATATAAATAATGTAAAGATGAGTAAAAGTTTAAATAATTTTATCTTAGCCAAAGATTTTATTAAAGAACACTCTGCTAATGTCATAAAATTAGCTTTTCTAAGTACAAATTATAGACAGCCACTAAATCTAACTGATAAAGTTTTTGAGGAAGCCATAGTTATTGATAATAAGATTAAAGCAGTACTAAAAAGTGCTAACAATGAATTAAATATCAAAAATATTCACAATATAAAAGAAGAAAAAGATAGTACATTTGAAGAATATATGAATGATGATTTTAATACTCCAAACGTTATTACACTACTTTTATCACTTGTTAAAGATTTAAATCAAGAAATAAGAAATAAAGGTAATAATACTCTAACATTAGCAAATAAAATATTAACAATAACTAATATACTAGGATTAAGTTATTCTATGCCAGAGTTTACTGAAAAGCAAAAAGAAACTTATAATAACTGGCTTAAAGCTAGAGAAGATAAAGACTTTTCTCTAGCGGATACTTTAAGAGAAGAGTTAATAAAAGAAAATATTCTTTAAGGAGGGAACTATGGAAAATTTATATTATAGTGATATTATCTATTTAGTATCATTTCTAATAACCCTACTAGCTCAAATATTTGTTTCAGCATCTTATAGTAGATATAAAAAAGTATTAAATAATAAAGATAATACTGGATATGATACCGCAAGAAAGATATTAGATAAAAATAATCTTGAAGATGTAATGATATTAGAAACTAAAGGTAATCTAACTGACCATTATGACCCTAAAAGAAAAGTAATAAAACTATCTACAGATATCTATCATGGTTCAAGTATTGCTTCAGCTGCAGTAGCAGCCCATGAATGTGGACATGCTATCCAAGATAAAGATAAATATATACCAATGCGTATAAGAAGTGCTATTGTACCTTTCGTTAATATATGTACTAGATTAGGTTATTTAGCTATCATAATAGGACTAATATTCAATAGAACACCTCTATTTGAAGCTGGTATAATACTTTTACTTGCTATGTTAGTATTTCAATTAATTACCTTACCAGTAGAGTTTAATGCTTCAAAAAGAGCATTAAAAGAATTAGAAAAAGAAAAAATTCTAGATAAAGAAGAAAAAAGTAGTGCTAGAAATATGCTAGTAGCAGCGGCATTTACTTATGTTGCTTCAGTATTATCTACCCTACTACAAATATTTAGATTAGTGTTAATATCATCATCAAATGATCGAAGACGTTAAGTCTTTTTTTCTTTCCGTCTCACACTAAAGTTGCTCGCCGTTTTATGGAGCCTAAGGTCTCCATAAAAACATTATTTGCTTTTTTAAATATATTATGATACAATTAATTTGGTGAGAGAAAATGAAAATAAATACCATAGAACTAATAATATCAGCAGTAAGAGAAAGCCAGTATCCCACTGATAAACTAAAAGAATTCCTACTTGTAGGAAGAAGTAATGTTGGTAAAAGTAGTTTTATTAATACCATTATCAATAGAAAAAACTTTGCTAGGACATCTGCTACTCCTGGTAAAACACAAACATTAAATTTCTATAAAATAAATGATGAATTTTATCTAGTAGATGCCCCAGGATATGGTTTTGCTAGAGTTAGAAATTCACTAAAACAAAAGTTTGGATTAATAATGGAAAGTTATTTAAAATCAAGAGATAACTTACAAATGGTCTTTTTACTAATTGACTTTAGACATAAACCAACTAATGATGATATTATGATGTATGATTATTTAAAATTTTACAATATACCAGTAACAATAGTATGTACTAAAGTAGATAAAGTATCAAAAAACAATCATAATAAAAATAAACAAATAATAATGAAAGAATTAAATATTCAAGATGAAAAAGATATTATACTATTTTCTAGTATAACAAAAACAGGTAAAAATGAAATATATGATGAAATTGGAAAATATATAAGTTAAAGTTTCCTTTTTCATCTTTTTTCATAAACTACTATGGAAGTGTTAAATGATTATAAAAGAAATAGATAATATAACTTATCAAATAAATTTACCAAATAGCAAAATAAATATCTATAATAAAGATTCACTAGAAAGAATAACAAAAAAGATATTTAAAAAAATAACAAATAAAAAGAAACTAAATCCCCTATTAATATTAGATATTTATGAAAATAATATGTATGGAACAATTATTACTTTAAAACATTATAAAAGTATATTTAATATAAATAATGAATATGAAGTAAAAATACATGTCCATACTAATCCTATATTTCTATACAAAACAGATTATTTTACCATAAATAACCATAGTAACAGTAGTATCTATTATTACAAAAATAATTACTATTTAAAACCTAAAAAAAATATAAATAAAAAAGAATACTTAAAATTACTTGAAGCATCAGAAATAATATATGAAGATTATGAAGAAATAATAAATGAAGGAATAAAAATAAATATATAGTATTTTTTTTTATTTTCTGTTATAATACTTAGGAAGAGGTGATACTATATGAAAATGCCCACAGTAGCAATAGTAGGAAGACCAAATGTTGGTAAATCAACAATATTTAATAAATTAATTGGTAAAAAAGTATCTATCATTGAGGATACACCTGGTGTAACAAGAGATAGAATCTATGGAACAGTATATCATAATAATTATAAATTTCATTTAATAGATACAGGAGGAATTGATGTATCTGATGAAGACTTCAATAATGAAATAATAATTCAAGCCAATATAGCTATTGAAGAAGCCGATATAATTATTTTTGTTGTTGATGGATTAGAAGAACTAAATCAAAATGATTTTGTAATAAGAGATATTCTAATGAAATCTGGCAAAAAAGTAATTGTGGCAGTAAATAAATTAGATAATATCAAAAGAGAAGAAAATATTTATAATTATTATGAATTAGGATTTGAAGAAGTAATGCCTATAAGTGGAGAACACTCTCTAGGACTAGGAGATTTATTAGATAAAGTAACTGAAGATTTTAACATCAACTATAACGAAGAAGAAGAACAAGACGATAGAATAAAGTTTTGTCTAATAGGTAGACCAAATGTTGGTAAAAGTAGTCTAGTAAATGCTCTATTAAATGAGGAAAAAGTAATAGTATCTCCAATCGCGGGTACTACTAGAGATGCCATAGACACTGAATTTACTTATAATAAAAAGAAATATGTAGCCATAGATACTGCAGGTATAAGAAAAAGTGGTAAAATTTTTGAAAAAATAGAAAAATATTCTGTACTACGTTCAATGAAAGCCATTGAAAGAAGTGATGTTTGCCTACTTGTTATCAATGCTGAAGAAGGCATAATCGAGCATGATAAACACATAGCAAGTTATGCTCTTGAAGAAGGTAAGCCATTAATAATCGTTGTAAACAAATGGGATACAGTAACTGATAAAAATGATATTAGTACATTTACTAAACTAGTACGCGCAGAATTTAAATTTTTATCATATGCCCCTATTGTATTTGTATCAGCATTAACTAAAAAAAGAATATTCACAATAATGCCTGAAATAGACAAAGTATATGAAAACTCTCATAAGGAAATAAAAACAAGTATTCTAAATGATGTTATAAGAGATGCTGTTATGTTAAAGGCTCCACCTTCATATAAAGGTAAAAGACTTAAGATAACATTTGCTCAGCAAACAGGAACTGTTCCCCCTACTTTTACATTATTTGTAAACAGTGATAAATTAATACACTTTTCTTATGAAAGATACTTAGAAAATAAATTAAGAGAAAACTTTGATTTTGAAGGAACACCAATAAAATTAGAGTTCAAAAATAAACATAATTAATTAACCCATTTAAACCTTCTAACATACAATGTATTAGGAGGTTTTTTATGAATTTTTCTGATAATTTTTTTAAACGAATTGAAAAGAAAACTAATGTAGATAAAAATACTATTCTTGATTTAGCAGACAAATTACAAAAAAGCAATATGAAAGATGAGAAGGTATTGCGTGAAGTAATTGGAGATTTATCCAAAATGACAGGAAGAGAGGTATCTAAGGAAAAAGAACAAAAAATAATTGAAACAATACTAAATGACAAAGTACCAAATAACTTAGATAAAATGATTTAATGAGTAATATAACCATTGGTATAGTAGCAAGAGATGAAGTATTAAATAATGTCAATTTACAAGTAGTAACAAAAAACAATTTAAAATATATTCACAATAAATGTAACTACATAGCCATACTTAACTATGATAATAGTCCCATCGATACCGAAGTATTAAAATTATGTGATGGAATCATAATTCAAGGTGGTAGTGATATCTATCCATATCATTTTCAAATAGTGGACTACTGCTTTCATAATAACATACCAATACTAGGAATATGTATGGGACACCAAATACTTGGTTTATATAGTAATAACAGTAGTAATGAAGATGACTTAATAAAAATAAATAATCATTATAATAAAGATAAAAAACACACAATAAATATCAAAGAAGGTACTATAATGTATAAATTATTTGGACCAACATTAGAAGTAAATACTAGACATCTTTATGCTATAGACAAAGTAAAAAAACCATTCATTGTATCATCAGTTTCTCAAGATAACATGATTGAAAGTATTGAATACATAGATGATAATCACTTTCTACTTGGAGTTCAGTTTCATCCTGAAGATTTAGATAATACCGAAGCACTATATAATTACTTCTTAAAAGAAGTATACAAAAGAAAGCACTAACTTTCTTTTTTTAGTTATATTTCATTTTATTAGACATAATATTTAGTGATAAAAAGAAAAGAGGTATGTAAATGGAAAAAATAGAAGTTATAAAAAGTATTGGTCAAAGATCTGGAGGAGATATATATCTAGGAGTTGTTGGAGCAGTTCGTACAGGAAAATCAACTTTTATTAGAAAGTTTATGGAAAATTTAATAATTCCAAATATTCAAGATGAATATGAAAGAAAGAGATGCTTAGACGAACTACCACAGGCAGCAGCAGGTAAAACAATAATGACTACCGAGCCAAAATTTGTTCCCGCTACAGCAACTAAAATTCAAATAGAAGATTTTTCAGCTAATATAAGAATGATTGACTGTGTAGGATATGTAATTCCTGCAGCCAAAGGTTATGAGGATGATAATGGCCCAAGATTAGTTATGACACCTTGGTATCAAGAACCAATCCCTTTCGTAGAGGCTGCCGAAATAGGAACAGAAAAGGTAATTAAAGATCACTCCACCATTGGAATAGTCGTAACTACTGATGGTTCTATTGGAGAAATACCAAGAAGTGAGTATCTAGAAGCAGAAAAAACAGTAATTGAAGAATTAACTTCCATAGGTAAACCATATATAGTACTATTAAATTCCACTCATCCAATGCTTCCTGATACTGAAAGACTTGCAGATAAAATGAAAGAAGAATACAAAGTACCAGTATTACCAATAAATATTGAATCTATGCAAGAAAAAGATATGTATAGTATTTTAAAAGAAGCTTTATATGAATTTCCTATAGAACAAATAAAAGTAAATATGCCAGAATGGATCGCGGTCCTAAATCCAGACAATTATATAAAAACAGAATATATAGCAAAAATAAAAGAAGCTATCACTGAAGTAAATAAACTAAAAGATATAGATAAAATAAATAATAATTTTACTGAATCAGAATACATTTCAAAATCATATATATCTGAAGTGGATCCAGCAACAGGTGAAGTTACTATAAATCTAGAGGCACCCGCAGGATTATATAGTCAAGTACTAAAAGATACTATTGGAGTTACTGTCGGTACCAAAGCAGATTTGCTTTCATTATTCCAAGAATTAAATGTTGCAAAAAAAGAATATGATCAAATTAAGAGTGCCCTAAAAATGGTTAAGCAAACGGGATATGGTATTGCATCCCCTACTCTTGAAGATATGAAACTAGATCCACCAGAAATAATAAAGCAAGGTTCAAGATATGGTATAAAACTTAAAGCCAAAGCTTCTTCAATACACATGATAAAAGTAGATGTTGAAAGTACATTTGAGCCAATAATTGGAAGTGAACTACAAAGTAAAGAATTAATAGATTATTTAACTAAGAATGAAAATGAAAATGGTATTTGGAAAAGTGAAATATTTGGTAGAAGCCTAGATGTTATAGTACAGGAAGGTATCCAAGCTAAACTATCAATGATGCCAGATAATATAAGATTCAAATTATGCCAAACACTAACAAAAATAATAAATAAAGGTTCATCTAATATGATAGCCATAGTAATATAAAAAGACTTAATACACGATTAAGCCTTTTTTTCTTCTAATTTACTATTTTTTTCATCTACTTTAATAGCCACTTTATTCTTATTAATTCTATCATTGATCATCTTAGAGAATATAGAATATAATACTGAGAACAAAGGCGTAGCTACAAACATTCCCCATATTCCGGCAACACTTGCTCCAATAGTTACAGAGAATAATACCCACATTCCAGGAAGACCAATAGATTTGCCAACTACTTTAGGATAAATAAGATTACCCTCTAACTGTTGTAAAACTATTATAAATACAACAAATATAATAGCTTTAACCGGACTAATCATAAGAATCAAGAATGCTCCAAGAGCAGTACCTATAATTGAACCAAATACTGGTATTAAAGCAGTAAATCCAATTACAACAGATATTGTAGAGGCATAAGGAAGTCTAAGAACAAGCATTCCAAAGAAACATAAGACTCCAAATATAATAGCTTCCAAACACTGTCCTGTAACAAAATTAGAAAAAGTTTTATTAGACATAGTAGCTATGTCAGTAATCTTATTACTAACACTAGGTTTCAAATAAGCCTTCATAAGTTTATTAACTTGTCTTTTCAAAGTTTCTTTTTGTGCAATTATATATATAGCAAACACAAGAGAAATAATACCCTTACTAACAATACTAATAATTGAAGCAGCAACCTCAGTAGTAATAGATAAAACATCTTTAGAATTATCTTTAATATAATCTGTTATAACTTTAGTAAAATTATCTAAGTATTCACCAACTTTATCAATGGTAGTTTGACCCACATCAAACTTCTCAAGTATACCAATAACATCCTCTTTGTAACCTGGTAAAGTCTCAGTAAATAAAGAAACTGAATTTCTAAGTTGCGGAATAAGCAAATTCATAACAAAATAAATAACAAGTCCTACAAGTATTAAACTAATAGTAATACTAAGTGGTCTCTTAATTTTTTTCCACACCTTACCATTTTTAATCTTACCAAATATTTTTGTTTCAATAAATTTAATTAGCACATTCAATACAAACGCTAAAAGTGCTCCAATAATAAATGGTGATAATACATTGATTACATATCCAAATACTTTAATTATTTTGTCAAAATTAACAAGTGCAAAAATAATAATAGCAATATAAGAAATAATAAACAAAATATCTTTTCTGGTCTTAAATTTCATATTATTCTCCCTTCAAAATCACTCTTATTATAGCATAACAAAAGCAAACTGACAATAACATATTATTATTATTATCAATGACATTAAAAAGTATACCTAATCACTATTTATAGACAAGTATACATTTGGTTAACTTTTCAAAAATATTCTTTAAATTATCTTAAAAGCCTTGATTTTATTGTGATTATATGATATCTTTAATGTAGTAAACATAGTATGTTTACATTATACAAAATGGAGGTATTAAAAATGACAAAAGCAGAATTAGTAGAATTTATAGCTGAAAAAGCTGATTTAACAAAAGCTGATGCTGGTAGAGCATTAGAAGCAATGATTGAAGGAGTTACTGAAGGACTTAAAAAAGAAGGAAAAGTAACATTCGTAGGATTTGGAACTTTCACTGCTAAAAAGAGAGAAGCAAGAGAAGGAAGAAATCCACAAACTGGTGAAACAGTTAAAATTGCTGCTAGAGTAGTTCCAGGATTCAAAGCTGGAAGCAAATTAAAAGATGCTTTAAATTAATTTTTAATAGAAAAAATGAGCAATATTAATTGCTTGTTTTTTTTCAATAATTAAATTTAAGACTTGATTTATAAAAAATAATATGCTATACTCACAATATAGGAGGAATAAAAAATGGATAGAAGTAAAAATTTTGTAATTGGTGCATTATTATGTGCAATCATAATAATGTCAGTAGGTTATGCATTAATATCTTCAACATTAACTATTAATGCCACAGGTAAAATTGATGCAGACTGGAACATACACTTTGTAAAGGATTCTGTTACTACAAGTTTTGTAAATGCTAGTAACGCTAAAGATTCAGAACAAACTGAAATAGCTCCTACTGCAGATGGTCTTACCGCTTCATTCACTGCATTATTAGAAAAACCAGGTTCTTCAGCAAGTTATACCTTCACTGTACAAAATGAAGGAACAATAGATGCCGAACTAACTAGTTTAACTGGTGTTACCGATGTTAATACAACAGAGCCTACAGCATTAAAGTTTGAAGTAACTGGTATGACTGCAAAAGATGGCGGTACAGCTGGTACTGTTGTAAAAGCCGGACAAACTGCTACTATTACTGTTAAAGTTACTTGGGATACTGAAGCTACAGAAATTCCAGAAACTAAAACAAAAACAGCTACTATTAAATTAGGTTTTGAACAAGCTTAATAAATGATTAAAAACTGAAGAAATTTCAGTTTTTTTTATTGATTTAATACAATAATAGTGATAAAATAATAATATACGATAATAGGAGAATAATCATCAGTGAAGAGGAATGGCTATGAAAAAAATGAAAAAAAGCAAAAAAAACTATACCTTAATCATACTACCAATAATAATAATTTTATTATTAATGGGATCAGGTTATGCACTATTAAATGAAAATTTAACCATTGAGGGAAATGCTACTATTAAAGAACAAGGTGGAAGTAGTGATCTTCCTGAAGGCAATGATTTTGAAGTAACCTTTTATGATCAAGGAAGCACTGGAGGAACGTTCACAGTACACATGAGCCTTAAAAACACAACAAGTAAAGATTGTAAAGGCTGGACTATTTATGTTAAAGTGCCAAGTGATACTACCGTAAGTAGTAGTTGGGGATGTAATACAAGTATAGAAAATGGAGTATTAAAAATCACAGATGCCGGTTGGAATGGAAGCATAGCGGCAGGTGGTACTCAATCATACACCGCAGGTGTAACATTAAAATCATCTGAAACAATATCATTGCCATTAACATATACATCAGTAGCAAGTTAGGAATTGAATTATGGAAAAGTTTAAGACAAAAAGTATTTTCTATTATATTCCACTAATAATATTAATTATATTATCATTCATAATAAAAAGTCAAACTTTCATATATATAATTAGACCAGCATTTTTCCTAATGTATGCAATTTTTTGTCATTTCGCATTAACTAGCAAAAAAGGTAGATATAAACTAGTAAGTGGAAAACAAAAGATAGTTATAATAATCGTATTATTTTATTTGATATTTTGGTTTCTATCTGGATTAATATTTACATATACAAAAAACATATATTCGCATGAGTTTATTAATATTCTAAAAAATACATGGAGTTTTATATTAATCTTAATAACAAGAGAATATACAAGAATGAAACTCATCCAAAATAATAAATCAAAAACAAATGTAATTATCTTAACAATATTATTTACATTAACAGAAATAAGTATAACAGCAATATTCAAAAGCTTTTCAAATAATAAGACTGCATTTGAATATATTTCAGGTACAATACTTCCTATAATTGTTAAAAATATATTGTTAACATTTCTTAATTATGTTGGTGGATACAAAACAGCATGTTCATACATCATACCGCTCACCATTGCTGATATAATGCTACCAATACTACCAGACCTAGATTGGTTCTTTAAAGGATTATCAATTATTGTATTATCCATAGTAGTGGGAATAAGTATTTATAAAGAAGAACAAACAAAAGTATTAAGAGAACACTCATCAAGAAAGAAAAAGAAAAATAAATACATTGTTATAGAGCTAATATTAGTTGTCATATTTGCACTCTTTGTAGCAGGTATATTTAAGTACCAACCAGTAGCAGTCTTAACATATAGTATGAAGCCAGTATTTGAACGAGGAGACGTTGTAATAATAGAAAAATTAAAAGAAGATGAAAAAGAAAAGATAAAAATTGGTGATGTTGTAGAATATGTTAGTAATAAACAAACAATAATACACAGAGTAATAAAAATAGAAAAAGATAAAAAAGATAAGCTTATTTTTACAACAAAAGGAGATTATAATAATTCACCAGATAATAAAAAGGTATTCGAAGACCAAGTCCTTGGAGTAGCAAAAGTATATATTCCTAAAGTTGGTTATCCAACAGTATGGCTAAACGAATTTTTTAACAAAAAGTAAAAAAGAAAAAGAGGTGATAAAAATGGAAAAAAATACAGCTAATAGCTCAAAACAAACTAAAAAAATAGCAAGATTAATTACACTATTAGCGGCAACTATGTTATTTACATTATCAATTTTTCTAATATTTTTATCACTAGGTTACTTTGAAAAAAAAGAAAAAGAACTTATATTATCATATCAAACAAATAATAATTTAAAATACAAAGTATATTTAAAAGAAAACAATTTCATTGAAGAACCAATACTAGGAATGAATGAAACATATATAAGTGAATTAATAGATCATATTGAAATTAATTATAATTACTTATTTTCTTCATCTAAATCCCTGGATTTAAACTATGATTATATTGTTGATGCTACAATATATGGAGAATATCAAACAACTAGTAGTGAAGATAGCAGTCAAATATGGAGTAAAAAGTATACAATAGAACCAGACGCAAAAGAAGAAATAAAAGAAAAAAGTAATATAGAAAATAGTAAAACTATTAATCTAGATTTAACAAAATATCAAGAAGAAGTAATTAATTTTCAAAAAGAACTAAAACTACCAATGACGTCAAAATTAGTAGTTAGGTTTACTTCTAAAGTAAGTTCAGAAAATCCAGAAATAATTTCAAAAGAGACATCAGAATTAACAATACCACTTAATGAAAAAGTATTCTCAATCACCAAAAAAACAAGTGATGAAGAATTTAAAAATGTATATGATGAAAATACAGACTTAACCAAATACATAAATACACCTTTGCTAATCGTGGCCATAATATTAACATTAGTATCACTTTACTTTGTGTGCATAGCTACAAAGTCAGTATTAAAGGTATTACATAGAAGTGAATACATTAAGAATTTAACAAAAATCAAAAAAGATTATGATGAGATTATTGTTGACCTATCAACAATGCCTGACATTGATGAATATCAGTTAATTGAAGTTGAAACATTTGAGGAACTTATGGATCTCGAGGAGGAGGTACACGTTCCAATACTACATTATGAAACCATAGAAAATAAAGAAAGTATATTCATTATAATATATCAAAACCTAGCATACAGATACATATTAAGATAAAAAAATATTCAGATTAATTATCTGGATATTTTTTATTAATTTATTTAACTTCCCTACTCATAGTTTCAACCTTACCAAGTATCATATCTTCTGAAAAAACATTAACTACAATAGTTTGATACTTAGGATTCATTGCCTGAAGAATAATAGCCTTATTACTCTTATATAATCTTCTAACAGATAAAGTATTACCCTTAACAGCTATAACAATATCATCACCATTATTATAACTATCTTTCTTTCTAAAAAATATTCTATCCCCTTTTAAATATATCGGAGCCATTGAATCATCAGTAAGTTTAATAGATAAAGCACATTGCTTACTAACAGGCTCGTATGAAGCATTCTTATAAGTATTAACAATTTTTTCCCCTCTTGAAGTAACATTTTTATTACCATTAAAAGTATTAACATAATTCTTAATAAGTTTCTTCTCAAATAGTTCTTCTTCTTCCCTAGTCATAGGAATATCTTTAATAACATCTGAACTAATATTAAATATCTCTGCTATATCAAAAAATATTTCATAAGGAATATTAAGAGTACCAGTCTCATACTTATGTAATGTTTGTCTATTCTTTTTATAATTTAAAGCCCTAGCCAAATCTTCCAAAGAATAATTATACTTTTCTCTATACTCCTTAATAATTCCACATACAAAAGGCTTTAAATCATCACTTACTAATTCCTGTTTTCTTGTTCTCATATTACATTCACCTACTTATCTTTTCTTTTAACAATCAAATATACTGGTATTAATCCCAACAAACCAATTACAACCTCTACTAAATATCTAATAACAATCATACCAAATAGTTCTACTACTGAATAGTTACCAATATGTGCTATACTAACAAAAACAATACTTTCAATAAATAAAACTATCAATATTGAACCAATATTATTAAATATAATATTATTTTTATTTTTTCTAATACTATCATAAATATTACTACCCATCCATATAATCATACCAATTGACAGAAGGCCTCCAATAAAATATCTAATATTAGATAAATCATATCCAAATAATAGATTATAACTATCATTACTAGCCAAATTATATTTACTACCAATAGTTAAAGTAGTAATCATAATAACCATATAAGTAAAAATATATGCTATACCAAAAGTACGAAGTATTCGTGTCATCTCATCAAATCCATATCTATGAATAATAATATTATTAAGAAGTAATATTCCCACTATAAAAGGAATACCCATATTAACATCAAAATCAAACATATTAATCATCTTAAATAACATTACACACAAAATAGAACTAAATAAGGCTATCCCCAAATATAAACCATCTTTCTTACCCATCTTATATGCTAAAAATATCAAAAAGAAAGTAAGAAGTATCTCTGTAATTAAAACAATATAATTCATTATTTCACCTTCTTTACTTCAAACATCTTATTGACAACAAGTAAATATATTACAGTTACAATAGATTTAACCAAATAATTACTCAAAGTAATCATCATCGAAGTATCAAATCTAATAATAAAGGCATAACTAAAATATATAAATACAAATACATCAGCAAATAAAATACCAACTACTGTAAGTATAGTCTTAATAAGTCTCTTACTATTTTCTTTCTTAAGTTCATTAAAGGTATAACTACTAAAAAGTAATGTACCAATTAAAGAAATAGGATATAATATAAGAATAGGCATATTATTAAATATTAATTCCTGATATATAATAGAATTCTTATCACCAAGAGAAGGAACAATAAAAGTATTAAGTAAAAGTATAATACCAAACAAAATAGTACTAATACCAATCGTAGTAATTAACTTCTTATCCTCACCCTTACCATATCTATTAACAAAGTAATAAAGTATAACAAGTAACCCTGAAGAAAATATAATACCAAGATTAATATCAATTCCAAATATATTAACTAATTTAAAAGACATAATAAAAGATAAAACAGAATAAATAATAGCTAGTATATAAAATTCATGCTTATCAAAATATCTATGTACTATATATATTAATCCTAAACAAATACAAATAAGTAAAAGAAATATCACTATACTCATATAAACACCTTCTTATTCAATAACATTATACCATATATTTTTTAAGATACAAATAATTTTATAAAAATTTATATTAAAAAAGAAGAAACTAACCATTATTTCTTCTTTTAATCATATCATAAAAAGCCTCTAATCTTGTATCTACTCCCACTTCATTATCTTCAGAATCAAAGCTAAAATATAATATAGGTATTTTATATTCATTAGATATCTTAGGTAAAATACTCATCGCTGATATTTCAGGAGTACAACCGAAACTCTTTAAGTGTAAGATGCCATTCATATAAGTAGAGTTAATACTTCTAACGATACTTGCAGTCCCATCAGCCCCTAAATGATATTTAAGATATTTCTTACCCCTTCTAATCATTCTTCCAAGAATAAATCTTTTCGTAATAAGTAAATAAGTAAGATCAGTATCCCTATATACCTCTACTCCTATCTTAATTAATTTTCTTTCAATATTAAATGAAGTATTATAATCAATAAGAGAAAATAGTTCACCTACTATTCTAACCCTAAGATGTTTATTAGGTTTATTAATCTTAATATTTCTAAACTTCTTTCTATATCTAAAATACATAATAATATTCTTAATAATTCCATTATTCTTAAAACTATCTAAATATTCCTTTTCTACCCTTTCAAAATTCCCTTTTATCACTTCAAATCCCATATTAAGTCTAATATATTTTTCTATCTTATCAATAAATATAATCATAAATAAACTATTAATAAGATAATACATAAGACTAAATATATTACACTTTCTATTCATCTTTTTACAAAATTTATATCCTTTTTTAAGAGAAATATGATTATCATAAATTAAATTATAAAACTCAAAATCATAACCTAAATCTCTAAGTATCTTTTCTTGTAACTCACCATAATAACCATATCTACAACCACCACCACCCTGAACAAGAACATTAGCTCCCATATCAAGTGCTTCAATATAGTTACCTAAATTATATTTAAAAGGTACACATACAAAATCAGGAGAATATTTACTACCAAGTTCTATAGTCTTTCTAGTACTTTTAGGAGGAATAATTACCGTACATTTTAATGCTCTACTAAGAAAATAATTAAATACTATATAATAATTACCCAAATGTGGGAATGATATAACCTTACCCATTATCATGCCTTACCTTTATAATATCAACAAAACTCTCTAATCTAGTATATAATCCCGAAGTAGAAGTACTATCATCTAATATAATATTAATACATGGTATATTCTTAAGTTTTCTAATAGCCAGTTCATTAACCAAACTATCTGTACTACATGGAAATGCTGATAAAAATATAATACCATCTACTACATCTTTATAATAAAAAGCACTACCAATATTCTCTTTAGAATATAAAAAATATAAAGTATTAGATTCTTCTTCAGCATAATAAATAGCTTCTCTTCTATTCATTCTATCAGAATACAATATATCAATATCTTCTTTTTTTAAATAATTAATAATATTACTAGATAAATACTTATCATAAACAATATAAGGATGAGATACAATAAGTATCTTTAATTTATTACTTCTCATTATCTTATTTTGTTTTAATATAAGAGTTTTATCATATTTATATTGTCTTATCTTACCAATAATATAAGCATAAATAATTCTAAATACATTTTTATTTAATCTTAATCCCATCTTAATAAAGCCAAATAATTCATATCTAAATTTTAAATTATCTATATTATAATCTAATATCTTAGTATTAGAAAATAAATTATTAACAACATCATAAATACCATTAAACTTAACACATACTCTTTTCTTTATACCATAACTATATATTCTAGGTACTAGTATATAATCACACTTATCACTTAAATAACTAATATGACTTAAATATATCTTACTAGGAAGACAAGATTCATCTACTGATAAACTACTTCCAACTTTAATAATATCACTATCAGTATTAGGACTAAGTACTATATTACATCCTATTATTTCAAAAAAATTCTTCCATAGTATATAATATCTATAATACAAAAATGCTCTAGGTATACCTACCTTAATCTTCTTCTTCATAGAATTATTCCTCCACATAATTCTATGTATTAACAATATATTTTATTCTTTATATTCAGTTTGAGCCTTACTATGTAAGTCTCTCACTGTTATTTTAAGCCTTATTCTAAGTCTTAAAATAAAATCTATCATATAAAAGCCATCTCCATATACCAAAATTAATTTAATACATAATTTTTTTAATAAAAAAGAACTAGTTTTCACTATCTAGTTCATCTTCATCTACTATTGATAAATCACTATAATCATCATCTACCAAGTCATCATCATCAATATCTTTATCATAGCTATCATCTTCGTAGTTATCTTCTTCACTCATTTCAATATCATCTTCTTCATCTTCAGTAATCTCATCATCAGAATCAGACTCATCATAAATATCACCCATATCAATTTTAACACTATGATTAGCTCTTAAATCCCAATTACCATCATTAAGTAATATAAATTCTTTAGAAGTAGTCAAAGATTCAAAGAAATCTGCTATCTTATCCTCATATTCTCTCTCATCCAAATCTAATAATTTACATACCTCTCTAAACAAATCAGCAGTATTCATAGTCTTCTTATTTTCCTTCAAATACATTTCTGCAATTTTAGTATAAGAAAGAAGTTCTAATTGTTCTTTACTCATTTCACTTAACATAATATTAATCCTCCTACATTTCCTCTCTAAGTATTAAACCTAATATATTTGCAGCATTATTCATAACAATCTTAATTGCCTTAATAAATGCTAGTCTCTCTTTAGTATACTCTATATCTTCCGTAACAATCTTTTCTTTAGAATAATAACTATGAAACAAACTAGCAAGTTCATACAAGTAATTAGCCACCATATGTGGTAATTCTCTTGATGCAGCATTAATAAGTATATCTTCAAACTCAATAAGTTTATTCAAAATAGTATATGCAGTCTCATTATTCATAGTACTATAATTATCAATCTTTTCTACTTCTTTATTTTTAAGAATAGAACTAATTCTCGCATTAGCATACTCAATATAGTAAATAGGATTTTCATTACTATTCTTAACTGCTAAATCAAGATCAAAGTCCATTTGAGTATCTAAGCTTTTTGAAGCAAAGAAATATCTTGCAGCATTAACTCCAACATCCTCAAGTAGCTCATTAAGAGTAATAGTCTTACCAGTTCTCTTACTAAGTTTAACCTCTTCACCATTTCTAAGTAATCTTACCATTTGAAGTATCTTAATTTCAAGTTTACTAGAATCATATCCAACCATCTCTAAAGAAGATCTTAATCTATTAATATAACCATGATGATCAGAACCAAGTACATCAATAAGTCTATCAAAACCTCTATTTAGTTTATCACTATGATAAGCAATATCAGGAAGTAAATAAGTATAATTACCATCGCTCTTAATAAGTACTCTATCTTTTTCATCATATAAATCAGTAGTTCTAAGCCATAAAGCATCCTCACTAATATAGCATTTACCACTATCTTTAAGTTTATTCAAAGTATTTTCAACAAGTCCCCTATCATATAAAGATTGTTCACTAGTAAACACATCAAAATTAACTCTAAACTTATCTAAATCTTTCTTAATACCTTCAAGTAAAATATCAAGTCCAGCCTTTTTAAAGAAAGATATATCTTCATCTAATTTACTATCACCATAAGTATCATACAAAGATTCCGCTAATTGAATAATCTCTTTACCATGATAACCATTCTCAGGAAGTTCCCATTCAAGTCCGCATCTCTCTTTGTATCTCTCTTTAATAGATACACCAAGATTATACATCTGATTACCAGCATCATTAATATAATATTCTCTAGTAACATCATATCCACAGAAAGACATTAATTTAGATAGATTATCACCATATACAGCACCTCTACCATGACCAATATGTAAAGTACCAGTAGGATTAGCAGACACATATTCAATATTTATCTTCTCATTATTACCAGAATTATTTCTACCATAATCTTTACCTTCCTCTAATATCTTATTAATATTATCAAGTAAAAACTTCTTAGATAAAAATATATTAATAAATCCAGGATTAGCAATCTCTACTTTTTCAATCATTTCATCTTTAATATTATTAGCAATATCTTCTGCAACTAACATTGGACTCTTTTTAAGTTCTTTAGTAAGTAAAAAAGCCACATTAGTAGAATAATCACCATTTTTCTTGTCTTTAGGAATATCAATAACTATCTTATTAATATCTAAATCCATAGGAAGACTATTTTTAATAATACTCTGTAATTTATTTTTTATACTCATAACATCTCACTCATTTCTATTCTAAGTTCATACTTACAAGAAGTACTAACAATTTCATATTCAATATATATTAATTTATCATTAGATTCCATATTACTAACATTAACTTCCATATCCATATCATAACCATTTTCTTTAAGTAAATAGTTACTTTTACTATTATTATTATTAAAAATAAAAGTATTAACAAAATCATTACCATCTCTTATCATCATAATTTCATTATCATTACATTTAATAGAATACTTAATATCATTATTATTAAAAGTAATTTTATCTTTATTTTTAATACCCTTTTCTTCAAATTCAAATATTTCATTATCAGTAATATTTCTCAAATAGCCCTTAACTTTAATACGAATAATATCACTCCCAAACATTCAAGTGTAATATTACCATATCTTTAAAAAAAATACAACATATTTTAATAAATTTTTAACATAATAATAAATGCAAAAGTAAAATGCTTAAAATGAGGGATATTATGAATAAAAAAGTAAAAAAAATAATCAAAATAATTTCAATACCAATAATAATTTTTATACTAGGAAATCTTGGTGTATATATTTATTGTTTCCTAACACCCAAAATGGAAATAAATAAATCACAGTCTTATTACTTATATGATAATGAAAGTAAATTAGTATCTCAAACAGATGATGAATGGATACCACTAGATAAAATAAGTAAGAATGTCATTGATGCCACAATTAGTACTGAAGATAAATATTTTTATAAACATATTGGTTTTGATTATATTAGAATAGCCAAAGCCTTCATAACCAATATAATAAAAGGTAACAAAAGTGAAGGAGCTTCCACTATAACACAGCAGTACGCTAGAAATCTTTTTCTAAACTTTGATAAAACCTGGGAAAGAAAACTAGATGAAGCCCTTCTAGCAGTAGAACTAGAAGTTCACTATACCAAAGATGAAATCCTCGAAGGCTATCTAAATACCATTAACTATGGTGGTGTATTTGGAATAGAAGAAGCGAGTAAATACTATTTTGGTAAATCATCCAAAGACCTTTCTCTTGCAGAAGCCTCTCTTCTTGCTGGAATACCACAGTCCCCCAATAACTATTCCCCAGTAAAAAACTATAGTCTATCCAAAGAAAGACAAAAAATAGTATTAAAACTCATGTTAAATAACAAAAAAATAACCAAAGAAGAATATAATGAAGCTCTAAATACAGAATTAAAAATAATTGGTAAAAAAGAAAACTCTAATTATATTAGTATAAACTACTTTAGAGATTCAGTACTTGAAGAATTAAAAACAATTACCGAAGTACCAGCATCCACAATAGAAACAGGAGGATTAAAAATATATACCACCTTAGATGCCACCGCCCAAAAATCACTTGAAGACTCAGTATATAGTTATATAAATGACGATACCAAAGTAGAAACAGCCGCTATTATGATGGACCCAAATACTGGAGGAGTACTAGCCCTAATTGGCGGAAACAATTATAGTAAATCACAGTTTAATAGAGCTACCAAAGCCAAAAGACAAGTCGGATCCACCATGAAACCACTACTATATTATTCAGCCCTAGAAAGTGGTTTCACTTCCTCATCATCATTCACAAGTGAAAAAACCACTTTCACTTTCTCCGGAGGTAAGAGTTATAGTCCAAAAAACTATAACGATAGATATGCTGAAGGACCATTATCAATGGAAGCCGCTATTGCCTATTCAGACAACATATATGCCGTAAAGACTCATCTATTTCTCGGAGAAAACAACCTAATAAATACTGCTAAAAGACTAGGTATAACAAGTAATCTATCCGAAGTACCATCACTAGCTCTAGGTACCAGTGAAATAAGTCTAATCGAAATGACTAGTGCCTATTCCTGTTTTGCCAGTTTAGGTTATAAAACAACTCCGCATTTCATAAAAAAAATAGAAGACTCTAAAGGAAATATTCTCTATGAAAATAAAGAAGAAAAAGAACTATTACTAAATCCAAGTCTTACTTATATATTAAATGAAATGTTAACAAGTACCTATAACAAAAACTTCATAAATTATAACTACCCCACTCTAATATCATTATTGCCACAAATAACCCATAGATATGCCATCAAATCAGGTACAACAGATACAGACCTATTAATAATGGGCTATAACAAAAACGTTGTACTAGGAGTATGGAATGGATACGATAATAATACCAAGATAGATAGTAGTGAATACTCTCATCACAAGAATATTTGGATAGATACTATGGAATCATACTTCAAACAAAAAGAAGCATCTTGGTATGAAATTCCAAACAATGTTGTTGGAGTATTAATAGACCCCATAACAGGAACATTAGCCACTGATGAAACACAAAATAAAGAAATGTTCTTCTATCTAAAAGGAACAGAACCAACAGCAGAATCAAACTACAAAGATTTAGAAGCCGTGTTCCAAGAAGAAAATAATTCAAACACATAAAAAGAAGCACCTAAACGATGCTCCTTTTCCTATCTATCTCAAATACTAAATATCGTAAAATAAATAAAATAACTTTTTATAAACAATTTTAATTGTAAACTATAATAAAAACATAAAATGTAATAAATAAATTTAAACTGTTAAATTTCTCTAAACCTAAGATATACAGATATAAAGATTCAAAATAGATAGTAATGGCTTGAAATAGTTATTTCAATTTAACTCCTAAAATAACTTAAGGAGACCACTTATATTACAAAGAAATTTCAAACTCAATAGAGTTTAACTTAGATATTTCAAAGTCAGTTCTTTGTATTTGTTTTTCTAATGTCTTAGATTTTTTTCTTATTTCATCAGAGTCATAATTAACTTCATAACAATCAAAATAAGAATTGTTAACCTCAGTAATTCTTTTTTTAGAATTCTTGTATTTTAACATATTATCATAAGAGGATTTTAATCTTCTCAAATAAGTATTATCAATAATAGCACCTTGAATAGTTCTACCATCAGATAACTTAAATGAATTATTTTTTTCATATAAAGTAGCTTTTAATTTAGATATCTTTTTCAAAATATCTTCCTGCTCCTTCATAGCCTCCTCGAAATCTTTCTTATAGTCTTTAATGACATTAACCCTTCCATCCAATTCAATAATAGTTTCATTGAAAATTCTCTCCTCAATATAAGAAGTTATAGTGGCAAACTTCTTTTCCTCATCCGCTATTATATTCATTAATTCTGAAATATTTGTTTTCATATATATTACCTCCGTTTTCGTATATAATTATATCATAAAAGTATAAAAAAAGGTCTCTTTAAAAGAGACAATGTTATCTTTATAAAATAACACCAGCATAAGTATATAGATATTCATTTATAATATTAATATCATAAATATCATTCTCTATACAA
>CAKOLH010000013.1 GCA_934096105.1 uncultured Bacilli bacterium | reverse complement strand
TAACTAATATGTCCTGCATTTGTATATTTATGATATGGACCTTCTTTCTTAATCTTATTTACTATTGATATATTATAGTATACTGGTACATGGAATGAGTTAGTATAGTATTCTCTATCAGTAACTCCTTTAATCTTACCATATATTGCTTTATCAATATTAACAAATCTTCCTGATAGACCTTCTGCTGGAGTAGCAAGTAATGTGAAGTTTAGATGATATTCTTCAGCATACTCGTCACATCTTTTTCTCATGAACTCAATTATTTCAAGACCAAGTTTTTGTGCTTCATCACTTTCACCATGATGTTTTCCAATTAAAGCCTTCAAACATTCTGCTAGTCCAATGAAACCTATTGACAATGTTCCATGTTTTAATACTTTTCTTAGTCTATCATTCATCTTTAATTTTTCAGAATCAATCCATATTCCTTGACCAAGTAGGAATGGGAAGTTATATATTCTCTTATTACACTGAATTTCAAATCTTTCTAGTAATTGATCTTTTACTAAGTCCATTAATTCTCCTAGTTCTTCGTAAAAGCCTTTCATATCAGTTTCATCATTTCTAACAATACCATGTTTAATACCAAGTCTTGGTAAGTTAATTGAAGTAAATGATAAGTTACCACGTCCTGGAGTTACAGCCTTATCTTCATCTACGACATTACCAATAACTCTAGTTCTACATCCCATATAACCAACTTCTGTATTATAGTCTCCTTTATAATAAGGTTTATTAAATGATGAATCCATAAATGAGAAGTTAGGGAACAATCTTTTAGCGGATACTTTACAAGATAACTTGAATAAATCATAATTAGGATCTCCTGGCTCATAGTTAACTCCATCTTTTACCTTAAATATTGATATTGGGAATATTGGAGTCTCATTCTTACCTAGTCCAGCATCTACCGCTAATAGATAATTTTTCATTACCATTCTTCCTTCTGGTGAAGTATCAGTACCAAAGTTTACACTTGAGAATGGTACTTGAGCTCCCGCTCTAGAATGCATTGTATTCAAATTATGTACAAATGCTTCCATAGCTTGATATGTTGCTCTATCTGTTTTCTTATATGCTGTTTCATAGCCTTTTTCAAAGATTCTTTTTACTTCAGTACTATCTTTATAGATACCTTCAAATACTGTTAAATCTACATCTATACTTGTTAGTTTGTCTATTTCTTTCTCTACTCTATCCATATTGACAAAACTAATAAAATCTGTAAAATCTAAAAGTTCATATACTGCTTGTTTAAATTGTTTTTTAAATGTCTTTAATACTCCTGGAGCCATATAGTAATCAAATGCTGGTATTGATTGTCCACCATGCTGATCATTTTGATTAGACTGAATAGCAATAGCTGCTAGTGCTCCATAACTCATGATATCTTGTGGTTCTCTTAAATGACCGTGTCCTGTTGAGAATCCTCCTTTAAATAGCTTATTTAAATCTATTTGCATACAAGTTGTAGTACCCATGGCTTCAAAGTCCATATCGTGAATATGAATATCACCGTTATCATGAGCTTCAGCAAATTTCTTTTTCATTAAGTATGCTTCAGTGAATGCTCTTGATATGGTACTACCAAACTGAAGCATTGTACCCATTGCAGAGTTACCATCAATGTTAGCGTTCTCTCTCTTAGAATCTTCTTCAGTAGCACTTCTAAGTCCTAATCCTTCAATACTCTTTTGAAGTTTAGCCATATTTTTATCATCTCTAAAGGCTAATCTAGCATTGGCTCTTCTTTGTCTATATTCTGAAAAGTTTTCATATACATCTTGATAATCATATTTTTTAAGATTCTCTTCAATCAAATCTTGTATTTCTTCTATTTTTATTTTACCTAATGGTAAATAATCTTTAGCTATTTTTTTAATTACTGCTTGATATACTTTTTGAATATCTTTAGTATTATATTTTTTTTCATTTTCCTCGGCATCTAATAGTACACTATCAAATCCTTTCTTAATAGCCATGGCTACCTTGGTGCCATCAAATTCTACCTTTTTTCCATTTCTTTTTACGACTTCTATTGTCTCTAATTTTTCTTCTGTTTCAACCATTGTTTTACTTCCTTTCTTTATGTTACAAGTTAATTATATATTAGGTGATTTTACTTGTCAATAGTTTTTTGTTTGCTTTTTTGTTTTTTTACATTTTTTACATTTTTTTAATTTTTCAATTTTTATATTTTCTTATTTTTCTATTTTTTTGTTTTTTTGTTTTTTGTATATTATATTTGATTTTTCCTTATTTTATAAGTGTTTGTTCTTAGTTTGCCACTGCAACGTATGTAAACTATTTTCCTATTTTTCTTATTTTTACTTACTTTGATTGTTTCTTATTTTTGTTTTTTTGTGTTTTTTGGTTTTTTTGCTGCATCTAAGTGTTCGCCTTTTTGATTATAACTACTTATGATATAAAGAAAAGAGTTAATAATTATTATTAGCTCTTTATTTTTTATATTTAAAGGCCTACATAAAGTAGGCCTTGCGACTTAGAATTTATTCTAAGTTATATTTTTACTTGGTGCTTGTGGTGGGACTCGGACCCACATGGCTTTTATACCGCTGGATTTTGAGTCCAGTGCGTCTACCAATTCCGCCACACAAGCATTACTACTAAATTATATAATAAATTTAGTAGAATGTAAATATTTATTTGTTCTTTTTTATAAACATTGCATCACCGAAAGAGAAAAATCTATATTTTTCTTCTACAGCATGCTTATATGCATTCATAATATTTTCTTTACCTGCAAGTGCTGACACTAACATAATTAATGTTGACTTAGGTAAATGAAAATTTGTTATTAATGAATCTATTCCTTTAAATTCGTAGCCAGGATAAATAAATATATCAGTCCAACCGCTACACTCTTTAAATGTGTTATATTTACTCATTATGGTTTCTAATGTTCTAGTGGTTGTTGTCCCTACTGCCACTATACATCTGTTTTCTTCTTTAGCCTTGTTTAAAATATCTGCTGTCTCTTTATTCATACTATAAAACTCACTGTGCATTTTGTGTTTAGTTACATCTTCAACATTTACTGGTCTAAATGTACCTAATCCAACGTGTAATGTTATATAACAAACCGTTACTCCTAAATCTTCTATTTGTTTTAGTAACTCTTTAGTGAAGTGAAGTCCGGCAGTAGGAGCAGCTGCACTACCAATATTTTTTGCATATACTGTTTGATATCTTGATTGATCATCTAATTTAGTTTTTATATATGGTGGAAGTGGCATAGTACCTAGCTTATCTAATATTTCATAAAATATTCCATCATATATAAATTCAAAATCTCTAATACCTTCATCTTTTATTTCAGTACATTTAGCCTTTAATAAACCATTTCCAAAAGACACTATTGTATCTTTATGTATTCTTTTAGCGGGTTTTACTAAACATTCCCAATTATTACCGTCAATGTTCTTAAGTAGTAGTACTTCGATGACTGCTCCAGTATCTTCTTTTTCTCCTATTAATCTAGCGGGCATTACTTTGGTATCGTTTAGTACTAGTACATCACCTTTATGTAAATAATCTACTATATTATAAAATTTTTTATCTTCTAGTTTACCAGTATCTCTATCCATTACAAGTAGTCTTGATTCCTCTCTATGTTCAAGTGGTACTTGAGCAATTAATTCTTCTGGTAAATAATAATCAAAATCATCAGTCTTCATTGTATTCCTTCTTTCTCAAATATTATATAACAAATTAGGAGAAAAAGAAAGAACAAACATTTAATTTGTTCTTATAATTACTGAATAGTAACAGTTCCTGTATTATATATAAAATTATAATTATCAGTAACATCGTTACTGCTTGAATCTTTTATTCTTGCTGCACTGGCATAAATAGTTCCACTACCTTTGTTATAGCTCTTTGTATATAGATGTATAGAACTAATAGAATGGCCTGATATTAAGCCGCTAGCGGTTACTTTTGAAATATCACTTTCTACATTACCACCTTGAGTTATTGTTTGAGAACTAGGAGTAATTGTTAAATCTTTTTTAGCTATGTTACAAGTGATGACTTTAGAAGTTATGGTATTATCTGACCATTTATAACCACTTTTTAATTCTGCGATAACTGCATAATTACCTGCATTAATTCCTGTATTGTTTGTTAATGTATACCTAGTATTTGCACTTATTAAAGTTTGACTGCTGCCATTATAAGTAAGAGTATTACAAGTTGGTATGCTGGTACTGGTTGCCGAACTACAGGCATTACTATTACTAGTAGTTCTAGTATTGCTTTTTTTGTTACCAGTAGATAATTCTACTTTCATTACGGCACTAAAGCTTTTATTTAAAAGCTCTGATTCGTCATAGTCACTATTACTAGCATTGCAAGTACTAATATCTCCGGTACAACTTTCTGCTATATAGATTATTAATGAATATATGTCTTCTGTGGTTGTTAAATTTTCTTGAACATTGGTTAATAGTAGTCTATTATTCTTCATAGTATCAAACTTTGGAGAAAAGCTACCATTACTTAGTAATGTGCCATTTTTATATAATTTCCATTTGAAATACTCACTTTTTAAGTGACAATCCATATTTATACTATTTAATGATATATCCATTATTGTATTATCTGGATTGGTTGATGTTCCTGATAGTTTAAAATCTATTTTTAATACATTTTTATTGGTAGTATCTGGATTTATTTCTTCTTTTGAATCATTTACTGGTAAAAGATTACCTGTACTAGTTATTGTAGCACTACTACCATTAAGGTATGCTATATTGGCTCCTAGAGTAGCAGTACTAACATTAATACCAATGGGATTAAATGTATCAATATTTATAGCAAATGTTATTCCGGTTACTCCTAATGTAATTACCACTACCATTGCTATAATAAATTTTAAATTATTTTTTAGTAAGTTTTTATATTCCATAATTGCTTCACCTATTTTCAATATAATTATATAATAAATAATAAATTTAATCAATAATAAAATTAATATTTACTAATTAAAAAGAAGCCTTATTTGGCCTCTACTATTAGTTTTATTGCGGTTCTCTCTTCACCATCTATTGATATATCAATAAATGCTGGAGTACAAACTAAGTTTTTACCTGATGGAGCAACGAATCCTCTTGCTATGGCTACCCCTTTTATTGCTTGATTAAGAGCTCCTGCTCCTATTGCTTGTACTTCTACTATTCCTTTTTCTCTGAATACATTAGCAAGTGCTCCTGCTACTGAATTAGGATTCGACTTAGATGAAACTTTAATTGTTTCCATAATTGTTTTATCATTCCTTTCTTCTACAATAAAATATATGCATTAAGGAAAAAATAATAACAAAAAAGTGGTTATACTTTACCACTATTTTTTCTTTTATATAAAATATATGTAATTATTGTTAATATTGTAAATACTATTAATCCGACTATTTGAAAAGTACTAAATGCTTTTGTTTTTACTTTTTCGGCATTAAAAATAATACTACTATTCTGGTAATTATCTTTGGTTATTTTCCAGATATAAATACCATTTTCTTTTTTGTCTGCATTGGTACTTAAAACTTTACCAGTATAATGTATTTTGACAGTAACATCATCTAATAGAGAGTATTTATCAAAACATTTAAATTCACTGGATGTTTTAATAGAAATTTTATCATTATTATTTATTTCTATTTTGTCGTAGCAGTCAGTTATCATTGATGATTTATTAAACTCATTATATTTATATGTATTATTATATCTATATCCAAAGTCATTTCCATTATTGGTTTTAATTTCTTCTTTTTCATATTTAAAGTTTTTTTCAAAGGCTGCTATTTCATTAGCGTATAAATCTATACTGATTTCATTTCCTTTATCCATATCATAATATTCTAGTTCTTCAAGTAGTTTGGTATTATCATATATATATGTTTTTTCAGTAATACTATTTTCGTCCAAATATAGATCATAAGTTGTAGAACAACCAGTTAGTAATATTAAGGCTGCTGTAAGAATAATTATTTTCTTTTTCATTTTTTCTCCTTTATTTTTTACTATACTCTCCTATAAAAGTCCATCCGCAAGAAGTTTCACAATCTTGTTTAGGGCTATTTTTTGTAGCTTCATAAAAGCTTTCTAATGTGTATTTATTTTTACTACCATATCCTCTAGCGGAATCGCCTGTAACTATAGTACCATCACTATTTATACCTAGAATTGACAAATAATGTCCTGGTTGTAAAATTACATAAGCTTTTCCTTCTTGTAATCCTTTCTTTATTGTGTCTAGGTATTTTTTACCATTATTTATTTTGCTTGGTGGACTCTCATTATAATCATTGGCTATTACTTTGACTTTTAATCCATAATGATTGTTTAAAGTTTCACTGGTTAAGAATGATATTGATGCTGCGCTACCAGTATATCCATATTCGTTGCAGGCAATATCAACGATATTTGGTGGTGTTACATTGGTATAGCCAAAGCGTCTAACTACCATGGTATATGCCATGTAGCCACATCCTGATGTACAAATTGTTCTTGATTTTAGACAAACCGGGTAGGAACTCCATCTTGAATCATTACACTGCTGTAAATTATCATAGTTGGCACTATAATTAGATTTTATTAAATCGGTTTGATTATTGAATTCTCTTGAAGCTGCATATTTTAATTTTTCTTCTTTTTCTTCTTCTTCAAGTAATTTATCATAGTTTTCTATATTATCAGTACCATTAGCTATATTTTTTACGGTATTAATACATAATGTATAATCATCTCCTGTTTTAATACCAGCACTTCCAAGAGTACTCATAATAAAACTTACCATCCAAGGAGTAGCAAATATAAATACTGCATACATTATTCTTTTTCCTACAAGTTTCATACTTTTTATTTGCTCGTCTTCTTTACTAATGACTACAGCTTTAGTAAAGTCTATCATTAACATTATAATTAATCCTATTGGTACAAGTACTGCGAGAATTTCCCAAAATAAATAACCAAAATATAATACTCTTAGAATTGTTGGATGCTTACAAGCATCTAGTAAAAAATACATACTATCACCTTAATTTAAGTATACATTATTATTTACATTTTATCAAGATAAATTAAAAAAGTGGTTATATTTTGCCACTATTTTTCCTTTTATATAAAATATATGTAATTATTGTTAGTATTACAAATACTATTAATCCTACTATTTGAAAGGTACTAAATGCTTTTGCTTTAGTGGGTGTTTCATATTTAACTGTCTTTGAAACTGTCAGTAGGATATTAACATTATCAGGATTATCTATTGTCCATGTATATTTATTACCATCTACTTTTTTAGCATTGTTATCTAATACTTCATAATTACTTGTTACGTTTATGTCTATTTTATCAGAGTATAGACAAGAGAATTTACCACTTAATTCTATACGATAATATGTATCTGTTTCTTCTACTACATGATTTTCAAAGCAGTTACTAATTACTACTGATTTATCATAATTGCCCTTATAGGTATAATTAAATTTAAAGCTTTTTCCGTTATTGATGTCTGTAATTTCTTTGGTGTATTTTTCACTACTATCAGTAATTAATGCTGAATCATTTAAATATAAATAATAGTACTTGGGATTAACATCTGTTCTTCCTTCTACTTCTGGGTTTATTTCTTCATTGGTAACTGTACCAGTTATGTTTTCAGTTATACTATTTTTATCAATGTTTAAATTATAATTTACTGTACAACCACTAAGTAGTATTAATAATGGAATAATAAGAAATAATTTATTTTTCATAATAACCTCCTAGATTAGAATTTACCGCCACCATGAATTTCTCCTGAAGATGACTGATGAGTTCCATTAACTCCTAGTTTATACCAGGAACCATAGCCCATTATATCTGGACTATCAAGGGTATATTTACCAAGTGCAGCAACTTCATTGTTAGCACTTCCTCCGACACTTCCCATAGAAACATTTCCTTCTATTGTGTGTATTTTATTTCCTTCTACATAATCTACAACTCCAACATGACTTGTTTCGTAAATCATACTTCCTTGTATATTTTTATTCCAATCATGTTCATTAAATCTATAATAAATAAGATCTCCTCTTTTAGGAGTATAATTTCCTCCATAGAATTTTGAATAGTGAAACTCTAAGTTACTTGCAGTATTGAAATTAACCATGGTACCTCCTGCAGCACCAGTGCTATAAATTCTTCCCTCTTTTTCTATAAGCTGACGCAGTGTTCCTTCGCCCTCTATTTTAGTTTGATCTGTTAACCAAACTACGAAGAAGGCACACCATGGAGTAGAATCACTATAACCACTATATTTGCCGCCGCCTTTATGGCCTACTTCGGCTTTAGCTATATTTAACATTTGATTAGCGGCATTAACGTATTTACTTTCACCAGCAAGTTCTTTTTGCGTTTCTTGTGCGGCTTTACGCTGCTCTTCTAATTTTTGCTTTTCTATTTTTTCTTCCTCTTCAAGTAATTTGTCATATTTTTCTATATTATCAGTACCATTAGCTATATTTTTTACAGTATTAATACATAATGTATAATCATCACCTGTTTTAATACCAGCACTTCCAAGTGTACTCATAACAAAACTTACCATCCAAGGAGTGGCAAATATAAATACTGCATACATTATTCTTTTTCCTACTAATTTCATGCTTTTTACTTGTTCATCTTCTTTGCTAATGACTACAGCTTTAGTAAAGTCTATCATTAACATTATAATTAGACCTATTGGTACGAGTACTGCGAGAATTTCCCAAAATAAATAGCCAAAATATAATACTCTTAAAATAGTTGGATGTTTACAAGCATCTAGTAAAAAATACATAATATCACCTTGATTTAAGTATACATTAATACTCTGATTTTATCAAGAAAAAAGAGAAACATTTTTAATGTTTCTCTATGTGTATTAGTCCATCATATACTTCTTCTAGGGCTCTACCTATGTTTTTAGCACTTTTGTATTCTTTAATAGGCTTTTGATAATAACCAGTTCTTGTCATTTGTTTTGCTCTATCTGCTACAATATATACAAGTGCATATTTTGAATCTACTATATTTAATATTTTATCAATAGATGGATAAATCACACTATCACTCTCCCTCTCTATTAATAGAATACACTACTAGGTAAATAATTACAATACTATTTACATAAATTTGACAAAGTAATTTTAATTATAATAAAAAGAGACTCTAATTAGAAGTCTCTATCTCTTAAGAATGGTGGAATATCTAAATCATTGTCCATATCACCAGTTGCTTCTCTATAAAGATCTTCTCTTCTAGTAGAATCAAAACTATGATATAGTGGTTCACTTTGATTTTCAAATCCTGTTGCGATAACAGTAACTATTACTTCATCATTTAAGTTTTCGTTTATTACTGCTCCAAAGATAGTATTGATATCTGTATTAGCGGCAGTTCTAATTACTTCAGCAGCTTCCTCTACTTCAAATAAAGTAAGTGAAGCGCCTCCTGTAACATTGATTATAGCATCTGTAGCACCATTTATTGATGTTTCTAGTAGTGGTGATGATACAGCTTGTTTAGCGGCTTCTACAGCTCTATTTTCGCCTGATCCTACGCCAATACCTATTAAGGCATTTCCTCTATCTTTCATTACAGCTTTAACATCTGCAAAGTCTAGGTTAACTAGTCCTGATACAGCGATTAAGTCTGATATTGATTGTACACCTCTATGTAGTACATTATCTACTTCTCTAAATGCTTCAAGCATTGGAGTAGATTTATCGATTAATTCTCTTAATCTATCATTAGGTATTACGATTAAGGTGTCGACATGTTTCTTTAATTCATCAAGTCCTGATACAGCCTGACTCATTCTTTTCTTTCCTTCAAAACTAAATGGTTTAGTAACTATACCTACGGTTAATGCTCCTAAATCTTGTGATATTTCTGCGATAACAGGAGCAGCACCAGTACCAGTTCCACCTCCCATACCACAAGTTATGAAGACCATATCAGCACCTTTAATTGCTTCTTCTATTTCTGCTTTAGACTCAAGAGCAGCTTCTCTACCTATTTCTGGGTTAGCACCGGCTCCTAGTCCATCAGTTAATTCTCTACCTATTTGTAATTTTATTGGAGCTAAAGAATTATTTAATACTTGAAGATCAGTATTTGCTACAATAAATTCAACGCCTTTTAAACCAGACTCTATCATTCTATTGACAGCGTTACAACCGCCTCCACCTACTCCAATTACTTTTATTTTTGCTAACTGATCCATTTCTAAACCAAACATATTATTCATTTCTAATCCTCCTTAGTACCAATAAAACTTCCAAATATTTTGGTGATCTTCGTTCTGTCCTTTTTATTCTTATTATTTGGATTGATAAGAAGTTCTTCATCCTCTCTATCTACCATTGAGTACTCTTTCCCCCTAGTTTCCATCTTATCGGCAAAATATTTTATCATACCTACTGCTGTAGTATATTTATTATTTCTTGCTCCAAGAGTATCTTCTGTATATATTATAACATCTTTTCCAAAAATTTCATATACTAAATTTTTAAATGCCCTTATTTCAGTTAATCCTCCTGTTATTACTATATAAGAAATGTCTTGTTTTGTCAATAGTAATATTTGTTTACGAGCGAGATTTAATATTTCTACTATTCTATCCATTACTATTTCAGTAACTTCAATTTGATTTAATTTTATTTCTTCGCCAGCAGTATTTTTTACTATGTAGACATCATTTAGAGCTATAAATCTTTTATGACTAGAGGCAAACTTTTCTTTAATAACTCTAGCATCAAAGATATTTATATTAAACATATAAGCTAAGTCTTTATCAATATTAGTTCCACCTAATTGTATAGTCTCAGTATTCATAATACATCCTTTATTATATACTGATACATTAGTTGTTTCATGGCCTATATTTATAATGGCTCCGACTTTTTTATCTAATACATTATTTCTTACTTCGTAGTAGTCACCAACACCTGATATAGTAATATCTGCTACTTCTAGTCCGGCACCTTCCATGACAGATAATACTGAATAGATATTCTTTTTTGGAGCAGTAATCATTATACCTTTAACTTCTAGAACTTTTCCAGTCTTACCACATGGTTTTGTTTCTGGTTTTCCATCTATTAAAAATACTAATGGTATTACTGTTATTAATTCATAGTCCTGGGCTATTTTAGAATATGCTGATTCTTTTATTACTTTATTTATATCTTCGGTAGTAATAAGTTCATCTTCATCTATTATATTAGTACTTCCTGTTACAAACATAAATTTTGCATTATAATCAGGAACTCCTACAACTACTTTTTTTATATTAATACCTAAATAATTGTTAACTACTTTAATACCATCTTTGATAGCATTAATAGCTAAATTAGGATCGACAATTAAACCTTTTCTTATTCCTTTTGCTTTTTCTTCGTGAGCATATAATATATTTACTTTTTCTTTAAAATATTCTCCCACGACAAACTTAATTGTATCGGATCCAATATCTATTGAAGTGTATATTTTTTTCATGATATCGACTCTCCCTAAAATGATACAATTTAATTATAACAAAAAAAGAAAGAATTGTATATATTTTCTTTTCTTTTTATTTATTTTTTTATTTATTTCCTCTTAAGCCTTGGTCTTAAGAGGCATAACATAGCCTAAGGTCTATGTTATGATTGTTTTTTTAATTCTTTTTGTTTTTGAATATTAGTTTCTATTGATACTCTTTGTACTAAACCTAAGGCAATCATTAGACATATTGTATATGAGCCTCCATAAGATAAGAATGGAAGTGGTACTCCGGTTAATGGTATTACTCCAGTTACTCCAAGTAAATTTATCATTATGTGAAGAAGTAAATAAACAAATACTCCATAACAAATTAAACTATTTTTTAAATTACTTGCTCTTCTAGCTATTTGAATTATTCTAAATAATACAAACATATATATTAAAATTATAATAATACCTACGATTAAGCCCCATTCTTCTACAATGATAGGAAATATAAAGTCAGTATAAGATTCTGGTAAATATAAATACTTTTGAGTAGAACCTCCTAATCCTTGACCTTTTATACCACCATTTTTGAAGGCTATAAAACTATTACATAACTGATATCCGGTTTTTTCTTGATATCTATCACATGGATTAAAATAGTTAAATCTATCTAATTGATATGACTGAAGGAACTTGCCTCCAGCAACTACTAATACTAAAACTACTAGTAGAATACCTCCAATAAAGATTTTATTAAAAATACTTCTACTTTTCTTTTCCATAGGAGCAGCATAGAACATAGCAAGAGCTATTAAACCTATTATAACAGCAGTTCCCATATCTGGTTGTAGGGCTACTAATACTGCTATTATAACAATAAATATCATTGGTTTAATTATATCCCACTGATTATCTAGTTTATCTTTATTCTTAGAATAATAAACTGCTAGATATATTATTATTATTATTTTAGCAAACTCAGATGGCTGGATAGCAAAAGGTCCTATCTTGTACCAACTAACTGCTTGATTAGCAACATGTCCATAAAAGATTAATCCTATTAATGCTAGTATTATAATACCAATTAATACTTTATCTAATTTTTTATAATTTTTGGTAGGAAAGATAATTACAAAGAGAAAAGCAATTAGCCCTACTCCTAAAAATATAGCCTGTCTAAAAAAGTAATGATATGGGCTATAATTATAACGCATATATGATTCCATAGAAGAAGCACTAAGTATCATTATAAGACCAAAAATAAAAAAGATAATTGTTACTATTAATAATGGTTTATCTAGTTTTGATAATATTTTCTTCATATCATCACATCCCTATTATTATAATAGCATATTTTTATCTTTTTTTAAATCTATTTTTTATTAGTTTACATATTTTATATGTATCTTTTATTTTTTTAATATTACTAGAGAAGTATTATTTATATCTATTTTTTTTATTAAGTCTAAAAATTCTTTCATATTTAGACTATCAATTATTTCAATAGGATTATCTTCTAGATGTTTATTATAAATAATATTATCAATAATGATATCTCCTACTGCTTCAGCATTTTCATAAGCAAATACTTCATTACTTATAAGTACCTTTTTCTTTCTATTAAAATCTTCTTCACTTATCTCTATATTATTTAATTTATCTTTTATTTTATCAATATATTCATCATACTTATTGGTTTCATTCATAAGTGATATTAAAATATGGGTATCACAGTTAATTAAATTAACATAAGTAGTATTATTTATAATATCTTCTTTCTTTAATTTTTCATCAAACTCTGATGTTTCATCAAAAAGAATAGTAAATAATATATATAAATATAAATGTAATTTTCTTCTGGTAAGCTTAATATCTTTTGTTGGTAATTTTATAGTATAAGCTATTTTAGGTATATTAGTTTCTACTTTAACTATTTCTTTTTCTTTTACTACCTTATCCTCTTCAGTAAACTCTTTTATTTTGATACTACCTTCTTTAGAAAATTCTTTTTTACTTTGATTTTCTTTAATGACATTCATTATTTCTTCTGGATCAAAGTTACCAGTGATAACTATAAACATATTAGAAGGATGATAAAAAGTATGATAGCAGGTCTCTAAATCTTCTTTTGTTATACTTCTTATATCTTTAGTAGTACCTATAATACTATCTTTATATGGATTAGTTTTTAGAGTGTTCTTTCTTACTTTTTCTTCAAGAATACTCATTGGTCTATCATCATACATATGAATTTCTTCAGATATTATATCTTTTTCATTTTCTACTGATTCATCAGTTAGATAGATATTTTGAACATAATCTAATAAATATTCTATATTTTCTTTTAATGACTCTGTGGCATAGAATAAATATGTTGTATTTTTGAATGTTGTATAAGCATTGCAGACTGCTCCACTTCTAGCAAAGAATTCCATTGGCTGAGGATCTTCTTTTTGCGCAAATACTTTATGTTCTAAAAAGTGGGCTATTCCTTTAGGAAAAGTAGTCATCTTATCACTATTTATTGGTACAAACTCGTTATATACTGAACCATATTTAGTAGTAAAAGTAACATAATTAGAATGAACTGTATCTTTGGCATATAAATATACTTCTAGTCCATTATCTAACTTTTCATAAAAGATATCTTCTTCTACACCTTTAATTCTAATCTTCTTCATGTTCTTCCTCCTTATCTTCTAGAGTAAGAACGGTATGAAGGCTAACTTTCTTACTTACTTTTATTATATCTTCTTTAGTGATTTTACTAAAGTTTTTTATTCTTTCCTCTATGTCATCTGAACCTGCAAGTACTCTAGATAATGCTGTATTTATTATGCCCATTGGAGTATCTGATGATGATTTAATTGATGATATAATGGTATTTCTAGATGATTCAAGTAACTCTTCTGATATTTTACCATTATTTATGTCCTTTAAACATTTTCTAATTAATTTAATAGCAGGTTCAATATTTTTCTTTTCTACTCCAGAGTTAATTAGAAGAATATTATCATAAGCCTTTACACCTGAATTTATGTAGTAGCAGTAACCTTTATCCTCACGGACCTTACTAAAGAGTACTGAACTAGAAGATCCTCCGAGTATCTCACTATATAATTTTATAGTATATTTTCTTTCAAAATCAGTTAAATTATTTAAACTACATAATAGTACTAACTGAGACTGACTAACTTTGTCATACTCATGATATTTTACTATTCTCTTTCTTGGAACTAGTTCTGGGATTATAAGATTTTTATTTTCTTTTTTAAAAGTATTTACCTTAAAATATTCTTTAAATATTTCTTTCATCTCACTAAAAGAGAAGTCTCCTAGTACAAAAATATCTATTTGATCTTCATTTATTACTTTCTTATAATATTCATATAATTCTTTACCATTTATATCATCTAAATCTTCTTTTTGTCCATAAGGATTATATGAATATGGTTTATCTTTCATCTTTTCCATTAATTTTAACATAGAATATTTAATCTTATTATCTTTAAGACTATTTATTTCTTGATATAATCTATTTTTTTGTTTATCTATATTAACAAAGCTTCCATCTTTTATGTAAGGATTAAAAATTAAACTTAAGAAAAATATAATAGATTCTTTATTCATATCTTCTTCGGTATATTTTTCATTTAGAAATTTAGTTTGAAAAGATAAATCACTAAATTTACCTATTCTAGATATACCTGAAGATATTTTTATATCATATAGTCTTTCACTTTCAATAATTAGTTCCCTTTCGGTTTTATAATCATTATTAGAATCTAGTAATATCATCTTTAATAGGTTTCTTTTAGTGATTTCATCCTCTTTTATCTCACGATAAAAATTAACATCTACTGATATTGTTTTAAATTTATTTGTTTTAATAAAATGTAAGTTATATGCTCCCATATTGTGTGATTCAATATTCATACTATCACCTCTTCCCCTATATTATATCCTAGTTTTATATTTTTAAACAGGTTTCTAAAGCTAAAGTTATTAAATTATCAAGTCCTTGTTCTCTTTCTAAACTGGATAACTTATTGCTAGATAAAAAGCTATCACTTACCATTAAAATGGTACTAGCTCTTTTACCAAGTAATTTAGCATTAGTAAATAAAGCAAATGACTCCATTTCTACTCCTAAAACTGAGTATTTACTTACTTTGTCTTTAAAATCATTATTTTGTTCATAAAAGACATCTGATGAATATATATTTCCTTTATTTACTTTTATATTTAATGCTGCCGCTGTGGTTTCTATGGCACTATTTAATTCAATACTACCATTTATATTTATATTTGGATAATTGCATAAAATTTTACCATAATTAGAATTAGTAACTGAATTTGTTACAAGTACTATATCTTTTAAATTTAAATTGGTATATGCCCCCATAGTGCCTATTCTAATTATATTATTTACATCATATTCTTTAAATAGTTCATAAGAGTATATTCCCATACTAGGATTACCCATCCCTGAAGGAAATACTGTTATTTTTTTACTTTTATAGTATCCTGTATAACCAGTCATTCCCCTGACATTATTAATTAGTTTAGCATTAGCTAGAAATTTTCTAGCTATATATTCACATCTTTTTGGATCACCAGGCATTAACACAGTTTCTGCAATATCATCCTTATTACTTTCAATATGTACACTCATATTAATCTCCTATTTTTCTATACTTATGCTATATGTTTTAATACCCTCTAATGTTAATGTATCGCTTAAAGTAAACTCTACTTTAAACTCTCCATTTTCTTCTAATTTGTTAGTGTCATTAAATTCATACTTTTCTTCAGTTAACTTAGTATCATTATCTCCGTATAAAGTTACCACAATAGACATATTTTTATTTTCACTAGTAGTAGTAACATTTCCAGTAAAGGTAATTAAATTATCTGCATTAGTTACCTTAATATTGTTTATAGTCTCAGTATCTAATTTTAATTCGTAATTAGTTTTAGTAACTGCAGTCTTAGTAACTTCAGTATAAGTTTCAACATTTTCTACATCAATACTTTTAGCAGTATTAACATATACAAGTATATTATTATCTGAAGTAACATATCTTATACCATTAATTGGATTATTTTCATCTACTTTACTTAGAGTACTTCTGCAGGCATCTTCAGTGTTTTTATAATATACACATATTATATTAGCTATTTCTTTATAGATATCTTCAGTAATTAGTCTGTTATCTTCATTCATAGTAAATTCTAATTCTGTACCTACGGTATTAACATTTAAATTAACTAGTTTATCATCTTTTTTATAGTCTATTACTAACGAAGTACCATTTACTTTAGAACTAAATGTAACATTATCATTTAAATATCTATTAGCTAAAGTACTATTATTTAAACCGCTAGAAATATCATTTAATGTAATATTATTATTAGGTTTCTCTATTGGGGTAGGATCATTATCTCTTTTTATAAATTTTAAATATAAGATAAATAATATGGCTCCTGTTAAAAATACTAATAATATGTAAGCAAGTATAGTATCTACCTTTTCTCTCTTTCTAATTTTCTCATTCATCATCATCTCTTGTTCGTTCATTTTAATTACCTCTTTTCTTTCTTTTTTTATTATTAATAATTATAGTTTATTGTATACGGATCATCTTCACGACCATTACCTGATATGTATTTGACATCTTCATTTAAGTACACTACTGGTCTATATAGCCCTGAAACATCAACGATTGAAAGACCACTTTCAATTGTACCTTGTCCGTTTGTTGCAAGAGCATAACCATCTTCAACATTTATAAAGTATTCTGTTTCTGTAAAACGATTATATAACCAAGTTTGATTACCACAGACTCCCAACTCATCAATAGAGCTTATTCCGGCCGTACAATCATTAGCAAAGTCCGAAGCATATCCGTAGTCAACTGCATCAAGTATTCCAACCATAATATTATCAAATGTAGTATCTATATTATTAACAGTATAATTGTAAAGATTTTCAATAGTCGCATTGCCACTGTTAACTACATCCACATAAGAAAATAAATAATTTGGATATGGATATATCATATCCTGTGTTTCGAGGTTTTGAAAGCCGGCATTTACAACCTCTTCTAGATAACTGTCACTATAGTTATTAATTAGACTTGTTATACTACATGTTTTTGTTGTATCAAAGCCCGGGCTAAAATAAGTAGAACATCCATCCTCTTGATTATTAAATAGTTTACCAATGGCTGATTTTTTCCAATTCATACCATTTAGAGTCCCAAGATGCATTGGTACTGAAACTGAACTTACAGGTTCATCTTTGATTATTTTTAATAGTTTTCGTTCGCCAGTAAAAACTCCTATTATTCGCCATGTTTCACAATTGGTATCTGGATATTCTTCGCAATTAAACTTTATATAATTATCTGGAGAAGAACCGTAATATCTTATATTGCCTCCATCTACACTAGAGGCAGTTCCCCCAAGCTCATCATTCATGAGCGAAACAGCTGGGGCCATAACATATTCAATACCAGAACCATTATTTACCATTGTGCCGTCTTTGTTCTCAGTATATAATCGTTCAATAAATTCTACCATTGTCTCATCACTGCTAGCCTCACTAGCACTTACATTTAGTGTAGCTTTAAAAGCTTTATTCATCATATTGGTATTATTTTCGACATTACCATCTATATAAATAACAAATGTAAAGTCTGCACGAGTACCAATTAATGTACCCGAATTTAATGTAATAGTATCACCAGTAGATGCAGTACTAAAATTACCTTGTTTAACTACTTGGTTGGCATTGGTAACATTTACTAACATATATTTAAAACTAGTAGTTTTTAATTCTGTAGCAATACTTGTTACATTCAAAGTAATTGTATAATCTATATTAGTACTTCCAACACTACTTCTTTTTACTATTGAGAAACTAGTTTTTTCTCCCTGATCTGAAGTAAATACCGGAGCCAAGCTAGTGGTATTAATTTCTTTACCATTATCAAATATAACGTCTGCTATGTTACCTATCTTAACAGTTAATTTTGTAGTATTAGGACTAGACCAAGTAAGCCAAGCATAAGTACCAGTTCCTATTACTAATACTATAAGTAATGCTACTAATGCTACAATAAAATATTTATTATTTATTAACTTCTTTAATTTTTCACTCATAAAATATCTAGCCTCCATACTCTATAAATTAGTGTACTATAAAATTACTATTTTTTCAAGATGTTTTAAAAAAATAATATTAATTTTAAGTATATAAACTTGGCTTATATATAATAATTTTTATTTTTAGACTACAGGCTAAAAATAACGCTCTAAGACTACAGGCTTAGAGCGAACAATAAAAATAATATTTATTTAATAATTTTTACTGGGTGTATTAAAAAGAATATAAATTCATTAAATAAGAACTTAATCTTTTCAGCTATTCTTTTGTTTTTTAAATCAATTATCTTCTCTTTAGATTTATTATGAAACTGATTAATATAAGAAATAATAGTTTGTATTTGGAAATATATTGTGAGTATTAGAAATATATAAAATACTACTGAAAAATATTTTACTTTAATAGATACCATTGAGGATATTAACATTAAAAATTCTAAATTCATTTTGTGTTTTCCTACTCTTTCAGTATAGGCATTTTTATATTTTATTATTATTTTATAGTTAATAAAAGATATTATACCCTCTAGTAACAATGGTATGATAATTAAAAAGCTTCTATAAATTATTAATAATATCATTACTGAGAAAGAATACATTTTATCACTTATGGCATCTAAGTATTTACCTAATTTGGTATAGGCATTTAATCTTCTAGCTAAATAACCATCTAGAAAATCAGATATAGCCCCATATATGTAGAAAATAATTGCATATAAAATTTTACCTCTACAAAATAAAATAAAACCTATAATTAGACTTATAATCCTACTAATGGTAATAATATTTGGTATTTGTTTAATTATTTTCTTTTTCATATTTATACCTCTCGTTATGATTATATCGTATAAAATCTTAAAATGCAACATAAGTTTGAATGAAGTGTCAAGTAATGATAAAGTAATTTACATATATAAATATTAATGTTATAATTAAAAAGATGAGAGGAATGATAAAATGCAAGGAATAGTACAAAAAATTGTTGATTTATTTGGTAGTGGTATTGGGAAAGAAATTGCTGTATTTGTTATTTCAATGCTACCAATACTAGAATTAAGAGGAGGATTACTTGCAGCTTCTATTATAGGGATGGATTTTATACCTGCTTATATTATAAGTATATTAGGTAACTGTTTACCTATTCCATTTGTTCTTATATTTTTAGATAAAATATTTGATTGGCTTAAGAAATTTAAGACTACTAAAAAGATTGTTGTTAAACTGGAAAAAAAGATATTATCTAAAAAAGCACAAATTGAAAAGTATGGGTATTGGGGGCTACTACTGTTTGTTGGTATTCCACTTCCTGGTACTGGTGCTTGGACAGGAGCCGGGCTTGCGGTACTCTTAAGAATGGACAAGAAGAAGTCTTCTATCTTTATATTCTTAGGTGTAATACTTGCTAGTATTATTATGAGTATTATATCTTATGGTATACTAGATAAAATTATAAGATAAAAGTATAGAGTTTTGTTTCTATACTTTTTTAATTTATATTATCAAATGTTACTTTTCCTAGGTAACCATCTTGCAGATCTTTTATTACTTTTTTGTATACTCTATCGTAATCTGTTTCATTATTACGAAAAGCTCCTATCTTCTTGCCTATTTCATCTAAGATATCTACTATATCATCTGTTTTAGTTAGGTTATATCTATTTATAATGTTATCTGGATAATCAGATAATAATTTTTTTATTATATAGATAGCTAGATCATCAAGTTCTAGGACTTCTTCTTTAATAGCGGTCATACTGGCTAAGTTATATGCTACTTCTTCTTCATCTAATTTAGGCCACAATATACCCGGAGTATCTAATAGTTCCACTTTGTCATTGATTCTAATCCATTCTAGATTTTTAGTAACACCAGGTCTATTACCAACATTAGTAGCTTTTCTACCTACTAATCTATTTATTAGGGTAGACTTACCAACATTTGGTACTCCCATTATTAGTATTCTAGCCTTTCTTTCTTTTAGACCTTTACTTTTTCTTTTATTATTTATTTCATCTACTAGTGGTTTTATTTTATCAAATATTATTTTAGTATTGGGACTATTTATTAAATCCATTGGTATTACAATATAGTCTTTATCTTCATAATATTTAATCCATTTGTTTGTTTTACCGCTATCACATAAGTCTATTTTTGTCATAACAATAACCCTGGGTTTACCTTTGGTCATTTCTTCAATTTCTTTATTTTTTGATGAATATGGTATTCTAGCATCTACTACTTCAAATACTATATCAATTAAATCTATCTTTTCTTTTATTTCTCTTTTGGTCTTAGCCATATGGCCGGGGTACCAGTTTATATTTGTTTTATTTTCGTTATTCATTATTTTCACTTCCTTTTTGTTAAAATCTATTTATCAAATTGCATATGTTTATTTTTTATAATAATTTATATCTTATAAATTGTGTCATCGTTAATGGACTTATTCTATACAAATCCTTATTTTATAACTACTAATAACAATTCTTACACCATGACTTAATTATAATATACATGATAACATAATGTCAACTTCTTGGTGGAATTATTACCAAAGAAAAAAGCATATTAAATTATGCTTTTTCACTATTGATATTTTGTAATATCATCTATTCTAGCGGCAAAGTATGGTACTTCTTTTGAACTTTCTTTTAAGAATATAGCAAATGTATCATCTACATTAAAGTACCTTGGTTCTTTTGTTGGTAGTGCTGAAGTGTTTTTGGTATCGATAGCAGCTTCACTTTTTACCCTACCACCTTTTTCATCTAGTTTAAAGTTTATCGTCTGAATTGCTTTTTCAATTACATATTCTCTATTTTCATTATCATAAAATGGTTTATTTTGTAATTCTGAATATTCTCTTTTAACATTAAAATTAATCATCGGTGCTTTAAATTCATCTTCTTTTTCAAAGTTTCTATTTCCAGTATATTTATTTGTTTCATCAGTTATACCGCTATAAATTTCATTAAATGTCTTACCTTTTGGATTTTTATAAAGAATTACTTCATCATTACTTTTAGTAGTTAATTTTATGGCAAAATCATCTTTTGAATTATAAAATAGTACTATAATTTGATTTCTTGCTTCACTTGAGCTCTTAGAATTAACTCCAAAATATTTTATATTTTTGTAATTACCAAAACTACTATCCTCTAGGATCATAAACCTTTCCTTATATTCAAATTCTCGATATAACATTGTATAGAAGAAATACCTTCTTAAATCAGGACTATCTAATTTTCCTTCTCCCCAATCGAAGTCATCTAAAACATCACTAGTTTGATTAAACTTTTCTTTGATTCCTTTTATTATTTCTTCTTTTAGCTGCTGGCTTTTAGGTCCAAAGGCTTTGAAGTAATAATCTTCGGATATCATATCTTCGTTAAAGCCTTCTTTATTTAAATTAGTAGCTTCTTGCTCTTCTGGATCAAACACTATATCTTTCTTTATTACTTTGTTTTTCATATCATTCCAAACCAATTGAAATGTGGCACAGTAACTACTGTCAGATGTTATTTCGTCATCTAATGTTGGCACTACTGTTATGCCATCAATTACTGGAATATTTTGCTTATTCTTTTTTATTCTGAAAATACATATTAAAACTAATGATAGTACTGCAAGTACAGCAAATATTGTTGTTATTATTTTATTTTTATTCATTTGACTTTCTCCCTTTATTATTATTTAACTAATTTGATTTCAATTCCTAATACTTCGTATTTGTTTTGCTCTTCTTCAGAATAATATTTATTCATGTCGGATGGTTCTGCTTTTTCACCCTCTAAATAACCAAGTGAGACTTTATTGAAATGTTTATATAGCTCCTCGAAACTCGGATAATTATGTAGTTTTATTACTTCAGTTATAATTTTTTCATTAGTATCTCTATTGGTAAATTCTATTTTATCTCCTACCGCAAGTTTTCTTCTTTTTTCATCATTTAATCTCAATTCTATTGTTTTACTACCAGCTTTTATTAAAGCAAACGGCTCATTATTTAGTTTCATTTCATGAATCATTCATATCACTCTCCTATCACAATTTTAACATATATATATTGTTTTGTCTATAAAGAAAGCGGCCCATTAGACCGCTTATATTATTATCCTGTTGGGCCTGTTGGTCCGGTAGCTCCTTGTGGTATAGTTAGATTCAATACGAAATTAGGGGGTGTCCCAGTTATTGATGCTGCTGCTTGGGTATCTGGATTACCAGTTGTAACAGTTCCTATTGTTATTACTGGAGTTGCACCTGTTGGACCGGTTGGACCTGTAGGTCCGGTTATTCCTTGAGGACCAGTTGGACCGGTTGGACCTGTAGGTCCGGTTATTCCTTGAGGACCAGTTGGGCCTGTTGGACCTGTAGATCCGGTTATTCCTTGAGGACCTGTTGGGCCGGTTGGACCTGTAGGCCCGGTTATTCCTTGAGGACCAGTTGGGCCTGTTGGACCTGTAGGTCCGGTTATTCCTTGAGGACCAGTTGGGCCTGTTGAGCCTGTAGGTCCAGTTATTCCTTGAGGACCAGTTGGACCTGTTGAACCTGTAGATCCGGTTATTCCTTGAGGACCAGTTGGGCCTGTTGGACCTGTAGGTCCGGTTATTCCTTGAGGACCAGTTGGACCTGTTCCTCGATAAAATAAATCATCTAATAGAATTAATTGTAATTTCAAGCTACTAATTCCTTA
>CAKOLH010000012.1 GCA_934096105.1 uncultured Bacilli bacterium | reverse complement strand
CCTAAATCATATTTTTTCATTGCACTAGAAATAAATGAAATATCAAATTTAGCATTATGAGCTACCATTGGTAAATCACCAGTCCACGCTAAGAATCTCTTAGTAACATTCTCCTCATTATCTTTACCCTTAACCATCTCATCAGTAATACAAGTAAGCGCCGTAATCTTGTCAGGAATATGTCTACCTGGATCAATAAGTTCATCAAATCTATCAATAATAGTACCATCTTTAATCTTAACAGCACCAATTTCTATCATTTGATCAGTACCACCAGCATTAAAACCAGTAGTCTCAGTATCAAATACTACAAAAGTAGTACCCGCTAGGGGTCTATCATCACTCCTAACTACAATATCAACAGTATCATCTACTACTGTAAGTTCAGTACCATATAATCCCTTAAAATGCTTACTAGGATCCTCTATTTCCTTATTATGACCAGATATAATACCATAAGCAATTGGAAATGCTTGACAACCACTATGATCGGTAATAGCAACACCTCTATAACCCATATCAATACATTTACTTACAAGTTCACAAGTATGTTTACCAAGATCTATTCCAGTAATACCATCCATTTGACTCATCATTGTATGAGCGTGAAGTTCTACTCTTTTAACAGGAGCATCATCCACTATCTTCTCAGCCATAGGCTTCTCTATCTTTTCTACATCTTTATATCTTGTCGTAAAAGTAAGTTCATTAGAATACTTATCCATAGCTACTCTACCATAAAAATTATACCAAGAACCAACCTTAAGTAAATCCTTAATTCTAGCATATTCATCATTATCTTTAGTAAACATCTTAACATAAATACTATCATTATTATCCGTAACCTTAAGAGTAATAATTTTATAACCACTCTTAGATTCAAACATATCCATACCAAAAATAGTACCCTCTATAGTAATATTATCTACTTCATACATTAAATCTTTAATCGGAGTAACACTAGTATCCTTCTTAGGTCTAAAGTACTTCTTCTCTTCAGTTTTAACCTCACTAGCAGTCTCTTTCTTAGGACTAACTACTTTTGGAGCCTCTACTACCTTTTCACTCTCTATTTCTTTAAGTAATTCATTTTCTTTTTCTTCTACTAAACTAAGTTCTAAATTCTTATTAAAACCATAATCTCTAAGACAATTATTAATATAATTAAGTTTCTCAATCAAATAAGAATTCTCAGCTTTATTATATACTTCAAATACATATTTATTATTTATTACATTAACATTTCTACCAATAAATACTCTATATTTATAACTATCATTACTAAATATATTAATTAAATTATCTATATAATCATTAATATATTCATCATTATCTTCTCTTACTATAACACTAAGTTTAATATCTTCAATAGTACTAAAATTAATCTTAATCTTATTAATAAGTTCAGTATATATATATACAGGTAGTATCTTATCATTTTCTATAATAAAATTCCATAACTTATTATTATCATAGACCACAATCTTCTTAATACTAGCATTTTCTAAATAGTCAGTATTCATACCAATTTGATCTAGTAATCTCTTCATTTTATCTTGCATAATACCACCTAAACTTCCTATCTAATATTATACTAAAAAAAAGAAGTAAATTAAACCTCTTTACAATCTTTTTTACAAGTTTTTTTAGTTCGAGCCTATAGTCTCTCACTACATAAAAAGCCTAGGGTCTTTTTATGCTAATTTAGAGCCATTAAGTCTCTAAATTAATCTATTTATAAATTATTAAAAGTAATAATTACTTTAGACTTATTATTTTTAAATATAATTTTATATATCTTTATACCAATAAAATTAGTAATATTTTGAATACTATCTATTTGATATTTAGAATAGTTAAGTACTTTATTCGTAATTCTTTTATTTATAATTTTATTATCTGGTAGTGAAAATAGTAAATCTATACCATTTAAAATATCAATATCTTTATCATCATATCTAATATTCTCGTTAATAAATCTTTCGCTATCATCTTTTTCTTCTTTACTATTTAAATCTTTTCTTCTAATTAAATACTTATAATCAGCCTTATCAACATAATAATAAGTCTTATTTCTTAGCATATAAATAATAGAAAATAACCAAGTAGCACATAAAGTAACAAATATTAAAGAATAAGTACTATTAGAAAAAGTCATTTTAAAATTAATACCAAAATAAACAATTAATACAATAAGTATAATTTGTTCTAAATACCTTAAAGGATATTTAATAGTTACAATTTCTTTTTTCATATCAATATCTCCTTATATTACATTAACCATTTTAGGAAAAAACTTGCATATCTTAATTTTTACTTTATCTTTATTAAAAGTTACTTTACTATGACTAGGTAACATAATAGACTTTTTATATTTTCTATTTCTATATAGATATTCTATAGTTATTAACGAATTATAATTATTTTCTAAATCATAAGGAGGTGTATCACTACCTTCAAAATATATAGAATCATTTTTTATTACTTTAGCCTCTATTTCATATGTACATAACGGATTAGGAAAATTAAAATTAATCATATATAGTATGGCAATAATTAATATAAACATCGCAAGTCCAATAATACAAAAAAATACATCATTTATATTTGCCATAGTATCTAAACAAAATATAGATAATATGAACAAAAACATTAAAAAACTAAAATAAAAAATATTTTTAATAATAAATTTAAACTTAAACATCACTCTCACCGTTACTATCTTTTTTTAAATATTTAGATTTATAACTCACTACAAATAAAACTATCATAGACAATACAATTATACAAGAAATAATAAATATTTTCAAATCACTATTAGAAATTCCAGTAAATAAAATTAAAATAATAAGACTTAAAACAAATGGTGTTCTAAATTTTCCAACTAATTTTTCTTTATCCTTAGAGTAAAAGGCTAATCTACTTTGCCCTCTTTTTATAAAAAGATAAGAGTGAAATTTTACATTTTTTTTAATTACTTTTTGTTTTTTTATGACATTATAATAATAGGTATCAATATAATCTGTACTTGTTGGTTTAGAAATAATCTTAATAAGTACAATTTTTACTAAACAAGTTCTATATACAACATTTAATAATAAGATTAGCATTATAACTATTATTACTAATGTTATTATAGAAAGAACAGTATCATATATATTCATATTAACTATTAGCAATTATTAAAGTAAATATTATAATCAAAATAGAAATTATTGATAAAACAATCGTAGCTATAGCCTTGCCTTTTTTTCTAGTCTTTAAGCCTTGTGATGCAAAGTAAAAGTCCATAATATAAACAAAGATACCATAAGCAATGCCAAAGAAAGAGCAAACAAGTCCTAGAATAGATAGCCAAAATCCAATCTCACACATTTTTTCTTTCTTTCTCATAGTTTCATCTTGAAAAGATTGAACAAAATTATTATTATTATTATTATTATTATTATTATTATTATTATTATTATTATTATTATTATTATTATTATTATTATTATTAATTGGCTGACCAGTATTAGGGTCATAATTCATTTGATTATTATTCATATTCATTCCTCCATTATTTAATTTATCTATTTCTTGAAATAATTTATTAAGTGAATTTCTATAGTCCATTGCCATCATATTAAGACTATTTTGCTCCAGTGGAAAATCACCTAATGCACCATCTAGCCAAGCCTCTATGCTTAGATTATTACCATTGATACTATAGTTAAAACCTTTGTATCCGAGCATAGCATCTCCTGATCTATAATACTTTTCCCCCTTCTTCTCATACATGTTAAAGCCACTTTCCTTTAAATAACTTTGTACAATATTGTTAACTAAAGTACTATCACTATTAAATGTAAGATTATAGTTACTTTTACCTTTTTTCATTTTTTACCTCCTCTAGAATAATTATAGCACAAAATTCGTATTTTCGTATATAAAATTTAATACTTTACAAAAAATGAGACAATAATTGTGGTGATATCTATGAATTTTAGATTACAAGACATTAGAGAAAATATGGAACTAATCCAAAAAGAAGTCGCAGATATTTTAAAAGTATCACAGCCTACATACTCTAGATGGGAAAAAGAAGTGGAAATAATACCATTAAATAAATTAATATTATTAGCAAATTACTATGGTATAAGTCTTGATTACATTTGTAACTTATCAAACATCAAAAAAGAAAATAAAGTATACAATTACAAAGTAGATAAAAAAATATCAGGAAATAATATAGTAACATTTAGAAAAGAAAGAAATCTTACACAAAAAGAATTAGCATTATTTTTAAATACTACTCCATCAACAGTTTGTGCCTATGAAAAAGGAAAAACACTAATCTTAACATCATTTGCTTATCAAATTTGTAAAAAGTATAATATATCTATGGACTATATATGTGGAATAACAAAAGATTAATAAAAATTCTTTGTCAACAGCACCTGTGGATACATAAAAAATCACCCATTTAACTATGAGTGATTTTTCAATAATTATTAATAAATTCAATCTATAATATTATTATTATCAATATAGATATTTCCACTATCTATCGTATATAATTTATCGAGTAAACTAAATATAGTAGTTTTTCCTGCTCCTGATTTACCAACAAAAGCAACAGTTTCATTAGGTTTAATTTCAAAAGATAAATCTTTAATAATTTTTTCTTCACCATTATAAGAAAAATTAACATTTTCAAATTTAAAATGGCCTTCAACATTTTTAATCCTTTTCTTCCCAAATTTTTCTTTCTTAAAATATTTGCTATCAATAATCTCAAATATTCTACTCGCAGATAAATTAAAATCTTTTAAACTTTCATTTATTCTTGTTATAAATGATAGAGAATTAAAAGCCCTATTTCTATAATTATATATTATTAAAAAACTAGATATTTCTAGTAGATTATTTTTAATAAATAAAAAACTAAATAGTTGTATAACCATTTAGTTTTATAGCTTAATATTTACAAGTCATTCCAGATTGTTTATAAGAATCAATTAAAGAATCTTTTTCGCTCTTAGAAATAGTACTACCCATACCCATATATTTAATATATGTAATTACTATTTTATTATTGTTTCTATCAACCACAGTATCAAAACCTAAAGAAGATGAAATTAATTTAAAATGACTACTAGAACAATCTACATTATCAAGTTTACAATATGTACCAAAAGTTTTATTAGTGAAATTAGTATATTCACTGTCTGTTAAACCATTAGTGTATTCTGCAACTAGCTCATTACTTTCATATAATTGATAAATTGTACCAGAACTATCTTTATAGTCAAAAGTACCTTTTATAGTAAGTGTTTGATTAATGTTATCTTTTGCATTAGTCATAGTACAAGTATAGTCAACATTTGAACTACCTTTTTTAAATAAACTATTTAGTACAATAGAACCAAGAACTACTATAGCTATCACACCAATTATAATAAAAGTTTTGTTATTTTTCTTTTTATTATCAGAATTACCATTATAATTATTATATTGATTATTGTTGGGTTGATTATTCATCATAGGCTGTTCATTGAAGCCTTGATTATTCATAGGCTGATTATTCATAGGTTGGCCATTAAAATTCTGATTATTGTTAGGCTGATTATTAATGCCTGATTGTCCTAAATTATTTATTCCATTATTATTTTCATTATTCATATTTTATCATTCCTTTCTATTTTCATTCATGCATTAAAAATAAACAGTAATTGTATAAAGTTATACCATATATTTTTAATATGTAATTATTTAAGACTCCTTTCTATAATAAATTATATCATAAAAAATTACTTTTTGTATATAAAAATATGTATTTTACAAAAAATGAAAATAGCTTACATTTTAAAATAATAAAATTAAATAAAAATATCAACAATACTTGTGGATACACAAAAAAATCACCCACTTAACTATGAGTGATTTTCTTTTTCTAAATAATTCTTTATACCATTCGCAGATAAAGTAGCACATTTAATTCTTGAGGGCTGTTTACTAGTATCATCAAATACCAATAATTCTTTTAATACTTCTTTATCATATTCTTCTTCATTAATCATTTTTAAATAATTATCTATTAAGTAAATACCTTCTTCTTTAGTTTTACCAATAAGTAAATTAGTAAGAATATTAGTAGAGGATATACTTATAACACAAGCTTCTCCTTCAAAAGATATATCTTTAATAATATTATCTTGAATCTTTAAATAAATATCTAAATTATCAATACAACTAACATTTCTTGTATTAATCTTAACATAACTATCATCACTAGTATGTTTGTTATTAGGAGCTTGGTAATTATCTAAAATAATACTTCTTTTTAAATCTCTATCCATTATAGTATTTCCTTCCATATATTATTACTATTCTTTAATACATTAATAAGTAAATCAATTTCTTCTTTAGTATTATAAAAACTAAGACTAATTCTAACTGTATTACTAATATTAAATACATTATCAAGTATTTTAGCACAGTGATTACCCGCTCTTACACATATATTATATTTATCTAAGTATATCGCAGCGTCTTGGGCAAATACCCCATTAATATTAAAAGCAACAATATTAGTATCTACATCTTTATTATATATAGTAATAAAATCAAGTTTAGATAGTTCGTTAATTAAATACTTTCTTAAATCTCTTTCATACTTATTAATTCTATCCATACCAATATTTTCTAAATAACTAACTGCAGCGCTAAGACCTAATACTCCTTCAATATTTTGAGTACCACCTTCAAGTCTTGTAGGTATCTCTCTTAGTTCAACATAGCCATCCTTAGTAAACATTGCATTCATAACACCACCATAATTAAAAGGTTTAACTTTATCTAGTAAATCAAATTTACCATATAAGACCCCAATACCCGTAGGACCATACATCTTATGACCAGAAAATACCATAAAATCAATATCTTCATCTTGGACATCTATCTTTTTATGTGCTATACCTTGCGCAGCATCTACAACCATAATTATATTATTATCATGAGCTAGTTTACTAATTTCTTTAATAGGTCTCTCATCACCAATTACATTAGTAGTATAAGCAAGAGATATAACTTTAGTTTTATTAGTTATAGCTTTTCTAACATTCTCAGTAGTTACCTCATGATTATCATTAAGTTCAATATATTTAACTTTAATACCTATCTCTTTTTGTAATATAAACCAAGGTATAATATTTGAAGCATGTTCACTAAGAGTAATAAGAACTTCATCATCTTTCTTCAAATAATCTTTAAAAAAACCAGAAACAATAACATTCATACCATTAGTGGTACCATCAGTAAAAACAATTTCAGAAGGTTCTTTAGCATTAATAAAATCTTTAATCTTTTTTCTAGTCTCTTCATATAGACTATCAACAGTGGCACTTAGTTTATAGTCGCCTCTATGAGCATTCGCAGTATATTCATCATAATACTTTAATATAGCATCTCTTACTACCTTAGGCTTCAAAGTAGTAGCCCCATTATCAAAGTATATAATATTCTTCTTTAAAATTTCAAAATCATCTCTATTCATCTATTCACCTCCTACTTCTTCCAAAATATTAAGTATTCTTTCTCTATATTCCATATTAGGATTAATATTTGATAAGATAATTCCTTTCATAATAATTTTAATAGCTTCATTATAAGAAATACCTCTACTCATTAAATAGAATGATTCTTCTTCATTAACATTACCAATTACAGATGCATGAATCGCAGTAACACTATTATCATGAGTAAACATATTAGGATTAATCTTATTGTTAGAGTCTCCTAGAGTAATTATCTTAGTACTTTGATTTAAATAACAATCTAATATCTTATTTTCTACATAACTATTAATATCAAAATTATTACTACTATTTTCTTTAGCTATAGTTCTATTAAATATATCGCTGCTGGTATCACTATCATTATGATATATATTAATTAAGTAATTATCATGATTTTTACTGATACTAGAAAAATTATATTTAATATTAGCCTTCTTTTTATTTAAATATATATTAACTTCTTCATTAGTATTATCGTTATAATAGAATTTACTAATTATTAAAGAAGAATTTTTACCTAAATTATATTTAATATTAGTATTTATATCTTTATTATTAGAATATTCAAATAACTGTACACATACATTATCCTCTACATCTATAGTAATATTAACATTATCAGAAGCAATATATTCTAAATAGTAGTTCCCATTATTAGTAAAGGTAATAATATCATTATTTAATATAACATCATTATTATCAAGTGGAATAATCTTATTATTTACTACATTTATTTTATTCATTTGTTGCCTCTTTAGTTATGTCATTATTACTATCTTTAAAATAATTGTATCCATTTTTTTCTACTTCTATTGCTAAATCATAATTACCAGTTTTGATAATTTTACCATTATTCATTATATGTACATAATCAGGATGTAAATATTCTAGTATTTTAGGATGATGAGTAATAATTAAAATAGAAGTATTTGGATTTTTTTCTTTATATTTTTTAATATTTTCACTAGTAATTCTAAGACTATCTACATCAAGTCCAGAATCAAGTTCATCTAAAATAATAAATTTAGGCATAAGGAGTTTAATTTGTAATACCTCATTTTTTTTCTTTTCCCCACCAGAAAAACCAACATTCAAACTACGATGAATTAAATCTTTATTCATAGAAAGTTCTTCAGCACCTTTTTCACATTTTAATATAAAATCATATAGTCCAACTCGTTTATTATTAACACTACTAATCGCAGTTCTTAGAAAATCTTGATTTGATACTCCTTCAATTTCCATAGGATATTGCATAGCAAGAAATATTCCCTTTTTTGCTCTTTCATCAGTAGAAAAAGAATTCAAATTATCTCCATTAAATTCAATAGTACCATTAATAATTTTATAATTAGGATCTCCCATAATAACTCTTGAAAGTGTAGATTTACCAGTACCATTTGGTCCCATTATAACATGAGTTTCGCCATCATTAATTACCATATTAAAATCTTTAAGTATTTTTTTATTCTCTGTAGTAACCTCTAAATTTTCTATTTTTAACATATCCTCTATCCCTCTTTTCCTAATAATTATAACACTTTTATTGTATTTTGAAAACTAAAAACAAAAAAGATATAAGTAATTTATACTTATATCAAATTATTTAATAAAAGATTCTAGTTTTTTTCTCCTTGTAGGAGCTTTAAGCTTTCTTATGGCTTTATTTTCAATTTGTCTTATTCTTTCTCTTGTAACTCCGAACATATCACCAACTTCTTCTAGTGTGTATATTTTGCCATCAGCAAAACCAAATCTCATTTCCAAGACTTTTTGCTCTCTAGGAGTTAGAGTAGAACAAACTTCTTTAACAGTATCAGCTAATGCTCCTTTATAAGCTAATTCTTCAGGATTATCATCAGTACTAGAAATAAAGTCACCAATAACAGATTCATCACTATCACCATCTGTTTTAATAGGATTTTCTAAAGAAACTAGATTACTTTTACTTTGTACAATTCTCGCGGTACTAACTTTACTAACATCTATATTTAAATAATCAGCAAGCTCTTCATCTGTTGGCTCTTTACCAGTATTAACTATAATACTTCTTTCAGCTCGTTTAACTTTACCTATAACTTCATTAATATGAACAGGAATTCTTATTATATTTGAAGTATCAGAAATAGCTCTAGTAATAGACTGTCTAATCCACCAAGTAGCATAAGTACTAAATTTATATCCCTTATAAGGATCAAACTTTTCTACAGCTTTCATTATTCCAATATTTCCATCTTGAATTAAATCTAGAAAAGATACTCCACGTCCCATAAAATGTTTAGCTATAGAAACACATAATCTCAAATTAGATTCAATTAGTATTCTCCTAGCTTCTTCATTACCATTTTTAGTAGCGATAGCTAAACGCTTTTCCTCTTCAGATGATAATAGAGGTATGTTTCCAATTTCTTTTAAATATATTTCTATAGAATCATCACTTTTATATAATAAATTATGATTTAAATTATCATTAATATTATCAGAAGCGTCAAAATTTTCTTTTTCTTCTTCAAATTCAAGAGCGGCATTAAGCAAATTACTCATACTGTCATCATTTAAAAAAGAAAGATTTAATAATTCATATTCTGATATAAATTTATCTACATTATCTTGTCCATATTTATTTGATAGAAAATTATAAATATTTTTCTTTTTATTTTCGTTTAATATATCAATAGAAATATATGCAACATTATAAAAATTTAATAATCCTTGCTTTTCTTTACTGATTTCTAGCAATTTATTAAATGAAAGATTAACATCAATAATGCCATACTTGCTAATAAGATTATTGTATTCCTTTAATCCAAAAACTTTTAAATTACTAATTTCATTAATTATTTTATTCATAAAAGCCTCCTTTTAATTATTTTGTCATTATCCCCCTAAGCGAGTTAATATTCTATCACAACAATAAAAAAAAGTCAAACATAAGTTTAACTTTTATATTTTTTAACTAATTCATCAAGTTCATTAATTAATTTATCTGAGTCATCCCAACTCTTAAGTTTTACTCCTGAAGCATATTTATGACCACCGCCACCAAATTTAGTAGCAACATCATTTATATAAGGACCAACAGATCTTATATTTGCTCTGATTAAATTACTCTTAATATCTTCAGTAAGAAATACCCATACTATAATTTCATTAACAAACTTTAAATCATTAATCATATTTCCAGCAGCAGCACTATCTACACCAAATTCCTTTAACTTTCTATCTGTAATTTTAATATAAGCAACACCATTATCTGTAAGAGTTAAATTCTGATAAATATATCCCTCAAATCTAATTTCCGAAATAGGTCTTTGATATAAAACTTTATATAAAGAAGTAAAATCTATATTAGTTTCCTCAAGAAGTTTAGTAACTAAACTAAATGTTTTAGGAGATGTATAATCATGTAAGAATCTATCAGTATCACCAACAATTCCTAAGTATAATTTTTCTCCTATTTCTTTATTTATTTCAATTTTATTATTAAATACAAATTCAAGTATTAACTGACTAGTACTACAAGAGTCTTCATCAATTAATTCAATATTAGCATACTTATCAATAATAGGATGATGATCTATTTTAATAACATATTCAAAGTTATTAAGACTAACACCATCAATTCTTTTAATATCAGGAGTATCCAAAACAATAAGTAGTCCTTTAGTAGTATCAATATTATCTACCTTTTCATTATTTCCAAAAAACTTAAATCTACTTGCAGGATTACCTACAGCATATACTTTTTTATTAGGAAAAGTCTTTAAGATTATTTCCTTAAGTGCAAACTGAGAACCTAAGGCATCAGGATCAGCACCAATATGTCTTGCTATAACAATGGTATCATATTTTTTAATTACTTTAAATATTTGCTTATATATATTCATACTATCCTTGTAATACTAATGAATAAGTATCCTTAGCAATCATTAACTCTTCATTAGTAGGAATGATGTAAGCAGGAACAGTAGAGTCATCAGTAGTAATCTTTCTTTCTTCTCCTCTAACGTTGTTAGCTTCTTCATCTACTTTAATACCAAGTACTGCAAGTTTATCAAGAATTTCTTTTCTAGTACTAATAGAGTTTTCACCAACACCAGCAGTAAATACGATAGCATCACATCCACCAAGAAGAACATAGTATTTAGCAATATATTCAACTATTCTCTTTACATACATTTCTTGTGCTAAAATACATCTTTCATTACCATTTTTAATACCTTCTTCAATGTCTCTCGAATCACTAGATACACCACTTATTCCAAGTAATCCACTTTGTTTATTAAGTACAGTATCCATCTCTTTAGGAGTCATACCAGTTTTTTCCATAGCATAAGTAACAACAGTAGCATCCATATCACCACATCTTGAACCCATAATTAATCCAGCATTAGGAGTAAGACCCATTGAAGTATCAACACACTTACCATCTTTAACAGCACTAATTGAAGCACCATTACCAATATGACAAGTAATAAGTTTAGTATCATTTCTGCCAAGTATTTCATTCATTCTTTGAGAAACATATTTATGACTAGTACCATGAGCACCATATTTTCTAATACCATATTCTTTATACCAAGCATAAGGTACAGCATACATATACTCACATGGAGCCATAGTTTGATGGAAGGCTGTATCAAATACAACAGTTTGAACAGCATTAGGCATAACCTCTTTAGCGGCATTAATACCCACAATAGCGGCAGGGTTATGTAAAGGAGCCAAGCTAGATAGTTCATCAATTTTACTAACTGCATCTTCATCAGCAATTACAGTCTTATCAAAATAAGCACCACCTTGTACAATTCTATGTCCTACACCCTTAATTTCATCTAAAGATTCAACAATCTTATTATCCATAAGTTCTTTAATTAAAATTTCAAAAGCAACCTTATGATTAGGTAATTCTACCTCTTTTTTAATTTTTTCACCATTAACTTTAATAGTATAAAAACTATTATCAATTCCTATTCTTTCAAATACACCACTGATTAGAACATCTTCACTAGGCATCTCAAAACCTGTAAATTTTAAAGATGAACTACCAGCATTTACTGATAATATAATCATTATAACACCTCTTTCTCCTATATTATAGCAGATTTCCCAAAAATAAGAAACAAAAAAATTAAAGAAAAAGCATATTTATTAATACACTAATAAATATACTTAATTTTAATTATTAATACTTTTTACTTTTGCTTTAATTTTTTTCTTAGTTTCAGTTTTAATATTTGTACTTTCATTAACTATAGATGGTTCCAAATCTCTTTTATTTGTTTTTTCAATATTTATTATTTTATTTTCTAATTCTTTTTGTTTTTCTGAAAAAGTCATTTTACTTCTACTAAAATCTAAGATTTTCATTTTTTCAATAGTTATGTAATCAGCAGCAGAAATAGTCCAATTAAATGACACAGCAGCCATTCCACCAGATATAAACGTAACAAGCATAGGAGCCCTAAGGGCAGCGGCAACTACACAAGTAGTAAAACTAATTCCTACAGCAACTAATGCACCTTTAACATTTTTCTTTGCTAATCTAATATCATCATTAGAATTAATAATTTTTTTATCTAATTTTTCTATTTCACTTTTTACTATATTTGACTCATTTATTAAATCGTTATACTCGTTAATACCTATATTATTTTTCATTACCATTAAACACCCTATCTTTCGTCAAAATACACCTATATAATACAATAAATATATCCAAAAGTCAAATTACTCCATGTCGTTCATAAGTTTTGGAAGTATTTGAAGTTTTCTAGATACAATACCTTTTAAGAACTTACCCTCTTCAATATTACTAATATTAAAAGCAGATTCTAAGATATCTTTTGCTCTATCACTATAAAGTACATAAGTACCATTTTCTAATATATTAGTAATAAATAAACATACAAATAAGTAATTATTCTTCTCACTAATATTATTAAGTAAATCAATGTACTCATTCTTTTTATTAAGAACATCGTTAATATCAGTAGTAATAACTTGACCTAAACCAACTTTATTACCTTTAATAACATAGTTCTTATAATCTTTATAAAGTACTTGTTCCATAGTCATACCTTCAAGAGAAGAACCAGCCTTAATCATTTTATAACCATAATCTTTATAATTAACCTTAGCTATTCTACTAAGGTCTTTAACTGCTACAACATCTTTATCAGTAGTAGTAGGACTAGTAAGAATTAATGTATCAGATAATATACCAGATAACATAAGACCAGCCATCTTTTTAGGAATAGTAATTCTATGTTCTTTATATAAATAATAAATAATAGTATTGGTACTACCTACAGGCATATTTCTAAAACTAATAGGCATATTAGTACCGATAGTACCAATATTATGATGATCAATAATTTCTAGGATATTAGCATCTTCAAGACCAATAGCGGATTGTTCATAAGAATTATGATCTACTAAAATAACACTCTTTTTATGAGAAAAACCAACATCAGATAGTCTTATGATACCCTTACATCTATTTTTTCTATCAAGTACAGGATAATAACTATATCTAGTTTTATTAGCAAGTTTAATAAAATCATTAATAGAATCATTTTCATTAACACATAGAACCTTTTCAGTATTAAGAATAGTAGTAACATTATTACATAAGTTAAATACTTTAGTAGTCTCTAATGTATTATAAGGAGTAACAATAATATTAACATTATTTTTCCTTGCTATATCAATATGCTCCTTCTTTATCTCATTATTACCAGTAATAACAATTAATTTAATACCAGCATTAACAGCATACTCTATTATACTATGTCTATCACCCACAATTAAGATACTATCCTTATCCAAATTAATTTCTTCAATAAAAGTAGTACTCTTGTAAGATGCCACTAGTAGATTACCATCTATATTGTCATTAAATCTAAGTATGCTTTTACCTTTAATAACTTCACAAATATTATCGTAAGTAGCATTAACATAACTATAGTTAAAAGAAAACTGATCTTTAGCAATATCCTTCATACTAAGAATACCAAGTAAGTTTTTATCTTTATCAACAGTAGGTATCTTACTAATACCAGCTTTATTCATTCTATAATATGCTTCATATATAGAATCATTCTCTTTAACAGTATAATTTTTAGTATATTGCAAATCTTTAATCTTAATATTAACATCATTTAAAAATATAGGTTCTTCTACTCCAAAATAATTAAGAGCAAACTTAGATTCTAAATTAATTGAACTAAGTACTGCTGGTACAGTATTCATACCTAATTTATTTTTTAAATAAGATAGTGTAATAGCGGCAGTAACACTATCAGTATCAGGATTTCTATGTCCAAATATATAGACTTTTTCCATATATATATCCTCCTTAATATATCTCTTTATTTTTTTCTTTATATTCATTAAATAGTTCTAAACATTCATCATGGTTAAGTTCCACTAAATCTAAAGTATTTTTATCTTTATTATTAATATAATTATATATAAAATCATCTCTAAAGCCAATATCTTCAGCATCTTTTAAATTAGTACCATAATATACTTTCTTTATATTTGCCCATATAATAGCGGATAAACACATAGGACAAGGATATCCAGTAGCATATAGAATACATCCAGATAAATCATGAGTACCTAGTTTTTCACCTGCTTTTCTAATAGCCATTACTTCAGCATGAGCAGTAGCATCATGTAGTTCTAGTACTCTATTAGAGGCGACACTAATAATATTACCATCTTTATCAGTAATAACTGCTCCAAAAGGACCGCCTTTGTTTTCGTTCATTGTTTTTCTAGCTTCATCTATGCCAAATTTCATTATATCATCCATTTTTATTCTCCTTTATCATATAAATATTGTATCAAATTTCTAAGAAAAAATCTATTATATTATTTTATTTTTATATTGTCCACTCTAAGCTATAATCTTAGAGTGTCATTTATAGCCTGTAGTCTATAAATGATATATCATCCATATCTATCATATATAAGCCAGTACCAATTATTATAATTCAGGATATTTCTTTAAAATCCTCCTTCTAGCGGCTTCTTGCCCCTTCTTAACTGCAGTAATAAAGAATTCTTTTTGTATATTATAATACTCTTTTTCCTTATAATAAGAATTAGGATTAAGAATAATATTTTCTCTTTCAAAAGACTTACAATCATTAATATTTATCTTTTTAGCAAAAACTTGTTCAATATTTTTATATAATCTATAATCAGCTCTTTTATCATCATATTTAACTCTAATATCACATGAAGAATGCACTATATCAATTTCATCGGAATATCTAAATGTTCCAAGGTAAACATATATTCCATTAGTTTCATCTTCTTGTATTAAATAAATATATTTATTGTATATAGACGAAACAATTTGATCATCATCTTCATAATTAAATAGAGTATTAAATTTAGATAGTCCAATTAAATAAATATATTCTCTTACATTAGGATCATCCTCAAGTTCTTTAATTCTTTGAACTTTAGTATTTTGTTTTTCATTATTTGTTTTCTTTATTGTAACTTCATCCCTTAGTTGTTTTAAAAGTTCTTCTGTCATTATATACCCTCCATAACATAATTTTAACATAAAGAAAAGACTATTACTAGTCTATTCTTCAAAATTAATAGGAAGTTTTCTTTTATAATTAGACATCAAAAGTTAATTGAGACAATAAATAATTTTAATCCATTAGTAGTAGAAAAAGACCTATAAATGTAATGTTTATAGATTTTTTTACATACCTCTAAATATTAAAATTACTGCAATATATAAATAATTAAAATAATATATTTTATTAAGATTATACATTATATCATTCTTAGTTTCAATAATAGCACAGTACTTATCAGCAAGTGTTAATAAAAATCCCTCTTTAGTTTTTGGCATTTTTAAAGTAACAGGCCACATATGTCTAAGTATCATATCTTTTTCCGTATCATTAAGTTTAAATAATTTAGTAGCATTATTAAGAGCAATTTTTCCATGAGTAAATGCATGCATCTTTTTATTTACTCTATCTTTTTTAGGAGTTCTCCAATCATACAAGAATAAGTCATGAAGCATAGCACCTCTCGTAGCACTAACGTAGTCCAATCCTAGTCTTTTAGTCATCTTGTAGCAGACATAGGCAACGTTATAACAATGTTCAAAACAACTAGTACTACCATGTTGATAATATTTTTTCATTTCTAGTACTGTTTCATTATTTATTAAATCATTTATTATTAAATTAAATTCTTTTTCCTTCATAATAGTCATCCCTAATAATTATATCACTATAATAGAAAAACTATCAACAAAAACTGTTGATAGACAAAATTATTTAACAATAGATTTTATTAACTGAATAAATTCTCCCTCTGATATTCCAGTAGTTTCAACATCAAAGTTAATATTATTATAACTAAATATAGCATAATAATTTTTATCTTCACCCATAATCTTAATGTTATTGCCATTGATTATAGAATTTCTCATTTCATCAGTATCAATACTAAAACATCTAAGTCTCTTAGTAGTATCTATTAAAATAAATATATCTATATATTTATTATTACCACCACTATAAATAATATTGTATCCATATAATTTATCATATTTACCAGTATCATCGTTGAATAAATAGCATTTAATTATTCCATTTATATTATAGTCATTTGGTACCACAATATCTTTAAGTAAAGGATATATTTTATATAAATCATCAGTAGTTATATCTTCACTTCTTCCATCAATATCTAACTTAGCATTATCAGAGTTGTTATCAATACTATTAACAATAATAACATCATTATTTTTAACATTACTATCTAATACATTATTTGTACTATTCTTTTTATTTAAAAGAAATACACTAGTTATTGCTATAACTATAGCCATAGGTACTAGGCTATATTTAAATATTTTATTCATTTTATTACCTCTTTCCATTTTCTTTCTAATAGAAGTATAATTATTATTTATATCAAAATCATTTGTTATAACTTTATTTAATTTGTCTCTATTAGTCATTTTAATCACACTCCTTAAAATATAAGCATAATTCATTTAATGTTCTATAAATAAGATTTTTAATATAAGATTCTTTAGTATTAAGTAGTTTACTAATTTCTTTAATAGTCATTTCTTCCTTGTAATATAAATAAAATACTTTAGGAATATCTTGATTCTTTTTCTTTTTAATAAAATTCCATATTAATTTCCATTCTTCATCTTTAATAAGTAAACTTTCAATGTCAAATGAAGAATCTATTTTATCTATAATTTCTAAGTCATTATTATTTTTATCAAATAAAGAAATATCTCTTATTCTCATAACTAAAGAATAATACTTCTTAATTTTATTAATAGCAATTCCAATTAAATAACTATTAATATTAGTATCATCAATATTTTTCTTATTCATAATTTTCCATAACTCTAAATAAACTTCTTGAATAATATCATTTACATCATTAATATTATGACATTTAATAATAATATATCTAAGAATATTAGAGTAAGTTTCTTTATAAAATTCATTAAACTTATCTAGGTTTGTTTGACTAGTCATATTATCACCTACACTATAATTATCCCATATATCAATAAAAAAGTTTCAAAAAAAGATACACTTTAATGTAAAATGTATTTTTTTATTTATTTTCTAATTGTTCAGTCTCCTTAACTAATTTGTCAAAGTCAGAGATATAATTCTTGTCTTGAATAACTTTATATTTTTCATATTCACTAGCGGCTTTTTGGATTGCTTGTTTAGGTGATATTTTACCATTTCCCTCTAATATATCATAGTGAAATACTTTTAAAGCATTTTCTACTTCATTCTTCCAATCATTCATATACATTGGAATATTTCTTTCTGCATTATTTTCTGCAATATCTAGAAATAAGTTTACTAAGTTATTTAATCCTTTAATTTCCTTTTCATCTAAATAGTTTTTAGCAATAATTATATCTGATTTAAGTATCTTACCATCGGGAGATTTTTCCCAAGTAGTAAGTCCCATATTCTTTTTTTGGGCATCTGCTCTATTATATACAATTTCCGCAGCTGTTTTTCCAGTTATAGCAAAGTGAAACTTATTTTGAATAGTTTTATAAAATGTAGAAGCAGTCTCACTATTCCTATCATAATCAATAGAACACTCTGAAAATATATCAGTGATTTTTTGATAAAACATTCTTTCACTTGTTCTAATTAATTTAATTCTCTCTAGTAATCTATTAAAGTATTCTTGATCAGATTTCCTTGCTTTCATAAATCTATCATCATTTAAAGCAAAACCTTGAATCATATAATCTTTAATTATTTTATTAGCCCAAGTTCTAAACTTAATTGCTTTCTTAGAATTAACTCTAAATCCTATAGAAATAATCATATCCAAATTATAATATGGATAAGTTCTTTTAACTTCACGAGTTCCTTCTATTTGAACTTGTGCAATTTTTGCACAAGTTGCATTTTCATTTAACTCATTATCTTTATAGATATTGTTAATATGCCTAACAATACCACTTCTATCAATGTTAAAGAGTTCTGCTAATGCCTCTGTATTTAACCAAACATCTTCGTTTTGTAAAAGAACTTCAATTTTTGTATTTCCCTCTTCATCATTATAAAATATTATATTTTTTTCATTTCCAATTACTTTATTATTCATTATTATTTTCCCCCTCCCATTATTATTTAAAAGGTGTCAGCACATTATTTCATGGTGACACCTCTATTCTATTATTCTAACATTATATTTTTTTCTCTAACTTTTTATAATTTGACTTAAAGTTTAGTAAAGTTTGCATAGCACTTATAACTGCTGAAGATTCAAATATATCTCTTCTATAATACCCATTTGTTAGATATCCTGTTATTCCATTATCTTTTTTATTACTACTACTACCAAGAATACTTTCAATAACCTTATTCAAAGATTTTCCATCTTTAACATAATTAAACATATTTTCAGTAATTTGAAGACCGCTTGATTTTCCTATAAATTCATTACCATTTGAATCAAGTATTGAGGCATAAGTAACAATAAAGTATGTATCGTCTATCTGTTCATATCCCCCTTCAATACTTATTAACAAATCAAATGAAATATCATTTTCTATGCAATAATTATATAAACTATGATTTCTGTTTTTTGCACCTATTAATGTTTCGTCATTAATAGGTTTAGAACTTACTAAAGAGTTGACATTAACAGGAATAACAGAAATATCATCAAATCCTAATTCATTCATTGCAATTAAAATTGACCTTTGTTTAGAAACATTTGTTGAACCTAAAAGTATCTTCATATGTTTTCCTTTCTAAAATTTTATAGAACAAGTTACTTACCGCAGCAGTTCTTATATTTCTTGCCGCTGCCGCATGGACAAGGATCATTTCTACCAACCTTACTGCTCTTTTTTTGTACTTTAGCATGGTCCTTACTATCATTAGTAATAGCATTCTTTGCTACTTGTTTTCTTTCTAAATTTTGTCTAATTTCAGATTTAAGTAGATAAATACTAATATCTTTATTAATTCTAGCTATCATTTCATCAAATAATTGATATCCTTCCATAGTATATGCCTGAAGTGGACTAGTATTAGCATAACCTCTAAGACCAATACCATCTCTTAAATGACTCATTGTAGAAATATGTTCCATCCAGTAATTATCAATTACTCTAAGTGAAACAGCCTTTTCAAATTCATCTCTAACTTCTTCAGGAATATCCTCTAATTTTTCTTCATAATCACGAGTAACATTATTATAAATAGTATCAATTACCTCATCAGGATGTTTACCATTAATTTCAGATAAATTAATTCTATACTTTTTAAGCAAATTCTCGTTAGCGGCTTCAAGTATTTCACTATAGTCATTTTCTTTTAGTTTATTAGTTTCTACCAAATGAGAATTAACAATATCACTGATATAATCTCTAAATCCATTAAGGACAGTATCATGAATAGACTCATTATCAAGAATTTCATTTCTTTTAGCATAGATAATCTCTCTTTGATTATTCATAACATCATCATAATTAAGAAGTTGTTTTCTTATATCAAAGTTATTACCTTCAACTTTTCTTTGAGCAGACTCAACTGTTTTAGAGAACATCTTATTTTGAATAACTTGGTCTCCAGTAAATCCTAGATTAGCAAGCATATCTCTATATCTATCAGAACCAAATCTAACAAGAAGTTCATCTTCAAAAGAAACATAGAACTGAGTAAATCCAGGATCTCCTTGTCTACCACTTCTACCTCTAAGCTGATTATCTATTCTTCTAGATTCATGTCTTTCACTACCAATAACACATAAACCACCAAGTTCTTTTACACCTTCACCAAGTTTAATATCGGTACCACGACCTGCCATATTTGTAGCAATAGTAACAGCACCTTTTTCACCTGCGTGAGCAATAATTTCAGCCTCTCTAGCATGGTTCTTAGCGTTTAATACTTCATGAGGAATCTTCTTTTTAGTAAGCATTTTACTAAGTAATTCAGAAGTTTCAATAGCAATAGTACCAACAAGTACTGGTTGACCAGCAGCATGTCTTTTTTCAATTTCTCTTACTATAGCATTATATTTACCTTCTTTACCAGGATATAATAAATCAGTAGCATCCTCTCTAATAACAGGTTTATTCGTAGGAATTTGAATAACAAACATATTATAAATATTTCTAAATTCTTCTTCCTCTGTCTTCGCAGTACCTGTCATACCAGATAACTTATGATACATTCTGAAGTAGTTTTGGAAAGTAATTGTAGCAAGAGTCTTAGTCTCTTGTTGAATTTTAACTCCTTCCTTAGCCTCAATGGCTTGATGTAATCCGTCAGAGAAGGCTCTACCTTTCATAAGTCTACCAGTAAATTGGTCTACGATAACAACTTCACCATCTTGTACAACATAATCAACATCCAAACTCATTGCATAGTTAGCTTTTAAAGCCTGATTTATATGATGTACTAAAGCAGTATTATTAATATTATATAAGTTATCTAGATGGAAATGCTCTTCAGCCTTTCTGCTACCTTCATCAGTTAAACTAACAGCCTTAGATTTTTCATCCATAATATAGTCTTCATTTTCTTTAAGAGATTTAACAAATCTATCAGCATCAGTATATAGATTAGCAGATTGCATAACTCCACCAGATATAATAAGAGGAGTTCTAGCTTCATCTATTAAGATAGAGTCAACTTCATCGACAATACAATAGTTAAGAGGTCTTTGTACTCTGTTTTCTTTTTTAACAACCATGTTATCTCTTAAGTAGTCAAAACCAAGTTCATTATTAGTACTATATAAAATATCACAGTTATAAGCCTCTTGTTTTTCTTTGAAAGATAACTCTCTTAAGTTAAGTCCTACGGTAAGACCTAAAAATCTAAATATACTACCCATCCATTCAGAGTCTCTGGTAGACAAAAATTCGTTAACTGTAACAATATGAACACCTTTACCTGTTAAAGCATTTAAATAAGCAGGAAGTACACAAGTAAGGGTTTTACCTTCACCAGTTTTCATTTCAGCAATATTGCCGTAGTGGATAGCAAGACCACCTAGTAATTGACAATAGAAGGGTTTCATACCAACACATCTATAAGCAGCCTCTCTAGCAACAGCAAATGCTTCCACTAGAATATCCTCTAATGTTTCTCCCTCTTCTAGTCTTTTCTTAAACTTATCAGTATAACTAGCAAGTTTCTTATCAGATAATTTACTCATTTCTTCATCAAGAGCATCTATTTGGTCTGCTAGTTTACTAAATCTATATAATTCTTTATATTCATTATCAAACATCTTTTTAAGTATCTTAAACATCAAATCATCTCCTAGATAATATTTTACTATATTTTGATTAAAAAAACTAGTAAATATTTAATATTTACCTTATTTTATTATAGTTTCACCTCGTGCCTGTAGTCACTCAGTGTTTTTTGAAGCCTAAGGTCTTCAAAAAAAGTTTTAAAGCCATAAGTCTTTAAAACTTCAATTTTATTTATTAACAGTATATGTTGATAGATAAGAATATGAAATAAAAGTATCAACAATATATGTGGATAGAATAGTTATTTTTTTATATACTATATGTTAAATAAGAAAAGTATGATATAATTTCTATCAGAAGTGGGAAAATTTTTTTACAGTGAAAAATTGGTTAAGAAGAATAAATACTATTGATTATATTGGATTATGGGAAGAACTTCATAATCTAAATTTTAATTTGGTCGAATTCGACCAAATTAAAACAGAGTATGGAAAAAACTCATTTGCAATGTCACCAACACAGTGGATAAAAAGGACTAATGCAATAGGAATGGTTTCAAAAGGTGGAAGATATAGTATTGGAACTTTTGCTCATCCAGATATTGCATTTGAATTTGCAAGTTGGTTATCTCCTGAGTTTAAACTATATTTAATAACTGAGTTTGAGAGACTGAAAACTAATGAAGCGTATCAGAAAAAAATAGACTGGCAAGCAAATAGAATTTTATCTAAATTAAACTATGTTGTTCATACTGATGCAGTAAAAACTTATATTGTTCCAACACTAACAGAGGAGCAAAAGAAATTTGTTTACGCCGAAGAAGCCGATGTTTTAAATGTTGCATTATTCGGTATGACAGCAAAAGAATGGAGAGAAAGTAATCCAGAACTTGCGAAAAATGGAAATATAAGGGATTATACTGATTTACTTCATTTAGTAATCTTAAATAACTTACAAAATACAAATGCAGAATTAATTGAAGAAAAGGTTCCACAGAGTGAAAGATTAGTAAGACTTAACAATTCAGCAAGAAGACAAATGAAAGTATTGAAGGATAATAAGAGCATTAAAGATTTAGAATTATTGCAAAAACAGGTTAATGAAGAAAAAAATTAATAATTAACTAATCAAGTATAGACTAAAATGTTTATACTTTTTTTGATAAAATAGTACTAATTATTACTTTATCATTTATTTCTTCTACGACATATTCTAAACTAACATAAAATAATAAAATTAATTATTATTTTCTAATTATTTGTCCTTGAGAGGACACATAATAAAAAAAGTAGTATGTTATAAAACTACTTCTTTCTTATAGATAAAACGGCAGGATTTACTATTCCTTTTTCATTAGCATCATCGATTCCATATTTTTTATTCCAATATTTTCTATATTCTTCACCTTGTTTTGCAAAATGTGATAAAGCATTTGCTGTAGCACCAGCTAAAAAACCAGTTAATTCTAACTCTTCATCATAAACCTGTTGTTCTGCTTCTTCAAATGAGATTCCTTTCTCCATTTTTTTCATCATAGATATAGTTGCCTTTACAACAAATACTGAATAGCCATCATTACTATAATTATCAGCAAATTGTAACCACTCTTCTGCTGTTTCTGGTTTAACTAATGTTAATCCTTCTCTCATTAAAGTACATTTCATTTTTTCAATATAGTTTTTTATTACTTTTTTCATATCAATATTTCCCCTCTTGCAGTCGCAAAGTTTAATACTTTGAGATTTTCTGCTTGATATGGCTCATATTTTAACATAAAAATATTGGCTTGTCAACAATGACCATATACACTTTTTACTCACAGTAAGAAAAAAACAGCAGTTAAATATCAAGTAAATATAAATGGCATATATATATATTACTTTTTCTTATAGTATTACAATTTGGATTTTTTAGTTTTTCTTAGAAATTAAAAAATCAAAGAATTTTCTTTGATCCTTTAATTAATCTTCTTTTTAAAATTAAAACTAATGATTTGTGATTTTCATCGACTCTGTTTCTATAAAAATTTTTATTTTTTTGTAGTTCCTCAAAACAATCTATCAACAGTGCCTGTGGATACATCATAAAAACAAAAAAAGTATCAACAACAACTGTTGATACTCAAATATTATTTAGTTTCTATTAGACCGTAGTCGCCATCTTTTCTTTTATAAAGAACACAAGTGTTGTTAGTATCCATATCTTTATATACAAAGAATGAATGACCTAATAGTTCCATTTCAAGAATAGCCTCTTCTTCATCCATAGGTTTAGTTTCAATATTTTTTCTTTTAACTATCTTTTCTTTAGAGGCCTCTTCATCCTTAACTTCATAATCAAAGTTAAATTCTTTAACACTTTCCTTAGTATTTCTATTTAATCTAGTTTTATTCTTTCTAATTTGTCTTTCTAACTTATCAGTAACTAAGTCTATCGCAGCATATAAGTCTTCATTTTCTTCTTCACTTCTAAGAACATACTTGCTCGTAGGAATAGTAACTTCTACAATTTGTGAATTACCTCTAACTCTAGCAAGTACATTAGCTTTAATATCATCATCCTTAAAATACTTTTCTAATCTACTTAGTTTATTTTCTGTATAATCCTTTATGGCATCTGTAATTACCATTTTATCTCCACGAATATTATATTTCATTTAAATCAATCCTTTCTATACAACATAAGTATAACAAATCTAAATTAAAAATTAAATAGATTTATGTAAATAACATAATTTAACATATTAGTCCCATAAATTATCATTATATTCATGATTATCTACAAGATTTTGAATAGCCTTCTTTACTCCAGGAGTATCTTCCTTATAAGTAACACCATACCAGTTAGCACTAGTAGGAATAACCTTAGTACTAGCCTTATTATTCTTAATTAAATTACTAAGAACATCAGGAATTAAATACTCAGCAGTAAGTAAATTATCTTTATTATTGTCAAAGAAATCAGGGAAACCATCTTCTATATAATTAAATATACTAGGAGTAAATAATAGGAAATTCATACTGACAGTATCGTCATCTTTAACAGTAAATGCTTTACTTCCATCTAATGGACTAGCAATTATTTCATTATTAACTCTCTCTACTTTACTTTCAGTTAAATTAGTAAGATATCCATTATTATCTACATTACATACTCCTCTTTTAACAGAACCATTTTCTGTAAGAGTGTTAGCAACTTTATATCCCACCATTCCATATTCACTCGAAGACTCATCTACTTTACTTAAATACTCATAAGCCTTAATAAAAGCATCTCTTCCATAGAAGTCATCTGAATTAATCATTGCAAAGTTTTCATGAACCTTCTCCTTGCAGCAAAGTACCGCGTGAGCAGTACCAAGTGGTTTAATTCTATCACTAGGAAGAGTGTATCCTAAAGGTAGATTATTAAGTTCTTGAAAAGCATATTCAGTCTTAATATATGGTTCTACTCTAGCCCCTATTGTCTCCTTAAATAAATCATAGTTTTCTCTTTTTATTAAAAATACAATTTTATTAAATCCAGCCTTAATAGCATCATATACAGAATAGTCTATAATAAATTCTCCATTAGGACCCATAGGTTCAATTTGTTTAAGTCCTCCAAAACGACTACCCATACCTGCTGCTAAAATAACAAGTGTAATATCTTTCTTCAAATTAACAGTCCTTTCTATTTTGTGTATTTTTTAATTTTTCTTTTAATCTTCTTAATAGTGGGTCCTAAAACAATTCCAATAATTACTACTCCTATAACTATAATAATATCACTAGTGGACATATTCTTTAAATCAATATAACTATCACTATTATCAGTAGTATTATCATCATCTTTAGAACTACTATTTGAATCAAACTCCTTTCTTGCTTCTTCATTCCATATTCCTATTTTAGAGGCTTCTGCTACTGCTTGATGATCCTTTAGAGTATTAGTATACTTATAATCACCATACAAATAAGCAACCTCTGCATAGCCATTTTTAACAAGTTCATCTTGAAGTAAAGTATCATCTACCCATACCCAAGCTAAAACTCTATTATATTTATCTTTTTTATCACTATTTTTATCATATTCAAGTTCTATTTTCTTTGCATTAGTAACTAAATTACAGGTATAATTACTTGCTTCTTTACCATAGTATTCAACCCCTTTAGTGGGATGAACAGACTCTGGAGTATCTATGGCTAACATTCTAACTATGTTTGTTTCACCATCTATAGTTACTTTAATAGTATCTCCATCAACGCATTTAGAAAAAGTAACTTTTTCTTTACTATTTGCATTAGCAGAACTAATACAGAATATAAACATAAATATAATAAATAGTATTTTTTTACTACTTCTCATACTTAAATTATAGCAGATAAATTTAAAAAAGTTAACCTTATGAATAAAAATATACTAAATTTTACATAATAATGTTAGAATATTCGCAGATATTCACATAATAATTGGACTAAGAAACTAACTTAGTTCTTTTTTGTTATGCACTTCCAGCCTAAGGTCTTCCAGTGTTATTGTTAGCCTTATATTTTATAAGTCTAACAATAATATACCAGTGTATCTACCATATATAAGCCAATAATATATACTAAAATTAGATAAAGTAATAGTAAAATAATTTAAAAAATGATATACTTAGTATGGAGGTAATAACATGGATATATTTTGCAAAATAATAAATAATGAGATACCATCATATACCATATATGAAGATGAGATAGTTAAAGTATTCTTAGATGTAAATCCTAATCATACAGGACATACTCTTATAGTACCAAAGAAACATTATCAAGATTTTTTTGATATAGATGAAGAAGTACTACATCATATACTAAAGGTAGCCAAAGAAATTGCTGCACTTCTTAAAGAAAGATTAAACTATGATGGTATATCACTTTGTGAAAATAATGGCTTAGGTCAAGAAGTAAAACATTTTCATTTACACCTAATACCGAGATATAATAATGAAGAAAAATTAACAATTGAAGAAGTATATAATAAGTTAAAGTAGGTATTAGCCTACTTTTTATAAAGAAAAAAACTATCCGAAGATAGTTTCTCTAAACTAAGATATTTTAATAAAAGAAAGCAGAACCTAGTATAATAGCAAGTAGAATATATAAAACAATAACAATTAAGAAGCCATTATTTCCTTTACATGAACTATTTCCAGACATTTTAATGCACCTCCTTTATTATATCCAAGCTCCAAGTATTATTATTAATAAGATAAATAATACTAGTACAATAGCAGCACTAGATCCGCCGCAAGGTGAACCGCAGTTACTCATAATACATTCCTCCTTTTTTTCTATTCATAGTATTTTATGGAAAAACATAAAAAGTGTGCTGGGCTAATTAGTATGAAATCAAATATATATTAAAAATAACTAATTAAAATATGTTATTTTCCCCATATTTCAAAAATCATATTGTAATTTTTTCCTATTTTTGATATTATATTAATGTAACTTTGAAAGGAGATAACAAAATGGCAAACAAAAAAGAAGTATCAAAAAAAGGTACTAAGAAGAATGCTATAAGTAAAGCAGAAACAAAAAAAGAAGAAAAAGTAGTTAAAGAGGTAAAAAAAGAGGAAAAGAAAAATACTAATAAGAAAGAATATGATAAACTATTCAAATTCTATGATTTTATAGATAAATATAGATTGGCTATCTATGGAGTAATTGGCGGAGTGCTTGCTACAGTACTAGTGGTAATCTTAATATGGCCAGATAGAATAGCTAAATTAGAGAATGGTTTAGAGCCAGTAGCAAGTATAGATGGTTTAACTGTAACAGCGGAAGATTTATACGAAGACATGAAAGAAATCTATTCAGTAAGTAATTTACTAGATATAATAGATAATAAAATACTTGAAGAAAAATATCCTGAAACAGATGAGATGAATACTGAATTAAATGATCAAGCAGAAAACTATTATAATATGTATAATCAGTACTATGGATATAGTAAAGAAGAATTCTTAACTAAAAATGGCTTTGGTAGTGAAAGAGTATTTATTGAATACCTAAGACTTCAATATAGAAGATCACAGTATACTGATGATTATATAAAAGAACAAATTACTGATAAAGAAATAGAAAAGTACTATGAAGATAAGGTATATGGAGATATCAATACCAAACACATTTTAGTAAAAGTTAGTAGCAGTGCTACTGATGAAGAAAAGAAAAATGCTGAAAATTTAGCTAAAGAAATAATTGCTAAATTAAATGAGGGTAAATCATTTGATGAAGTAAAAGATGAATATAAGGATAAAATAACTTATGAAGAACTAGGATATAAAGCATATAATGCTAGTCTTGAATCTGCTTATATGGAAGCAATGCAAAAACTAGAAAACAATTCTTATACTAAAGAGCCAGTAAAAACTTCTTATGGATATCATGTAATATATAGAATAGACCAAAAAGAAAAACCAGCTCTTGAAGATGTAAAAGAAGAAATAATTACTTCATTAGTTTCTGAACATAAGTCAGAAGATACTTCAGTTCAATATAAAGCATTAGAAAAAATGCGTGAGGATGCCAAACTTAAGTTTACTGATACGGTATTAGAAAAGAAGTATGAAACTTATAAATCTCAATATAACAAATAAAATGGTACATTAAGTATCATTTTTTAGTAGTTTACAACATCTAAATAAAGTGTTAAAATTAAAATATGATAAATTGTAAAAAATGGAGGTAGCTATGGAAGTGAATAAAAGAAAAGATAACTTAGTAAAATTATTACTAAATAAAGATTTTGATATTAAGGATGAAGATGAACTCATTGAAATGCTTTTGGATAGCCCAATAGCCATTGACTCAGACAAAGAAGAAGATGCCAAAAGAAGTTTAGGAGATAAATTAGCCGATAAAGTTACCGCAGTAGCAGGATCATGGGGGTTTATTATAGTATTTTGCATATTTCTTATACTGTGGATGATAATTAATTACTTAATGATAGTAAATGTAGATCCATATCCATTTATTCTACTTAATCTAATATTATCATGTATAGCGGCTCTTCAAGCACCAATAATTATGATGAGTCAGAATAGAGCGGCCAAAAAAGATAGTTTAAGAAGTTTAAATGATTATAAGACGGATTTAAAAAGTGAATTAATACTTGAAGTGCTACATGAACAAATAAAAGAACTTCAAAGTAACCAAAAAAAGATTATAAAATTGCTCGAAGAAAATAACAAATAAA
>CAKOLH010000011.1 GCA_934096105.1 uncultured Bacilli bacterium | reverse complement strand
CCTGTATTATATTTTCTTGCTCTTCTTTGAACTTGGGCTAAGAATTCTGCACCTAATTCATTTTTAGCACCTAATAATACATGTGCTTCATCTACTGATAATACTGTATTTTTACTAGGGTCTAGACATAATCCCCAAGCAAACTTAAGAACGTTAAATAATAATGCATTTCTTATGTTAGCATCAGAATTCATTAATTCTTTTATATTAAATACTAAGAAATCACTATCAGTATTTATTGAAGTATGACCATTAAAGTAGTATTGTAACTCTCTTACAAATGGTCTTAATTTTAATTCTAGTCTTTCCATAACATCTCTTTCATGAGTTTTCTCAGTCATTGATGTTAATTTACTTGTTACTGTTACATATACATCACTAAATGTTGGAAATTGATTTGATGTAAATTTAGTAAAATCCGAAGTAAATGTTATACCGAATCTAGCGTATGTATCTTGTACAACTTCACTAAACAAAGTTAATACATCATCTTCAATATCTGGAGCATAATACTTCATGAATGCTTTTAATGATTGTAGTGTTTTGTTAAGTACAGTATAACCTAATCCTGATCTAATTTCGCTCTCATCTGCATCCATTATTACTTCAAGTGGATTTACCATTCCATATTCTCCACCTTTACCTAAGTCTACTACATCTCCTCCATACATTTTAGTCATTTCACTTATTTCGCCTTCGGGATCAACTGCTACTATTTGATAGCCATTTCTTATATGACTACGAAGTATTAGTTTAGCTGCTGTTGATTTACCTGAACCTGAAGTACCTAATATAATCATGTTGGCATTGTTTCTATTACTTTCTTTTCTTATTTGATATAAGAATTGATTAAATAGTACTACACCGCCAGAAAAGTCTACTCCAAGAAGTGTTGATAATCCATCATCTTTGATACTATCAAAGATGAATGGATACATTGCTGCCATTGTTGGAGATGGCATTGGAGTACCTATTCTACTTTCTATTATTTGTTTATCAAATATAGGAAGTATAGACTTTAATACTCTTTCTTGTTCAAATCTAAGAGGTATTGCTCTCATTTCCATAGCATCAAGGTAGTTTTTAATACTAACTTTTTTATTTTCTAATTCTTCTTTTGTATCAGCAGTAATCATGATATGCATTTGAAAATCAAATGTTTTAGCTTGTGAAGCAGTAAACTGCTGAATAAAATATTCTAATGAATCAACGTCTTGTCTTATTCTTTCCTGTATTGTTCTATCTTTTTCTTGCTGGTATTTACTTTTTAAATCTGATATTTCTTTATTTAGCATTTTAGCTAGTACTGAAAATGGTAATGGAATGTGCTTAATAACCATTTTTACACCAGACATATTTGTTAAATTTGATAAATATCCTGGTCCAATTAATCTAGGATAAGATATTACCGTTAATATAGTAGCATATCTATCACTGATAACAAAATCAGCAGGGTTAAATTGCAATCCTTTCGGAGCTAGTTCACTTTTAAAATTCATTATGCAATCACCGTCCCAAAATTAGTTGTCATTCCACTATTAAGGAAATTATCAAGTATTATTCTTAAATCATCATTAGATACTTGTTTAGATTCTAGGCCTGCATTAGCAAGACCTGTAATTAAAGTTCTAAGTCTCTTTTGTATCAAATCATCATTCTTTTCTTTAAATAATATATAGTACTCAGTATCAGTAATATTATTATTCATAAAGTCATTAGCTTTATCTATATCTTGGTTAATTAGCTTTCTTACTGCTGGATTTGGAGTTTGATTATATAGTAATTGTAATCTAGCAAGATAATTGTTTAAATCTACCGGTCTATCCGCAGATATTAACCAAAACTCAAAATCTATTGTATTATAGAAGTTTTTTAAAGCTATTATTGTATTATCTTGAGTACCTTGATCTAAGATAAAGATATTTCTTGGTTTTATTTTAACTCCTGTTACCTTTAATTTATTATCAAGTATTATTGCTCCATTAGCAATACTTTTAATTGGTAACCAATCTTCAGTATACTTTGAACTATTTTTTGTCGTCGCCGAATTTTTCATAGAAACACCAACCTCTCCATATATAATTTCTTCTTTCTGTAAAAAATCTAAATATACTTTGTATAGCACATAAAACATTATGATAATTAGGTATTGGCACTACCAGTAGGCCAGTTACTCCTACTGGTAGGCATGATAACAATATCATTATAGTATCATTAGAATCAACAAGTACCAGTAATAATAAAGTTACTGCCATTCCTGTACCAAACATAATTAAATCAAAAGGTCTAAATATATTAAATATTAATGTACCTCTTTTAGCGTTAGCAGGTACTAAATATCCATTCACTATGTATCACACTCCTTTTACTAATTTTATTTTTTATTATAATTAGCATTTGCAGATGCCTTTTTGTAAGCCTCATTCTTACTGCCACCAACATTTTTAATATCTCCAGTATCTGCCGCTGCAGTTGACTTATATGCAAATAAACCTTCAGCTTTATCTAATGAAGAGGCTGTTGATGTTGAACTATAATCAACTTGTCCAGTGCCCGAAGAAACTGTTACACTGCCAAAGCCATCGTATCCTTTACTTGCATTTTTAGTAACTTGAGCTCCTGCACTATTAACAAGACTAATTAATGCTCCGTTTGTTGATGTTCCATTATACACATCTTCTACGCATGAAATTCTTTGCTTTTTAACATTCTTTTGTGCAACCGATATTGCATCATTTAAGTCTGTTGCTGCTATTCTATCACCAGCAGAGTAGTTTCTTCCATTTACTGTAATTGCTTGCGTTGTTCTTCCTTTGGTTGAGATTGAGCTCAAATTATTTTGAGCTGTTATTACTCTTGCATCTTTATCAGTTTCGGACTCTATTAGTTTCATTGTGCTTCCATATGCATCGTTTGCTGCAATTTCTCTATCAAAATCATCTTTTGTTCTTACAGCACTACCTGCTGTAACATTTCTTCCCCAGAATGTTGAACCATCGTGATTTTTTTCGTACGCTCTTTGTCTTGCTGCCCTAGTACTGTTCATTCCAGCCTGGGCATTTTTGAATATATTTCCTTTTGTTTTAGCACTTGTTGCGCCACGGCCAAGTCCACCAAAGGCACCGGCTAATTTACCTCTAAAGCCTTCACCATGTTTAATACCAGTAGCAGCCCCTGCTACCCCACCAACTACGGCTCCTAGGCCAAGTGTAGCTGCCCCTTTCGCAAAACCGGAAACTCCTTTTGGTAATTTAGGAGAAAATCCAATACTTGCAGCGCCACCGCCACTCAAATTAGGAAATAAATCTTTTAATAACTCGGGCACTCTTTTTCCAAACATAAACAAGCCAATAAGTAAGAATCTTACTACCCACTTTGCCGTTCCACTATCTGGTTCAAGCCCTGTACTTTCATAAAGTACGCTTCCTGTATTGCTAAGTGCCTCCATTATCTGTGTGCTAACTGTTATTATAAAATAAATTATTGCCAGTCTTATAAATAAATCTAAATATGTTGTCATACATTGCTTGGTCCAATTCTTGAATGTTCCTTCAGAATCTGAAATATATGATAGTATTGGAACTGGTGCTATCAATTGCAAATATGCCAATTGAATTACACGAGTTGCAACACTTATACAATATGTAATCAATATATATACCATAAATAGTCCAAATGCTATCGCAAATAATCCATCCCACTTAATTACATATTGTCCAGCACTTGTTACCGAAATATAGTCAACTGTATCACTAAATGACAAATGTCCCTCTAGAACTTGACTTTTCAAGTAATCATAATCATGAACTTCTAACTGAACACCACCACTGTCTGGGTATGTTACCTCCAAGCCTTCGTTTAATTTAAGTGGGTCATTTTCAGTATAAAAACCAAAATACAATTCAGAGGCTATTACATGTCCAAAGCTTTCAGCATCTTTTGATGGTGCTGTACCAACAATCAATTTATATATAATGTTATCTGTGTTGTTTGCAGTACCAACGACTAAATTTTGTAAATCAAATGCCATACGAAATATTGAAGGCGTTATACCTAAGAGTACTATTGAAATTACACTTCTTTTTATAATTCCTCCAAAGCCTTTTTTTTCATCTGTGAACTTATTAGGGTCAACAAGAGATTGTATTAAAGAAAATGATAATTTAAATACCATAAATATTCCTAATATCATTCCGACCTTGTTGTATATTCCTTGAATGAAACTACTTTCAAGTATTTCTGCACGTGCAGTATACATAAAAACATTGTACAAATCTACAATAAAGTTGTAGATAACTGCTGCTATAGTACAAGAAAATGTTCTTAACGCTTGCTTTATTGAAAATGCAACATCGGACCAAAACGACAATACATATATCATATTATTTACCTCCCTTTATTTTTAATTATTAAATATTCCACAAGAACCAGGTTCGATAAAGTTCCATACTTTATTGGCAATTCCTAATAAGAAGTCTACAATTGTTGGGGTCAAAAAGAATATAATTGCAATTCCTATTCGTAGCAAGAAATCTTTTTGTGCTTTTTTCATCTTATCTTCATCACCCGCAAAAACAGCCTTGGTAAAATCTACAATTCCAAAGCCAATTAATATTATTGGAACTGCTATTTTAATAATATTTAGATAACTACCTATTTTCGCTCTTAAATCTTCACCAATTAAATCTTCACAATCAATTATTACTTCCAAACCAAGTTCTTTTGACAATTCTGAATACTTTTCTTCAGTTTCTTTTACTATTGCATTAGCTTCTTCTGTTAGAGCCTCACTTTTATTTATATATTTAATTGCGACAGCAAACATCTTTGCGTACTCTTTTGCTGTACTTTGCAATGTTTCAACAGAAATGTCTGAATTAGTATGCTTGTTTAATGCTCTACTTAACAATGACACTATTAATTCATTAAGCATCGCAGGGTTAGTCTTATTTGGAAGTTTATTAAGCGATGATACATTAAACACTTCACAATTGAATTGTGTTGTCATTGCCCCTAATGCATCGCTTGCCTTTCCATTTGTGACTAAATTACATTGTTCATCATAATAATCATACATTGACTCACTGTTATTTAATACTATTTCTATTTCTTTGTATGCATCATTTATATCTAATACCATTTGTGATGGACTATAGTCACCAAAATCATATTTTTTTCCTTCCTCTACAGCTTTACTAATTTCTTTTGATGCATTATAAGCTTTTTGGTATTTTTCACTTTTCAAATTTTTAACTGCTTCAATTTGCTTTGATAATTCTTTATCATATTTTTTAAACCATTCTGAAACCCAATTATAGATTTTACTGTTGCTATCGTCACTACGATACATTACATTTTTTCCATCGACAGTTTCTATCACGGTAAATTTTTGATTATCGACTGTTCCTACTAGCCATGGTCTGCTACTATCTAGCAATTTAAAATAATTTCTGCCGAATTTATTAGCTCTTCTTGCTTGTGTTGATGCTGTCCATGACATGTATTCTTTTGAGTATGAGGTTTCTGCAATTAAATCATTACTATCATTATCTATTTTCATGTTCAGACTTTTTTCAAATGATTTCCAATCATGCCATGTGGTTGCATATCCATATAATCCAGAACTATTATATCCCTCAACCATTATGGCTTGCTCGCCGTTTTCATTTTCAAAGCCATAAATTACTAGTTCCATATCGTTTAAAGTTTCAACATTTTTTGAACTTGCATTTTTTTTGCCAGCAAGTACTAGAAAATCCCCTTTTACTGAGCCTGAAGTTTCATATCCTTCAGTTTGATATATTGTTGTTGGGCAAGAACCGTTAAATAATTCTGTTATGTTTATTAGCGAATCATAATTAATATCACAATATTTCATCTCATCAAACACATCACGATACCAGCAAATATTACCAACATCTTGTCCATTTTTGTTTGCTCCATTATAATTATAAAGTATATATACTGGCTTTTTGCTTTTATAAAAATCATTAGGATTATATACTAAGTGCCTTACCGATGCATTTTGTGCATTGTTTATAAGAGCATAGGTATTATAGTATTTAAAATCATTGTTGTTGGTTGCGACTTCATCTTCTGGGCTGTCAGTACACTGCATCCACATAACTAGTGCATTTGCCTCACTTGTAAATAATACCATTGAAATAAAAATTATTATGACTCCTAATGATATTTTTTTATTATTTTTCATATATTGTTCACTCCTTTAAAAAAGTTAAATTATCACATTTAAATTATAGCATACTAATTAGAAAAAAGAAATCATTTTTTGATTTCTTTTATTATTTTTTTATTTAGGAATTTCTTATTTGATTCCAACAAGAACGCCAATCGGCTTTATTAGGATCTATTTCGCCGCCTGTAGCACTATTAACTGTATCAAATACGAATGTAACTAGCCATACTACTGCAAATACACCTACAGCATATAGGAATCTCTTACCAAAAGCTTTAGTAGCTTTCTTTACTTCATCTTCTTTACTTGCTATTACTGCTTTTCCTAAATCTATCATTCCTAATACTATTAATATTATTGGAACTCCTATCATAATAGCATTAATAACAAAATTAACTATTCCCAATACTGGTGCTAGTCCAGCAGGACATCCATCTAAAAAATACATACGCTTCTTCCTCCTTACTTATAATTATATATTACAATAAAAATAAGTAATTGTCAATTATTTGACAATTACTTATTAATTATTTTTTCTTTTATTAATTTTTTTGCATTGCTTTTTTTATTTTCTTTATGCCTTTTGAAACTTTTTAATATAAATAATAATGCTTCGTTATCTTTTTCATTTAATATTATTATCTTTTTTTCTGTATATGCTGCTTTTAATTCCATTAATAGTTTTTTTGCTTTTTCTAATTCCTCTTTTTCTTCTGGAATTAGTTCTTTAGTATCTAAAATATTTGATACTGCTAGTAAAAGAGATTCTATATTTAATATTAAATGTGATTCATCAACAAAGGTATTATTAAACATCTCATTACATATATTTGCAGTTTCTGGTATATCAGCAATTATTATACCCTTTCCTCTTTGACTACTTGGAATATGATTTTTGTGATATTTATCATAGATTTTATTGGCTTCTTTTTCCATCTGATCAAACTCTGGATCACTTTTTGCTTCTATTTCATATTCCATACCATTTTCCTTTTTTATTTTTGTTTTTGATTTTTTAAATTCATTTGAATTACTAGTAAATTTCATTATATCTCTTTCCTCCCCTTAAATTGTCTACTATTTTATATAAATTGGTAATATTTGTCAATGGTTTTAACAAAGAAAAAAATAAAAAAACGCTTATACTGCGTTTATCTTATAAGTAAATTACTTTATTTCTTTTTGAATATATCGAAGATACTCTTTTTAGGAGATTCTTCTTGTGTTTCTTCTTGTACTTTAATATATCCTAATTTTTCTAGAAGAGGTAATATATATTTACTTACATCTTCTTTATCGTTTAATGGGGGCATATTATAAAATACTTTTAAATCTGATTCTACTTCAAAATTAGCTATATCACTATTATTTAATAGACTCTTATTTAGTATTATATTCTTACCTTTTAACTCACCAAATATCTTAGGATTTATTAATGATAATTTGTTTAATTTAATAGTACTAGGCTCTATTAAATATAATACATCAGTACATATATGTTCCTTGTTAGTTCTGTCTAGATCTATAACAAAGGTATTTATACTACTATATTTATTTATTGTATCTTCAAGGGCATCTTCTTTTATTGATAAACAATCCTTATCATGAAAGTATGTTAAATCCCTTTTATTTAGTTCTATAGCAATAGTACTATAATAATCACTTAATGTTTTCTTTAGTAGGTATACTAGAGTTGTTGCTCCTGCTGAATCAGTTACATTCTTAACTCCAAGTATTTTTTTAGTAGACAAGTCGAGAGAAGCATTTGGTGTTTCTTCTACTATACTATCAATATTTTGATAATGGGCTACATCTCTATAAATATTAGGATTAGTATATAAATACATTAGATCATTAGAATCTTTAGTAAAGTTATATATTCCCATACTTACTAATTTAGATAGAAAGACTTTTGAATCACTTATTTGATCATCTTTATCAAGTAATAATATAACTTTATCCATATTAATACTCATTGATAATTTTTGTAAGTTATTTAAATCTTTATAATCTTTAATAGCAGTTATATCTAAAAACATTTTATTAAAGAAATAATTTCCAAAAGTAGATATTATTTCATCTACTTCGTAGACTCCCTCTAGTTTCTTAGATACTTCTATATTTAGTGTACTTAATATATCACTATATTTATTTGCTATTACTGTATCCATTACCTATTTATCCTTTCTATTTTACGAGTTTCTCCAGTGATCGGAATGGTAAAGTTCAGTTTGAAGAAAGGAAACTCAATCTTTACAAATGTTGTAACTTTATAATAGGTACTATATATACCATCTACATTTGTACTTTCTTTCTTGTCAATACAATAACCTCTATCAAAGCATATTCCTTTATTTTCTTTATTCTTATCTGTTAATGAAACATTATAACTAACAGTACTTAAATATTCATTAATTCTTCCTGTTACTCCTAAGTTATTTGTTCCAGATAAATTATTAAAATCCGCTTCTTCCATTCCTTCATTTTGTTCTATGATATCCATTACTTTGTTTTTCACTCTAAATGCTTTAGCATAGTTTAAGGCAGCACCCATAAATATTATGTATACTGCTAGAAAAACAAGTATTAACTTTATCATAAAAGTTCCACCAACTGCATCTCTCATTTATTTCACCTACTTTTTTTCTTATCTGTTAATGATTATACCTGTATCTACACCTGTATTTTTCTCAAATGTATTTTTTATCCATTGTCTTCCGATAGAATTTTCACCTGCAAATAACCAAGTTCCTATTCCTAATACTAATGCTAGTATTACGATAGTGATAACTGTCATTGATACTTCGCCTGTTGCTTCTTTCATTACTTTTCACCTTCTTTCATATATTATTTTTTTTTATTCTTTTTTATATATTCCAAATCTTTAGAAGCTTAACATCATAAAGATTGAAATCAATAGTAATAACATAGAACCGCCACCGGTTACTACCATCATTATTAGTGTTCTTCTTTCCATGTTGTTTAATCTAGATTGATACTTCATTTCTCTTGATTTTGCTTGCAGAGATGATACTGATTTAGAGAAGGATACTAATTGTTGATGTTTCTTTTCTTGTTCTCCTAGTCCTAATCTATATAATAATCTCATCATTCTCATTGAATCTCTTACTGGGTATTCTTTAGCAAAATCCATATATGGATCTATTGATGAATCTCCAGCTTCTATTTTTTCTACTAGTCTTTTTAATCCTGGCTTAAATACTTCAGGGGCATCATCTATACTTTTAGCTAAAGCTACTGGTACTGTATAGTGATGAACTAGTACTTCTAAACTTTTTAAGTAATATGGTAATAAGGAATCTATATAATTTAGATGTTTTTTATACCAACTTCTAAGAGAAGTATATTGCTCTTTATATACTAGATAACCTACTACAATTGCTATTATTACTGTTAAATAGCTCATTTGTGATAAGAATAAGAATATTAATGCTGCTGCTACGATGATACCATTTCTTATTCTTTTCATGAATACTTCGTTTGGATCGTATACTCTATCACCATATTTAGCTACTAAAAGAAAATCATAATCTTTTTCTTTTAATAAATTACATAATTTACTATTATTAGTAAAAATATTATCTTTATCTATCTTTCCATTTACCATAAACATATATATTACTATTATGGCTATTATTAGCATTTCTATATACATTATTCGGCACCTACATTCTCGTTATAATATTTTTCTCCTGATAGAAGAAAATAACTATTTATTAAGACAACACCATGTATTAGTATTCGAATTAGTGTATTATCAATCATGGATATATATGTTTCTTGTCCTATTAGTATTTGGATAAGAGCTACCATACCATATAGAGCTACTCCAAATGTTAAGAACTGTTTATGGAAGTTTGCTCTATCGGTTCTATCTCGATATACTCCCTCTACTAAGATATCTATATCTGATAACATATTTTCAAATGTTTCAGCGGTATCTTTAGCACCTTCTTTGGTTACTTGTAGGAATAATTGATGCATATTTTTTACCATATAGTATGGATATTTGGTATCCATATATTTTATTGAATCATAGACATCTCCTTTTTCATAAGATAATGCTATCATTGTTTTTACATCAGATAAAAGTGGTTCTTCAAGTATTCCTGATTCTACTACTCCTTCAAGTGATTTTACAAAAGCCTGTGTAGTAGCAAATTCCATTATGGTATTGGTACAATATACTTGTACTTGTTCAAATATGTATTCACTATATTGTCTTTTACATCTTAAATATGTTATATATGGGATGAAAGATACCGCTATTATGATATATACTAATGATATTATTATGTTATAGAAGTATAGATAACTTATTCCTCCTGCCAAGCCAGCAAAGGCTATTATTTGGAATAAATATTGTCTTGGAGTATATTCTAATCCTAGTTCTTTTACTTTTTCTCTCATTATTTTAAATGAGTATGGTTCTAATTTTTTATAAGTATTTACAGCCTGCTCTGAGATGAATTTATATACTGATTCTCCCTGTTTAGTACGATAAGATACTATAAATATTATTATTAACCCTATTAGGATGATTTCCACTTCTATCACCACCTTAACTTATATTTTGATTATTATTTATACTTGTAACATTTATGCTACTTGGAGTACTTGGTGCTGAGGCATAAATGTTCGGTATATTATTAGGAGGAGTTACTACATTATTAGTATTCATTGTACCTGCCATATTATTTGGCATAGTATTTATTATAGTATTACTTACTGGAGTACTAGAAATAGTACTTTGTCCTTCAGTATATAAACTATTATCTACTACAAACTCTCCTACTTTATCTTTATTAATTATATCATTATTTTCACTACTAGTAAACTCTTCTTTTACTAAAATATCTGGAGGCATTATTACTCCTTGACTTTCTAGATATGAAAGTAAGTATTTTGATGGATTAGCAGTTGTTTCTTTTCCATCGGGAGTCTTTTTATATAGTATTTTATATTCTGCTTTATTATCATCTGTAACATAGAATTCTACTACTTCTGATACTTCTCTATGGAAAGCATTATATTTAGTACTATAATAACCTTTTATATGTACTCCTAATTGAACATATCTATGTATTGTCTTTAGAAACTGATCTATATCTTGGTTTGTTTCTAGTAGGCTATACATTCTACTTGGAATTGATTCTGCTTTATCAGCATGAATTGTTGATAAAATATTATGTCCAGAAGATATTGAGTTTCTTACAGCCATTACGGCTTCGGCACTTCTTACCTCGGATAGTAATATCCATCTAGGATTTTGTCTCATACAAGTAACTAGTACATCTGAATATGATGCTATATTGTTTGTTTTCATAGCCACAATATCTCTATGTGGAAATATTTTATCTAAGTGTAGCTCTAATGTATCTTCGATTGTTATTATTTTTTCGTTTTCTTTAGTGTGGGCTGCTAGATATTTTATGAGCTCTGTTTTACCACTACCAGTTTCTCCACTTACCATGATATTACAATGGCCTTCAACACATTTAAGTAGAAAATCATGAATATTTAATCTTATATAATCTTCTGCGATTATTTTATCTTTTTGTAATCTTATTTTAGCAGGAGTTTTTCTTATTAATACTGCTATGCCATTTTTGGCTATAGAATCATGTACAAAGTTCATTCTTAATTCAGCTGATTCAGCATCTAGAAAGGGGTTAGCCATATTAAATGATTTACCCATTGAATTGGCACACTGAAAGGCTATTTTTTCCATTAGAGCATTATCTATTCCAGTATTTTCTACTCTATATACTCCTTTAGATAATGATTTTAACCATACTTGTCCATTGTTATCGTATGATATATCGGTTATATCATCATTATCAAGAAATTGTTTTAATGGACCAAAGTCTATTTGACTAAACTGATTGTCCATGCTACACCTCCTTATTGATTATTTGTTGTATTGTTTGTATTATCTGTATTATTTGTATCTTCAGTTACATTATCATCTATTTGAGGTAAGTCATCTACTGATACAAATGCTGTCTTAGAATTTATGAATTCTTCTATTTGAAGGCTACTTACTGTTACTTTTTGATCTTCAGATAATGTTGCAGTATTTGGTATTAATAATAACTCTACATCATAATCTGTTAGATATAGTGCTTTTCTTAATAATAAGTGTGTTTCTTCTGGTACAGCAAATAACATATAAGCCGGTGTTCTTGCTTCATCACTATTTTCAAATACATGTCTACCTGATGAATCTTTAACATCTAGTACTTCAATATTACTAATGAACTTACCAAACATTACTTCTCCATCATCATTTAATGATTTGTAATAAATATTGATATGACTACCTGGAGCCATTGAATTAGCATAAGTACTAGCTATTGTAACAGGATAATTTATTACTGTATACCCTTCTGGTACTCCAGAAAAGGCTGAATCTGGTAAGTCTTTTTCTTCTACTACTAAATCTGTATAGAATAAACTTCCTTTAGCTATCATAGTATTATAGTTAGAATATTTTCCTACGATACTTTTTGATGTAGTATAATATTTACTAGTATTAAGTAGTTCTATAGGAACATTTCTAATTTCTATCATATCTTCTGTTATGTATGTTCTTGGCTGTATTGTTTGTTTAGCAACAGGTACTGCTACTAATTCTGTCTTTGAATTTATTCTATAATTATAACCAATATATAATATTACTAAGCATAATATTACCCCTAGTATGGTAACTGTATTTTTGTTACCAAAGAATTTCTTCATTGATGCTTTTAAATTATTCATAATATCTTCCTCCTTTTAAATAATTTTTATTATTCTGCATATTCATATTCTTTATACTTCCATGTTACTTCAAATCTTAATACTGTTGTTCCTGGACTTCCTGTTTCAGTCCTTCCAGTCCATTCTATCCAATATTTTGATTCAGCACATTCTTCATTAGTTGAACATCCTCTACCATTAATTTTATTTTCATTTACTGTAATATCTTTTTGGATGTTATTTATGTCTATACTGCTGTTGTTTTTAATATTAAAGTCAGTAGGATTATCATTACTTCTAGTCCAATCAATATCTCTATTTAAAAGGGCATATAATAGTTCTCCTTCTTCAGTTACATTTCCTTTGTTTACTACCTTTGATATTTCTACATCATAAATATTTTTATGATTTAATTCTTCAGGTAGATTAAGTGGTTGTTTTACATCATAATTGCCATTTTTATCACTAGATGGTATTGAATAATAAATCTTAGTAAATGTCTTTTCTACTAAAGGTGTTCCATTTACATAACTTTCACCTGTTTTAGAACCATCTTTACCATAATACTCTAATATTGCACTTAAAGTATTTGCAACATGGTAATCTGATGTATCTTGATAAATGGTATACTCTCCTATTCCAGTATTTATTGATACTGTTACTTTAGGAGGCTCTTCCATTATATCAAAATAATTTATTGTATAATTACTACTTGCAAATACTGTTGACTCAGCAAATCTTCTGGTAAAACTTTCTACAAATTTTTCTTTAATTATTTTTAATTCTCCTGTTTCTCTATAATAGTCCATATTAATGGCATCTATCATAGAGGCTTCGGTTACTTCTTTAAGAAGATAATAATCATTTTCATTATTTGTAGTTATATTTTGAAATAATATTATTATGGCTAATCCAATTAATCCAAGAACTGTTAATCCAACACTAGCAAATGACCATTTCATGAATTACCACCTTCTTTAATATAGTTCCTAAAGAAATTTTTATCCACTTCACTAAAATAGTTATGATTTTTATTGTATTCTTTTATTGTACTTATTGTTCTATTATCTAGTTCTGTATAATATTCTAGTTTTTTATATGAATCCTCAAGTGTCTTCTTGTCTTTATTTCCTTCAGTTATATACCAAGTATACCAATTGACTCCTGGGAATCTATTAGGAAATGGATTACTTAAATTTATTGGTCTATATATAAATTTATATTTTACTTTACCATTTTCTTTTCCACCACTTGATGGTTCGTATATTCTATTAGTTACTTTTAATGAGCAATTAGTATCTATATTCCATGTACCAAACCAAACTTTATTCTTGTCTTTAGAATCTTTCTTTGCTTGAGTCTCAGATAATCTACTTAGATTTTCTAATTTCACACTAACCTCATAGTTCTTAGCATCTAATGGTATATAATATTTATTATTTATATTAGCCTTATTTTCATCTTCTAAATAATTAACTGTACCATTAAAGTTTTCTAATACTGAACTTGGTAAAAAGAATGTACATACCGTTATTAATTTATTACCATTTGTAAAAGAACCAGATTCACTACATTTTTTAATCAACTTATTACCAGTTATTTCCTCTAATCCAGTTATTGTTAGATTTAAATTATCTTGAAAATTATTAAGTAATTTTAATCTACTTTTCATAGCGGATTCTATCTCACCAACATTACCATATAAATTAACAATACTCCAGCTTACTTCATTATAATAAGTTATTCCATACTTAAACCAACCACCATTATAGCTATTAGCATCATATTTCTTATCTTCATTTACTAAATTAGATTTAAATATATTTGTTATATATCCTTTTTGTTCAACTTTAACAGTAGCACTTGAACTACCATTCCTTACAGTTAATTCATCACAAGTAGATGATAAATCTTTCCAATTATTACAACTCATTATTTTATTTCCTGCAGGTTCTGATACCTCACACTTCTTATCATTTTTAACTTTAATAGTTATCGTAGTATCACCATATATTTTTGCATATGAAGTATTTTTATAAACATTTACCCAATCGTCCGTACATACATCACTAAAAGCATTATTATTAGTAACATTACTAATTGCCTGCTCAAACAAGCCGTTTCTGCTGAAACTATAACCATCTTCATATTCATAAATATTTAAATAATTATCATTATAAGTTTTATTTTCATAATTAGCACAAGTATAATAACTACAACCCTCATCTGTAGAATAATAGCAGTTTTTTGTTGTTCTAGCGGATATATAATATTGTCCTGGATTTGTTGCTTTATAATTAACATCACCATAACTATTTAAAGGTAAATCTTGAGTCCCTTTAAATAAATATATCTGTCCCCAACCAATATATGCATATACATTTGCATTTCCTTTTTTTAATGAAGTTCCAGTATGCCATCCAGTATATAATAGTTGATCTGTACCACTTGCTTTAATTTTAATTTTATCATTATTTGTTTCTCCTCTTATAGCACTGTTAAGTACTTTCAGATTTTCTTTTACCCAATGTTTCCCATTTCTTACAATTCTTTGTGTTTCAGTCAAATTATTAAAGTTCGGTGTACCTTTACAAGAAGATGCTCTTGCATTATAATCATCATTTGTAACAGCAATTGTAAAATGTAAATCTTGATCTTTTTCACCATTTTTTCCAAATTTTTCAATCAATTTAGAAGTTTCAAATTTAACATTAAAGCCTATATTTTGATATGTATATTTCATTTCCCTAGTACCATCAGCCAATTTATACCCCATAATTCTATCAAAATCAAAACCCTTTCCATCTATTATCCCCTCATTATCATCAAAATAGCAAACACCATATTTATCACATATGTTTATTTGAATCTTTTGATTTGTTGACTCTGAAGTAGCTTTATTATTATTTCGCTTGTAGCCATTTAAAGTTTTATGTAAAAATGCCCATCCTTCTACTCTTATACCGCCTTCATTAATACTTAATTTTAACACATCATACACTAAATCACCACAAGCAGCATCAGCAGTAATTGCACTAGATATAAATATAATTAAAAATATTATAACTAATTTTACGAAGTGTTTTTTCATTCTAAAACACCTCTTTTCTTTTTCTTTTTAACTATTATTATAATAATTAAAATTAAAAGTAATACCCCTAATATAATTATTATATATATTTGATAGTTTATAATAAATTCTAATACTTTATTTATAATCATTTTTATCGAAAACTGCTCTTCATCTTTTTTTGGTTCAACTTTTTTTACTTCTTGTGCTTTTTTATATTCTTCTACTTTTCTTTTAAATGTATCATAACTAACTTCATATTCTAAATATTTACCACATAATGAAAAGTCTTCACCATCTATTCCTTCACATAAAGGATCTAATGAATATTTATTAAATGTTGGTAATCTGAAACTTATACTATGTACTCTCTCATCACACTTTTCTGAATAAACTTCCAGTGTCCAATTACCCGTTCCAAGTTCATATTCTGCCATTTCATTATTTTTTTCTAATTCGATTCCATAGGCAGGTATATATATACTAAAATCATCCTCTATGTTTTTAACTGTAATTTTAAATCTACTATAATCAGTCCCAATAGCGGTTTCTATTCCTCCCAAATGCTTATATGTTACTTTTATTTTGTTTGCTTCTTGTTTTAGAGTATTTATTTCTTCTTTAGTACATTCTGCATTTACTGATAGAATGCTTAAAGATAATATTAAAAATGTAAATAATATATATTTAATCTTTTTCATATTTAATACTCCCTTCACACTACTCTATCATATATATAATAATATCATTTTTTCTGTCAAAAAAAAAGTATTTTTTGATTTTTTGTATAAAAAGTGATATTATTATATTGGTGATTTTAAAAATGAAGAAGAAAAACTATTTAATTATTGGTGGCATTATACTTATTGCTATTATTCTTGGAGTTATTATTTGGTATGGTATATCTGCTGGTAGTAAGAATTTTATTAAGCTTAATTATAATGATGTACTAGAAAAAGTTAATAATAAGGAAAGCTTTATATTATGTGTATCTGCAAGCAAATGTATACATTGTAATTCTTATAAACCAAAACTTAAAAAGATATCCAATGATTATAATATTAAGATATATTATACTGATGTTGATAAATTTAGTGATGATGACTATAAAGAATTTAAAAATAAGTTTAGTTTTGATGGTGGAACTCCTACAACAATATTCTTTAAAGATGGTGAAGAAAAAACTACTGCTACTAGAATCGAAGGAGATATATCTATAGAAAAAACTATAGATAAATTTAAAAAGAATGGCTTTATTAAATAAGTCATTCTTTTATTTTATGTTATTCTTTTTCTAAGTAGTCTTCTCCTTTAAACGGATCACTTCTTAGTAAATTAGGAAACTTTTGCTGTCTTAATGCTTCATATGTTACTAAGGCTACGCAATTAGATAGATTTAAAGCTCTTATATTGTCACTAGTGGGTATTCTATAACATCTGTCTAAATTATTATGTAATATTTCTTTAGGTATGCCTGTACTTTCTTTTCCAAATATTAAATAGTAATTTTTATTTTTATCACTAAAATCAATTTCATCATACGACTTAGTACCATATCTAGTGAAATAATAATATTCTCCTTCATTATTATTTTTAAAGTCTTCATAATCTAAATATCTTTTATATTCTACTTTGTCAATATAATTTACCCCACTTCTTTTTATTCTTTTTTCATCTAGTACAAATCCTAATGGTTCTATTAAATGTAATTTACTATTGGTACCTGCACAAGTTCGCATTATATTTCCTGTATTTTCGGGTATTTCTGGCTCGTATAAAACTATATTAATCATTCTTTATTATTCCTTCTTCTATTAAATATTCTTTTAGCAATTTTATATCATAATTATTTTTCTTTATATCAAAGTAACTGATTATTTCACCATTTTTATATATTAATACTGCTGGATAACTAATATTTTTATCTTCTAGTTTTAGTTTATTTATGTTTTTATCAGTTAAGTCTAAATATAATATTGTGTTATTTAATGAATAATCATTAACTAATAATTTTAATTTCTTTTCAAAAGCTCTTATTTCTTTATCATTTAGTTTTGAAATATAAATAACTGAATCTTTATTTTCTACTAGGAAATCATCTAATTCGTTATAATTAATTACTCTTAAATACTTATCCATTATTGGCGCCCTTAAATTATTTTCTTCATTATTACTATGCCATAAAAAGAAATAAATTACCACTATTATGGTTAATATAAGGGTTACTGCTAGTAAAATATAATTTTTAAATGGTATATTTCTATTTTTTTCCATATTTTAATGCCTCCTTTTATATTGTAACAATTTATAATTGTTTTTTCAAGAAAATTATATGATTTTACATTTGTTTTATACATTCATTGTAATGATAACCTAGAGTTTATTTTTAGTTTACTTTTATTATAATGAATGTTATAATATAAATGCTTTTGAGGTGAATTATGAAAGAAAACTATAGTATTATGTGTGAAGATATTTTGAATAATTTAAATGGTAAAAAGAGACTACTACTTCATAGCTGCTGTGGTCCATGTAGTAGTCATGTTATTAGTTATCTTACTAATTACTTTGATATTACTATTTTATATTATAATCCTAATATATACCCTTATGATGAATATTTAAAAAGAAAAGAAGAGCAAATTAAACTTATTAAGGAAATTGATAAAATTAATAATGTTGATATACTAGACTGTGATTATGATAATGATAATTATGAAGAATTAATTAAAGGACTAGAAAAAGAGCCTGAAAGAGGCAAAAGATGCTATGTATGTTATAGGATGAGAATGGAAAAAACTGCCAGTACAGCTAAAGATAATGATTATGATTATTTCTGTACTACTTTATCTGTTAGTCCTTATAAGAATGCTCTTTGGATTAATGAAATTGGTAAGGAACTAGAGGATAAATATAAAGTTAAATGGTTGTATTCTGACTTTAAGAAAAAAGATGGATATAAAAAATCCATCTTGTTATCACAAAAATATAATTTATATAGACAAAATTACTGTGGATGTATATATTCTAAACCACAGTAATTTTTTTATTTCATATTTTTAATTAAGAAGTATGCCACTACTACTACTGCTATTGCTAGTACTAGGCATATTGTTCCAATAATAATATATTTAGTATTGGCATTTCCAGCACTATTTCTTCTTGCTACATTAGGTTGAAGATTTAATCCAGCACTATTTAAACTTGGATCAGAAACTACTGCTAGTTTCTCAGCTTGTGGATTTGGTTCATTAACCATACCACTATTATTTGAAGCTACTACAGTTTCATTTGGTATTTGTACTGGAGTTGGTGTCGCATTGAATGTTTGTTCTGCAGAAATTGGTTGTTCTGGAGTTAATTGAGCATTATTATTAACTGGTACTTGTTCAGTAGAAACTGATGGCTCATTCATAGTTGGAATATTAGTAATCGGTACACTAGGTATTTCAGTAGTTGGAACGTTTTGAGGAGTTACACTTGGTTCCATTGTAGGAATTGACCAAGTTGGAACTGATTGAACTGGTTCTTCTACTTTGCTAGTTAAGTTTGTTTTAAAGAAATTTATTGCTTCTTCTACTAGTAATTTACTTGTGATAGCTATAGAACAATTGCTATAATAAACTTGTTCATTAAGCATTGGCATTTCAACTGATAACATAACTTTATTTTCATTTGTTAATTTATCTATTAATGTTTTTGCCTCTATTCCTTTTTTAGCTTCATTTGGTGTTAATATAACAATGTTATATACAACTCCACTTAATTTATTTTTTTCTTCTGAAGTAATATCATCTATAAAATATTTTCCCTCTGAATTTAAAGTTAATTTTGAAACAAAAACTTGTTTATTACTTTCATTCTCATCAGTACAATAAATTAAGTAATCTTTGTTTTCTAAATTAAATTTAACTATAATTTCTGCATCTTTTTTTATGCCATTAGCATTAAGTATAAACTTATTATTCATAATCTTTCCTCCATATAAACTATTTTCTATTCTGCTGTAAGTATACCATATTTTTTTAATAGTTACAAGTATTAAGCAAAAATATTTTTTCTTTTTGTAATTTTTTGGCATTCTAACACTGTCTTATATATAATTGTACTCTAGGGCTGCAGGCTTAGTATGCAAAAAAAAGAAGAAAATTATCTTCTTCTAACTTTTGTTTTTGGTTTATCTTGCACTACTTCTTCTGGAAAAGTATCAAAAGCGAATTTATCTTGTACTTCTGTATTTTCAACAATTCTTTTTAATTCATTATATTTATAACCATTATCTATATCGTTAATAGTTATTATTTCATTATTTTGTATGTTTGAATTAACAAGAACATTAGTATTTACTATACCTCTATTAATTACTTCTTGGTTTTTAACAAAAAATCTATTTTTTTGTATATCTTTTAACATGTTGTTATTTTTAACTAATCTTGTAACTACAGGTATGTTTACTACTGCTGCCATTCCAAGTCCAATACCTATTTCTTTGATTAATGCCATATCTAAAACCTTAGTAGCTCCTACTACTGAAGCTGCTGTTATGATTAATATTGATAATATATTTATTCCTCTTGATATTAATACACTATTTCTTTTTTCTTTACTCTTAGCTACTTGTTCTATCATTTTGCTTTCTATTGTATTTTCATTATTTTCAGTATTAGGTACGGTATAACTATTTCCATCTGCAAAATTAACTGTTATTGTATCTTCTTCTTTAGTATAATTTAAAATAAACTCTTTTCTTTCTTGTTCATTTAATGAATAATCTTTCATAATAACTCCTTTCTAAGCGCCATATATTGTATACTAAAACGAAATAAAAGTCAAGTTTAACTTTTTTTTGTTAATAATTAATGGTATTCTAATATGGCTTTTATATAATAAATTTTATTTTAAAACTTAGAATAAGGTTTAAAATAACACTCTAAGACTACAGGCTTAGAGTGAAAAAAAGAAGAAATTATCTTCTTCTAACTTTTATCTTTTGTTTATCCTGCACTTCTTCTTTAGAAAAAGTATCAAAAACAAATTTATCTTGTACCTCTGTATTTTTAACAATTCTTTTTAATTCATTATATTTATAACTATAATCCATATCATTAATAGTTATTTTTTCTTTTTCTAGTACATTAGAATTTACTAAAACATTAGTATTGTTTATACCTCTATTAATTACTTCTTGATTCTTAACAAAAAAACTATTTTTTTCTATATCTCTTAATAAACTATTGTTTTTTATTATTTTTACAAACATTGGTATATTTATTACTGCTGCTATTCCAAGTCCAAGTGCTATTTCTTTAATTTGTGACATATTACAAAGCCAACTTGCCCCATTTAAAGATGCAGCAGTAAATAAAAATATTATAAATATTGTTATACCAGTTGATCTTAGTGTTTCATTTTTTCTTTCTTTACTATTAGCGACCTGCTCTATCATCTTTCCTTCTAATTTGTTTTCATTGCTTTCTGTATTAGGAATAATATAACTACTTCCGTCTGCAAAATTAGCTGTTATTGTATCTTCTTCTTTAGCATAATTTAAAATAAATTCTTTTCTTTCTTCTTCATTTAATGAATAATCTTTCATAATAATATTTGTTCCTTTCAAAGTAAAGTATATTCTAGCAGAAATTATTATTATTGTCAATTATTTGTATGGTACAATAAATAGTCAATTCTACTTGTTAATAGTAAATGTTTTTAATAATATATTATTATTAATATTTTTAGTATAAGTTATTGTTCCGTTACTTTTAGGTACTCCTATTAAACTGCTAGCTCTAGTACTATAGGTAACCTCGATATTTGCTATATATTTATTATTTTTATATTTTACACTAGTTGCTTTAATAATTGGTACATATACATTATTACTACCCGCTCTTCTATTTCTATAATAAACATACTCTTTATCATAGTTAGTATTACCTTTATCTTGTTTATTTAAATCAAAGTCTTCACCGAATAAATCTTTATAATATTTATTAAAGGTATTATAATCTAGATATGCTAAAGTATAATCGTCAGTTGGTTCACCTTCTATTTTATTATTATCAAAACTACTTAATAAAATAAATTTATCATTTTCATTTTTAGTGGATAATATATATTCCATTGTAAATAGTTGTCTATTTGAATATTCTTTTAATAAATCGGTACCATAGCTAATATTATACTTTGTACCATCTTCATTTTGGTGATCTATTCCATCTGTAATAATAAGCCATCCTAAAGGAGTACCTATTTCTGCTAGTTCATCATCTAATAATTCTATTTCTTCTTCTTTGTTAAAATCTATTTCTTTTTCTTTAAAAAACTTGTTGTAAACTATATAACCAGTTAGTAGAAAACATATTATCCCCATAATAATGCATATTATATTTAACTTTTTCATATACTCACCATTCCTAATATAAATATATCATAAAATATATAAAAAAAGAAGTTAATTTGATTAACTTCCAGAATATTTTTATTTGATTTTTCTAGCCTCAAGATAATATCTCTTATCATAACTATGTCCCATAGAAAATGTTTTTCTAGGTAATGCCCCATCTAATATAACTGTTCTAAATAGTTCTTCTTTTGGCATTGCTTCAAATAGTATGGCTACATTATTTTCTTCCATGCCCATATTTTTTGTAGTTTCATCTCCATGAATATAATCTAACTTTCCTTTATTATCTTTTAGATATTCATCTAAGAACATTTGAATAGAACCTACGGCAATATTTGATTTAGGATTAGATATATATAGTTTCTTATCAATATCTTTTGTTACTAATTCAAAATACTGACCATTTTCTTCTTCATTGATATCATAATATTTATATAATTCTTCAATTAACTTATTAACATCTGTATCAAATATTACTCTATGTATTGGTTCAAATTCTAAAGCTTCACTATGTAGGTTTACTAATTCTACTAGTGCATATCTTGATGGATGATTTAAATATTCATCAGGTGTCATAGTTTTCTTTAGATTTTCATAGTTTGCTTTAGCAGTAGCTAGTGAATGGTTTCCATCACCCATTGCAAACAATAGTATTCCTTTATCTTTTACATTATATTTCTTTTCAAAATATTCTTTGTCACATAATGCTTCAAGGCCTTCTTCTACTTTAACCATACTATCGTCATTTAATTTATAACCTTTGATATGTCCACCATTTTCCATTAGATCAAAGTCATATACTACATCACTATCTGTAACTTCATTTTTTAAATCTTCAATTATTTTTTTCTTTTCATCATCTATTAGAATCATAATATGAGGAAGTTCTAATAAAGCATTCTCTCTAACTTTAAGTCTAGGCGGTATTCTTTCTATTACTGTTTTTTCTGTTGCTCTAATTAGAGTTTGTGATCCTTTTTCATAAGAATAGTCCTCTAGGTCAACCATGCCCATAAGTCCCTCTCTTACTCTTCCATCAGCTTGTGTTCTCTCTAGATAAATCATAGAGTCTTTTAATTCGTAAAATAAATCTTCATCAAGATATTCTTTCATGGTGTCGTTTATTTTACTTATTCTTTCATTAACATCACTATCTTCAAGAAATATTTCTGGTAATGTTATTCTAAGTGTAGATGGACTTGCTCCTACTATTTTCTCTACTTCATTCCAGTAGTCCATTTCACTAGTATACTGATCACAAGCTACTACTGACCACTTTGTCATATCAATATTTTTTGGCAATAAAATATTTGCTCTTTTAAATGGTATCATTTTATACCCTCCTTTTCTAATTATTATATTATCATATTCTAATTTGCTATTCAATGTTATTTAAATAATTTTAATACTTCTTCACGATCATCAAAATGTGTTCTTTCACCATTTTTTTCTTGATATGTTTCATGACCTTTTCCTAATATTAAAATAATATCTCCTTCCATAGCATTATCTATGGCATATTTTATAGCTTCTCTGCGATCTGGTATTTTTATATATTTACCATTTGTTTTCTTTATACCCACTTCGATGTCATTCATTATATCATTTACATCTTCATATCTAGAGTTATCTTCAGTAATGATTGATAAATCGGCATATTTACCTGATACTTCACCCATATCATATCTTCTATCTTTGCTTCTGTTACCACCACATCCAAATAGACTCACTATTCTTTTAGGATTGTATTTTCGCATTGTTGTAAGAATACTTTCAGTAGATACACCATTATGTGCATAATCTATAATAACTGTATATTTACTGCTTACTGGTACTATCTCTACCCTACCTCTTACCGCTACTTTTGATAATGCACTTTTTATACTTTTTATATTGCAACCAAGTAAACTAGTAGTAAGAATTGCACAGGCACTATTGTAAGCAGAAAATTCTCCTGGTGTATTTACTAAAAATTTATCATTTATTATTCCACTAGTGGTCATTTCTAAGCCAATAAAATGTTCTTTTCTAAGTAGTTCTACTTTATCTATTACTAGACTTGCTTCTTTGTTGTGACCGAAAGTATATATTTTACATGTACTATTTTTAATCATATTATTGTAATAAGTATCATCTACATTAAATATTCCATTCTTACACATTTTAAATAATAAACTTTTGCAATATATATATTCTTCCATATCTTTATGTTCATTTTCTCCTATATGGTCTTCACTTAAATTGGTAAATATTCCATAATCAAATAACATGCCATCTACTCTTCCAACTTTTAATGCTTGAGAAGATACTTCCATGACTAGATATTCTACACCATCATTTACCATTTCATTTAGATATTTTTGAATATCATAACTTTCAGGAGTTGTATTTACTGTACTATAATGTTTATCTTTAAAAAATACTCCCATAGTACCTATTACTCCTACTTTCTTGTTATCTTCTTCAAGAATATTTTTTATCATAAAGGAAGTTGTAGTCTTACCTTTAGTACCAGTAATAGCAATAGTAGTTAGTTTACTACTTGGATTATTAAAATAATTTATTGATATTTGAGATAATACTCTTCTTGTATTATTTACTTTTATAATTGTAGTATCCTCTCTAGTAACATCTTTTTCTACAAGTACAGCTTTAGCGCCTTTTTCTATAGCACTATCTATATAGTCATGACCATCAAACGAAGAACCTACTAGACATATAAATAAACATCCTTCTTTTATTTTTCTAGAGTCATAACAGATATCAGTTATTTCTATATCTGTACTGCCATTAATAATACTATATTCTACTTTATCTAATACTCTTTCTAATTTCATAATTAGTTCACCTCTAATAATATTATATATTATTTTTGCTATTTTTGAAAATAAAATAGATAATATTTGTCGATATTATCTATTTTTTATTCTTCTCATACCTGGTATTTCTAATTGTCCTTCAATTTCACTATTAGATAGCTTAACTTCATCTTCCATTACCTCTAATAGTTCTTTGTACCTGCTATCTCTTTCTACTTTTAAATGTGCAAGTTCCTTTTTCTTTTCTATTCTGGTAACTCTTAACATTGACTCTTCAGCAGAAATTTTATCCTTTCTTTCTATAAATGGCTTTAGGTTTTTGCTATATTTTTTATTTAAACTATTTTTCTCTTTTTCAATACTATTATCTATATCTTCGATACTATATTTATCTAATTCTTTTTGTATTTTTTTATTAGATAATACATTTGTAATTATAGAACTTGTGCCAATAATTGAATTTAATAAAAATATAATTTTTGATATATTATTACCAAATATTAGTGCTGTTCCTAAACACATAATATTTAATATTGTTATAAATATTTTTAATTTTAGCTTTTTCTTAGATGCTTCTATGGTTTTTATTTTATCTTGTACCACTTCTCTTTCTCTATATAAATAATCTAGTTTTTCTTTAATATTAAGTGTATAATTATCAATCTTTTCCTCTAGCTTATTTATTTCTTTTTCATATTTAATTATTAATGCATCTAGACAAGATATTTCCTTATTTAAATTATCTAATTTTAACAATACTTCTTTTAACTCTATAATTTTTTCTTCCATATATATCACGATATATATAATATTATATTATTAATAACAAGTCAATATACATTTTAAAAAAAGGAACTAATCTAGTACAGTTCCTTCAATTTTTAATTCATCTTTAAATATCTCTTTAAATTCTATTAATTCTTTTGCTATAACATCAGGGTATACTGCCTTAGTAGTTTTTATAGCATCATATATATTTTTAAAATTTATAGTTCTTCTATTTTCATATATAGCATTAGAAAAACACTGTCTTAATATAACTAAAGCAATATCTGGATATCTTGAAGATATTTCATATACTCTTTTAAACTCAGTCGTCATATTAACAATAAATTTCATTATCTTTTCATTGATAAAATCTGTATATGGTAGTACTACCCCTGTTTGCTTTTCTAGTTTTGGTAATGTTTTAAGTAATATTTCTACAGTCATTTCTTCAGTTGGTTCAGATACATCTACCTTTTCAAATCTTCTTAAGAAGGCTTTATCACGCATTATATATCTTTCATACTCATAAGTAGTTGTTGCACCAATCATCTTAATAGTACCTCTACTTAATCCTTCTTTAAACATGTTAGCTAAGTCTAAAGCTCCTGCAGCATCATTACCAATCAAAGTGTGAATTTCATCAATAAAAAGAATTACCTTCTCTCTATTTTTTAATTCCTCTACTAGTTTTAGTACTCTATTTTCTTCACCATTACTATTAATTAATGCAGTAGTGTTAACTCTATATATAGTGTATCCTTGTAATGCCTCAGGTACTTCATTTCTTTGTATACGATAAGCAAGACCTTCAACAATAGCAGTTTTACCTATACCTGGTTTACCCACTAAAACAGCAGATTTTTCTGGTGTTAAGAGAACTAATATTAGTTTTTTTATCTCTTCATCTCTAGCTACTGCAGGATTTGTAATATACGTAACATCGGTTAGATTATCCGCAAAACGATCTAATATTGAATCCATATTATTTTCCTCCTAATAAAGCAAGAAATATTAAAACGGAGCCACTTATTATTATACCACATAAGAACATAGCATCTAGAAATCCACCATTTGTTCTCTTACGATAATCATAGTACATTTTATATTTTCTATTCGTCATAATATCTCCCTTATTTTATTCTTTATATCTTCATCAGCAATATCTTTAATGATGTCTTCAAGTAATTTTTTCTTTTTGTATAGTTCTAGTTTTTCTTCGTAGAAGTATAATTTTTCTTCAGCATTCTTAATATTTTTATGAATAGCATTTCTACTACAACCATCATTCTCACTTATTTCTCCTAGTGAAAGATTATTGAAATAGTAGTCTTCAAAATGCATTCTTTGTTTATCTGTTAATAATTCACCATAATAATCATATAAGATTATTAAATAATTTCTTTCTTCCATATTAACTTATCTTTACCATTGTATATATTACTTCAATGATGATAAGTAATACTCCAAGTCCAAATAATGTATATACTAGTTTTTTCTTTTTTTCGTCATCGATGTAATAGTAACAGATACAAAATAGAAATAATGCAAAAGAAATAAGTGCTGCTGGCATAAATACTTCATTAGTAACCGCAAGAATTAATAGTACTAAAAATATTATTCCTACAACTAATGTTATTATAAACTCTGTTTTTTTTAGCTTTATCGAATCAAATACTTTGTACTTTTCTTCTTTTTTTGGTTTAGCATTTTTTTTACTAACTTCTTTTTTCATATTATCAATCCCTTTCTATAAATCTTTAAATAAGCCATAGATATATTTCTCGATATCAAATGGTTCTAAATCATTAGTACCTTCTCCTAGGCCAACAAATTTTACTGGTATATCTACTTCTTCTTTAATAGCAAGAACTATTCCGCCTTTAGCACTTCCATCTAGTTTAGTTAGGATGATTCCGCTGACATCAGTTACTTCTTTAAAGGCTTTTGCCTGCTGGATACCATTTTGTCCGGTAGTAGCATCTACAACTAGTAGTACTTCATGGGGAGCATCTGGTATTATTTTCTTTATTACTTTATTCATTTTTGATAGTTCATTCATAAGATTAACTTTATTTTGTAATCTACCGGCAGTATCTATAAGAACAACATCATACTCACCTTTAATTGCAGTATCTATTCCATCATAGACGGCTGCTGATGGGTCTTTACTATTTGTGGTAACTACTGGTACATCAATTCTTTTACCCCATTCCACTAATTGTTCGGTAGCACCCGCTCTAAAGGTATCTCCGGCTACTAGAATAACTTTCTTACCAGCATTTTTCATTCTATTTGCTATTTTACCAATACTTGTTGTTTTACCAACACCATTTACTCCTACAAAAAGAATAACAGTTGGATCCTCTTCACTATATTTTATTTTAGTATTTAGTACTTTATTATCTACATACATAATAAGCATTTCATCAACAATTATTTCTTTTAGTGTGTCAGTATCTTTAATATTTTCTTCTTTGGCTCTTTTCTTTAATTTATCAACAAACTTCATAACGGTATTTATTCCGATATCCGCCATTATAAGAATATCTTCTAACTCTTCAAAATAATCTTCACCAATATTTTTATATTTCTTTGATAAATCACTTATTTTAGTAGAAAACTCTTTCCTTGTTTTAGTAAGTGCTTCATCATACTTAACAGCATCTTTATCTTTACTAAAGACACTTTTTATCTTATTAAATAAACCCATAATAAACCTCCTTATAATGTTTTAATTTTCGTTCTGGCTCTGCCTCTTTCTACAACATTAGTATATTCTGATAGAATATCATTTTTTAGATATAAATCTTTATCATTAATACTTTTTAATCTAGCTAATTTAATTTCATAATCATCAAGTATAGATTTATCTATTGGTATTATATAACCACATCTTGGACACATAGTATAAAATTGTTCTTCAATTTCTCCAATGTAATTCATATAACTAATTTGATAAACTGCATCTGATGATAATTCAAAATCAAATCCACAGCCTCTATCTATTCTTCGTTCAAACTCAAATTTTTCATTATCTTTACAACTTATATTCATAACCTTACTTCCTTACTTCTAAAGTATAACATTTTTAAACTGAATTGTAAATAAAAAAAGATTCAGAATTTTTTTCTAAATCTTTTTTTACCTTGACCTTCCTTTTGTTTCATTAGTCATTTGATAGTTATATAGTCTTTTAAGTTGTTCATTGTCTATATGAATTACTTTACCACCTTTAGGATTTATTCTTTCACCACCAAAAACTATCCATATTGCATCAAGTGGCATATTTGGCATTAAAGCTTCACCATCAGTAAAAATTATTTTATTTTCAACTCGTCTCGAGAAAGCACCTACGGCAACATCAAAGTCAGTACCTCCACCACCTTCAAATCGCATATTTTCTATATCTTCTTCTGTTCTAATCTCATGAAATCCATAGAATCTCGTATCAAAACATCCAACTTTCAATTTAGTGTGTTGTAATATATTTTTACATTCTCTTAAAAAGTTCTTTAATAATACTTCATTTATTGAGCCACTTGTGTCAAGAACAATTTCAGTTTCCGGCATTGGTTGTTCTTCTAAATTAGCACTAACTACACCATTTTCAATAGTAGCATTTTTATAGGACCAATCAACATCATATTTTATTGCCTCTCTTAAAACATAACGCCAATCAATTAATGGTTTAGCAGTACCTATATCATTAACTGTTCTAATATCTCCATTCGTTGATGCACCAGCCTGTGATGCTTGTTTCGAAATTGCCTCTTTTAATTCTTGTAGCTGTTTTTTCTTATCTTCAAGGTTCTTTTTAAAAGCATCTTTTTCTCCCATACTTTCAAGTTCTTCCTGTTTCTTTTCAAGTTCATCTTTCTCTTCAACTTTTTTATCAGTTTTTTCTTGTTGTTCCTTATGTTTTTTTACTGCTTGTTCCCACATACTGTGAGTATCATGTCCAACATCTTGTTTTGATTCATCTTCTTTTTGTGGATCCTCCCCAGATTCACCACCACTCTGTTCTTGTGGTTGTTTTTTTTGTTCTTGTGAACTTCCACTACCTGAATTACCTTGCTGTTGTGATTGAGATTGTTGTTGATTATCACCACTTTGCCCTCCATCATTACTTTGCTGTTTACTTTCTTGATTTTGTTGACTATTACCTTGTCCACTTTGTTGCTGTCTTTGCTGTTTTTCCTGTAATAATTTTTCATATAATTGTTCAGCATCATAACTAATAGCTTCCGCCATATCAATACCACCCGGTGCCATTTTTAAACCATCTCGTTTTAAAAATTGATTAATAACACCATCAGTAGCAATATTCCATAATTCAGGATTCTTACCTTCACTTCTTAATATATGATTGAATGCAATATGACATACTTCATGAGCAAATACAAAAGTTTGTTCCTCAACACTTAATCCCTCTAAATATTCCGAATTATAATATATTGTTTCTCCATCTGTAGCTGCGGTTGGAATATCTTTGTTTTCCTCATAACCTACACTTGCTACTACACTCCCAAAAAAAGGATATTTAACAAGCATTTTTCTTTTTAATGCTGCTATATCATACTTCATAACTTACACCTCAAATTCGTGCAACTAATGAAAATATTTCTTCACTTATTTTATTTTTATTTATTTTATTTGCAGTAACAATTATTACACAGCTTTTAGGTAATTCAAATGTAGATATTTTCCTATGTTCTAATAATTCACAAAACTTTAATTGTTCTTCTTTAGAAATCG
>CAKOLH010000010.1 GCA_934096105.1 uncultured Bacilli bacterium | reverse complement strand
TATGTTCAGTAATAGATAATCATATTTATCAAGGTAATACTTTAAATATTGATAAGGTAATATTTAAAAGATGCTTAGATTTAAATGATAGACAGTTAAGAGTAATAAATACAGGACTATCAAAAGAAAAAAATACTAAAGAGAGAATAGATGGTTTTGATATAACTGCTGCTTCTGAAATAATGGCTATTTTATGTTTAAGTAAAGACTTAAACGATTTGAAGAGAAGACTTGGTAATATTGTAATTGGTTATGATAATAAAGGAAAAGAGATAACTGCTAGAATGTTAAAAGTTGATGGAGCAATGACTGTTTTACTAAAAGATGCTATAAAACCTAATTTAGTTCAAACTCTTGAAGGTAATCCATGTATTATCCATGGTGGACCATTTGCTAATATTGCTCATGGATGTAATAGTGTAATAGCTACCAATATTGCCATGTCACTAGGAGATATAACTATAACTGAAGCCGGTTTTGGAGCAGATCTAGGAGCAGAAAAGTTCTTAGATATAAAATGTCGAAATATTAATACGCATCCTGATGCAGTAGTACTAGTGGCTACAATTAGATCACTTAAATACCATGGTGGTATGCCTAAAGAAGATATTGCAAAAGAAAGTATTGATTACTTAGAAAAAGGCATGAATAATCTATATAAACATATATATAATTTAAAAGAAGTATATGGTCTTAATACAGTTGTAGCGATCAATAGATTTAGTACTGATACTGATAAAGAAATTAGTTTTTTAGAAGAAAGACTAAATAAAATAAATATAGATTATGCCGTTACTGATGGTTATTCATTAGGTAGTGATGGAAGTATAGATTTAGCCAGAAAAGTTTTAGATAATATTAATAAACCTAATAACTTTAACTATGCTTATGATATAAATGATAGTATTAAAGAAAAAATATATAAAGTATCTACAAAAATATATGGTGCTAAAGATGTAGAGTATTCAGAAGTGGCTTTAGAAAAACTATCACTACTCGAAGAAAAATATAATAATATACCAATATGTATTGCTAAAACACAGTATTCATTATCAGATGATCCTAAGAATTTAGATCCTAAAGAAGACTATAGTATTCATGTTACAGACCTAGTATTAAAGGCTGGAGCAGAGTTTATCGTAGTTTTAACTGGAGATATAATGACGATGCCGGGATTACCAAAAGTACCTAATAGTGAAAATATAGATATTATAGAGGATGTAACTATGGGAATATTTTAGTATTCCTTTTCTTTATAAATACTTTATTTTATTAAAGTAATGTGCTAAAATACTAAAGGAAAGAAGGAAGAAGTATGAAAGTAGGAATATGTTCATTAGGATGTAAAGTTAACATATATGAAAGTGAATTAGTTACTAATGTATTAAAAAATAATAATTATACAGTCGTGGACTTTGAAGATAAAGCAGATATATATATAATAAATACTTGTAGTGTAACTAATGAAAGTGATAAAAAAAGTAGAAAAATGATAAATAGGGCTAAGAAAAATAATCCTGATGCTATTATTATAGTAATGGGCTGTTATAGCCAAGTTAATGCTGAGGATATAGATGTCGATATTGTCTTAGGCAATAGAGATAAATCTAAAATAGTAGAAATAATTGAAGAATATATAAAAACAAAACAAAAGAAAAAAATAATATATGATTTAACTAAAGTTGATTTTGAAAAGATGGAAATAACTAATTTTGATAGTCATACTAGGGCTTTTGTTAAAATACAAGATGGATGTAATGCTTTCTGTTCTTACTGTATAATACCTTATGTAAGAGGTAGAGTAAGAAGCAAAGATCCTGAAGATGTTATTAAAGAAGTAACAGCACTAGTAGAAAAAGGCTATAAAGAAATAGTACTAACTGGTATTCATACCGGTAGGTATGGAACCGATATAAATACTACCCTTGAAGAACTATTAAATAAATTAGTAAATATACCAAATATATATCGTATAAGATTATCTTCAATAGAAATAAATGAAATAACTCCTGGTATAAAAGAATTATTAAAAGAAAATAAAGTGATGGCTAAACATTTACATATACCATTACAATCAGGATCTAATAAAATATTAAAACTTATGAATAGAAGATATAACAAAGAAGAATTTTTATCTATGGTAGATAATTTAAGAGATATACCTGATATATCTTTAACTACTGATTTAATCGTCGGTTTTCCAAATGAAGGTGAAGAAGAATTTAATGAGACAATAGATACTCTAAAAGAAATAGGTTTTACTAAGATTCATACTTTTCCATATTCAAAAAGAAAAGGTACACCAGCGGCCACAATGGATAACCAAGTATCTCCAGAAGAAAAGAAAAAGAGAGTGCATAGAATATTAGATTTATCTAATAAGTATGAACATAACTTTTATGAAAGCAAGAACGGTAAAATCTATGATGGTGTAGTAGAGGTTCATTCTAATGGTACCACTGTTGTTCACACTTCTAACTTTATACCAGTAATTATTAATGATGTAGTAGAAGAGGGAACTATAGTAAATGTTAAAATAGAAAAAGTAGAAGATTTAAAAGTATATGGAAGAATAGTTTAATATTCTTTCTTTTTCTTCTTAAGCCTGTAGTCTTAAGAAGCATAATGAAGCCTAAGGTCTTCATTATGATAATTATATTATTATATGTACTGCTGTACTGCACCAAAACATTTTAAATTAAACAATTTATGGGAATTTGTGTTAAATAATTGACATCAAAAAAGAGTAATGCTATAATTCATATAGTCAAGAAATTATGTACAAATACATAATATAAAAATGGAGGTTAAAATGATAAAATTACTAAAAAAACTGACTAAAAAAGATTGGCTTTTTGTATTTATAAGTGTACTCTTAATAGTATTTCAAGTATGGCTAGAATTAAAAATGCCAGATTACATGTCTAATATTACTCAGTTAGTTCAGACTAAAGGAGCAGATATAAAAGATATTTTAAGAGAGGGTTCTTATATGCTACTATGTGCTCTAGGTAGTCTACTTAGTGCGGGAATAGTAGGATACTTTATTTCAGGAATAGCGGCTTCTTTCTCATTTAATGTAAGAGAGGCAATATTTAAAAAAGTACTTAATCTAGATACTAGTGAAATAAAAAACTTTTCTACTAGTAGTCTAATAACAAGAACTACTAATGATATAACTCAGGTAGAAATGTTAATTGGAATGGGGCTTCAACTAATGATAAAAGCTCCAATTACTGCTGCTTGGGCTATTACCAAAATATTAGGTAAGAGCTTAGAGTGGAGTATGGCTACAGCGGTAGCAGTCATAATTCTAATTACCACTATTATAATTCTAATGATTATAGTTATGCCAAGATTTAAGATAGTTCAAAATCTTATTGATAAGATAAATTCAGTAACTAGAGAAAATTTAACTGGTATTAGGGTAGTAAGAGCATTTAATGCTGAAAAATATCAAGAAGATAAATTTAATAAAGTAAATAACGATTTAACCAACACACAAATGTTTAATCAAAAAGCATTTAATATTCTTAGTCCTGTGATGAATATAGTGATGCATACTCTAACATTATCTATCTATTTCATTGGAGCTCTTTTAATAGATAAGGCTCTAATGGGAGATAAAATTGTTTTATTCGGAGATATGATTGTCTTTTCATCGTATGCTATGCAGGTAATAATGGCTTTCTTAATGCTTGCTATGATCTTTATGATGTTACCTCGTGCTAATGTATCTGCGAAAAGAATAAATGAAGTACTAGATACTGAAGTAACAATTGAGGATGGTAAAGTAACTAAGAATAAGAATGGCCTAAGAGGCACTGTTGAATTTAAAAATGTATCATTTAAATATCCAGATGCTGACGAATATATCTTAGAGAATATTAGTTTTACTGCTAATGAAGGAGATACTGTCGCTTTTATTGGTTCTACTGGTTCAGGTAAGAGTACATTAATAAATTTAATACCAAGATTCTATGATGTTACTGATGGTGAAATACTAGTAAATGGTATTAATGTTAAAGATTATAAAGAAGAATATTTACATAATATTGTTGGATATGTTCCCCAGAAGGCTGTTATGTTCTCTGGTACTGTCGAATCAAATATTACTTATGGTAAGAGTATTTTAGGTAAACCTGATAAAAAGAAGGTTAATGAAGCTCTAAAAGTATCACAAGCTTATGAGTTTGTTTCAAAACTAGATAAGAAAGAAAAGAGCCATATAGCTCAAGGTGGAACCAATGTTTCAGGAGGTCAAAAACAAAGATTATCAATTGCTAGAACTATTGCCAGAAGTCCTGAAATATATATATTTGATGATTCATTTAGTGCCTTAGACTATAAAACAGATTCAGTACTAAGAAAAGAATTAAAGAAATATACTAAAAAGGCTACTAGTTTAATTGTGGCACAAAGAATAGGAACAATTATGAATGCTGATAAAATAATTGTTTTAGATAAGGGTAAATGTGTTGGTATGGGTACTCATAGTGAACTTATGAAAACTTGCGAAGTATATAAAGAAATTGCCCTTTCACAAGTAACAAAGGAGGAACTAGAAAATGCATAACGAAAAAGAAGAAAAAAGAAATAATCCTCCAAGAGGTAATCATGGTCCAATGAGAACTATTGAAAAGCCAAAGAACTTTGGCGAGGCTTTATCTAAATTATTTGAAAGTTTAAATGATTTTAAAGTATTACTAATAATATCTTTAGTACTAGCGGGTCTATCAGCAATCTTAGCTTTAGTATCACCAGATAGATTATCTGATTTAACTGATGAGATATCTAAGGGTCTAACTATTAATACTACTAATATGGAGAAATTACAAGATGATTTGTTAACTAATCTTAATGAAGATACTTTTACAGGTGTGTTAAATCTAAATATTGATGAGAGTACTATTTATAAAGTGAATACTGCTAGTATATCAGCTTTAGATAAAGAAATATTTAATAATACTATCAGTGCTATGACTAAAGAAAATGCTACTACTTCATTAGCTAAATTACCAGATAGTGTATTAGATATTATACTTGAAGATTCTACATATAATGATATATTAATAACTAAGGAAGATAAAATTAATCTACTTAAATCATTATCTAATTATAATAGTGAGACTAAAGATTATTCATTTATAACTAAACTTCCAAATAGTATAAATAATATCTTATTTCCTAGTTCTACTATTGATAATATCGAAATAACTACTAAAGATAAAGTTGAATTTATTAGTAAGATGTCTACTTTAAAGAAAGATGCTTCAGTAAATGAAATATATAAAGTAGTAGAAACATTACCTGATAGTATTCAAAAATTAGTTAATCCAAAGATGAATATTGAAAAAATAACTAAGATGGCTACTATATTATTAATTATATATGTAATAAGTGCTACATTTAGTTATCTTGAAGGAATATTTATGGTTAAAGTAGCCAATAACTATGCTAGGAGATTAAGAAATAAAATATCTTTAAAGATAAATAAATTACCTCTTAAATTCTTTGATCATAACCTATCAGGAGATATTTTATCTAGAGTAACTAATGATGTAGATACAATTGCTCAGTCATTAAATCAAAGCTTATCTACTTTAGTATCTTCAATTACATTATTCCTAGGTTCTATTATTATGATGTTTGTAACTAACTATATACTAGCTATAACCGCTATTGTATCTAGTTTAATAGGATTTATACTAATGTTTATAATTCTTAATAAATCACAAAAGTATTTTACTAAGAGACAAGAAGAACTTGGTAATTTAAATGGTTACATAGAGGAAGTATATTCTGGATTAAATGTTGTTAAAACTTGTAATGGAATAGAGGAGTCTACCAAAGAGTTTGATAAGTTAAATAAAAAACTATATACTTGTAATAGAAAGAGCCAGTTCTTATCAGGATTAATGCAGCCAATCATGGGCTTTGTTGGTAATTTTGGTTATGTTGCTGTATGTGTAGTAGGAGCCCTTTTAGTATCTAAAGATATTATATCATTTGGTACAATAGTAGCCTTCATAATCTATGTAAGACTATTTACTAATCCATTATCACAAATAGCTCAGTCTATGACTTCACTTCAGACAACAGCGGCTGCTAGTGAAAGAGTATTTGCTTTTCTTGAAGAAAAAGAAATGTCTAAAGAAACAAATATTACTAAGAAACTAGATAAGGATAAAGTAAAAGGAAAAATTGAATTTAAAAATGTTAAGTTTGGTTATGATGAAGATAAAATTATCATTAAAGACTTTACTGCTACTGCTAATCCTGGTCAAAAGATAGCTATTGTAGGTCCAACAGGAGCGGGTAAAACTACTATGGTAAACTTGCTTATGAAGTTCTATGAAATAAATTCTGGTGATATTAAGATTGATGGTGTATCTATTAAAGATTTGACTAGAGAAAATATTCATGATTTATTTACTATGGTACTTCAAGATACTTGGTTATTTAATGGTACTGTTAAAGAGAATATTGTTTATAATAGAAAGAATATTAGTGATAAGAAGGTAAAAGAAGTATGTGAAGTAGTAGGAGTAGATCATTTTATTAAGACATTACCTAATGGTTATGATAGCGAAATATCTGATACTGATTCTATTTCAGCAGGACAAAGACAGTTACTTACTATTGCTCGTGGTATGATTGAGAATGCTCCTTTCTTAATTTTAGATGAAGCTACATCTAATGTAGATACTAGAACTGAAGAATTGGTACAAAAGGCTATGGATAAGTTAATGGAGAATAAGACTTCATTTATTATAGCTCATAGATTATCTACTATTAGAAATGCTGATTTGATATTGGTTATGAAAGATGGTAATATTATTGAGACTGGTAATCATGATAAACTTATGAAAGAGAATGGTTTCTATGCTAGTTTGTATAATTCTCAGTTTGAAAGTTTAAAATAATTATTTGTTATCCTCTTAAGCCTAGGTCTTAAGAGGCAAAAGAGAGCCTTAAAATAAGTCTCTCTTTTGAACATTTTGCTTATAAAATATCTAGTTTTATTTTAATATTTATAGTATAATCTTAGTGTGTGTTCTTGCAAAATACTAAAATAATATATATAAATATTAAAGAAAGAAGGAATAATATATGATATATTTAGATAATAGTGCTACTACTATGGTAGATGATAGAGTACTAGAAACATTTAACAAGGTATGTAAAAATTATCCAGGTAATTCTAATTCATTACATAGTCTGGGAATAAAATCAAAAGAATTAGAAGCGTATGCCACTGAGAAGATAAGTAATTTACTAGGAGTAAAACCTAGTGAAATAATATATACTTCGGGAGCTTCCGAATCAAATAATACAGTACTAAAAGGAGTGGCTTCTAAATATAAAAACCGTGGTAATCATATAATTACTACACCTCTAGAACATTCATCAGTATTAGAAACTTGTAAATATTTAGAGAGTAAAGGCTTTGTTATTGACTATGTTAAAATAAAAGATAATGGTTTAATAGATATTGAAGATTTAGAAAGATTATTAACAGATAAAACTATTTTAGTTTCAGTAGCCTATGTTGATAGTGAACTTGGTATAAAACAAGATATAGATACTATTAGTAAGATAGTAAAAAAATATCCTAAGTGCTATTTCCATGTTGATGCTACTCAGGCTATTGGGAAAATAAAAGTAGATCCTACTAATATAGATTTTATTAGTATGTCTGCTCATAAAATATTTGGTCTAAAAGGAATAGGTCTATTAATAAAAAAAGATAATATTGTTATTGATAATTTAATTCACGGAGGAAAGAGTACTACCATTTATCGTAGTGGTACCCCAGCATTACCATTAATTTGTAGTCTTATGAAAGCCTTAGAATTAGTTATTCCAAATATAGATAAGAATTATGAATATGTATCATTACTAAGTAATAAAATAAAAGATAATTTAAAAAAATATGATAATATTCATATAAATAGTACTGAAAATAGTATTCCATATATTATTAATTTTAGTGTAATAGGAGTAAAACCAGAAACATTTATTCATACTATGGAAGAAGAAGATATTTATCTATCTACGAAAAGTGCGTGTTCTACTAGTGATATATCATTATCAGTAGATAGCATATATCATAATAGAGAAATATCTATGAGTAGTATAAGAATAAGCTTAAGTTATAAAAATACTGAAGAAGAGATAGATAAGTTTATCAAAGCATTTGATAAAATATATAATAAATTAGTGTTTAAAAAATAAAACATTGTTACATAATAAAATTAGAAGTAAAGAAGTTTTTAATTAGGTAGAAGTACTTAAGATATAAAACTTCTTTTTTTCTTTATAATTTTAATATAATTGATAGCTTAATAATTGACAAAAACATAAAATATGCTATAATAGTAAACCATCTGAGAGAGTTATTGGGGGTTTTATGAATAAGAATAAAAAAATAATAATAATAACTTTTATCTTAGTAATAGCATTATTGTTAATTGGAGTATATCTATATAAGTCGAATAGAAAAAAAGATTATTACTTAAATATAGATATAGAATCAAATAATAATGTTAATAATCCTATTAACTATGAAGAAGTTATTAATAATTTGAGAGAAGAATATAATAATAAAGATATTAAAGGTATCTTAGAAATAGATAATACTGATTATATCGTACCAATATTACAAGGTAGTGATAATAACTATTATTTAAATCATGATGCCTATGGAAATAGAAATGGTATGGGTTCTATCTATCTGGATTTTAGAGTGGATATTGATACCAGTAGAAAACTACTAATTTATGGTCATAATTCTTCAAATATTGATATGCCATTTAAAATACTTGAAGAATTCTATGATAAAGATTATTACGATAATCACAAATATATGTGGATAACCACAAGTACTACAAAAAAGAAGTATGAAATATTTTCTGTCTATGTAGAAACAAAAGATTTTTCTTACATGAATGTTAACTTTGCAAGTGATAAAGATTATCTTGAACACATAACAAAGTTAAAAGAAAAATCAATGTATGATACTGGAGTAGAAGTAAGTTCTAAAGATGAAGTACTAATACTTCAAACATGTAGTACACATAAAGATTATAGTAATTATCAAAAAAAATATTTATTAATAATATTAAGGAGGGTTTAATGAATGAAAAAAAGTTTTAAAAAGTTTACTAAAATATTAGTACTAATAGCAATGATTTTTTCAGACTTAATGACACCAATTAGTGTATTAGCAGATCAAATATCTGAAAGTACTCCTAATAAAGGTGATGTTGGTATTAATGGCGAAGTAACAAATAATGGCGAAATGGCTACTGTTAGTGTTGGCTCTACTAAAGAAAAAGGCGGAGTAAAAGTTACTAAAACAGTTAGCAAAATTGGTAATGATGGAGAGTACGAAATAAAATTCAAAGTAGAAGGAAAAGATGTTGAAACAACAACTGTATCTACAAAACCAATCTATGCTGCAGTGGTATTTGATAGATCTGGTAGTATGGAAAGTACTGAAACAAAACAATGCGTTAGGTGGAAAACAAGTCCTTTATTTGGTATAAGATATTGTGACAAACATAAAATAGTTTCAGATAATAAATGGGAAAGTGCAGTTGATGGGGCTAAATTATTTGCTCGAACATTAAGAAATAGATTTAGCAATGCAAATTTATCATTAGTGGCATTTGATACTAATGTTAGTGTTTTAACAAATCCAAACGGTGATGGCTTTGTTAATAGTGATTTTGATTCAATTAATTTTGGAGAGCCTTATGGTGTTACTAATTTAACTGGTGCTCTAAATAAGGCTAAAGAATTATTGGATGCAAAAGAAGGAGATTATACAAAATATGTTGTTGTAATTAGCGATGGTGCTCCTACTAATTCAAATGGATATGCTACTGATAGTGCAAAAAACGCGGCTATTAATGCAGCTAAATTAATAAAAGATGAAGATGTTAAAATTTTCTCTATTGGATATAAAACCGATGAAACTACATCAGCAACATTGAGAAGTATTTCTTCAGGAGATGGATACTATGCTGATGCTGATCCTGAAACAGTTGCGGCTAAATTTTCTGAAATAACAAGTAATATTACATCATCTACATTTGCAGGAACTGAGGCAGTATTAAAAGATAATATTGGTTCTAACTTTGCAGTAGTTCCAAATGATAAAATCACTGTAGATAGTGAAGGAAATGTTACTGCTAATATCGGTAATATTACTGAAGGTGGTACTGAGATATCATTTGTTGTTAAAATTAATCAAGATGATACTGATGGATGGGTAAATGTTAACGAAGGATTTAAGTTAACATATAAAAATTCAAATGATGTAGAAGATAAGAAAGAATACTCAGAAGAGGAAGTTCAACCTCAAGTATATTGGGAAAGAAATACTTATAATTATACTATTAATTATTATAAAGACAGTATTGCTGAAAATAATTTATTAGGTTCTGATAATAGTAATAGTGCTTATAAAGGAGATAAAATCACATTAACTTCTGAACAAAAGAATGTTATGCTTCCTGAAGGATATAAATTATCATCAGTAAATCCTGAAGAATTAGAAATAGTAAATGATAGTACTAAAAATGTAATTAATGTTTTATATACTAAACAAGAATTGAAGTTTAGAGTAGAATACTATTTTCAAAATGTTAATGATGATGGCTATACAGAAAATAGTTCTTTAAGAAAAGATAATCAACCAGCATTATATGGTGATGAAAAAATAGCTTCAAGTTTTAATGATATTGCAATTCCAAATGGATATCATTTTAATGAAGAAAAAACAAATGAAGTAAATAATGGAAAATATACTATTACAAATAATGATGTAGTTATTAAACTATATTATGATAGAGAAGTATATTCATATACAGTAAAGTATTTATTTAAAGATTTAAATGGTAATTATGTAGAAAGAACTGATATTCCAAGTAGAAATATATCTAATGTTAAATATGGAACTGAAGTATCTACAAGTACTTATGAATTAGTAAATGTTCCTACAGGATTTGCTTTAAATAGAGCAATGACTGAGGAAAATAATCAAGGTAAATATGTTATTACTAGTAATCAAACAATAATTAATATTTATTATGATAGAAGTAATTATAAATTAAATGTTAATTATCATTTTAATGGTGAATTTGATAAAGTTTATAATTACACTAAAGATGCTGCATATGGTGCTGCTGAAAAGGCTAGTGATTATACTTTAGAAAAAGTTAATTCTGATTATTTAAATAGTAGAAAAAATAAGGATAATAAATATTATTTCTTAGATCCAAATAGAAATAATGATGTTATTACTATAGGTACTGGAGATAATACTTTGAATGTTTATTATATTAGTACTGAATTTGATGATACTGAAGGTAAATTAGAAAATATTACTAAAGTTGCTAATACTGAAAAGGTAATTAGTACATTAGATACTGTAAGTTATACTATTAATTATACTAATACAATTAAAAATATTAAAAATGGTGATAAGGTAGTAGTTACAATTACTGATAAATTACCTCAAGGTATCGATGAAAAAAATAGTAATCTAAATGGTGGATTATATGATAAAGACACTAATACTATTACTTGGATTATAGAAGAAACAGTAATGTTAGAGAATGGAAAAGAACTTGCAGAAGAATATATAGTAAGTATTAATCCTATAACTTATACTGTTAAATATGATAATTATTTAGAAGTTAATGGTAGAAGTTTAAATAATGTTGCAGAGGGAAAAATACAAGTAATAAGAGAAAATGATGTTGTACTTTCTTCTGAAGGTAAGGAAGCTAATGCTATAGTACCAGTAGAAATTAAAGGTACAGTAACTATATATTTTAAAGATGAAAATGGTAATGAAATAGATACTAGAGTAGTAAAAGGTCCTGAATTAGTTGGAACAACTTATAATACTGAGGTTAATAATATTAAGGATTATACTTTAGATGAAACTAAATTACCAGAAAATGCAAGTGGTTCTTATGTTGAAGGAAATATAGATGTAGTATACTATTATACTAAAGATAAAGGTACAGTAGTGGCTACATATAAAGATGAGAATGGTAGAGAGCTACATAGTAGTGTAGAAACTACTGATTATGTAGGAGAAGAATATACTACAGAAGAAAAATCTTTCTATGGTTATACTTTAAAAGAAGTAACTGGTTCTTCAAGAACTGGAAAGTATGTAGGAAAACAAACTTTATATGTTAACTATGTATATACAAAGAATGTAGGTACTTCTGAAGAAGAACTAAATAAGGATGGTATAGAATTAGTAGGATCAATTACTGATGCCTTTGATTATACAATTACTTATAATACAGAAATTAAAGATTATGTAGGTAAAGCAACACTTACAATTGCTGATATTCTTCCATTTGAAATAGATACAGAAAAATCAGAAATTAGTAATAATTGTAAATATATTAAAGAAAATAATACAATATTATGTAAATATGAAATGGATAATACTCCTATTATAATAAACATGGGTAATATCAATATTAATAATAATGGACAAATTGAGAATATTAATAAAAATATTATATTTAATATTGAAGAAAACTTTAAATTATACTACATTAATGTAGATAAGAAAGAAGTAACAAATAAGGTAACTGCAGAACTAACTTACGGAAATATTACTAAGACTACTGATGATGAACATACTACAGAAGTAGAAGAAGGAACAGTAATAGTAAATTATGTTACTAAAGACGGAGAAAAATTAACTGATAGTATTACTCTTACAGGTCCTGTAGGAACTACATATGAAACAGTTAAGAAAGAATTTGATAAATATAGCTTTATTGAAGTTAAAGGTGAAGTAGAAGGAACTTATACTAAAGAACAAAAAGAAATTACTTATGTATATGACTTAACTATTCTTCCACCACAAACTGGAGTAGAAGCAAATATGTTTATGTATGTTAATTATATATTTGCTTTAATTGCTCTAGCAGTAGCTTTTAGAACATATAAGACTATAAAAAATAATTAATAAAAAATGACTTGAGCAAATCAAGTCTTTTTTTCTATATTTTATATTTGTTTTTAGTATTTTGGGGCTTGTGTTTAAAAAAGTCAAAAATTAATTTTTTTACATCATCATACCTATCATTAATAAATAAATCATGAGTTAAACCACTAATTTCTACTAAACTAACTGAAGTAGATTTAATATTATCATATACATAATTAACCGAAGTATCAGGAACTATTTCATCTTTAGTACCATGAATTATTAAAGTGGGGCATACTATATTTTTTACATCACTATGATGTTCACTAACTAATGACATAAACTCTTTAATCGTAGGAATTGGTACTTTAAATAATCTTGATATAACTTCTTCTTTATTATAATCTTTAAATAAGTTAGGAACAACTTTAATACTTTCTAATATATTTATTTTATTGCCTTCAAATTTAAAATATTGAAAGGCAGGAGCAGCAAGTACTAGTTTTTTTACTTCTTTATATTTACTTGCTAAATAGGCTGCAATAACACCACCCATACTATGACCAATAACATATATTTCTTTATATCCGTGCTTAATTATTTTTTCGATTTGCATCTCTGACATTTTTATCCAATCATCTTTAGTAACTTTATTAATAATAGCTTTATCGTGACCAGGCAGAGTATAAGTAAATACCTTGTAATTATTAACAAATTCTAAATCATTAGGTAAATTACCATAGTCATAAGCACCACCCGCAAAGCCATGTATTAAAAGTATTGCTTTTTTTCTTAACATTATCTATCACCCTCTATTAATATATTAACATAATATTAATTAATTTCAAATAGAATGTTTAATCTTTTTATTATTTTCCTCTCTAGTAAGAAAATAAAATATTATATCTTTTATATCTTGATATCGATAGTTATTAAAAATACCATGATTAATATTATCTATAGTCCATAGTTCTACATCTTTAGATTTAACATTATCGTATACATATTTAATAGAGGTAAATGGTACTGTAGTATCTTTATTTCCCCAAATTAATAGAATAGGTACATTAATTTTTTTAACATCATCATAATGGTCATTAACTAAATAAGAAAACTCCTTAACTGTTTTAAGAGGAACTTTAAAGTATTTAGCCATCATTTCTCTAAAAGTATAATTTTTAAATATGCTTGGAATTAGTTTAATACTATCAATAAAGTTAATTTTATTATTTTTAAAGTTACAAAATTCAAATGCTGGAGCGGTAAGTACTAGTTTTTTTACTTCTTTGTATTTACTTCCTAAGTAAGTAGCAATAACACCACCCATACTATGACCAATAACATATATTTCTTTATATCCATATTTAATTAATTTTTCTATATTATACTCTGCATCTTTTATCCAATCATCTTTGGTAACTTTGTTAATAACTAAATTACCGTGATTTTTCATTGTATAACTAAAAGTATCAAATAAACCACTTAGTTCTAAATCATTAATTAATTCACCATAATCATAAGTACCACCTGCAAAGCCATGAATAAATAATAGTGCTTTCTTTTTCATTTAGATTCTACCTTTCTCATATATTTAAGTTTAACTTACTATAAGGTATTAATATATTATAATCACCAAAATAATATGGTGCTATTTGATATCTTTCAAAGAAGATAATAATACCTTCATCAGTTAAAGCAAATCTTTTGAAGTTATCTGTCTTAGGACTAGTACCATCCATTAACATATCTTTAACATCACTACTACTAAGTACTTTGTTTTTTGCGAGTTCCCCTCTAGAAATATCAGATAATTTATTTAATATATTTTTATCTATTTTAATTAAATCATTTATATTAGTAAAAGAATTATTTTTAGTATTATAGATAATAGTATCAATATAATGATTAGGATGGGCTCCGCCAAGAAAGAGTTCACTATAAAATACAAGTGATATATAATCTTTATATTTATATTCTTTATAATCTATGTATAATGTATAAATATGATAATTATCATCAAATGGAGTATTCTTAATTTCTTTACTATATTTATTAATAATATACTTAATTCTTTTATTAAGGCTTCTATATTTAAATCTAGGATATTTAATACTAATTTCTAATTCATTATCTTTCTCATTAACAAACTTAATTCTAGTATTATTAATACTAATAATGAAGTAGGTAATTAATAAAACAAAAAATATAAATAAAGATATTATAAATAAAATATTTTTTTTCATACTAAAATATATTCTCAATAAGATATAAATATTAATATAATTTTATGTATAAATATTTGGCTTATATATAATAGACTTTATTTTGAGACTTAATGGCTCAAAATAACACTAATAAGACTTGGGACAAGGCTTATAGTAAAAAAAATAAAAAAATTAGCAATTTTGTGTTGACATTGCTAATAAATAGTAATATAATGATATTAGCAGTAGAAAAGAAAGACTGCTAATAAAGGAAGTGATATAATATGATCACGGATAGACAAAAAGAAATGCTGAAAATAATCGCAGAAGAATATATAAAGACTGCTAAACCAGTAAGTTCTAATCATATCTGTAAAAAATTAAAATGTTCTAGTGCTACCATTAGAAATGAAATGGCTAAACTAGAAGAGTTACATTTACTTGAAAAGAATCACTTTGCTTCAGGTAGAATACCAAGTGAAGAAGGTTACAAGTATTATGTAGACCATTTAATGAAACCTAAAAATATGACTGGTGAGGATATGCTTAAACTACAGACAATATTTCACAATCATTCACTTGATTTAAATGATACTATTAAAAAAAGTATTGAGATAATTAGTGAAATAACAAATTATACAGCAGTAGTACTTGGTAATTCTTCTAAAGAAAATAGATTAAAGAAAGTCGAAGTAGTACCACTTGAAGATAATAAAATATTATCAATAGTTATTACTGATAAAGGTGTGGTACAACACAAGATATTATACTTACCAAATGATGTATCTACTGGTGATGTTAAAAAGACTGTTGAACTAATAAATAAATTAGTCGTAGGTACACCAATAAATGAAGTAAGTGAAAAACTAGAGTATGAAGTAAAACCAATAATAAGAGATTATGTAAAACAATATGAAGTTTTATATAATACCTTCTATGACGCCTTTCATGAATTTACTACTGAGAAAACTAGCGAAGCCTATTTTGGTGGAAGAACAAATATGTTAAAACAACCAGAATTCTCTAGTATTGATAAAGTAAAAGAAATACTTAGTAAATTTGAAGACATAGATAGCATTTCTAAAATGAAAGAAGAAGATAATGGTATTAATATATATGTTGGTAGTGAAACAGAATTAACAGACGATGTTTCAGTAATAAAAACAAAATATAATATCAATGGTGAAGAAGGAACAATAGCAATAATTGGTCCAAAGAGAATGGAATATGATCGAGTTGTAACTCTTCTTGATTATATAAAGAATAACCTAGGAGGAGATTATGGAAAATAAAAAGAAAAAGAAACATGAACATAAAGAAGAATGTCATTGCGATGAAGAACACAAGTGTGAGGAAACTTGCAAATGTGAAGAATCTTGCAAGTGCAGTGAAGAAGAATGTTCTTGCAGCGAAGAATCAAATATTAACGATGAAAGAGAACTTCTAAGTAAAAGAATCAAAGACTTAGAGGAGGCTCTTCTTCGTAGTCAAGCAGAATTAATTAACTATAAAAGAAGAAAAGATGAAGAAACATCTAGAATAATTAAGTATGCTGAAGAAGATATACTGAAAGGATTTTTACCAATATTAGATAACTTTGAAAGAGCTATAAATATGGATGATAATAATCTAGAGGACGAAGTATCTAAGTTCTTACAAGGCTTTAAACTTATGTATAAGCAAATAAAAGACTTACTTACTAAGTTTGAAGTAAAAGAAATGGACTGCTTAGGTAAAGAGTTTGATCCTACCTATCATCAAGCTGTTACTACAGGTAAAGATGAATCTAAAGAGTCAGGTATAATTCTTGAAGTATTACAAAAAGGTTATATGTACAAAGACAAAGTACTTAGAACCGCTATGGTAAAAGTAAATGAGTAAAAGTACCATAAGAGATATTATTTATATTCTAATATTCTTAGCAGTCTTAATACTTGGAATAAGATTTATCATATGGATATTTCCAGTACTAATATTATTAATACTAGGATACTACATCTATAGAAGTATAAAGATAAATAAAACTATTAGAAATATGCATAATACCACAAATAATAAAAATAAAGATAAAAAAATGAAAGTCATTCATGAATTTGATGAAGACTAATAAATATGTAAAGGAGATTGATAAATATGAGTAAAATTATAGGAATTGACTTAGGTACAACAAATAGTTGTGTATCTGTATATGAAGGGGGAGAAGCTAAAGTAATAACTAATCCCGAAGGAATGAGAACTACTCCATCAGTAGTAGCATTCAAGAATGGAGAAATAATTGTTGGACAAAAGGCTAAAAACCAAATGGTAACCAATAAAGATACTATTTCTTCAATAAAAAGAAAAATGGGTACTAGTGAAAAGGTATCCGCTAACGGAAAAGAATATACTCCAGAAGAGATATCCGCTATGATACTAGGAGATCTTAAGAAGACTGCTGAAGCTTACTTAGGAGAAACAGTAACAAAAGCTGTAATTACAGTACCTGCATACTTTAATGATAGTCAAAGACAAGCTACTAAGAATGCTGGTAAGATTGCTGGACTAGAAGTAGAAAGAATAATCAACGAACCAACAGCAGCCGCTCTTGCTTATGGACTAGATAAACAAGAAAAAGCACAAACTATACTAGTGTATGACTTAGGTGGTGGTACATTCGATGTATCTATTCTAGAACTTGGTGATGGCGTATTTGAAGTTAAATCTACAAGCGGTAACAATCACTTAGGTGGAGATGACTTTGATGAAAGAGTAATGGAATGGATGACTGATGAATTCAAGAAAGAAACAGGTGTTGATTTAACTAAAGATAAAATGGCTATGCAAAGAGTTAGAGATGCTGCTGAAAAAGCTAAGAAAGATCTTAGTGGTATGACTTCTACTGAAATATCATTACCATTTATATCTCAAGGAACAGATGGACCACTTCATTTAAACTTAACTTTAACTAAAGCTAAATTTGAAGATTTAATTAGAGATTTAGTAGAATCAACTACTGAACCAGTAAGAAAGGCTTTAAAAGATGCTAAATTAACATCAAAAGATATTGATAAAGTATTACTAGTAGGAGGTTCAACAAGAATACCTTGTGTTCAAGAACTAGTTAAGAAAGAATTAGGTAAAGAACCATCTAAAGAAGTTAACCCAGATGAAGTAGTAGCTATGGGTGCTGCTATTCAAGGTGGTGTACTTACTGGTGACGTTAATGATATCGTACTTCTAGATGTAACACCATTATCACTTGGTATTGAAACACTAGGAGGAGTAATGACTGTATTAATACCTAGAAATACTACAATACCTACAAGTAAGAGTCAAGTATTTAGTACAGCTGCTGATAATCAACCTGCTGTTGATATCCATGTATTACAAGGTGAAAGACCAATGGCTAACGATAACAAGACTCTTGGTAACTTCCAATTAACTAACATTCCACCTGCTCCAAGAGGAGTACCACAAATCGAAGTAACATTTGATATAGATGCTAATGGTATCGTAAATGTTAAAGCTAAAGATTTAGGTACTGGAAAAGAACAATCAATTACAATTACTGCTACTAATACATTAAGTGATGAAGAAATCGATAAGATGATGAAAGAAGCAGAAAAGAATAAAGAAGCTGATAACAAGAAGAAAGAAGTAGCAGATGCTAAGAATGATGCTGAACAAGTAGTATTCATGACTGAAAAAGCTCTTAAAGATTTAGGAGAAAAAGTAACTGATTCTGATAAGAAAGAAGCTGAAGACTTAATGGAAGAAACTAAGAAGGCTATTGAAACAGAAGATGTTGAAAAGATTAATAAAGCTAAAGATAAACTATTAGAGAAGGCTAATGCTCTTGCTACAAAAGTTTATGAAGAAGCTGCTAAAAATAATCAAAATGCAGAAAGTACTAAGACTGAAACTAAAGAAGAAAAGAAAGAAGATAAAGACGACACAGTAGTAGATGCTGAGTACGAAGAGAAATAATTTAAATAAAAAGTTAAAGTTCTAGTTTTCTAGCTAGAACTTTATACTTATGTTTGGAGGAAATTATGAATAAAAAAGATTACTATGAGGTACTAGGAGTACCAAAAACAGCATCTCAAGATGAAATAAAATCTGCCTTCAGAAAACTAGCTAAAAAATACCATCCTGATGTATCAAAAGAAGAAAATGCTGCTGAAAAGTTTAAAGAATGTCAAGAAGCCTATGCAGTATTATCAGATGAGACAAAGAGAAAACAATATGATCAATATGGACATGCAGCCTTTACCAACTCTCAAGGTGGTTTCTCTGGATTTGATGGCTTTGACTTTGGAGGAATGGAAGATATCTTTGGAGACTTATTCAAAAACTTTGGTTTTAGTTCATCATCATCTTCAGGAACAAGAACAAGATCTAGAAGAGAAGATGGTAGCGACTTACTATATCGCATGAGTATTACTTTTGATGAGGCTGTTCATGGAGCTAAAAAAGACATCAAAGTAGATACTGAAGACGAATGCTCTGAGTGTCATGGTCAAGGTGGCTTTAATATGCATACTTGTCCTGATTGTAAAGGTTCTGGAACAGTAACAAGACAGCAAAGTACTATATTTGGTTCATTTCTATCAAAAACCTCTTGTCCAACATGTCATGGAACTGGTTCAACATTTGATAAGATTTGTACTAATTGTCATGGTACAGGTAAAGAAAGAAAAGTTAAAACTCTAACCATTACTATTCCTAAAGGAATAAATACCGGTAATAGAATAAGACTTGCTGGTAAAGGAGAAGCAGGTACTAATGGAGGAGAACCAGGCGATTTATATATTGAATTTAGTGTTAAAGAAGATGACTTCTATACTAGAGATGAGAATGATATTTATATCACAGTACCTCTTACTATTACTGAGGCAGTATTAGGCTGCAAGAAAGAGATACCTACTATCTATGGAAATGCTATTATAACTATTCCTGATGGTACTAAGAATGGTAGTAAATTAAGATTAAAAGGAAAAGGAATAGATAGTGATATTAATAATAAAAAAGGCGATATGTATGTAATAGTAGATGTCGTTATGCCAAGTAAATTAACTAAAAAACAAAAAGATTTATTTAAAGAATTATCTGAAACAACATTAGATGATGATAGTAAGTTTACTAAATTTAATAAGATGTTAAAAAGATAATATATGCGCTCTAAGTCTAAAGTCTTAGAGCGTTATTTTGAGCCTAATTTTAGTCTCAAAATAAAGTCTATTATATATAAGCCATAGATATATATTTAGAGTATAATATTAGTAAGTATAATTATATTAATTTAATGTAAACTAATAATGTAAAGTAAAAAATAATATTGACAAAGAAATTTTATTACTTTATAATTTAAATATAGAAAGTAGGTAATAAGAAAATGTATAACGATCAAAATATGAATAATAACACTAATATGAATAACAATATGAATATGAATAATAACATGAATATGAACAACAATCAAGGCATGAATACCAATTATAATGGACAGCAATATAATAATACCCCACAAAATAATAATAACAAGCCATCAAGTAGTAAAACAAAATATATAATTATTGCAGTAGTTGTAGCACTAGTAGTATTTGGAGCATTTGCTTTAAATAAAAAAGATAGTAGCTTGAATGGAAATCAAAATGGAACAAATAACAATGGTTCATCAAGTATAGACAATAATAATAATAATCAAGGTAACAATAGTTCAAGTGATAATAATTCAGGTAATAGTGGTACAAATAATAACACTAATAATAATGCTAGTAGTGATGCATTTGACTATGGCACTTCAGGTAAAGTTGATAGTATAGGATTAGAATTAAAAATGTTAGATAAAGCATATGTTAAAGAAGGTTATGAAAATAGTAAAACTCTATCAATAGTACAATTATTTAGTGTGAAAAATAATAGTAGTAAATCTTTAGTAGTTGGAGTTGTTTATCCTACTGATTCTGAAGAATTACAACAGGCATACAATAGTAAGGATAAAATTAATTATAACACATTTGTTTCTTATGATTCCTTATCAGGTGAGAGGAAAACACAAATATGTGGTAACTTTTCTAGAGGCGGTGGTGCTTATTCACCAGCTATCTCAGAAACAGCATATATAATTAAACCAGGTGAGACTAAAAATGTATATATTTCTTGTAATATAGAAAATTGGAAAGATACATTAGGTAACCTAGATAATATAAAAGGATATGTAATTGGAGATATGTATAGTAAAGGATCTAAAGGATTTAGAGTTCCTACTGGTGGCTATAGTTCACTAGTTGAAGTATATAAGAGTGAGTAAAAGTATTAGAAAGCAGATTAATTCTCTTTCTTTTTTTATTAAAAAAATACTATTCAAAAAGTAAAAAATATGATATTCCTATAATAGAAAGATTATATAATGACAAGAATAATCTGTAAAAAAGTAAAAGAAGGATTTGCTTATGGAACCACTAAAATAGCAGTTGTTACAAGTAAAACTGTTGAAGAAATTTATGAAGCATTACTAGATAACTATAATAAAGTATTAGATTATGCAGAAAATAAAAGTATGCAAGAATTTAGTGCTAAAGTATTTAGAATAGCATCATAATATATATTTATGGCTTATATATAATAGGTATGTAGATACATTAGATTAAGACTAAGAATTAGGCTTAATCTAAAACTTTAAGATTATAAGCTTAAAGTGAAATAAAATAAATAAGAGATAAAATTATATCTCTTTTTCCTTTTGTATGATATAATTATCTAAAGGCAATATAATGTAGTAAGAGGTGTAAATATGAAGAAGTATATTAAAGAAAATAAAAATAGAATAATAATATTAGTATGTACCTTTCTATTTCAAACATCAGTATATAGTATAACTAAACTATTTCAAGGTACACCAATGCATCTAAATAACTATTTAGATAATATGATACCATTTATACCAGCCTTTATAATATTCTATGTCTTGTGGTATTTATTATTATTCTTAATACCATTACTAATATTAAAATATAACAAAAAAGTATTTGATAGATACATAGTAACATGTCTAATATATGCATTATTTGAAGGAATAATATTTATACTATTACCAACCACTATGACTAGAGAACCACTAGTAGTAGATAGCATTTCAACATGGATAATAAATATCATATACAAAGTAGATACTCCAGTAAATCTATTTCCATCAGCCCATTGTGCCTTAGCCATATTATTTATAATATCCACATTAGATGTCAAAGAAATAAAAAAAGAATACAAAATATTAATAACAATAACATCAGTATTAATAATGTTATCAACAGTATTCATAAAACAACATGTAATCGTAGATGTACTCGGAGCCTTTATAATAGTTCCAATGTATTATATAATAAGAAAAAAGAAAATAAATCTAGAAGAGAGTGGTATATATGCAAAGATATTTCGCCAAAAGAAAAGAACAAAATAACTTAATACTTGAAGAGTCAGATATTCATCATATTAAGAATGTTATGCGAATGAATATAAATGATAAAATAGAAGTAGTATATGATAAAGTATTATATATATGTAATATAGATAATCTAGATCCATTAACTCTTTCAGTAGAGGATACTATTAGTAAAGAAAATAAACTAAATATAGAATTAACAATAGCCATAGGTTTAGTAAAAGAACAAAAGATAGATTTAATTCTTCAAAAACTAACCGAACTAGGTGTATCAAGAATAATTCCAGTCGATATGGAAAGAAGCGTTGTTAAATTAGATAAAGAAAGATTTAATAAGAAAAAAGTAAGATGGCAAGTGATCTGCAAGGAGGCTAGTGAGCAATCTAAGAGAACAGATATCCCAGAAATAACCGATATCATGAGTATTAAAGATTTAGTAAATCTAGATTATGATATCAAATTAGTAGCTTCTACAAAAGAAAAAGATAAATTACTAAATTACTATTTACAAAGCATAAAAGATTGTGCTAAAATTATAATGGTAATAGGTCCAGAAGGTGGAATAAGTCCTAAAGAAGAGACATATTTATTAGAAAATAATTATAATCCAGTATCTTTTGGAGACCTAATATTTAGAGTGGAAACTGCTGCCATATATGCTGGCGCAGTATTTAACTTTATCGCAGTAAGAGGTGAATATAATGATAAATTCATTTAATGATTTCTATAACAATTTATCAAGTAATGGTTTATTTTTCTTTTGGATAGTAGTATTTCTTTTTGTATTTGTTATTTTTCTACTTGTGGTACTTCTACTAAAAAATAGAAAATTATCTAAATATCTAAAAGAAAATAGTATTAAAGAAGAATTAAATGATACTCATGAAGATACTCCATTAATATTTAATGAAATAAAAGAAGAACCTAAAGAAATAGTAGAAGAATTACCAAAACAAGAAATAATTGAACCAAAAGAATTAGAAAAAGTAGAAGAAGTAAAAGAAGAAGTAAAAGAAGAAAAAATACCAGTAAATACTAATAATAATGGTTTATATACAAAGAATGTTTTAAGAGAAAAAAGAGTTCAAACATCACCAATTCATATTGATAGAGAATTATCAAGTAGAGAAGAATTACCAAAGGAAGACTATCATACAAATGAGGATATTCTGACAGGTATAGATTTCCATGAAGATGCTTTATCTCCACTTGAAGCAATGGAAGACGCTTATGAAGTAAATGATAATATGAAGTTTGCTTCAGACATTGTTGAAAGAATGGAAGAAGAAATAAAGCCATCTAATATAGAACTAACTGACTATGAAAGAAAACAAGAAGAAGAAGCAATAATAAGTTATGATGAATTATTAAAAGTAAAAGATAAAATATACAATATTACTGATGATGAAGAAACAGATGAATTTATTGATGAACTAAAAAACTTTAGAACAGATTTACAATAAGTAGGGTAACCTACTTTTTTTCGACATAAAACTATTAACTAATGTTATATATTATTACTAGGTGATGATATCATGAATGGTAAAATGAAATTAAAAAAAATAGTAAAGAAAAAAATAAAACTATCATTTATCTATATCATAGTAATATATATAATCTTTTCCATAACTTTTTATTATTCTTTAAAAAATAGTAATAACATAAATAATAAAGAATTTATTAACTTTCTCTTAAAAGGAGGTAATTCTCATCTAATTGGCGATTACAAACTAATAAATATTGTTAATAACAGTACTAAGTTTTTGTTTAGTATAGACTTTACTAATCCTAGTTCAATTCTTGATAGGAGTATAACCTCCTCTAATAAAGATTATGAACATAACGATGACTATAGTAATCTAGAAGAATTAAAAAAGATAAGTTCTTATATTGAAGATCCAAATCCTGTAGATATAGATAGTCCTATTATATATATTTATAATTCACATCAATTAGAAAACTATAATAGTTCAAACTTAGATATCTATGGAATAACACCCAATGTATTAATGGCTTCTTACTTATTAAAAGAAAAACTAAATAGTAAAGGACTATCCACGATAGTTGAAGATTCTAACTTATCCGAATTCTTAAGTATAAATAATTGGAATCATGCTAGTTCATATAAAGCCTCACGAATATTTATCTTAGATAAAAAGAATAAATATAGTACTCTAAAATATTTTATTGACATTCATAGAGACTCAGTAAATAAAAATGTAACTAGTGTAAACATAAATGGTAAAGACTATGCCAGAATACTCTTTGTCGTAGGATTAGAACATGATAATTATAAAGATAATCTAAAATTAAGCGAAGACTTAAATAACTTATTCAATAAATATTATAAAGGTTTATCTAGAGGTATCTATAAAAAAGAAGGCCCTGGAGTAGACGGTATATATAACCAAGATATCAGTCCTAATAGTATTTTAATTGAAGTAGGAGGAGTAGATAACAATATCGATGAAGTACTTAATACTACTGAAGCAATATCTAACATATTATATTACTATATAAAAGGTGATAATAATGGATAAGAAAAAAATATTAAAAATAGTATTCATAGTATTATTCTTAAGCTTTATCATAGCCTATGTAATAGAAAAAAGTGGTTATTATGAATATAATCTTCGTAATAAAACAGTTTTAACTAAAGAATCAATGGAGAAGTTTGAAAAAGATGTAAGTGAAGGTAAGGATGTTAGTATTGAAGATTATGTAGTTAATACCAGTACTGACTACACAACCAAATTAACAAGAGGTACCAACAAAGTATCCACTAAAGTAAATGATGTATTAAAGAAAGGCATAGAGAGTGTATTTAAAGTATTAGGTAAGTTTGTCTATGACTAAAACATACAAGAAAACATACAAGAAAACATACAAGTAGATTGACTATAATTAATATATATAGTATAATATTAGTAGAAAAAAATGAGGTGATTTAAATGCAAAATTATATACCACCATTTGAAATAACTAATATTATGCTAGAAAAAGTTTCTTCAATTATGAAGAAAATCGGTGGACTTGAAAACTATAAAGATTTAAATAAAATGCCAGTCTTAAGAAGAAATAACAGAATAAAATCTATTCATTCATCACTTGCAATAGAGGCAAATTCTTTATCACTTAGTCAAGTTAAAGATGTTATTGATGGTAAATTGGTAATTGGACCAGAAAAAGAAATACAAGAAGTAAAAAACGCTTATAATGCTTATTTAAAAATTAAAGAAGTAAATCCATATAGTATAAAAGATTTAAAAGAAATACACGGCATTATGACATATTTAACTACAGAGGAATCTGGAAAGTTTAGAAGTACTGGCGAAGGAGTTTTTGATGAAAATGGTAAATGCATACATGTTTGTCCACCAGCAAATCAAGTAGAAGAACTTATGGAGCAACTATTTAATTGGATGAAAGAAAAAAAGAGCGAAATACATCCCTTAATATTATCTTCAGTATTTCATTATGAATTTGTCTTTATACATCCATTTGGTGATGGCAATGGAAGAACCGCTAGATTGTGGCAGAATGTTATCTTATCTGAATATGAAGATATATTTGAATATGTTCCAATAGAAAGCGCAATAAAAAAATATCAAGATGAATACTATAGAGTAATTGCTAATTGTAATGCAATGGGTAATTCAACTGAATTTATAGAATTTATGTTAAAAATGATTGATGAAGAACTAGATACTTTAATTGTTGGAGTAAATAATCAAATTAATCATATAAGTCCATATATAAAAAAATTACTTGATACAATGGAACCTGGAATTAAATATAGTGCTAATGAGTTAATGAAATTAGTAGATATGAAATCTAGAGTTTCATTTAGAGAAAACTATCTAGTTCCCGCTATTGAAAACAATTTAATAAAAATGACATATCCAGATAATCCAACTAATAAAAATCAAACATATTATAAAGATTAATATAGTCTATTTATTATAAAAAGAAGCAAGATTATTTTCTTACTTCTTTTAATATTCTATCAGTATTACTAAAATTTAATTTAGCTACTTCTTTTAAAACATTTACCCCATATTTTTCTACTAATTTAATACCAACATCTTCAACATAATAATTAGCTCCCTTAGGTAAGAAGATACCATACTTATCACCAAGTTTATCAATTTCCTTAACAAAGATATATCTACTTATTAGTGAAGAACAAGCAACAGATAAACACTTGTCTTCAGCCTTAGTAATAAAAGTAATTCCCTTCAAAGGACTAGGTACTTCAGATAAATGCCTATAATAAGATGATTCAGGTTCAAACTGATCTACAACAATATAATCATATTCATTATCCTTAACCATCTCAGTTAATACTTTATTATGAAGTACAGCCTTTATCTTATTCATATTCATATCTTTACCATAATTCTCATTATATTCTTTATTAGATAACATAATAGTTTTATATTTAATTCTCTTAATAATTTTAGGAACTATTTTTAGTATTTGTTCATCAGATAATTTTTTAGAATCTTTAACTCCAAGTTCAGTCAAGAAAGGAATATCATCTTTATTTACATATGATGCAGTTACTACGATAGGTCCATAATAATCACCAGTACCAACTTCATCAGAACCAACTGAAGAAATATCTATTGGTATAGTAGTTTCTTCCTTTTTTTCTTTAACTTCTTCCCTATCTATAAAGTAATCAATATTCTCTTTATCTTTACCAATACTTTCCCACATACCAGCTTCAATATCTGCGGATACTCCTTGAAACATTGCTTTACCAGATTCATATAAAGTAACTATAGTATCACCAGTATCAGCTTGAAATATAGCATAAGGGGGAGTTTTATCTCTTTTCATATCTCTATAAAAGTCATTCATTAATTTTTTAGTCTCATTATCCACTCTTATAACTTTGGTAATAGTTTTATTTTTCATGTTCCACCTCTTACTTACATTTTATCAAATTACCATAAGAAAGTCTATAAAACTTTATAGTTAAAAGACAATTTTACACAAATTCCTTGAAAAAAACCTCTATCTATGTTATAGTAGTCACTGTCAAAGAGGTGATACCATGAAATTTTACACTGGGCCAGAAGAATTAAGTAATGTTATAAAATTCTATTTCACCATGGGTAGTAACATGGCAGTATTTTATCTTGATGATAGAATAGAACACATTTTTAATTATACTGAAGAACAAAAACAAAAGGTTCAAGAAACAATGTTAAAACAATTACAAGAAAGAAATGAAAGTATAAATCTAAGACCATATACTTTACAAAAGAACTTTGATACAGCAGTATTAACTACATTAGCGGGTTCATATATAGCTAATCGTATTGAATTTGGTACTATGAAAGCCTACCTAACAATAGCTACAATATGTGGTACAATATATTTAACTAATAGAATACTAAAAGAAAAAGCAATAATTAAAGATGTAAAAAAATCAAACTTATTTCTTGATATGTATGAAGAATTACAAACACCTGAAGGTAAAATTGCCGTAGAAGAATTAAACTTTGATAAAATATATTCTGAAGAACTAAATGTTAATACTTTAGATCGTTTTAGTTACGGCGAAGTTAAAGAAGTACATAAAAAACTAAAGAGAGTAAAATAATAAGTTATCTTAATTTTAAGATGCTTTTTTCTTTATATTTCCTTGTTTTTTAAGCATAATTAATATATAATATATATCGAGGGTGTTAGGTATGAAAAGACAAATCATCAAAGTAAATAATATGTCATTTAAATTTGAAGACAATTATCTATTCAAAGATTTTAATTTAGAAATAGAAGAGTCTTCTTTTGTCTCAATTATAGGTATGAATGGCTCAGGTAAAAGTACTTTAGCCAAAATACTAATAGGACTATATAAAGCCGAAGGCTATATTACCATAGATGGCTATTTATTAAATGAACAATTCATAAAAAAAATAAGAAGAGTATTTTCCGTTTGCTTTGCAAATAGTGAAACCCATTTTATTGGAGAAACAGTACGAGATGACTTAGTATTTTCACTAGAAAACTTAGGCTATTTTCGTGATGAAATGACTACTTTAATAGACATAATATCTAAAAAGTTCAAACTCGAGGATATTCTAGATAAAGAACCAAGTCTCTTGACTGAAAGTGAAAAAACAAAAGTAGCCATTGCCTCAAGTTTAATTCATAGTCCTAAAATATTATTACTTGATGAAACAATAAACAAACTAACAGATACCGATAAAAAATTAGTTTTTAAATTACTTAAAGAATATCAAAAAGAAGAAAAACTTACTATAATACTAATAACTCATAATCTTGAAGAAACACTATTTTCTGATAGAATCATTGTATTAGAAAATGGTAAAATAATCAAAGATGAAACAAAAGAAGAAATCTACAAAAATGATTATTTAGAAAGAAAAGGTTTTGAACTACCATTTATAGTAAAACTATCCCAAAATCTAATACTATATGATTTGTTAGATAAAGTATATTTTAGTGAAAACGAGGTAATGAACAAACTATGGCCTTAAGTTTTAATAATGTAACCTATAAAAGTAATTTAAAAAAGTTTAACTATGATTTTGAAGATGGTAAAATAACTACCATAGTATCGGGAGAAAGTCTATCATACTTTACTTATCTAATAAGTAATCTTGAAAAAGATTACGATGGTAAAATAACTAATACCTATAAAGGAAGAAATATCGGGGTAGTATTTAATAATCCTGAAGAAGCATTTATCTTTAACACCGTAAGAGAAGAATTAGAGTTTGGCTTAAAAAAATATGATTATAAAGTAAGTACTATAAACAAAAGAATAGAAGACTCACTAAAAATGGTTAATCTACCAAAAGAATATTTAGATAAAAGTCCATTTGAATTATCAAGTGGTGAAAAAGAAAGTCTAGCCCTAGGAATAGTATTATCACTAAATCCTAAATTAATTATTATTGATAATCCCACAAGTAACCTTGATAGTAGAAATAAAGAATATCTAATAAAATTATTAAAGAAAATAAAAACTAGATATAACAAAACAATAATATTATTAACAAGTGATATAGAATTTGCTATAAAGGCAGCAGATAACTATCTACTACTAAAAAATGGTAAAATAATAAGTTCAGGAGTAAAGAAAGAATTATTAAATAATATTAGTAAGATTAAAACTAGTAAAGTAGAAATACCAAAAATAATAGATTTTATAAATGCTGTAAATAAAAAGAAAAATATTAACTTAGAACTAACTTTTGATATAAAAGAATTAATGAAAGATATATATCGTAATGTTAAATAATATTACCATAGGTAGATATATAAATAAATCATCAGTAGTTCATAAGTTAAATCCAGTATTTAAAATAATATCATTAATAATAATGATAATAAGTATCTTCTTTATAGATAGTTATATAGACATAACCTTACTTAGTTTATATCTATTATTAACTATACTATATAGTGACATAGATATAAAAGTATACCTAAAAAATATTTATGGTATAAAAATATTTCTAATATTTATATTTATTATAGATTTAATCTTCTTTACAAGTATAAATAGAATAATATTTGATATATTTAAACTAATATTTATTGTCTTATATTCCTCTATACTAACATATACCACTAGTATAACAGAACTAACCTTTGGTATAGAAACTCTCTTAAAACCATTTAATAAATTAATCCCCGTAGGAGATATAGCCATGATAATAACTTTATCAATAAGATATATTCCTACACTAACTGAAGAAGCAAGTAGAATAATAAATGCTCAAAAACTAAGAGGAATAAACTTTGATACCAAAAATATCAAAGAAAAAATAATAAGCATCAGTGGTATTCTAATGCCAATGTTTACTCTATCAATAAAAAGAGCAGAAGAATCCGCAGATATAATGGATATAAGATTATATAATTATGGCAAATCAAGAACTAACTATCGTACTAATAAATGGACTAAAATAAATAGTCTATTACTAATACTAAATATATTAATACTAATTATAATAATCTGTTATTAAAAATTACAAAGTAATAAAATTAGTAATGATACTTTGTAAAAGCAGTAAATATAGTACTTTATACAATTTACTAACATAAAAATAAAACTAAATTAATTAAAGGGGGAAGATAAAATGAATAATTTAGAAACTAATAATATTACATTCGAAAGTATTAAACATACCGATGAATATGGCAATGAATACTGGGAAGCAAGAGAGTTACAAAAAGCATTACAATATACCGAATGGAGAAAATTCGAAGGTGTAATTGATAAAGCAAAAATTGCTTGTGAGTGGGGTGGTTATAAGGCTTCAGACCATTTTGGCGGAGCCGCCAAAACATCAAATATGCCAAATGGTGGTGTAAAAATTATTACTGATTACAAGTTATCAAGATATGCTTGCTATTTGATAGCACAAAATGGTGATAGTAGGAAGAAAAGTGTTGCTCTTGCTCAAACCTATTTTGCTGTACAGACAAGAAAAATGGAACTTACTGAAAGAGATTACTCTAGTTTAAGCGAAGATGAAAAAAGATTCTATCAGAGAAATCTAACTAAAAAAGGTAACTATTCACTAAATCAAACTGCTAAAAAAGCCGGCGTAAAGAACTTTGATAAATTTCATAATGCTGGTTATAAAGGATTATATAATGGAGAAACAGCAAATGATATTGCTAAAAGAAAGAAATTAAGATATCGTGAAGATATTCTAGATAATATGGGTAGTGAAGAACTTGCAGCTAATCTTTTTAGAATTACCCAAACTGAAGCAAAATTGAAAAAAGATAATATAGAGGGTGAATCTGAAGCAAATAAAACTCACTATAATATTGGTAAAAACATTAGAGAGGTAATAGCTAAAAATGGCGGTACTATGCCTGAAGATTTACCAGCACCAGATAAAAGTCTAAAAGAATTAGAAAAAGAAACCAAAAACATACTTATAAATAGCAAATAAATGATATAATAAATTTATTAAGGAGCGAAGTATTATGAGATATTTAATTACAATTAGTTATGATGGGACAGACTTCTCTGGCTATCAAAAGCAGCCTAAAGAAAGAACAGTTCAGTCAGAACTAGAAAAAGCATTAAAAGAAATAAATGGAGGTAAGAAAGTAGATGCTCATGCTTCAGGAAGAACTGATGCCGGAGTACATGCCCTAAACCAAAAAGTTCACTTTGATTTAGAAACAAAAATAACTACCGACAAACTAGTAAGAGGACTAAACAGCCTTTTACCAAATGATATCTATGTAAAAGATGCCAAAGAAGTACCAGAGGACTTTCATGCTAGATTCTCTGCGATAGGTAAAGAATACATCTACAAACTAAACATGGGTGAATATAATCCATTAGAAAGAAACTATGTCTATCAGCATAACAAAAAATTAGATGTTGTCGAAATGGAAAGAGCCATGAAATATCTCGAAGGAGAACATAATTTCAAGTCATTTACCAAAACAGACGAAGAAAAAGACGACTATGTAAGAACAATATCTCAAACAAATATAATTAGAGATAGCAAAGACATAAATAAAATAACCCTCGTATTCGTAGGGACAGGTTTCCTAAGATATATGGTAAGAAATATCGTTGGTACCCTAATCGTGGTCGGCGAAGGCAAAATAAAAAGTGAAGAAGTAATAGATATATTAAAAAAAGAAGATAGAAGAGCCGCAGGTAAAACAGCAAATCCAGAAGGATTATATCTAAAGAATGTCTTTTATTAATTTACAAAGTTAAAAATATATATTATAATTAATTAGAAGGATGTGTAATTATGGGAAGAGAATTAAGAAGAAAAGAAGCAAAAAGAAATGGAAAAAATGTTAGAGAAGTACAAAAACTAAGTAAAGAAAAACCAATGACTATGAAACAGTTTATTACAATAATTGTAGTTTTATTAGTATTTTTTGTAATACTTTATATACTAACAGGAATATTTATTACTAAAGACATAAAGTGGTTTGATAAGAAAGATAATAATACTACTGATAATGTAAGCACTATATCAAATAAGATACTAGGAGTAGATTCATTAAGACAATCTGAAGAAGAATACTATGTCTACTACTACGACACTACTAATGAAAATAATGAAGTGACAAGTACTATTAACAAGCTTACTACCAAAGTATACAAAGTAGACCTACATGATGCATTTAATGCCAATATAGTTGGCGACCCATCAGGAGTAGTATCAGATATATCAGAATTAAAAGTAGCGGACCCTACAGTAATCAAAGTAGTAAATAGTACCATTACCGAGTACTATACAGGAGTAGAACAAGTAACTACCACTTTAAAATAAAAATAAGGGGGCAATTATGCAAAAACTATATTTAGATTGTGATGGTGTAATTCTAGATACAATAAATTATACCTATCAAATGATAAAAGAAAGAGGTATTCCTGAAGATAAAATAGATGACTTCTATAAAAGCTTGTCATGGGAGACACTAATCGCAGATGCTGGAGAAATAAACAATTCCATTGAAAAAATAAAAGAGTTAAGTAAACATTTTGATGTCGAAATACTAACTCATGTTAATTCTGAAGGAGAAATAAGAGCAAAGTTTAAATACTTTACTTCAGTACTTCCAGACATCAAATTAAATGTCGTTCCAAAAATAATTAAGAAAGGCGATATAGTAAATCCAAAAGGAGCCATCCTCGTAGATGACTTTATGCCTAACTTAGAATACTGGAGCGAAGTAGGTGGAATACCAGTAAAATTTTCTGATACCAATAAAGAATGCAAATTTATTAAAATAAATGACTTATTAGAATTATTAGAAATAGATTTTACAAATAAAGTAAAGATTAAAGAATAAAGGTGATACAAATGAAGTTGATGAATGTAAAAGGAACTAGTGATAGTCTTCCTAAAGAAGAACTAATAAAAAGAAGAGTAATAAATACCTTAACTAGTACTTTTGAAAAGTTTGGATATATGCCACTAGATACTACCATATTATGTTATTATGACCTATTAGCATCAAAGTATGCTGGTGGTAGTGAAATACTAAAAGAAGTATATACCCTAAATGACCAAGGTGATAGAAAACTAGGACTAAGATATGATCTTACAGTACCATTTTCTAAAGTAATTAGTATGAATGTAAATAAAAATATAACATTACCATTAAAAAGATACGAAGTAGGAAAAGTATTTCGTGATGGTCCAGTAAAGACAGGTAGAGCAAGAGAGTTCTATCAGTGTGATGTTGATGTCTGTGGTATAGAAGGAACATATATCGAAGCAGAAATGTTATCTATGACTAGTCTATGTTATAAAAAACTAGGAATAGATGTCTATATAGAAGTAAATAATCGTAAGTTACTTGAAGGCTTCATCCTCGCAGCAGGTATAGATGAAAATATCAAGAATAAAGTAATACTATCTGTAGATAAACTAGCCAAAATAGGAGAAAGAGGAGTAAAAGAAGAATTATCTTCTTATGATATAGAAGATGAAAAACTAGATAAACTATTTAGTTACTTCAAATGTACTATTGAAGAGTTAGATAATTTAGATATTACCAATAATACATTTACCGAAGGAAAAGAAGAAATAAAAGAATTATTTAACTACTTAAATAGTCTAGAAATAACAGAATGTAAGTTTACTCCATATCTTGCTAGAGGATTAGAAATATATACTGGTACAGTATTTGAAGTATTTGATAAGAAACAAAGAATTATGTCCGCTATTGGAGGGGGAGGAAGATATGATAAAATAATTACCAACTTTATAGATGATGGTAATACATACCCTGCCGTAGGAATATCTTTTGGTATCGTACCAATATGTGAAATATTAAAAGAAGAAGTAAATGAAGTATTATATGATGTACTTATAGTACCTATGAATACTAATATAGAATCATTAAAACTAGCTAATAGTTTAAGAAAAGAGGATATCAAAGTACTAATAGAAATGAATAATAGAAAATTAAAGAAAGTATTTGAATCCGCTGATAAAAATAATGTACCTTATGTTATTGTACTAGGAGAAAACGAAGTAAATGAAGGTACTATAGAAATAAAAAATATGAAAAATAAAACTACTAGTAAGTTTAATATAAATGATATAGAGGGTATGAAAGAATATATTAATAAATAATATTATATATCCTCTTAAGCCTGTAGTCTTAAGAGGCATAAGGAAGCCTAAGGTCTTCCTTATGTTTTTTTTATAATATTTATTGTAAAAAAATATTACTTATGGTAAAATTACTATATGTAAGGTATAATAATAAAAATGAGGAATTATTATGAAAAAAAATAAATTGTATATAACAATAGGAATAATAGTTTTAGTATTATTGGTAGGTAGTAGTTTTGCTTATTATATATGGAAGAGTAGTTCTAATGCTTTAGTTAATCTAAATATTTGTACACCCACAGTTACCTTTGCAGGTGGATCTACGATAAATGGTGTAGATATGATACCAGTATTAACTAAAGAAGAAGGAACTATAAAAGATATTGAAGTAAAAAAGAATAGTAGTTGTAATAGAGATGTAACTATGAATCTATATTTAGAGTTAACTACTTTTCCTACAGAACTAGCAGAATCTTCTTTTG
>CAKOLH010000009.1 GCA_934096105.1 uncultured Bacilli bacterium | reverse complement strand
AGCCAGTTATCACTAACATTCTTAGTATCTCTAAATCCTTGTACTACAGAATAGCCCATATTAAGACTATCATTCATTTTACTCAAGAAATCTTTATGCACTAAATTATCTGCATCAAATATAACATAAGCATCAATATCTTTTTCTTTTCTTAATTTATTAAAAGTAAACTTAAGAACTTCTCCCTTAGATTTAACTTTTTCAGTGCATACTATAACTTTAGCACCAGCTTTTCTAGCCTCTTCTTCAGTATTATCAGTACAATTATTAACAATAACATATATTTCATAATGCTCCTTAGGATAAGTTTGTTTCTTTAAACTTTTAATTAAATTAGCAATAACTGCTTCTTCATTTCGCGCAGCTATTATAACAGCGAAATTATTCTTTTTATCTACTAAAACTTTTTCTTTTTTCTTCTTAAATATTCCTATAGCAATAATCATAAAGTATAACAAGTAAAAACTAGTTATTACCATAACAATATAAGTTAATATTCTTAACATTTTTTCACCACCATAAATTGTACTACTATAAATAGTACAATTTAATAATACATCACTATAAACTAATTGTCAACATAATTATAATAATTTATTAAATTTGACATCTATTGTGTCTGCATAACTATCATAAGAAGTAATGCCATTTCCTTTGTTAGGCCCTATAGTTAAATAGAAAACAAAGTCAGTTAAAAATAATACACTTAACATAATAGTCAAAAACTTAATATAACTTTTATCTAATTTATGAAATAATTCAAGTAGTAAAGGTGTTACTATATAAATACTCACAGTACATCCAAATCCAAAGAATAATAATCCTTCCAAGCATACTCTACCATTTATATTAAAGAAATATCCAGTATAGTCCCACCATCTCATATTGAAAGCAAGTTCCATAAATAAAGAACTAAAGTATTCTACTATACCACACATTATTACTGAAGCAAAAAATACTAATGTTGGATTATCACGATATTTATTAAGTAAGACTAAAGTAAGTACTCCGCCACATCCATATATAGGAAGCCAAGGGCCATATAAAGAACCCCTATTAACAAATACCCCATCACTAAATAAATGTAATATTACCTCCCATAAATAACCAATAAAAGCAAAAGCAAAAAATAATAGAATAAGTTCCCAAATATTATATTTAATCTTTTTTATTTTTTTCTTTTCTCTTTTAGTATCATATGGATATTCTTCATCTAACTGAGGACCATCTAAATCTTCTTTTAAACATTCATATCCTAACATTTTACTAGTAATATAATTCTTTCTTATATTTATATATAATTCAGTATAAGTACATTCCTTATAAGGATTAGTAACAAGTAAATTAAATATATTAAAAGTAATAATACCAAGTATATAGCAAGGTATAAAACTCAAATCAAGTAAAAACATCTTCCATTTATAACCCTTAGTCATATTTCTAGATAATCTAATAACATCTCCAGACTTCATATCGGGATTTTCTGAAATAATATAAGGAACAAAATAATAAGAATAATGTTTAATAATACCGCCAACTATAGTAAATGACCACAAAAATTCATATAAACATTTCTTAAACATAACCTTTGCTATATTCTTATATTTTTTATCTTGATAGGCAAATAATAATCTTTTCATTTTAGTTTTCTTATATTTTCTATTTTCTAAGAAAAATCTAGTCTTGCCAACTTTAATCACATTACTTCCAAAAAACCAATACAAAAATCTAATTAAAGCACCAATAAAGATAATAATACCAGAAGTCACTTTATTCTTAAAAACAAGTTCATTAACAGCATTAAGAGTACCAAATACAAACGAGCTAGAACTATGAATATTATTAACAAAAGTAGCAATAATACCTTTAGTAGTCTTACTTAAATAAATATCTACTTTATCTTTAGTTTTATTTACTGACTTAATAAAGTCTCTTACTATTTGTGAATTACTTTTATTATCTAAAATACCACTTTGATGAATTAAATTACTATTATTAGAATTATACTCATTCCTTATTAAGTATATAGTAGAACCACCAGTCATAATTGCAGTAATAAAACATACTGCTACTACCTTCCAAAAATTACTTTTAAATATCTTTTTACCTTTACTTCTAACTTCTTTAATCATACTAACTACCTCAGATAATATTTTACCATATTTATATCAAGAAAAAAAGAACTATTTAAAGTTCCAATAAATTAAGTACTGAAGCAAATACTAGCCATAATATATAAGGTATAAGTAAATAACTAGATAATTTATTTTCTTGATAAAACTTATATATCATATATCCTACTATTAAAATTAATATAAGTATCCAAAAGAAAGCCAATACCTTGAGTTTAAATAGAAAGAATATAATAGGCCATAGTAAATTAACTATTAAGTTAATCTTGTAAATATTAAGTAACTTCTTATTATCACTAATAATATAACTAGATATACCCATAAGTATATATAATATACTCCACACTACAGGGAAAAGCCATCTAGGTACAGGGCCATTATAACTAGAAGTACCTTTCATAGTAATAAGACCAACTATACCTCCAAGTACTAAAGGAATCACTATAAAAATAGCCAGTTTTTTATAATTAATATTCTTCATGTCTATCACACTATATTAATATGTAATATATAGGTAAATATGCGAAAAAAGAATTAAATTAATAATTCTCTTTCTTAATTTCAAAATAACTTTGTGGATGATTACATACAGGACACACTTTAGGAGCCTCTTTTCCAATAACAATATGACCACAGTTTCTACATTGCCATATTCTATCTCCCTCACGAGAAAATACTAAACCATCTTTTACATTAACAAGTAATTTTCTATATCTTTCTTCATGTTCTTTTTCAATTTTAGCAACTTCTTCAAATAAATAAGCAAGTCTAGTAAATCCCTCTTCTCTCGCTGTTTCAGCAAAACCTTTATACATATCAGTCCATTCATAGTTTTCACCTTCAGCAGCCGCTAAAAGATTATCCATAGTACTAGGAATCTCACCACCATTTAATTCCTTAAACCACATCTTAGCATGTTCTTTCTCGTTATTAGCAGTCTCTTCAAATATATCTGCTATTTGTTCAAAACCATCTTTTCTAGCTTTCGAAGCAAAATAAGTATATTTATTTCTAGCCTGTGATTCACCAGCAAAAGCAGTCATTAAGTTTTGTTCAGTTTTACTTCCTTTTAATTCCATTATAAATTTTCCTCCCTTTGACACTTAGTACAAATGCCCTTATATTTTATTTCATAATCAACTACTAAATTACCATTTATATACTTTTTAATATTTTTATCTCTTGGTATATCAATAACATTACCACATCTAGTACATATAAAATGATCATGAATATCATTTCTATCATATCTAAAAGTACCATCTACTAGAAAAAATCTAATTTTATTATTATCACATAACCAAGATAAATTACGATATACTGTTCCCAAACTAATATTAGGAATAATCTTTCTAGCCTTATCATAAACCTGATAAGCATTTAAATGATCATAGCTATTATTAATTATATCAAGTATACAATCTCTTTGTTTAGTATTACGCATATTCTTCTCCTTATTAGTAATGATTACTAATAAAAGTATACAACATAATATATATAAAGTCAATTAGTTTTAATCTATTTTCTAAATAAACAACATATATTTAATTGGTGATAAATATGTTTACATTAAAAGATGTACTAGAAGTGTCAAATAAGTTAAATATTAAATTTGATAAATTTACAAAAGAAGAATTATTAACTGGAATGAATATTGAATTAGAACATGGAACAATAAATCCTGAAACCAATGTAACCAACGACAATTTAATAATAACTACTAAAATAGCTTTAGCTCATTTAAATGAATTTCCTAATTACTACAACAGTAGATATGGACTAACTATGTTTGAAAAATTTCTCAAAGAAAAAATGAATGAAAAATAATATCATTCATTTTCTTTATTTACTAATAAATCAGCAAGTTTAGTAACAAAACCAGCACCCAAAGTAAGAATTAAATCTCCCTTATTAACATATTCAGACAAATAAGTCTTAATATCATCATAATTACTTATATGGAATGCCTCTTTACCATATTTCTTTATTTCTTTAATAATATCTTCTTCTTTAATACCATAAGTATTGCTTTCTCTCGCAGCATATATATCTGTAATAATAATATGATCAAAATCACTAAGTACTTTAGCAAAAGCTTCTTTATGTTTATAAGCTCTTGAATAAGTATGTGGTTCAAATATAACCCAAGTTTCATTATGTTCCATACCATGAATAGCCTTTGCAGTAGCCTCTATTTCAGTAGGATGATGTCCATAGTCATCATATACCTTAGCCCCCATGAACTCACCCTTATATTCCATTCTTCTTGAGGCTCCTTCATAATCTTTAAGACCATCTTTAATATCATTAAAATCTATACCATAAGCCATAGATAGTGCCACTGTAGATAAAGCATTAGATATATTATGCCTTCCAGGTACAGAAAGTTCAATAGTACCTAAATTCTTATTATCATAAATAACATCAAATATACCACAACCATCTTTATTAAATTTAATATTATCAGCCATATAATCAGCTTTATTATTAATAGCATAAGTAATAACTTTAGCCTTAGTATGTTCTTTTAAATGACTACTATTATCATCATCATTATTAATAACTAAATAACCATCACTAGGTAAATGACTAACATATTCATAAAAAGACTTCTTAATATTATCTAAGTTTTTAAAATAATCTAAATGATCATTATCAATATTAAGTACAATAGCGGATTTTTGTTTAAAGTTAAGATAACTATCACAATACTCACAAGCCTCAATAATCAAAGTATCACTCTTACCTACTCTATAATTACCGTTAATGTTCTTAAGCATACTACCAACTTGAATAGTAGGATCCATATTACCCTTTAAGAATATACAAGAAATCATTGAAGTAGTACTAGTCTTTCCATGAGTACCAGCTACTCCTATAGTATTAGAATATAATTTAGTAATCTCTCCTAAAAACTCTCCTCTTTCCATCATAGGAATATTATTCTTTTTAGCCTCAATCATTTCCTCATTATCATCTTTTATTGCGGCAGTATATACTATAAAATCTATATCTTTAGTAATATTATCTTTACTTTGTGGTATAAGTACATTAATACCTTGACTAGTAAGTTTATCAGTAACAGAAGATTCCATTCTATCACTACCACTAACTTTATATCCCATATTAACAAGTATATCAGCAATACCACTCATACTAATACCACCAATACCCATCATATAAATATGTTTACCTTTTTCTAGAAATAAACCTTTCTTATATTTTAGTATTGTATCTTTAAATAATTTACCTCTTGTCTCAAAGTTAGGAAACTGATCCCAACTAGCACAAGCAGGACTAAGAAGTATAATATTTCCTTCTTTAGAATTATCATAAGCAATACCAGTAGCCTCTACTAAATTATCACATACTATACATTTAATTTTAATTCTATCACAAAAATCTTTTATTCTATTTTTAGTTTCACCATAAGCTACTACTAACTTAGTATGTTTCATAGGTTCCTTTAATTCTTCAAAAGAATGACCTCTATCAGTACCACCCATAATAAGAATAGTATCCTTATCAAAAGAGTTAAGTGCTATAACTGTAGATTCAGTATTAGTACTCTTAGAGTCATTATATACCTCTCTACCATTAATATTGCCAACATACTCAAGTCTATGTTCAACACCGCTAAAAGTACTAACAACATCTTTAATTATCTCATCACTAACACCATATACTTTTGTAGCAAGAATAGCACACATAATATTTTGATAATTATGATTACCTTTTAAAATAATCTTACTAGTATCAATATATTTTTCATCTTTATAATAAATAAAATCATCTTTATAATAACAATCAGTCTTCTTATCACAAGAAAAATATTCTTTAGTACTAACAATATCACTAGTAAGTTCCATCTCTTCACTATTATCCATATTGATAATAGCTATATCATCTTTACTATGATTATTAAATATTTTCTTCTTAGTCATAACATATCTTTCATGACTATCATGAAAATCAGTATGACACTCATATATATTAGTCATAACAGATACATTAGTCTTAAAATCATACATATCACATAACTGATGATCACTTATTTCCATAACTAAGTAACTATCTTTTTTAATATCTTTAGCATAATGACATAAAGGAGTACCAATATTACCCGCTAAAATAACTTTATCACCAAAAGACTTTTTCATTATTTCATATATAATACTAGTAGTAGTAGTTTTACCATTAGAACCAGTAACACCAATTATCTTAACATTCTTATCAATATAATGATAAGCAACTTCTACTTCATTAATTACTGGTATACCAAGTTCTTTAGCCTTAACTACGCAAGGATGAGTATATTTAATACCAGGATTTTTAACCATAATATCAAAACTATCATCTAAGTATTCTATTGGATCATCACATATCTTAATAGTAACACCTAATTTTTCTAATTCTTCCACCTTATCTTTTTCTTGTTCTTTCATATCAGTAATAAATATCTCATTATCACTAGAAAGTAATTTAGCTACTTCATAACCACTTCTAGCCATTCCTAATATAAATATTTTTTTATTTTTATACATAATTTCACCACCATCAAAATATTTAATACATATAAATTATACCATATAATTACATTAAAATATATAAATAATATATTAATTTAATTCCAAATTAAAATTTTTATAAAAAAATAGTTAAGATTATTCCTTAACTATAACAAAACTCTTATATACTATATCATATCCAAGTTCTTTAGTAAATAATTCTATCATACTATCATTAATAATAAAACTAATAATACTACTATTCATAGTAATAAATTTACTATTAAGTTCTAATATAATTCTCTCATCTTGAATATTTTGTTTAACTAAATTACATACTATTTCATTCTTCGAAGATAAATATCTAATATTATACATATCAATCTCTGCAAGTTCTTCTTTATATTTAGAATTACTATCAGTAACATCATCTTTCATTAATGAAACATATATTTCTTTACATTTATAATTATTACTTAATACATCCATATATTTATCATTATATAAGTCTATAATTAAATGAGTTCTAACTACTAATATATTATTTAAATAATTAATAACATCTAAAAACTTATCTTCTTTTACTTTATTATTAACATACTTAATAGATATCTTGTCTTCATCACTAAGCATTTCAAAAGCAAGTAAATAAATATCATCCTCTTTAACAGCATAATATTCTAATTTATTAATATTAAGTTCTATCTCTTCAGCAGCATCTATATCCCTTATAAATTCTTTAATATTATCTTTATTTAATTTTTCAATTTTCATAAATTTCTCCTCACAGATAATATTATACACTATATTACATTATTTTACAATAAAAGATAGAGTTCATTACTCTATCTTAGTTTTTTAGTTTTCTTCTTTTTACTAATATTAATATAAAATTAATTATTATAGATATTATTAATAGACATAAAAAACATATTAGTAAAATATCTTTAATATTTGTAGAATTATTATTAACATATATAATATATTCACTAGTAGTTTTATCTTCAGCAGTAACTTTAACTACAATAACCCCATTCTTACCAATACTATTATTACCATATATATCTATTTTAGAAGTTTTATCTTCAGTTTCTGCTTTAACATTTAGTTTATTATTCTTAATATCACCAATATTATATATATACTTGTCTTTTCTAAATATAATATCATATCCTTCTATTGTTAATTTAGATAAGTATGCATTATTAGATAATTTTCTATCTAATCTATTAATACTAATATTATATTCTTTCTTAGTACCATCTTCTGCTTCCACTATTACAGTAAATTTATTTTTACCTATCTTCAAAGATAAATCTTCAGGTATAGTTACCTTTGCCTTATCATTATTAACTATAGCCTCAATCTCTATCTTATCAACATCATTATTAACATCTACTTCATAATCATATTTATCAGAAGAAAACTCAAAATTAACACCACTAATACTTAAATTCTTCAAAGTAGCATCATTACTCTTATTAACCTGATTATTATTACTATTATTGTTATTATTACCATTATTACTAGGTTTTGGAGTAGGTTCAGGATTAGGTTTAGGAGTTTCTTTTTCTTTTACATTAATAACAATATTTTTCCCTGAAACACCAACATCATTAAAATCTGCTCCAGTAAACATAACACCACTCGCAGTAATAGTTCCACTACCAACACTATTACCAGTAACATTAAAAGTTGCTATACTAAAATTACCAGTTTTATTACTATCAGTATATAATTGTATATCACCATCACTACCATTACCTTGCCATACTGAAGAAGTAACAATATTACTTATACTAATACTTCCTCCTGAAGACAAAGTCATAGCAAGTGCACTAACTTCAGAATCAGAATTACCAGTAATACTACAATTAGTACTATTACCCACTATAACATTAGAATCATTACAACTAATATTTATACTACCACTTAAGGCTTTTACATTAATAGGAAGTAATATGCTTAATATCACTCCCATTAAAATGATCTTCTTTCTCACACTATCACTCCAAACTACTTATTTTACCTTTAACAAATTGATATAACTTAGCAACATCTCCTACTTTAATTTCATTATCAACATCAACAACATTACCTGCTATTACAAAATGATCTTCCATAGTTATCTTTTTCTTTAAATATTGATATAGTTTAGCTACATCTCCTACAATAACCTTACCATCACCTGTTGTATCACCTTTAACTACTGCAATATAACTAACAACTAATTCATCATCTAAATATATATTAACCTTATTTCCTGTTCCAATTAAACCATTATCAAGAAGTTTATCAGTTATCTTTACATTATATATATTATCTAATCCCAAATCAAAATCATTAACATTAGTATTTAACTTAACACCAGTAATATATTTATCTTTAACTTTATAATTTTTAATCTCAGGAATAATTAATTTCCATTCTGCTACTAAAGTACTATTTTCAGTACCCATTTTAAATATATTATTATTAATACTACTATCAGTACCAGTAATATTCCATTTAATAAAACTATAACCCTTTCTTTCAGGAATAACTATTTCTTTTTCTTCATTATACTTTAAAGTATATTCATTAGTATTAATACCAGTATCAATAGTTAACTTATAACTATTAATTTCCCATTTAGCATATAAAGTATGATCTTTATCATCACTTACTATAGTATCTTCATCTACCATACTAATAAAATCATTTTCTTTATACCATCCTTTAAAAGTATAACCTTTCTTACTTGGTATATCTAATACACCATATTTACTATCATAAGTAACTTCTTTAGTTTTATTGTTAATACTACCACCATTTACTTCATAAGTAATAGTATATTTATTAACATTCCATATCGAAGTAACGGTAATATCTTCATTTATCATAGTAAACTTATCACTAAATTTATATTCCTTATCATTATACTTCCATCCTACTAAAGTATAACCTTTCTTAGTAATATCACTCTTCCAAGTAACACTATCTCCTTCTTCATAATCTTCAGTATAACTATTATCTCCATCCTTATAAGTAATAGTATAAGTAATAAATTCAGATACATTAACATCACAAGTATCACTATAATTACCATCTACTGTAGTAACAGTAATAACTGCATCTCCATATCCTTTCGCAGTAATAACACCATTATTGTCTATAGTAACAACATCAGTATTACTACTCTTCCAAGTAACTTCTTTATTATCAGCATTCTTAGGACTAATAGTATATTCTAATTTAATACTATTCTTAGTATCTAAATTTAACTTAACTTTCTTATTAACTAAAGAAATACCATTTACACCATAAGTTAAACTATATTCTTTTAATACTTCATCATTATATAATATTCTAAGTTTATCATTATCACCAAAGTCACCCTTAGCTTTATATTCATTACCATCAAATATCTTAACATTACAATTAATACATTTAATATTACTAATAAACTCTTCAATATTATTATCAAGTACTTTAATACTATCTTTGCTCAAATCATATTTAGTACTATTATAACTTACTAATTTATATTTATTTAATACTACATCTTCATATTTAATTAATAATTCATTATTATTAACATCACTAGTACCATTAACAACCTTAATATTATTTATATCAAAATTATTATCAAATATATATTCTTTACTTAAATCATACTTAGTACTAGAAATATTAACTATCTTAAATGTCTTTAATACCTCATCACCATACTTAATAATTAACTTATTATCTTCAATAGCTTTATTACATCCACTATCTAAATTAATATTCTTAAGTATAGTATCCTTATCAACATCAGTACCAGTATAAATATATTCCTTATCATCATCTATAACATACTTATCACTAGTTATTTCTATTACTTTAATATTATAAGTTCCCGAATAAGTGTTATTACTAGTATAAATATTATGTTTGTAACTAGCAGTAACAACATATTCACCAACTATATCAATATTAATATTATTTTCATCTATAACAACATCTTTACTATAACTACTCAACTTAGTTAAAACAGAAGTTTTGCCTTCAGGTAATTTTGCAAATTTGTTATAATCACCTATATTTATATTACCCTTATAAACAATTAACTTAGTTACAAATGAATTATCATGTGCACCCAAGTATGTTAATGCTATGTTTTTACTGACATCTAATTCCGCTAATTTGTTGTTACTAACATCTAAGGCTGTTAATGATGTATTCTTACTTACATCTAGTGATGTTAATTGATTATGATCTACATATAAGGTTGTTAATGATGTGTTTTTACTTACATCTAGTGATGTTAATTTATTATACTCTACATGTAAGTATTTTAATGCCGTATTTTTACTTACATCTAGGGATGTTAATTGATTAGTAACCATATGCAATTTTGTTAATGCTGTATTCTTACTTACATCTATACTTGTTAATTGATTATTACTAACATACAAATCTGTTAATGCCGTATTTTTACTTACATCTAGAGATGTTAATTTATTACCACTCACATATAAGGCTATTAATGCTGTATTTTTACTTACATCTAATTCTGTTAATTGATTATCACCTACATTCAAAGCTGTTAATGCTGTATTTTTACTTACATCTAATTCTGTTAATTGATTATCACCTACATACAAATCTGTTAATGCTGTATTTTTACTTACATCTATACTTGTTAATTGATTATTACTCACATACAAATCTGTTAATGCTGTATTTTTACTTACATCTAATTCTGTTAATTGATTATTACCTACATTCAAAGTTGTTAATGCTATATTTTTACTTACATCTAGTGATGTAAATTTATTATAATTTACATCTATGGATGTTAATGCTGTATTCTTACTTACATTTAGTTCTGTTAATTGATTACTAAATAAATACAGATATGTTAATGATGTATTCTTACTTACATCTAGTGATGTTAATTTATTATGTTCTACCCTTAAATCTATTAATGCTGTTAACTTTTCTATACCATTAGCACTTTTAATTTTGTTTTCATCAGATTCTCCATAACCATCACATTCTAACACAGTAATAGTTTTTAACTGTTCATCATTTAAATTAGTAGTATATGGTAAACTAGTTTTGTTTTCCTTATTATAAGCATCTACTACACATTTATAAAAATTATCATCAGTAAAAGCATTATTTGCAGGACTACTATATATTTTTGAAGCTATAAAACTATTTATTACTGTAGGTTTAAAGAAAGCCTGATCTATAAATATACCTATACCTAATATCAATATAATAAAACTACTAAGATATATTATTTTCTTTTTCATACTACTTACTCCTAATTATTTTTTTTCTTTATTAAATAAATTTTTTCTTCTTAATATTATAACCAAAATAACTAAAGCAACAACCAATACTATACCTACAATTATCATATAAATAGAACCAGTTCCACTATTTGAAGTAATTTCTTCTTCAGTTTTATCAATAACTTTACCTTCTTCATCCTTTCTATTTATATTAAATGTATAAGTTCTCTCTTCTTCGTTTTCAGCAGTCACTATTACTTTTAATTGATTATTTCCTACTTTTAAATCATCTAATATAACATAACCAAACTCTTTATCATCTTTATGTTCAACCATTCCTATTTTATTATTTTCAAAATAAACTTCACATGATGTCTCATCATCATTACACTTTAATTCTACTTTATCTTCATCAAACAAATCATTTAAATTTTTACCATTAATTGATATATTTACATTTGCTTTATCTGAATATTTAAGACTTTCAGAGTCTATACAAAGAATAGTATCATCATCTATTTCTCCATAGCAGCTTGCCATTCTAGTTATTTTATTATTAACTATCAAATCATAATTAGTTTTATCTTTAGAAAAATCTAAATCATAATTACCAAACTTAAAACTTAACATATAGTTTTCTTTACTTCTATTATCTGGTCTAGTAATTTTTAATGTATATGTTTTTACACTACCTGACTCACTAGTTACTTTTACATAAAATGTATTTAATCCATATTTTAAATTCTTACTACCGGTATCACCACTTACAACAGAATTAGTATCTTTTCTAGTAGCATTAATAGTTACTTTATCACTATCTACTTCTAATTCATAGCTAGTAGTATTCTCATTAAAATTAAATGTAGTTCCACTTACAGTTAAACTAGATAGAGTATTCACTGTACTTGGTATTCTAATTTTAACATCATCAACAGTAAAATCTGTCTCAGTAAAATCAGTAGCATTAGATAATTTTACATCACTAAGTGATATTTTAGTATCCATATTACTTTTACTTCCAGTCTTTACTTTAAAAGTAACAACATTAAAATTACCTTTAGGATTATTACTAGTAACTAATACTATTTTATTACTATCAGTACCAACATCTCCACTATCCCAAATTGAATCTTTAGTAATACTAGATAATGTTAAATTATCTCCTAGTACTAAAGTAGCATCTATACCAGACACTTCTTCATTAATATTTCCTTTTACATAACAAGTAGTTTCTTCATTAGGGTTAAGTTTTATTTTGTCACATGATAAATTAATACTACCTATTAATGCTTTTACATTAACAGGTAATAATACACCAATTAATGCAATAAATATAATAATTTTCTTTTTCATAAATATTTCACTCCTCTATCTTACATACTAATAATACTATATTTAATAACATTTTGCAATAATAAAAAAGTAATTATTTTACAATAAAAGAAGTACCATTATTTCAAGTACTTGCCTATCTTATTCATTAAATCATCTTTATCTATTGGTTTTGATATATAGTCAGTAATACCCACATCTTTATATTCTTTAATATTATTTTTATTATCATCCTTAGTAAGTATTATTACTGGTATATTAAATCCTTTAATATTCTTTAACTTTTTCATTACTACATTCCAAGATAAATATGGCATATCATCATCTAACAATAACATATCATACTTATCCCCTTTTCTAATTCTATCTAGTGCATCTTTGCCTAAATTAGAACTGTCATATAGTATATTATGTTTTTCTAATATTTTACCAATTAATTTAATACGAGAATTATTATCATCCACAATTAATATCTTTTTATTATTAACATAACCATCATAATTATCTTTTTTATCACTAGAAGTATATATCTTTTGATCTAGTATAATGGTAACAATAGTACCCCTATTATATTCACTACTTATAAGTAAATTACCACCCATTATATTAATAATCTTTCTAGCTCCATATAAACTATTTTCATTCTTAGTATTTTTATTTAAACACCTTTCTAAATCTTCAGCCTTAATACCAATACCAGAATCCTCTACCTTTATAATTAATCTAACTATATCTTTCTTAAATATAGCATTAACAGATAATTCAACATATCCCTTATCAGTATACTTATAAGAATTACCTAAAATAGTATTTAATACATTCTTTAAATTAATACTATCTCCATATAAACTATTAGGAAGATTACTATCAATATTAAATCTAAAACTAATATTTTTATTTTCAAATAATTCTTTATTCTTACTTATAACTTCTTTAAGTAATAATTTAATATTATATTTATTCTTAATAGTTTTAACATTAATATCATCAATAACATCAATATTATATATATCATTAGCCATACTATATAACTTATTATTAGAGGCTATTATCTCTCTAGCAAAGAATCTATTTTCTTCTAAATTATTACTATTTAATATTACTTCAGAAGACTTATTAATATCACCAGCAATACTTTTAACATCATTCATCATATTATATATAAACATACTCTTATCTTCATTCGCAGATTCTACTAATTTCTTAGATATATATACTTCTTCAAGTAATTTCTTATCAGGATTCTCTATTGTAAAATACATAATTACTGTAATAAAAGCAAATGAACTAGAAATAATTTGTATCTCTGGAGCAATATTATTAACAAGTAAAAGTCCCCCTATTAAAAGAAGTAACAGAAGCATTGGAATCTTTTCTCTAAAAGTCATGTTTTTAAAATATTTTATAAATAGTATAAAATCTAAAACAATTAAAATAAAAGTAATTACCAAAAGAAATACTATACCAATTCCACCTAAATATGCAGAGTCTTTTTTTAATACAAAGTCGATAGGCAAAACCATTAATATTAACACTGCCATTATAGAACTAACAATTATACTTTTTCTTATTTTACTTTTTTTATATTCAACTAATTTATTACCTTTATATTTTGTAATAGTAAGTATATATAAAGTAAATACAACTAACCATATCAAAATAAATACAAGATATAATCTTGACATTATATTAGACACTAAATTATTCATTTTATAAATAGCGGTAATATTACAACCAAGTTCTAAAAGAAGGCCAATTGGTGTAATAGATAATAACTTTTCATAGACTGCATTTTCACTATTATTAATTCTACTTTTTGAAAAATATACAATATTAGTTAACATAACATATAAAAAACTTATAATTAAAAGTGTAATTCTAATCTGCATAACGTCACCTCTTTATTCAATATTGATTATAACACAGCACTGGTAAAAAAGAAAGCAAAAAACATTCATTTTTTACTTTCTAACTAGAGATCTTTTTAATACTTTTTTATCAACTTTACCTACTACAGTTTTAGGTAACTCATCTTTAATGTAGTATGATGTTGGTATTAAATAATCAGTAATAGTACTATTAGCATAATCACTAACTATTCTCATTGCCTCTTCTTTACTATAACTATCATCAACACTAACAAAAGCAACTGGTACTTCCCCATTATAATGATTTGGATCAGGAATACCAACTACTGCTACTGATTTAACTATAGGACATTTTAATAAAATATTCTCAACATTATATGGATATATTTTTTTACCATCATATCTAATAATTATATCTTTTATTCTGCTAACAACATATAGTAAACCATCTTCTGTAACATATCCAACATCTCCAGTATGTAACCACATATTACCATCAGAATGTTTTTTTATTACCTTTTTTGTTTCCTCTTCATTACCATAATAGCCAAGCATAATATCAGGAGCACTTACACAAATTTCACCAAGTTCACCATAATGTAAATCATTTTCACTATCATTATCATATATAGATACAACAGTTTTAGAAAATGGTACACCCACACTACCAGGTTTATTAACTTCATTATTAAAACACACTGTAACAGCAGAACATTTTTCTGTTAAACCATAACCCTTTTGTATTTTATATTCACATCCACCATTATTCAATATTTCGTTAACTTTACTCTCAACTTTAGCATTCAAAGTATCCCCACCTTCAATAGGAGCCTTAAAGAAAGATAAATCAACACTAGGTTTATTTATTAAAGGACTTTTAGAGAATATTTCCCAGTGAGCCGGACTACCAGCCATACAATTAGGTTTATACTTTAGTATTACCTCCGGTATCTTTTCTGGTTCGTACTTAGCAATCATCATTGTTTTCATACCACAAACTAAAGATGTATGTAATCCTACACTAAGACCATAGCCAACAAATTCTGGCATTACTCCTACTAATAAGTAATGTCGTATAAATTGCACTGGAGAGTTTTTAATTTGATTAGTAAGTTCATTTAAGTTATCATTTGATAAAAGAACACCTTTGGGTACTCCAGTAGTTCCTCCAGTATGAACAATAGCAACCGGTCTATCTTTCTCATATTTTTCTTCTATTGCACCAACATACTCATTTCCATTTCTAATAAATTCTTTATAGAGCATATAATTAGCAGAAGATTCATTCATAATATTTTTATGTCTATTATAAAGTTCTCTATCAGATATTTTAGTCTTAATCTTTAAACCATTCATTATTAATGGTAAAGATTCTACAGGTGAAGTAACAACAACATTCTCTATATTTTTCTTCTTAATTAAATTAGTAAACTTATCAAAACACATATCTAACATTATCAAATGTCTAGGATTAGATATATTCAAATACTTTTCTAACCCATCTTCACTTTCAGTAGGATCTATATAATCTGCTATTGCACCAATCATACTACAAGCATAAAATAAATAAGCGGATTCAGGAGTATTAGGTAAACATATCGTAACAACTTCTCCCTTTTTTACTCCCATAGTTTTAAGTGCTTTAGCCACTTTTTCTATTTGCATAAATAATTCAAAGTATTTTATTTTTTTATTTGTAAATATAATAGCGGTATCATTCAAATATTTTTTATTTTCATCATATAAATAACGATAAACAGTTTTATTAATAGAAGTAGCCATCAATTGTTCTTTAGTATAATATTTAAGCCAAGGCTTATCTATATTTGGTATTCCAGTTAAAGGTCCTTGTCTATTTCCTAATAATAAATCTCTTAAATACAAGTTTCTCTCTATATCCTCATTATAGTTTTTCATATTCTTAGTTCTCCCCATCAAACAAATCACCTATATAATACTATTATTTTACCAAATAGTCAACAAAATAAACCAAATAATAAACAACATCATAATAAACACTACCGGCTTATATATAATAGATGTTACTGACATATTAAATTAAGACTCCTTCCAGGAGGCTTAATTTAACACTCTAAGACTACAAGACTTAGAGTGAACAAAAAAGTCATAGAATAACTATTCTATAACTTTATTATCTTTAACTTTTCTCTTAATACAACAATCTAATTTATTATTATCTATTTTAAGTTCATTCATAGCTAAGCATACACACCACCAAGCATTAACTAAATTATCTTCATTAAATAATGAATCAAAATATTGAATATCACTAGCAATAGAAAACAAAGTATCATATAAAGACTTATTATCTAGCTTAACATCACTATTATCATTATAAGCAAAAATACAATCATTCTTAATTAACATCTTCTTATAATATAAGATAGCATTATATATATTAGTTCTAACTATACCACTACTATTATTTCTACACATATATAATCTATTCAAAGTATTAGTCATATACTTAATTAATTCATCAATATTCATATTATATTATCTCTCCCTTATTAAACAAATAGAAGCCATGTATCAACACGACTTCTATTCTTTTTTATTATTAATCCATAAATTCTTCTTCAAGTACTTCAGAAGCATCTTCATCAAAGAATTCTTTCTCTAATGAATAACCAACATCCATATATTCTTTAGCACCAGTACCCGCAGGGATTAACTTACCAATAATAACATTTTCTTTTAATCCTTGTAGTTTATCTACTTTACCCTTAACTGAAGCCTCAGTTAATATTCTAGTAGTTTCTTGGAATGATGCAGAAGATAAGAATGAATCAGTTTCTAACGCTGCCTTAGTAATACCAAGTAATATTGGCTGTCCAATAGCAGGTTTCTTACCTTGAATAATAACATCTCTATTACCCTTAGTAAATTCTTGTAGAGAAACAGTAGTACTAGGTACAAATAAAGTATCTCCAGCTTCCATAATTCTAACTTTAGAAATCATTCTTCTAGCAACAATCTCAACGTGTTTATCGTTAATATCAACACCCTGTGATCTATATACCTTTTGAACTTCTTTTAATATATATTGTTGAACAGTATTAGGATCAGTTACCGCAAGTAACTCTTTAGGAGATACAGAACCTTCAGTAAGCCTATCTCCAGCTTCAACCTTATCTCCCTTTTCTACTCTAAGTTTAGCACCATATAAAGTAGTATGTTCTCTAGTTTCAGTATCATTCTTAACATATACCTTAAATTTACCACCAGCATCTTCAATCTTAGTAATAACACCACCAATTTCAGATATAGTAGCTTTACCTTTAGGCATTCTAGCTTCAAATAACTCTTCAACTCTTGGAAGACCTTGTGTAATATCGGCTCCAGCAACACCACCAGTATGGAATGTTCTCATGGTAAGCTGAGTACCAGGTTCACCTATAGATTGTGCTCCCATTACACCAACAGCTTCACCAATTTCAACAATATTACCAGTAGCAAGATTTCTACCATAACAATGTTGACAAACACCATGGTCAGTCTTACAAGTAAGTACAGTTCTAATTTCAACTTCCTTAATACCAGCCTTAATTATCTTATCAGCAATAGCCTCAGTAATATATTCATTTTTATCAATAATTACTTCTTTAGTTTCAGGATTAATTACTTTCTTATTAGTAAATCTTCCTAATATTCTATCATATAATGGTTCAATAATACCATCTTTATCATCCATAAATGCACTAACAAGTACACCTTGAATAGTACCACAATCCTCTTCTTTAACAATAATATCTTGTGCTACATCAACAAGTCTTCTTGTCATATAACCAGAGTCAGCAGTCTTTAATGCTGTATCTGCACTACCTTTTCTAGCACTATGTGTAGATAGGAAGAATTCAGATACTGAAAGACCCTCACTAAAGTTAGATAGAATTGGAATCTCAATAGTTTCACCATTAGGTTTAGCCATTAATCCTCTCATACCAGCAAGCTGTACGAAGTTAGAGATAGATCCTCTAGCCTTAGAGTTCATCATTATGAATATTGGGTTATCAACATAACTCTTAGCATAACCTTGTAATTCATCTTGAATTTCTTCTTTAGCCTTAGACCAAATATCAATAACAAGATCAAGTCTTTCTCTATCAGTAATAAGTCCTCTTTGGAACTGTTTATTAACTTTCTTAATTTCTTCATTAGATTTCTCAATAACAGCTTGTTTATTCTTACTAACAACAACATCAGATGCTGCAATTGTAATACCAGAGAATGTAGAATACTTAAATCCTAAATCCTTAAGTTTATCAAGGAATATACTAGTTTCTGTAGTCTTATATCTCTTAAACATTTGAGCAATAATCTTCTCTAAAGCTCCCTTATTAAATGGAGTAGAAAGTGGCATATTACTAATTATTTCAGGAATATTCTCACCATAATCAATAAAATACTTACTAGGAGTAAATCCTTCAATATTCTCACTAGTAGACTCACATAAGTAAGGGAATGAATCAGGTAATATTTCATTAAATATAATCTTACCTGGAGTAGTAACTAAATACTTATTCTTAACACTATCTAAGAATACCTTATGCTTAAATGAATTAACAGGAATAGCAATTCTAGTTTGAAGTTTAATTTCTCTTCTTTGATAAGCCATTAAAGCCTCATTAGAATTCTTAAATACTCTACCTTCACCAGGAAGTCCAGCCTTCTCCATAGTAATATAATAGTTACCTAATATCATATCTTGAGACGGAGTAACAATAGGATCACCATTTTTAGGAGAAAGAATATTATTAGAACCAAGCATTAATATTCTAGCTTCAGCCTTAGCCTCTTCACTTAAAGGTACGTGTACAGCCATCTGGTCACCATCAAAGTCAGCATTAAATGCAGTACATACAAGTGGATGAAGTCTAATAGCTTTACCACTAATTAACTTAGGTTCAAATGCTTGTATACCAAGTCTATGTAAAGTAGGAGCTCTGTTAAGCATAACAGGATGCTCTTTAATAACATCTTCAACAATATCCCATACTTTAGGATCTTGATTATCAATCATCTTCTTCGCAGCCTTAATATTATTAGCAATACCCTTCTCAGTCAAGCCATGAATAACATGAGGTTTAAATAGTTCAAGTGCCATTTCCTTAGGAATACCACATTGATACATCTTAAGATCAGGTCCAACAACAATAACACTACGACCAGAATAGTCAACTCTCTTACCAAGTAAGTTTTGTCTAAATCTACCTTGTTTACTCTTAAGCATAGAACTTAAACTCTTAAGTGCTCTATTACCTGCTCCAGTAACACTTCTACCTCTTCTACCATTATCAAATAGTGAGTCAACAGCCTCTTGAAGCATTCTCTTTTCATTTTGAACAATAATTGAAGGAGCACCAAGTTCCATTAATTTCTTAAGTCTATTATTTCTATTAATAACTCTTCTATATAAATCATTTAAGTCACTAGTAGCAAATCTACCACCATCAAGTTGTATCATTGGTCTAAGTTCAGGTGGAATAACAGGAAGAGCCTCAATAATCATCCATTCAGGTTTATTACCAGATTGAACAAATGAATTAATAACATCAAGTCTCTTAACAAGTCTAGTTCTCTTCTGACCAGTAGCACCATCTAATTCTTTTTGAATTTCTTCTAATTCCTTATTTACATCAACTTCAGAAAGTAACTCTTTAATAGCTTCAGCACCCATACCAACTCTAAAAGTATTACCATATTTTTCATAATATGCTCTATACTCTTTATCAGATAAAGTTTGCTTCTTAATTAAAGTAGTAGCTCCTGGATCAAGTACAACATAAGAAACGAAATATATAACTTCCTCTAAGTCTCTAGGAGACATATCAAGAGTAAGTCCAATGTATGAAGGAACACCCTTAACATACCAAATGTGACTTACTGGAGTAGCAAGTTCAATATGTCCCATTCTCTCTCTTCTAACAGAAGATTTAGTAACTTCTACTCCACATCTATCACAGACAATATTCTTATATCTAAGTCTTTTATACTTACCACAAGAACATTCATAATCTCTAGTAGGTCCAAATATCTTTTCACAGAATAATCCATCCCTTTCAGGTTTTAAAGTTCTGTAATTAATAGTCTCAGGTTTCAATACTTCACCATATGACCAAGACCTAATCTTCTCAGGTGAGGCAATTCCAATCTTAAGAGCCTTAAAATCATTAGCTTCTAACATTAGAAATCATCTCCTTCCTCAATTGAATCTTCAATATCACTATCTATATCATCAATATTTTCTTCATCAAAATCATCATCATCGATTTCATTATCATCATCAAGATCATCAAATGATCTTTCATTTTGAACTTCTTCTGCTATTGGATTATCTTCCAAATCAGCTTTTCTTTCAAGTTCACTAAATGATACTTCATCATCATTATTATTAATAACTGAAATATCAAGTCCTAATGCTTGGAATTCTTTAATAAGAACTCTAAATGCTTCAGGAATACCAGGCTTAGGAAGTGGTTGTCCTTTAACTAAAGCTTCATATACTTTAACTCTACCTACAACATCATCAGATTTATAAGTAAGAATTTCTTGAAGTACATGAGAAGCACCATAAGCTTCAAGTGCCCAAACTTCCATTTCACCAAATCTCTGTCCACCAAGTTGTGCTTTACCACCAAGTGGTTGTTGTGTAACTAGTGAGTAAGGACCAGTTGCTCTAGCATGTAATTTATCATCAACCATGTGATGTAACTTAATCATATACATTACACCAACAGATATTCTACTATCAAATTCTTCACCAGTTCTACCATCATAAAGAACTGTCTTACCATCAGGATCCATACCCGCTTCTTTCATAGCAGCAGCAATATCCTCTTCCTTAGCACCATCAAGTACTGGAGTAGCAAAGTGCACACCAAGTTTTTTACCAGCCATACCTAAGTGTAACTCAAGTATCTGACCAATATTCATACGAGATGGAACACCCTGAGGGTTAAGCATAATATCAACAGGAGTACCATCAGGTAAGAATGGCATATCCTCACTAGGAAGTATAAGTGAAATAACACCTTTATTTCCGTGACGACCACTCATTTTATCTCCAACTTGAATCTTTCTCTTTTGAATAATATATACTCTAACAACCATACTTACACCACTAGGTAAGTCATCATTGTCTTCTTTAGTATAAACTTTAACATCGTGAACAACACCATCACCACCATGTGGAACAGTAAGTGATGAATTTCTAACTTCTCTAGTCTTTTCACCAAAGATAGCATGTAAAAGTTTTTCTTCACTAGTTAAATCAGCCATTCCTTTAGGAGTAACTTTACCTACTAGAATATCTCCTTCATGAACTTCAGTACCAATTCTAACGATACCATTCTCATCAAGATTCTTTCTAGCCTCTTCTCCAACATTAGGAATATCTCTAGTAATTTCTTCAGGTCCTAATTTAGTATCACGACATTGTAATTCATAATCTTCAATATGAAGTGAAGTATAAACATCATCTTTTACTAATCTTTCATTCATAATAACAGCATCTTCATAGTTATAACCATTAAATGTAGTAAATGCAACAACTACATTCTTACCAAGTGCAAGTTCACCTTTATCAGTACTTGGACCATCTGCTATTATTTGACCTTTCTTAACTTTATCGCCTTCTCTAACTATAGGAACATGATTAAATGTTTCACCTTGGTTAGATCTTTCAAAAGTAGCTAAATAATAAACATCTTCACCTTTAGCATTCTTAACAACAATCTTCTTAGCATCAGCATAACTAACAATACCATCAGCCTTAGCAACTACTACAGAGCCACTATCTCTTGCAGCAATATATTCAGCACCAGTTCCTACATAAGGAGCTTCTGTCTTAAGTAGAGGTAAAGCCTGTCTTTGCATGTTCGCACCCATTAGCGCACGGGTAGCATCATCATGCTCTAGGAAAGGTATTAAACTTGTAGTTACAGATACTACTTGTTGAGGAGATACGTCAATATAGTCAACCTTATCAGGACTAACTAAAACATTTTCTCCCTTATATCTACCTGCTACTATACTATCAGTAATTTTACCATCATCATCAGTATTAACAGTAGCTTGAGATATATAATAATCCTCTTCTTCATCAGCAGTTAAATAAACTATCTCATCAGTAAGTTTACTATCAACTACTTTTCTATATGGAGTTTGAATAAATCCATAATCATTAATTCTAGCATAACTAGCTAGTGATGTAATAAGTCCAATGTTAGCTCCTTCTGGAGACTCGATAGGACAAATTCTACCATAGTGAGATGAGTTAACATCTCTTACCTCAGTACCTGCTCTATCTCTAGATAATCCACCAGGTCCTAAAGCAGATAATCTTCTCTTATGAGTAAGTTCTGCAATTGGATTAGTTTGATCCATAAATTGAGATAACTGGCTACTACCAAAGAATTCCTTGATAACAGCAGTAACAGGTCTAATGTTAATTAAAGTTTTAGGAGTAACAGTCTCAATATCTTGAGTAGTCATTCTCTCTCTAATAACTCTTTCCATTCTACTAAAACCAATCTTGAATTGATTTTGTAATAATTCTCCTACTTGTTTAACTCTTCTGTTACCTAAGTGGTCTATTTCATCTATGTCACCAATACCATCATTTAAATTTAAATAATAACTAACAGTGGCATATAAATCAGCAATAGTCAAATTCTTAAGTTCACAGTTAGGATCATTACCAATGACATGAACAATCTTCTTGTCATCAACATTAGAATAAACCTTAATAACTTGAATCTTATTATGTTCTTCTACACTTGCATTAATAGTTAAATCTTCATTAACCTTGCACTCAGTAATACCATAGCCATTATCTAAGTATGTAGATAACTCCTCTAATACTTCTTTAGTAACTAAAGTATCCTTAGCAATTTTAACTTCACCATCTACTATAATATCTTCAGCAAGTCTATTTCCAAGTAGTCTATCTTTAACATTTAATTTTTTATTAAATTTATATCTACCAACTCTTGCTAAATCATAATGAAAGTCATCAAAGAATCTAGTAATTAATTGGTTCTTTGAACTATCAAGAGTAGTAGGCTCACCTGGTCTTAACTTCTCATATATTTCAATAAGAGCTTCATCAGTATCATGTGTAGAATCTTTTTCAATAGTATTCTTAAGATATACATCATTATCAAATAAAGATAATATATCGTCATTAGAAGATAATCCAACTGCTCTTAAAAGAGTAGTCATAGGTACCTTTCTATTTCTATCTATTCTTACATAGATAACATCTTTAGCATCAGTTTCATACTCTAACCAAGTACCTCTTGATGGAATAACTTTAGATGCAAAAACAGGTTTACCATTCTTATCTATCTCTTTAGAAAAGTATACACTAGGAGATCTAACAAGTTGTGATACAACAACTCTCTCAGCACCATTAATAATAAATGTACCAGCTTCAGTCATAAGTGGCATATCGCCTAAGAATATTTCTTGTTCTTTAACTTCACCAGTCTCATTATTAAATAGTCTAGTTTGAACTTTAAGAGGAGCAGCATAAGTAATCTGTCTATCTTTGCATTCTTTAATTGAATATCTTGGAGTACCGAATTCATATTCACCAAATTCTAAAGATAAACTACCAGAGAAACTTTCAATTGGTGAAAATGTTTCAAAAACCTCTTTAACCCCTTCCGTAGTGAACCACTTGTATGAAGCAGTCTGCACTTCTAATAAATCACTAATTGCTAGTGAATTTTTGATCATAGAAAAGTTTCTTCTTTTTCTATAATCTCCGCTTTGTTTTAACTTATAAGCCATTAATTTTTTCACCCCAATACCTAGATTTTTTATAAAATCAGCCACATTAAAAGATGTGTTACCAATTTATAAGTTTATCAGCATTTAACAAATAAGTCAATAACTTTAGAAACACTTTTTTATTTTTTTTACCAATTTTTATTATTTTTATATAAAAATAGAAAAAACATCTACTATACTATAGATGTTTAGTCAAAGATACAATATAAAAGCCTTTATCTTTATTTATAATAGTTACATTATATTTATTTTCTAGTTCTTTAATCATTGATTTAACACCGTGATCTTTTCTCATGACAAAATATAATATTCCATTATCATTTAAGTAGTCATATCCTCCAAGTAAAAACTTTCTTACTACTTCCTTACCCGCCCTAATAGGAGGATTAGTAATAATATAGTCATATTTTTTATTTACATTAGAATATACATCACTACTAAAAACATTAGCCTTAACCTTATTTAAAGTTAAATTATCTCTTACTAAAGATAAAGCTCTATCATTAATATCAATCATATCAATATTAATATTTTTATTAATTGTACCAAGTATTATTCCAACCACACCTATACCGCAGCCCAAATCAAGAACATTACCACTTAATTTAGAAATATCAATACTATCAAGTAATAATCTAGTACCATAATCAAACTTATCTTTAGAAAATACTCCATTATCACTATATAGATTATATTTTTTATCATTAAAATAAAATTCTATTATTTTTTTATTATGTTTAATATTATTATCATTATCAAAATACTGACTCATAACTCACCTTCTAGATATATTATAATAAAATAACTATAAAATTACAATATTTTTATATATCCTTCCGAGCCTAAGGTCTCGTAAGGCGAGACTGAGCCCAGGTCTCAGTCTCGAAAAATTATATAAAAGAAAAAAAACTACTATTTAGCAGCTTCTAAATTACTTTTAGTAATAATGATTACTGGTCTAATTAATGCAAGTGCAGCACCATTGTTAGGCATTGTTTCTAATTTGTCTTCACTAAATAGAATAACATTTTTTTCACTTACGACCGAAGTAACACTATTTTTAGCCCAAGTAGGTACATTGCTACAAGTAAGAGTAGTTACATTACAACCTAATAATTTCAATTCCTTTTCATCTAATCCTCTCATATCTTCAATCGTAACACCATATTCTTTAAACAAATCTTTTTTATTATCGATTTTATAACTTTTTCCCCAAATAGCAGAACTATACAGAGTAACAACATTATCTTTATCAGACAAAACATACCATTTAGAAAGATCAGTAGTATCTTCATAAAGAACAAAATCTTTAACTGCAGACATTTTAGAAATAATAACTTCATCACCAAAAGAATAATTAACTATATTGTCACTACTATTATCTTTATTATTATCAGTGACATTATTATTGCCATTATCAACATCCACATTCTTATCAAAAGTTTTATTACCTATAATGTAACCAGTAAGTCCTCCTACTAATAAACATAGTATAACAACCAAAACAATTAAAATCATATTTTTCTTTTCCATATCGTATCCTCCTACTCAAATTATAACACAAATAAAAAAAAAGAAACCATCATTTGACAGTTTCTAAAATACAATGTAAACTACTTAAGTTCAACAGTAGCTCCAGCTTCTTCAAATTGAGCTTTAATCTTTTCAGCTTCTTCTTTGTCGATGCCTTCTTTAACGTTTCCACCATTATCAGCAATGTCTTTAGCTTCTTTTAATCCTAAACCAGTTAAATCTCTAACTAATTTAATAACAGCAATCTTGTTAGCACCAGCAGCAGTTAAAACAACATTAACTTTGCTTGGTCCTTCTTCAACAGCTGCTACTGCAGGTCCTGCTACAGCAACTGCTGATGGATCAACACCATATGCCTCCTTCATTGCATCTACTAATTCTTTAATTTCAAGAATAGACATTTCATTTAGTGAATTTATAAATTCTTCTTTTGTTAATTTAGCCATTATATTTTCCTTCCTTTCCTATAATTTATTTTTTAATTAATTTTCTTCTTTTTGTTTAGCATATAAATCTAAACATATTGATAAGTCTTTAACAGTACCCATAAGTCCTGCAGCAAGCATTGTAAGTAATCCTTCTCTTGATGGAATAGCAGCATATACAGATAATTCATCAGCAGCTACAACCTTTCCTTCAACGATACCTGCTTTTAATTCAAGTGCTGAATGCTTCTTAGCAAAATCACTAATGATTTTAACAGGAGCAAGTTCATCACTAGAAAAGCTTATTGCAGAAGGTCCTTCTAAATACTCATCTAATTTAATATCTAAACTATCAGCAGCTCTTTTAGCTAAAGTATTTTTATATACTTTATAATCAGAACCTGATTCTCTTAGAGCTTTTCTTAGTTCAGTTACTTCAGCAACATTTAATCCTCTTGGATCAAATACTACTACTGATTTAGCATTTTCAAATTTACCTTTGATTTCATCTACAACTAAAGACTTCTTCTCTAATATTTTTGCATTTGCCATAGTATCATTCCTTTCCTATGCCATAATAAAATCCCTCTACTTGCGAGGGATAAAAGACTTGTTATTTTTTTATTCCTCGGTAAGATTTTCAAGCTTAACGCCCTTACTGTCTTTGGCATAATATTTCTCAAACAACATTATTATATATTAAATAAAATTATTTGTCAAATGAATTTAAATCAATTTTAACACCAGGTCCCATTGTTGAAGAAATACTAATATTCTTAACATAAGCACCTTTTACTGTTGAAGGTTTAACTTTCATTATTGCTTCAACAAAAGCTTTAAGATTTTCTGCTAATTTAGCATCATCAAAACTTGCTTTACCAATAATGCCATGAACATTTCCGAAACTATCAGTTCTGTAGTTAACTTTACCTTTTTTAGTTTCTTCAATTGCTTTAGCAGTATCAGTAGTAACAGTACCAGTCTTAGGGTTTGGCATTAAACCTTTAGGTCCAAGTAATTTACCAATTTTACCTAAAAGTGGCATCATTTCAGGAGTAGCAATGATTACATCATAATCAAACCAAGATTCTTTTTCGATCTTTTGAATCATATCAACGTCTCCTACAAAGTCAGCTCCAGCTTCTTTAGCAGCTTTAGCTTGATCACCTTTAGCAAGAACTAAAATTCTCTTACTTTTACCAGTACCATTTGGTAGAACAACTGCTCCTCTTAATTGTTGATCGTTCTTTTTAGTATCTAAGTTTAAGTTCATAGCTACTTCTACAGTACCATCAAACTTAGAATTAGAAGTTTCTTTAACTAATTTAACAGCCTCTTCTACTGAATATGCTTTATTCTTATCAAGTTTTTCTAAGTTAGCAACATATCTCTTACTTCTTTTCATTTTTCTTCCCTCCTTATGTGGTATTTGCGGACTAATATGCATCCTTCCACATAGGTATAAACCTATATGACATATTAATTATTTTTATTATTCTGCGATTTTGATTCCCATGTTTCTAGCAGTACCTTCAACTATCTTCATAGCTTCTTCTACTGTATAAGCATTTAAATCAGGTAATTTAGTTTCTGCAATTTGTCTAAGTTGATCCTTAGATATAGTTGCAACTACTTCGCCCTTACTAGAGCCAGATTTAATACCAGCAACCTTCTTTAATAAGAAAGCAGCAGGTGGAGTCTTAAGTACAAAATCAAAACTTCTATCATCATAAATTGTGATAACTACTGGAACGATATCTCCCATTTTATCTCTAGTTGAATCATTGAATTTAGTACAAAACTCTTGTAGATTGATACCTGCAGGTCCAAGTACAGTTCCTACTGGAGGAGCTGGTGTTGCTTTTCCTGCTGGAATTTGTAATGTTATTTTCTTAGTAACTTCTTTAGCCACGAAAAACACCTCCTATTAAATTTTATTTTCGCGTGTGGTCCTATCAGCGTCCGCCTTCCACTTACTAACATAATAATATGCCTCGCAGAAGTAATGATAGCACACTTTTTTAAAGTTTTCAACTATTTTTTATCTAAATTGCTATTTTTTTCTATTATATAGTGTTTTTATTCTAATTATATAGTTTCAACTTCTTGCATATCAACTTCAACAGAAGTCTCTTGTCCAAATAAATCTACTAAAACATTTAACTTTTGTTCTTTTAAATCAACAGTATCTATTCTAGCGGTCATATCTTTAAATGGACCTGCAATAATCTTAACTTTAGCACCTTCTTTAAGGTCTTTACTAACATCTACTCTACTCATACCCATACTATTAAGTATTTTATCAACCTCTTGAGGAAGTAGAGGAATAGGCTTAGCACCTTTACCAGAAGATCCTATAAATCCAGTAACACCAGCAGTGTTTCTGACAATATACCATGCTTCATCAGACATAACCATTTCAACTAGTACATATCCAGGAAACATCTTTTTAACTTTTTCTTTTTTAACTCCATTTTTATATTCTATTTCTTTTTGTTCTGGAACAATAACTCTGAATATATTTTCATGTAAATCCATAGAGTTAATTCTCATTTCTAGTTTTTCTTTTACTTTATACTCGTAACCACTTACAGTATTTACTACATACCACTCTTTTTTCATTATATCTTACTCCTTAGTAATGCTACTAGTAAATCAATAGCATAAAAAAATACTCCAAAAAAGATCATAAATGCTACTGTTGATACAGAGTATTTAACAAGTTCTTTTTTACTTGTCCATCTAATTCTAGATATTTCTTTTTTTACACCTTTAAAATATTCTATCATATCAAAATCCTCCCAATATTTGATTAAAATAAAAACACCTTTCGGTTGACATAAATATACCACAATAAATACTTATTTGTCAACATCTTTATTGAAGTTTTATTATTATTTTGCTTTGAAAAGCCATTTTGTCTTTTCAAATAGTTTTGAGCTTATAATCTCAAAACTAAAACATTATATAATCTATATATCTATAACCTTCTAATTATAAAAGAATAATCTAAGATAGGTCGTATATAAAATTAAAAAAGAATCTATAAATAATAGATTCTTAATATTCAAATGGCGGCCAATGTAGGGCTCGAACCTACGACCTATCGGTTAACAGCCGAGTGCTCTACCAACTGAGCTAATTGGCCACTTGTTCACTTGACTTCTTAAGTATATAACATTTTTTTAAACTAATCAAGTGTTTTTTTAACATTTTTTATTATTTTTTACATTTTTTAATAATTTATTCATAAATAAAAAAGGATTAACTAATTAATCACAATTTTATTTGTATATTATCCTTTTTATTTTCTTCTGCTTCAAAAAATTCTTTTTCTCTCATTTTCTTTGCTTTTGCTACAATACTTGTAGGGAAAGATAGTACTAGTTGATTGTAGGCAGAAACATTAGCATTATAACATCTTCTTGAAGCCTGCAAATGTTCTTCAGCATCAGCTATTGTTTTTTGTAGTTCTTTAAAGTTTTCACTAGCTTTAAGTTCAGGATATTTTTCTACTGCGATATTAACATTATTTAAATTTTTATCCATAACTTTATTAACCTTAATTTTTTCGGATAATGGCATATTCTTACGAATCTCGATAGCGGTAAACATAACTTCTTTTTCATGCTTAGCATATCCCTTAACAACCTCTACCATACTTTCTATCACATCATGTCTTTTAGTTAAAGCCACATCAATGCCAGAGAGTGCTTCATCTACCTTAATACTAGCTTTATTTAATTTATTTAAAATACAAATATAACAAATAACTAAAATAACAATAACTGCAATAGCAATATATAACAGTTCCATACTACACCTCCTTCTTAAACAAATCATTATCTAAATTTAGCTCATTTACAAAATCAGTAATTAGCTTTATATCTCTAACAATATTATTGTTTATTTGTTTTTCATCTATTGGTTTTAAAACATCATATTCAAAAGAATCTTCCCTATTATCAACAGCAACATATAACTTATTATCCAAAAAACCAAACATAATTCCACACTTTAATTCACTATATATCTTTTTCATTCTTTCCATAAAATGTGGTGTTAAGATGTAAAAAGCATCATGTTCTAAGTCAGAGTAGACACTAAATTGTTTATTAAATTCAGTATCTTCCATCTTTACCCTAGAGAGTTTACCATTTCTTAATAAGGCATTCATTGGAAACCTAGAACTAATGGTTAGCATATTAGCCATAAAATTCTTATTAAAATCAAATATCATTATTCTGCCTTCAAAAACAGTTTCCCATCTAACCTTTTTATTACCATCTTTATCAGTATCTTCATATCTTTCCTCGATATGAACATCAGCCTGCTCAAATTTAATATTTTTATAGCTTCCAGAAATATAGTCATTTGAGGTAAACCTATCACCCGTATCAAACATTCTAGTCTTCCTTATTTGCTCTTCAGAAAAGCCGTCTTCAAAATCATATGTCAAATTTTCAAAATTATTCTTTAATGCACTTAAAACGAAAACACTTTTATATTCCTTATTAAACCTTGAGATATCTCTACCATTAACTATAGCCTTAATTATTACAGAAATAACTAATCCAAATATTAATTCAAAAAGTAATCCAAATAAAATAAACTTTAAATCAAGCTCTTTTTCTAAAAAGATAAAAAGTGTTACTAATAAAAGAACTATCAAACTAATAATACTAATTAAATTACAAGTTTTATTCTTTTTAATTATTTTTGATTGAAGTTCTTTTAATTCATCAACATTCACAATAGTTCATCGCCTTCCCATAAAATTGAATACATATACATTATATCATAACATTTAAAAAAGAACTATAATTTTTCTAGTTCTTCTCTTAATACCATATTTGTAATACTAGGATTTACTTTACCAGAAGTTTTCTTCATAATAAGGCCCATGATAAATCCTGTAACATTTTTACCATTTTTATAATCATTAACAATATTAGGATTTTCATTAAATACTTCATTAATAATCTTTCTTATTTCTTCTTTATCGCTAATTTGTGTACCTTCACTCTTTGCAATATCAAGAACATTCTTATTCTCATCTAGTGCTTTAGTAAATATATCCTTTACTTGTTTATTAGATATTTTACCATCACTCATCATTTTAATAACTTCACTAAAATCCTTTGTATCAATATCTATATCATTTATAGTCTTAAAGTTTTTATTTAAATATCCTAATAAGAATCCTACTACAATATTAGCAGTATCTTTAGGATTAGAGCCATGACTAATAATACTTTCAAAATAGTCAGATAATTTTCTATCTTTAGTTAAAGTACCTGCATCAACATTACCAATACCATATTCATCTATATATTTTTTCTTTCTTTCATATTCAAGTACCGGCATATCTTTCTTAATACTATTAATATATTCTTCTCTTAGTTTAATCGGAGGTATATTAGGCTCAGTATAATACTTATAATCTATTGCATCTACTTTACCTCTCATAAATACTGTTGTTTTATTTATTTCATCATATCTTCTTGTTTCTTGCTCAATTACTCCGCCTGCTTCAAGTATTTCAGTCTGTCTTTTAATTTCAACTTCAATAGCTTCTTTAACAGTAGTAAAAGAGTTAATATTCTTCATTTCTACTCTTGTGCCAAGTTTAGTATCTCCTTCTTTCATTAAAGATACATTAACATCCACTCTTATTTGACCAAGATCTGCTCTCGCATCACTAACATCTAGATATAAAAACATATTTCTAAGTGTTTCAAGATAAGCTATAGCCTCTTTAGCAGATCCAATACAAGGATCAGTAACGGTCTCTAAAAGAGGTACTCCTGCTCTATTATAGTCAATTAAAGAATAAGTACTTAAGTGATCCATATTAGCGGTATCTTCTTCTAAATGTGTATCTTGAATAGTAATCTTTTTTTCTACTCCATCAACATTAATCATTACATAACCTTTAGTACCTATCGGATTACCAAACTGAGTAATCTGATATCCTTTTGGTAAATCCGGATAATAATAATTCTTTCTATCAAAAGTTAAATATTCTGGTATCTTGCAGTTTAATGCTAAAGCTACCATAATACTCTTTCTAACTGCTTCTTTATTAACTACTGGAAGTATACCAGGATATCCAATATCCACTACTGATAAATTAGTATTAACATCACCATCACCATTTTTACTAGAACTAAAATTTTTACTATTACTTTTTAGTTCGCAGTGGACTTCAAGTCCAATAACAGGAATATATTTACTCATCTTTAGCCACCATTCCTTTACATCCAAGTACTTCTTCTAATTTATTAGCAAGGTTAAGTACTAAACTATCTTCTTTTGCTCTACCAGTAATATTAACACTAATAGGCATATTATTAACAAAACCACTAGGAATAGATATACTAGGGAATCCTCCAAAGTTACCAATAACTAAATGATTACCAAGTATTAAATACTCATCTGATAACTTATCACTTGCCTCATTAAATAGCGGTGCAATATCAGGAGCACTTGGCATAATAAGTGCATCATAATCTTTAAATAGTTCGTTCACTCTATCTACAATCATTCTTCTTACTCTGCCTGCATTCAAAAATAACTTATCTTGATTCTCTTTCTGAAGAACATAACTACCTATAACAAATCTTCTCTTGATAAGTTCCGAAAATCCTTCAGTTCTAGTATTCATCATAATATCATTAATATTATTACCATCTATTCTATTACCAAATGGAATACCAGTTAAATTTGAGTTATTAGAGGTTGCTTCAGCACAAGATATAACATTATAAGCAGGATAAATAGCCTCAAGTAAATCTTTTCTAAAACTTACTCCCTCTACTTCTATACCAAGTTCTCTGCACTTATCTATAGTCTTATAAAAACTTTCTATTATTTTTTTTAAGTTTTCATTACCACTATTTATCTCTAATGCTTCCTTTATGTAAAACATTTTCTTTCCTTTGACATTATTTGACAAATTATTTACATAGTTGACATCTTCATCAGGTAAACTAGTCATATCTTTATCATCATGACCTTTAATAATATCCATAACATAAGCAGCATCTTTAACACTTCTAGCAAATACTCCAACATGATCTAAACTAGAAGCAAAAGCAAATAGTCCATACCTAGATACTCTACCATAAGTAGGTTTATATCCTACTACACCACCATATGCCGCAGGCTTTCTAATAGAGTCCCCAGTATCACTACCAATAGCAAAAGGTACAATACCAAGTGCTACCGCAGCGGCACTACCCGCAGAACTACCACCAATCATTCTCATTTTATCCCAAGGATTTCTAACAATACCAGTGTGTCCAGTAGTACCAGTACCACCCATTGCAAGTTCATCAAGTACTGTTTTACCCACAAGCACTGCTCCAGCCTCCTTTAATTTTCTATATACCGTTGCATCATATAAAGGAATATAATCTTTAAGTATATTTGAAGATGCTGTAGTTAATATTCCTTTCGTAGAAATATTATCTTTTAAAGCATAAGGAATACCTCTAATAACACTATCACTATCTAATTCTTCTTTCTTATCTAAGATAGTAACAAAACTATTATATTCATCTTGATACTTAATAGCCTTATCTCTAGCCTCATTAAATAACTTCTCACTAGTGGTCTTACCAGTATCTAAAGCCTCTCTTATTTCATCAATACATTTATTAGTCATTATTCCACCACCTTAGGTACCTTTACTCTATTATCATCATAATCTTTAACATTAATAACCATATCATTAAAGTCAATTTCATTTTTATAAACATCTTCTCTTAAATAATCATCATCTAAATTAAGTTCAAAAGGAAATGTCATTGGAGTAACTTCTTCAATACCATCTATCTTATCAATAAACTCCATTTGTTTTAATATAATATCAAACTCATTCTCTAAAGTTTTATACTCTTCATCATTCATTTTAAACATAAGTTTTTTTGCTAAACTATCTAATACATCTCTTGTTATCATAATGCCCTCCTCATTTACCACTTTATTATATAACAAAATAGCAATAATAACAATATAAAATATTTAATACCAAAATAATGTTTTGAACCACTTTTTAATCCCAAAATGTTTTTTTGAAGATATTTTTTCTAATATTTATTGCAAGTTTGGTAATAATAATACCAAGGTATTTAAAATATCATATAATTTATTATAATAAAACTAGTTTTGGAGGTATTATGAAGTTAGGTGAAAAAATAAAACAATTAAGAAAAAGTAAAGGAATATCACAAGAAGAATTAGCAAGTACATTAAAGATAAATAGAAATTTCTTATCAAGAATAGAAACGGGTAAATCAGAGCCTACTGCTAGTATGTTAAAAAATATCGCTAAAATATTTAATGTTGATTTAAACTCTTTATTAGATGTTAAAAGTCTTCCATCAGATAATAGTAATAAATTAAAATATATAACTGAAAATTGCAAATATTTAGATGAAAAAGATATAGATTTTATCATCAGAATAATATCTATAATGAAAGAAGAATATGTAAAAGTTAATACAAATATAGAATAGAATGATAATTATCATTCTTCAGACTGTTGACAAATAGGTAAAAAAAAAATCACCTATTTGTCTTTTTTATATATTTCTAACTTTTTTATACCAATTTTGAGATATATTACCTATATATCGACTTCAAGCATATTGATGTATTGCAAACTTTTTGAGATTCATGCATGCATAAAGGAGAGTAAGTTCTCTATGAACTTTCTCTCTACTTCTAAAGTAAGTCTTCGTTAAACCATATTTGGTTTTACCATCAGCAAAAACTCTTTCAATATGCTGTGGTCTTTGTTTATATATATCTTTTACATCTTGATGATGTCTATAATCATTTGCCATCTCTTTATATTCCTCCCATACATGTCTTAAGATTTGTTTATAATCAGATTTAGTACATTTATCTTTAAATGGACAAATACTGCAGTCATGTTTGTCTGCTTTATATACCTTATAACCATCTTTAGTATATTTGTCATTTGTTATTAAATCTTTTTCATTGGGACATATATAAATATCATTATGCTCATCATAAGTAAATTCATATTTTTTGAAATATCCTTTTTTATATCCTAATCTACTATATGGTAATGCTGGTATCATATTAAGGTCAATTATTGTTTTACATATATGATTAGTTAAATAAGCAGCATCTCCAACAAAGTATTTTGTTTCTGAAGAATCATAATTATTAATAAAATTATCGAATGAATTATAAAAAGCAACTGAATCATGCATATTACTTGGGTTAGTATCAACAGTTAATATATAATTATTATTATCACAGATAACCGAAGTATTGTAACCAAACATTTTTTCTTTATCACTTTTATATAACATTCCTGCATCAGGATCTGTATCACTAACTATTATTTCTTTTTCACCAATTACTTCTTCTATGTTAACTTCTTCATTACATTTTACTATTCTTTCTACTTCTTCTAAATATTCCTCTTCAGTTAAGTCTGCATCATGTAATCCTTTTAATGCTATCTCCAAATCTAGTTCTTTTTGATATTTTTTTGCCTCGATTTTTATTATTTCTTTATGATTTTTCTTTTTATTTGCATATGCTTTTGTATTTGTTGAGTCAATATAAACCGCTGTTGTATCTAAACAATCATATTGAATCAGTAATTCAATTACTTTATCAAACACTGTTTGTAATATATCTTTTTCTAATTTACAAAATTTTCTTTTGTAATTCTGTGAATAAGTTGAATGATCAGGAACTTCCTCGTTTATACTATAACCAATAAACCATCTATATAGTAAGTTATATTGCAATGTTTCATAAGTTTTTCTTAGACTATCTTCATGAAAAAGGAACTTTAATATATGAATTTTAAATAAAACAACTGGATCTATACTTGGCCTTCCAAATATAGAATATTGTTTTTCAACTTCTTCATATATAAAGTTCCAATCAAAATATTTTTCGATAATTCTTAAAAAATGATTTTCAGGAATCATACTTTCTAAATTAATAATTTCACTAGAATATTGTTTCTTTGGTCTTTTTGTCATTGCCATACGTATCACTCACTTTCTTATTATTCCTACATTAATTATAACATTTTTTCATAAAAAAAGCGAGATTAATGACTTATTTTAATTGGAATAATAAGAAAATAAGTTATCTCGCAATTTAATTATACAACAAATTTTAAAAAAATAAAAGACTATTAACAAAATTTACTTTGTCAACAGTCTGTAGAATGATAATTATCATTCTTTTTTTATATAATTAAGTATGAATGATGATAAAGAAAAACTTTTAAAACAAGTTGATATTGATATAATTTTCTTTTTTCTATTAGTAATTAAAGCTATAATATCTTTTTATCTAATAAACGAAAAGAAAAAAAGTATTTTACATATACCTAGTATTTCAAATGAGAAAGCAAATAAAATATATTATTATAATAGAAGACTAAATTTTATTATTGCTATATATTTCTTTTTAAATGCTGTGTATAGTTATCAAAATGCTACTACTGAAGAAGAGAAAGAACAAGAAAAATATTTAGTCGCCGCTACTTTCTTCATCTTACTAGGAGCCATACTCTATTTACCACTAGGAAATAGTAATTTAATAATCGAAAACTAGTATATTTTTCCTTTTATAAATCATAATAAAGATAGAAAGGACTGATATATAATGTTACCAAGATATTATTTAAATGACTATTTTCCACTTATAGATTCACCATTATTAAAAGAAAAAGAATATATGAAAACAGATATAAGAGAATATCAAAATAAATATATTATGGAAATAGATCTACCAGGATTAAAAAAAGAAGATATAATAATAAACTATGAAAATGGATATTTAACTATTAAGGCTACTAAAACTGTTAATTTAAAAGTAGAAGCTTATATAAGAAGAGAAAGATTTTATGGTGAAGTAAAAAGAAGTTTTTATATTGGTGAAAAGAAGGAATCAGATATTAAAGCTAATTATGAAAGTGGTATTCTTACTATAACTTTTCCTAAAGAAGATATTTTAAGAAATGAAAAGCAAAATATTATAATTAAATAATTATTCTAGATTACTATGTAGTCTAGTTTTTTTTATATTCACATTAAGCCTAATAGTCTTAATGTGTTATTTTGAGCCCAAGGTCTCAAAATAATATATCTACATATCTATCATATATAAGCCGTAAATATATATTTAATTTTTATCTATTAATTTTAGTAAATAAATGATATAATCTATTTGAGGTGCAAAATGAATAGTTATGAAAGAGAAGCAATTGGAGATATAGTTATTATAAAAGGATTAGTTTTTGAAAATACTGCTATTGGTAAGAAAGAACCAGATCATGCTTGGAAAGATGGTAGACCTTGTATGATAATTTATAGTGATAGTGATCTTGATTACTTATTAACTCTAACATCAGTAGATAGAGAAGGTTCAAAGCAGCATTTCAAAATTAATGATGAAAATATACTATATGAAGAAGATTTTAAATATAGATATAACAGAAAAGAAAGAATAGAGAAATCTATTAAAGGTTATGTGAATTTAGAAAACATATATAAAATACCCATCAGTGGTCATGACAAAATAGGAAAAGTAACTTTTGAAACATACAAAGATATTTTTAAAGCAATGAAAATGCGTCGTCCAAAGCAAACTATTAGAGAAATATTAAATAGTGCTGTATCTGTCAGGAGGTAAAAAAATGAATACAAATAATAATTGGAAAGACTATGAATGTATCAAAACTGGAAATGGTGAAAAATTAGAAAGATGGAATAATATAATTCTAATTAGACCAGATCCGCAAATAATATGGAATAAAACTGAAAAATGGAATAATTATGATGCCCATTATCACAGAAGTACTGAAGGTGGAGGCTATTGGGAGTTTAAAAAGAAACTACCTGAATATTGGACTGTTAATTATAAAGATTTAACTTTCAAAGTATCACCAACTAACTTTAAACATACCGGTATTTTTCCAGAGCAATCAAGTAACTGGGATTTCATAAATAAAAAAATAACTGAGTATAGAAAAACACATGATGAAATGCGTGTATTAAATCTTTTTGCCTATACTGGTTGTGCTACAATGATGGCCTCTTTTTCAGGAGCTACAGAAGTAGTTCATGTTGATGCCTCTAAAGGAATAAATGAATGGGCTAAAGAAAATATGAAACTATCGCATCTTGAAAATAAAACCATTAGATTCATAACTGAAGATGTTATAAAATTTATTGAAAGAGAAAAAAGAAGAGGCAGAACCTATCATGGTATAATTATGGATCCTCCTAGTTATGGAAGAGGCCCAAATAAAGAAGTATGGAAGTTTGAAAATGACTTTCCTACCCTACTATCTAAAGTAAAAGATATTTTAGATGAAGATTTTTCATTTCTTTTAATAAGTAGTTATACTACTGGTATAAGTCATATATCATTAGAAAATATATTAAAATTAGAATTTAAAGGTAATAAAATAGAAACTGGTGAAAATACACTTCCAGTTACTGAAAATAATTTAATATTACCATGTGGTATATATGGAAAAGTTACCAAAGATTAATATAATATATGAAGATAACCATCTTCTTGTAATTGAAAAACCAGTAGGTATTCCCGTACAAGCCGATAGCAGTAATGCTATAGACTTAATTACCATATTAAAAGAATATCGTATAAAGAAAGAAAATAAAAAAGGTGATGCCTATATAGGACTAGTACATAGACTAGATAGACCTGTCGGTGGCATCATGGTATTTGCTAAAACTTCAAAAGCAGCTTCTAGATTAAGTGATGAGATAAGAAAAAATAATTTTCATAAAACCTATTATGCTGTAGTCGAAGGAATTTCTCCTAAAGAAGGAAAACTTGAAGATTACCTAATAAAGAACGAAAAAGAAAATATTAGTTATGTTACAACTAAAGAAAAAGGAAAATATTCCTGTCTAGAATATACTCTTATTAGTAGTAAAAACAATTTATCACTAGTTAAAATAAACTTAATAACAGGTCGTTCACATCAAATAAGAGTCCAGTTTTCTTCAAGACACCATCCACTAGTGGGAGATTCTAAATACGGAAATAATCCTAAGAACATAGACATAGCTCTTTTTGCTAAAACATTAACATTTACTCATCCAACTACTAAAGAAGTATTAACATTTAATTTAGATTTACCAAATAGATACCCATTTAATATATTTAAATAGGTATTTTTCTATATTTTTTTATTTCTAATATCAAAAAATAATGATATAATAAATTAAGAAGTGTTTTCACATATTTTTACCATAGTTTTAAA
>CAKOLH010000008.1 GCA_934096105.1 uncultured Bacilli bacterium | reverse complement strand
CCTCCTATTTCTATTTTAACAAAAGAAAAAGCAAACACATTCTTTTAGTGTCTACTTTTATCTTACAACTTCATTTATTCTTTTTTTCTTTCTTTTATGCTATAATATGAACCAAAGGTTTTGGTGAGAAAAATGAGTTTATTAGATATTTATTGTATATTAGTGGTTACTACCTTTGTAACAGATATTTCAAATGTAATTAAAATAAAATTTAGATCAGTACTAAATAAAGAACACTATTCTTTAGGTAAAATACTTAGAATCTATTTTAATAATATGAATAGTGATATTATATTTAATATCATTCCATTAGTCAATGTAAAAAAAGCACGAGATAGAAGAAAAAAGTATTATGAAAACATTAAAACATTTAACGAAACATTAGGTAATATAATTAATGCCAGTGATAGCATTCATATTAATAGTGAAGAGTCAGAAGTAGATAATGTCGCTATAAGTTTAAACGATACTTATAAAAATGGCAGTGTTCTTCTGGCATGTAATAGTAAAAGTAAAGACGCTATAAAGCTATATCCCATTAAATTCTATAACGAATATCCATATTTAGATAAAGATATTTATAAGTCTTCAGATGCATTTGAATTAATTAGCGATACCAATGAAATGAAAAAAGCTCTTAATATTCTATCTCAAGAAATGAAAAAACATTCTAAAGAAGAACTTAATGAACTATTAAACACAAAAACAATAGTGTCACTTAAAGAATTACAAAGTAATAAAAATAAAGTAAAAAAATTAACAAGAAAATAATCATTGTAAAGTATTAAAAATATACTTGTTAAATAATTTAAATTATGGTAGAATAAAATTGTAATAGAGGTGATATATATGGATAGTAATACTACAATACATTTTGATATATCAGAAGTAAATGATGAAGTTGTTAAAAGTACTCTTCGTGATGTTCTTGAATCCCTTGAAGAGAGAGGCTATAATCCAATTAACCAAATAGTAGGATATATAATATCTGGTGATTTAGGCTATATTTCTTCATATAAAGAAGCAAGAAACAAAATAGCCAAAATAGATCGTACAGTACTAGTAGAAGTCCTACTTAAGAATTATTTAAAATGAGATATTTAGGAATAGATTTAGGTAGTAAGACAGTAGGTCTTGCTATGTCTGATACAACCTTAACAATTGCATCTACTTACAAAACTATATTCTTTAAAGATGAAGATTATGGAAGTACTATTAATGAAATAAAAGATATTATTAAAGAATATAATATTACTAAAATAATATTAGGCCTTCCTAAGAATATGAATAATACACTTGGAGAACGCGCAGAGATAACATTAAAGTATAAAGAATTACTTGAGAAATCTACTAGTCTTCCTGTTATAATGTTTGATGAAAGACTAACCTCAGTAATATCAAATAGTATTCTAATTGAGGCTGATATGTCTCGTAAAAAGAGAAAGAAAAAAGTAGATAGTATTGCCGCGCAAATAATATTACAAGACTATTTAAATAAGGAGAAAAACAATGGATAAAGAAAACAAATTTAAAGTAATAGATAAAGATGGAAAAGAAATAGAATTTGAAGTACTATTTACTTTTGAATCAGATGAAACCAAGAAAAATTATATGGTTTATACTGATAATAGTACTGACGAAGAAGGTAATGTTAGAGTATATGCTAGTGTATTTAAGCCTGATGCTGAACCACTAGAACTATTACCAGTAGAAACAGAAAGAGAATGGAAAATAATTGAAACAATACTAGATTCCATTCAAGAAGAAAACAAAAAGAATAGCGAAGAAAGTAACTAATTACTTTTTTTCTTGGAGGTATTATGAAGAATTTTAGAAATATGGCAATAGTATTACTCGTAGTATTTACTACTGTGATACTTGCTTTGGGGGTATATTATAAAGTAAATATGGCTGGTACATCTAATTCTGATACTAAGAAAATAGTAAATATTGAAGAAGGTACTATTAATGATATAGCAAAGACTTTAAAAGATAATAATCTAATTAAGAATGTATCTATATTTAAAGTATATATAAAATTAACTAATAAGTCCAATTTAAAAGCAGGTACTTATGAATTATCTGAAAATATGGGCGTTGAAAAGATTGTAAAGATCCTTGAAGAGGGTACTAAATATAATCCTAATGAGATATCTATTACTTTTAAAGAGGGTATTAATATAAGAAAGATAGCTACATTAATTAGTGAAAATACTAATAATAGTTATGATGATGTTATAAAGAAAGCATCTGATGAGACTTTTATAGATACTTTAATAAATAAGTATTGGTTTTTGACTGAGGATATTAAAAATAAAAATATCTATTATAGTCTAGAGGGATATTTATTTCCTGATACTTATAGATTTAATAATAGAGAAGTAACTACTGAAGAAATATTTACTAAGATGTTAGATGAAATGGATAAGAAATTATCTAAATATAAAGATGAAATTAATAAGAGCGATCTAAGTGTTCATGAAATAATTACTTTAGCTTCAATTGTTGAATTAGAAGGAGCTAAAGCTACTGATAGAAAGGGAGTAGCAGGTGTCTTTTATAACAGACTTAATAGCAGTGCTTATCCTACTTTGGGTAGTGATGCTACTACTTACTATGCATCAAAGATAGATGACTGGAGTTATAGCCTTACTTATAAGGAACTTAATGATTGTAAGAATAAATATAATACTAGATGTAGTAGTAATACTGGTCTACCAATAGGACCAATATGTAATCCAGGTATTGAGTCTATTGAGGCTACAATTAACCCAGATAAACATGAATATTATTACTTTGTTGCAGATTGTAATGGTAAAGTATATTTAACTAAAAATAGTACTGAACATAATAATATAATTAATAAATTAAAGAAAGAAGATAACTGGTGTGCTTAAAGTTATCTTTTTTTCCCTTAAGCCTACAGTCTTTCGGGGCATTATGAAGCCTAAGGTCTTCATAATGAAATATTTTGTTTACATTATTAATTTATATGTTATACTTGTATTAGGGGGTACTTATGAATAATAATTTATCAGAAGAACATATAGAAATTATAAAAAGAATAGAAAGAGTAATAGAAATATTTAATTATAAATATGCTAAAGCGGGTACTAAGTCAAAGAAGAAACTAATAGCTAGCGATTTAATATTACTATCAACAATATGTGAAGAACATTTTCCCGATCTTAAGTTAAAGCTTTCTTGGAATGATGATGATTCATTATATGATGATGGTAACATATCCTGCTGCAAGTACATAGAAAACATCATTACAAATCAAGAAAAATATTTCAAAATATTCAATTCATCATCAAAACAAATATTAAGTACTAAACCAAACGTATATAAATATTATGGAAAAGATTATCTAAGACATCAATATGATGAGCTAGAAGATATACTTAATAGTTTTCTAAATAGTTTTGACCTACAAATATATAATCAATACAAAGCTATGTTAAATCAGCAAAATATATTTTATGTTCCATTAGAGGGATATGAGGGCCAAAGCTATCCATTTTCAATAATGAATAAAAATATAATATTTTTAAATAACTATTTAGAGGACAATATAAAATTATCAAAAATACTTAGTCATGAATTAGGACATAGTTATGAAGCAAATTTATATTTAAATAGTGGTAGAATAAGAGAGTATGATAAAACATTCAATAGTCCTTTTTATGAAGTACCATCTTCATTTATAGAATATGCCTATATTAATTATCTTATAGAAAATAAACTTTATATAGAAGAAGCAAATATGCTTTTACATGATTACATAATAGAATTATTAATAAATAGTATATATGCCAATATTTTATGTAGAGTATCAGATATAGAAAATAAGTTTGGTGAAGAGTTAAAAATAGATGTTAAAGAGTTTACCCCTTATTTAGAGACAATAGGAAGAAACTATAATGTCCATCTTGCTCCTAAAGATAATAAGTTATCATTAAAAGATCCTTTTATATATGGATTTGGTCAGTTATTTAGTGTATATATGTATGAAAATTACAAGAAGGATCCTGAATACTTTAAAAAAGAATTTAATAAGTCACTATTAGATTACTCACTTACTGAAGATATGTCTTCCTTTGCCAGAATAGGAGCATCTTATGATGAATTAGTAAAAGGCGATACCTTAAAGAAAGTACTAACTAAGAATAGTTAGTACTTTTTAAATACTTATTTATATAATAAATATGATGAATAGTAACAGTTAATATATTTAATATACTAGATATAATTAAACTCCATAATCCTATCTTTAAATAACTTAGAATAGTTAAACTAAGTAATTTAATTATACCACCATATAAAGTACCCTTCATAGCCTCTTTAGAATATCCCATACCATTTAAACTACTTGTAAGAGGAGCCTGTATATAATGAAGTAAAAAGAATGGAGCGGTTACTTTTATATATTCTAAACCTAAATTAGTATTATATACTAGTTTTAATGGTACATCTGGTATAAAAATGAATATTAAAGTAGAAGGTATTCCGATAAGTAAAGAAAAGATAATAGCTTCTTTTATTTTCTTTTTAGTATGTGATATATTACCCCTGCTATAAGAATTAGATACTACTGGTAGTATAGCGGATGATATAGCTAGGGTAAAGAAACTAGGTAGTAATAATAAAGGGTATACATAACCATTAATAATACCATATTCTAAAGTAATATAGTCATTAGAGTATCCAGCATATTTTAATATATTAGTAAGTATAATAGGTTCGAAGAAATAAGTAATAGAACCAATCATTCTCGCAGTAGTAGTGGGGATACTAATACCTAGTATTTCTCTAATAATTTTATTATCTTTATGAAAATCTTCTTTTACTATTTTTTCTTTTGGTAAAAAGAAGAGAAGAACAATAATAGAAAAGCCTTCACTTAGGATATTAATTAGTACCACAAAAGTAATTGCAGTAGTAAGACCATACTGCATCATATTACCTACGATTAAAATAGTAAGAATAAGTCTAACTATTTGCTCAATAATATTAGATAGAGTACAGGGAAAAACCCTTTCTTTGCCAAAAAAATAGCCTTTAATAATGCTAGATACTGCAATAAAAGGAAGTGTAATACCAATAGATATTAATGGATAATATAAGTCATTAGAATGTAATAAATTTTTAGCTAGAATAGGGGATATAATAAACAATATAATAATAAGTAAAATATTATATACTAATATTATATATGTAATAGGTATAACTATTTTTTTACTACTTTTCTTTCTTTCAGATACCATCTTTGTAATAGCGGTAGGTACCCCAAGATTACATAAAGTAATAAACAAATTAAAAGTAGGAAGAACGAGCATATACTTACTAATGCCTTCTGTACCAATAGTTCTAGTGAGAACTATTTTAATAGCCATACCAAGTATTTTAGTAATTAGACCTCCAATAATTAATATAATAGTGGATTTAACAAATTTATTTTTCATAATAAATTATATGAAGAAATATTAAATTTATCATAGTATTTTTAGTATATTTTATATATATCTGTTTAATACTATTACTGGTGATTATATGGATAAAAAAAGATATAAAGAAATAGTAGATAAGCATACTCCAAAAGAGAATGTTATAGGAAATGCTCTTGTAGCCTTTCTAGTAGGAGGACTTCTTGGTAGTTTGTCAGAATTATTACTTAGATGTTATATGATGTGGTTTGATTTACCTAGAAAAGAATCAGGAGTAATGGTAATACTTACTTTAATAACGATTGCTTCAGTACTTACAGCCTGCGGAGTATTTGATGTACTAGTAAGTAAAGTAAAAGCCGCACTTATAATACCGATAACAGGGTTTGCTCATTCAATGACATCAGCAGCCTTAGAGTATAAGCATGAAGGCTTAGTACTTGGAATTGGGTCTAATATATTTAAACTAGCAGGAACTGTAATACTATATGGTGTAGTAGCAGTATATTTCTTTGGGTTAATAAGACTACTAGTGATGGGAGGATAATATGACAACTAAATATAATAATGTTTTTATTGAGGATGCTTATACAGTATGCGGTAATTATGAAAATGATGGACCATTATCAAAATATTTTGATAAAAAACATAAGAAAGATTTATACTTTGGTGAAAAATCTTGGGAGAAGGCAGAAGTTCATCTTTTGAAAGAAGCTAATGAAAGCATTCTAAAAAAGAATAAGTTAAAAGAACAAGATATTGATCTTTTAATATCAGGAGATTTACAGAATCAGATAGCGGCTTCTGACTATATGGCTAGAGACTTTGATATACCTTTCCTTGGAATATTTGAAGCCTGTGCGACAAGTAGTGAAGGGTTAATTATTGGAAGTAATTTTATTGAGGGAAAATTATGTAAAAGAATATTAGTTTCAACATCTAGTCACAATATGGTTAGTGAGAAACAATTTAGAAATCCTACTGAATATGGTACTCCTAAACCAAAGACTGCTACTTTTACTGCTACTGGAGCTGTATCGATACTACTTACCAATAAGAAAAATAAAGTAAAAATAGAGTCTTCAACAATAGGAAAGGTAGTGGATATGGGGACTACTGATGTTAATCATATGGGAGCAGTAATGGCTCCAGCTGCAGGAGATGTTATATATAATCATTTGACTGATACTAAAAGAGATACATCTTATTATGACTTAATATTAACTGGAGATTTAGGAGTATATGGTAAAGAAATACTGAAGGATTATATGCTTACTAAGTATAATATTGAATTGGGAGATAATTATAATGACTGTGGTACTATGTTATATGATATAGAGCGTCAGCCTGTCTTCGCGGGAGGATCTGGACCAGTATGTTCAGGTTTAGTAAATTTTGGTTATATATATAAAGAAATGTTAAAGGGTAAATTTAAGAGAGTGTTAATAGTACCAACAGGGGCTATCTTCTCGCCAACATTTACTTTTCAAAAAGAATCAATACCTGCGATAGCAAACTGTGTTAGTTTGGAGGTAGTAGAATGATGACTTATGTTTATGCTTTTCTATTTTGCGGCTTTGTTTGTATGATAGCTCAGCTTATTCTAGACAATACGAAACTTACTCCTGGTCATGTAACTAGTATCTTTGTTGTAGTAGGGGCTTTACTTGATATAGCAGGTATATATGATAGAATAGTCTTGTATGCTGGAGCAGGAGCTCTAATTCCTATTACTTCGTTTGGTCATCTGCTAATTCATGGGGCTATGGAAACAGGAGCGGCTTTAGGGCCTTTGGGTTTAGCCTTTGGTATATTTAATTTAACATCTGCAGGTATATCAGTAGCCTTATTCTTATCATTTGTCTTAGCCTTAATATTTAAACCTAGACATTAATTAAATTATTATATTCCTCTTAAGCCTGTAGTCTTAAGAGGCAAAAGGAAGCCTTAATTTTAAGTCTTCCTTTTGATCTATTTATTATTTATAATTTTATTCAAAAGATTACTAAGATATACATTACCTTCCTTATTCAAATGAATGTTATCAGGGGCTAAATAATTAAGATCTTTAATTTCTTTATAGATATTAATATATTTAACATTATCATTATCAAATTTAATCTTACTAAGCTTTTTATCAGTAGAAATAATATAAATATTATGACCATCACATAACTTAATTAAATCATTATATTCTTTCTTACTAATATTTATAGTATTATCAAATAAAAATACAACATTATGATTAAGAGTATTATCTTTAATCTCCTTTTTAATTTCTCCTTTCAAACTATTATAATTAAAATCTTTATCAGTTATATAATTAGCATTAGTAAAATTAGTTTTAATATTATCAAAAGCATTAAGCAAGAGGTCATTACCATAAAAACTAATCTTACTTTTTATTTCTTCATCATGTTTATTAATCATATCATTTTTCTTCTCAACATATTTTTCTCTATAAATATTATAAATAGCATTATAAATAATATCAGTATATACTTTTCTACCTTCACCAGTTAAATGAATACCATCATAAGCAAAATATTCACTATGTCCTCTAGAAATAGAATACCAGTCAATAATATGTAGGTTAGAATGAGATTCTGCGAGAATATTTAATCTTACATTAACATCAGTTAAATTGACAGTATTAATCCAAAAGATATCTCTATCCCCGCAAGTTCTAAGTATTTCTTCTTTACATTCTAAAGAACAGTCTCCGTTAGTTCCTAAGTTAAATATGATTGGATTACCAAGTGCATTATTATTTTTTAGTGTAAGTAAGACATCATTTATACCCCAAGCAGTACGAGATACTTTACCATCAAAGTAGCCATTAGGGAATCTATTATATAGATTATTGACCGCTCCAAGTAGGACGGAATCACCAATTCCTACCACTGGTAAATTAGTTACTATTTCATCTAGTTTACTTTCATCTTCTTCGAGAGTTTGCAATTCTTTTTGCCAATTATCTTCTTCTTCCCTTAATTTAATCATATAATTATCTTTACTATCTTTTACTAACTTTTCATTTTGTTCTAATTGATTTTTTAGTTCATTAATATCTTTAGTATAATCACTTGCTACTACATATTCATATATACCATATACTAATATTCCAGAAAACACAAATCCTAATATATATCTTATATTTTTATACTTTTTATCCTTATTTGTAGTAATAAAATGTAGTAACATTGATAAAAGTATTGTAATTATAATAATTAAAAATAATTCTAGATATTTATTTAAATCTATATATTCAAATAAATAAATTACAACATACTCTATTAAATATATCTCATAACTAATACTAGAAGTATAACTTATAACCTTATCAAGTTTATTGGTATTAGCCCAATTATCACATATCAAAGTAGCATAGTCAGTAATTCTTACACTAAGTAGAGTAGTAATAATCATACTTAAGTAAATATATTTAGAACTAGGACTAATAAAAATAAATAGTAGTAATAAAATAACTAAGTAAGTATAAAAGATACATTTCTTTAAAATAGGACTTTTAATTTTTGAAGGTACTAAGTTTCTATAATAGTGATGAATAAATCCAAGAGTTACTCCAAAGAATAGGGCAAAGATTCTAGTAAAAGTATTATAATAGGTAAATAAAATACCATCATTTATTCCTGAATAATAAAAGTAAGCCCCACTTAATAAAGAAATAACTAAAGTAATTATAATAGGAATAATCTTATTAATTCTATCTCCTATCTTTTTTAGTAAAAGAAAGATAAAAGGAAATACTAAATCAAATTGTATTAATATAGCCATGTACCATAAATGTATAAAAGGTGATTCTAGTCCACTTCTAAAATAATCCATATTTGTTATAATCTGCCAGAAGTTATTATATCCTAGCATAATTGACGTTACTTCAGGTTTTAAATTAAACCAATTAACATCTAAAAATAGTTTAATAACTCCAATAGATACAAAAACCACAATTAACATTGGTAAATATAATCTAAATAATTTATTTAAATAATACTCTTTAAAGGATATCTTATCTTTCTTAAAGAGCTTTATCGTAGATAGATATCCACTTATAACAAAAAAGATAGATACCGCTAAAAAGCCGCCTTTTAGTATATTTAAATGATATAAAAATATCATTATACAAGAAAATATTCTAAGAATATCAATATATTTAAAATGTTTATTATTACTACTCATATTATTACCTCTAACTATTATAAATAAATTATATCATGAAGAAATATAAAGATAAATATAAAAAAGTAAAATAGTCTATAATTTCTAGTTTAATATGTAAAATAAATATTTATAATTGACAAAGTAATAAAAATATACTACAATGAAATAGACATTTGCGAAGTAACTATTTTCATCTTAAGATAAAACTACAATGAGAATGTAGTTTTTTGTCGTGTAAGGAGGGAGATATTATGAAAATTGAAAGAGAAGAATTTGAAAAAGAAAGAAATTATCTTAATAAGACAGTCAGTTTAATTAGAAAAAAGATTTCTAATTTAGGACAAGAACTATTTGATGATGATTCTAAAGTACTAGAGTTTAAAAAGTTTATTTGGGATTCACATGCTGAAATGGATCCAAACGAAATGCGCAGTATGATGGCAGAATCTGATCTTCAAGTATCAATTATGCAAGGTAAAGGAAACTATCTTCAGAGATTGTTTAGAATTCAAGATAAACCATATTTTGGTTCTATCAGATTTAAAGATGAAGATGGCGAAGAAAACATCTATATTGGTATAACTCATGTTGAAGATAAACTTAACTATTATGTCCATGACTGGAGAAGCCCAATATGCAGTATGTTCTATGATTATGAAACAGGACCCGCTAGTTACAAGGCTCCTAGTGGAATAATAAAAGGGGAAATTACTAAAAAGAGACAGTATATAATTGAAAATGCTGAGTTAAAACATATTTTTGATAACGATTTAAATATTAGTGATAGTCTTCTTCAAGAGGTACTTGCAGAAGAATCATCAGATAAAATGAAAAACATTGTTAATACTATTCAAGAAGAGCAAAACAAAGTAATAAGAAATACTGAGGATAAAAATCTTATTGTGGAAGGCATTGCAGGTTCAGGTAAAACGAGTGTAGCTTTACATAGAATAGCCTTCTTATTATATAGAATACCGAACTTAACATCCTCTAATGTTGTGGTATTTACTCCTAATAAAGTATTTTCAGAGTATATTTCTAATGTCTTACCAGAACTTGGTGAAGACAATACTTATGATATGACCTTCTACGACTTATTGTGTCAGAATATTAATGAATATAAAGATATTGAAAACTTCACTGACTTTATATCAAGATATTATAAAAAAGAAGTAACAAATTATGAGCTAGTTAAGTATAAACAATCTGATGAAATAATTAAAGATCTAGATGACTATGTAAAAGATATATTAAATAACATTAGTTTTACTAAAAACTTAGAGTTTGATGGTTTTATTGATATTAGTACCGAAGAATTAAATAAAATGTTAACATATAAATATAGTAACTTTTCTTTATTTGAAAGAATAAAAGAAATGAGTGAAAAAATAGCTTATAATAATTATGCTGGTAATACCAAGTATGCAAGAAGTATTGAGAAGATATTAAAAGAGAACTTAAATATTAAATTAGATTTAAAAGTTATATTTAATAATTTCTTTATTAGCAAATATTCTAAATATAAAGATAAAATTGATGGTAATTATTTATATTATGAAGATGCTTGCATATTCTTATATTTAAAGAGTCTACTAGTGGGATTTAACACTAATCATGTAATAAAACAAGTCGTAATAGATGAAGCTCAAGACTATAATAAATTACAATATCTAATTATTAAAAAAACATTTAAAACAGCCAATTACACTATACTAGGAGATTCTAATCAAACAATAAACCCTTATTATAAATATGAATCATTAAAAGAATTAACAAATATGTTTGAAGGATCAAAGTATATTACCCTTACCAAGACATATCGTTCTACTGATAAGATAATAGATTATACCAATAAGATATTAGGATTAACTTTATCAGTAGCTATTAGAAATCAAAAATCTAATGATATAATCTTTAGAAACAATGTTAAGAAAGAAGATTTTGTTAAAGATATAACTTATCTAAAAGATATGTCTAAGAGTATAGCCATTATTACTAAAGATGATAAAGAAGCCGAAGAAGTATATAATATGTTAAAAGATGACTTCGATATCATGTTACTTGGAGGTTATGGTCATATAAAGAGAGATTTAGTAGTAGTTCCTTCTTATACTGCTAAAGGGTTAGAATTTGATTCAGTAATCATCTATAATGATATAGATAATAAGTATACTAAAGAAGATAAATATTTATATTATGTTGCTTGTACTAGAGCACAACATAACTTGATTATATACAATGGAGAAGAATAAAATATCTTCTCCTTTTATTAACACATAAATAATACTTAACAAGGAAGACCATAAGGCTTCCTTGTTCCTCTTAAGACTACAGGCTTAAGAGGCAATAAAAAAACTAATTCAGCAATGAATTAGTAATAAACAATATTGGTAGCGAGAGGGGGATTCGAACCCTCGACCCTTCGGGTATGAACCGAATGCTCTAGCCAACTGAGCTATCTCGCCGTAAAACGTAATATAATTATATTACATTTTTTTTTGTTTGACAAGTACTTTTTAATTATTTATATAATTCTTTATTTAAAAGATCTAAATTATTATTCATAATAGTTATATAATTTTCATTAGAATTAGTAATTCCACCATCAATAGTTTCCATAGTATTTAAAGTAATTAAGTCTATACCATAGTTATTAATAATATTTTTGCAAACATCATTAGTTTCATCTTTTGAAGAATATATATATTTAATAGTACCATTATTAACTAACTTTTTAACTTCATTAATAGTACTATCAGTTAAATTATCATTATCTTCAAGAGATATAACTCTTAAATTATATTTTTCCAAAAACTTAAACATATCATTATCTACTACTATTGTTTTATAAGTGGCAAGATTAATATCTTCTTTATAATCAGCATCTAATCTAGATAAATTATATTTTAATTCTTCATATTTATCCTCAATACCAGTACCATCATTATTAGATATCAAATAAGGATTATCAATATATTCAAGTAAACCATCTTTAGTATTCTGTGCCATCATTAAATAGTTATAAGGATTAAGCCATAATTCAGTAATGTCATCTACATAAGTAATACCAAGAGATACATCAATAACTTTTAAGTTTTTATTTTTATTTATCATCTTAACAGCATAATCTCTATCTTTATCCAAACTATTAAATACAAATAAATCAGTCTTAGAATATTCTTCTAGTTTTTTATCAGATAGTTCATAATCACCAGTATCTACTCCCGATGGATAAATACTATTTATCGTAGCATTATCACCATACAAACTATTTAGTAAATACTTAATAGGGTAGATAGTAGTATAAATAGTTATATCCTCCATAGAGTCTTTAGTTATACTACATCCTGGTGTTATTAATATTGTTAAAAGTGCTAAAATTAAAAATTTTTTTATTTTCATTATATTATTTCCTTCTTTCTATTACTATAATAATATTACTATATTTTTATTTTTTTGTAAATAGAGTAGAGGTAATTTATTTTTATACTCATAATTATAAACAAAAAGTATAATAATATTAAATATAGAATAAAATATTATGTATTTTTCTAAAAAAAGTAGATAAAAACTATTGACTTTGAAAGGTAATAATATTATAATTAAATCACTTGCGAGTTTAGGTTTTGTCATGGGCAAAACTTAAATTTAAGGAAGAATATGAAACACCAGGATATGTGTAAGAAAGGAGTGAGATTATGCCTACAATTAATCAGTTAACTAAGAAGCCAAGAACTAAGAAAACTAGAAAGAGTAAATCTCCAGTATTATTAGTTGGTAAAAATAGTATTCAAAAGAAACAAACAATCCAAGTATCACCTCAAAAAAGAGGAGTATGTACTAGGGTTGGTACTATTACCCCTAAGAAGCCAAACTCAGCATTAAGAAAATATGCCAGAGTAAGACTTTCTAATGGTATGGAAGTTACTTGCTATATTCCAGGAATTGGCCACAACTTACAAGAACACAGTGTTGTTTTAATAAGAGGTGGAAGAGTTAAAGACCTAATCGGTGTTAGATATCACATCATTAGAGGTACTTTAGATACTGCTGGAGTTCAAAACAGAAAGCAAGGTAGAAGTAAATACGGTGCTAAAAGAGACAAAAAATAAAAATTAATAATATTGGAAGGAGGATATAAAGATTATGAGAAAAAGAAGAGCTACTAAAAGAGATGTTTTAGCAGATCCTATATATAATTCAAAAGTAGTTACTAAATTAGTTAACCATATCATGAAAGATGGTAAAAAAGGTACTGCTCAAAACATTATATATGATGCTTTTGATATAATCAAAGAAAAAACTGGAGAAGATGCTATGGTAGTATTTAACAAGGCTATGGATAATATCAAACCTGCTCTTGAAGTTAAATCAAGAAGAGTTGGTGGAGCTAACTACCAAGTACCAGTAGAAGTTAAGCCAGATAGAGCTCAAGCTCTAGCATTCAGATGGCTTGCTCAATATGCAAGATTAAGAAATGGTCATTCTATGGCTGAAAATCTTGCTAACGAAATAATTGATGCATCTAACGGAACAGGTGCTTCAGTTAAGAAGAAAGACGATACACACAAGATGGCAGAAGCTAATAAAGCATTTGCTCATTATAGATGGTAGTTATTACTACAGCTTAGTAATTATTTGAGGAGAAAGCCTATGAAGAGAGACTCTGATTGCTTAGCAATAATTAATTTGTTCAGAAAAATAATTGCTTCTCTAGCTTGCATCATTAATGTGTCAAGCAACAATGATATAGTTATGGAGGCAAATAAATACATTTCAGATTTTATTAATCAATATAGTCAATATTTGATTAAAACAAGTAAAAAAGATATTATCTTTATGTATAGCGAAGACGATATTGTAGATTTCTCCTATAGATGTATAGAAGAAAAAAATGACAATTTAATTTTAATTGCAGAAGATTTACAATTTGGTATAATTGACTTAATGAAGTTAATTAAATAATTCTTGAAAGAAAATTATATGCCAAAAAAGAGTTAGGAAGAAGACTTGTTAGAACATTAAAATAATTACTATAATAATTAAAAATTAAGAAAGGAAAAAGAATTATGGCTCGTGAAATAAGCTTAGATCATACAAGAAACATTGGAATCATGGCCCATATCGATGCAGGTAAAACAACTTGTACAGAGAGAATTCTATTCCATACACATAAGATTCATAAGATTGGTGAAACTCATGATGGTGAATCACAAATGGACTGGATGGCTCAAGAGCAAGAAAGAGGTATTACAATTACTAGTGCCGCTACTACTGCATTCTGGAAGGGTTATAGATTCAATATTATAGATACTCCAGGACACGTTGACTTCACAATCGAAGTACAAAGAAGTTTAAGAGTATTAGATGGTGCTGTTTTACTTATTGATGCTCAAGCTGGTGTAGAACCACAAAGTGAAACAGTATGGAGACAAGCAAATGAATATGGTGTACCTAGAATTATATTTGCTAATAAAATGGATAAAATGGGAGCAGATTTCTATTTTAGTTTAGGTACAATCAAAGATAGATTAGGAGCAAATACTGCTGCTCTAGAACTTCCTATCGGAGCTGAATCAGATTTTAATGGTGTAATAGACCTAGTTACTATGAAAGCATATCACTTTGATGGTAAACAAGAAGAAAATTATACCGAAATAGAGATTCCTGAAGATATGAAAGCTAAAGCAGAAGAATATAGAAATATATTAATTGAAGCCGCTGCTGATTTTGATGAAGATTTAATGATGAAATATCTTGATGGCGAAGAAGTTACTGTAGAGGAACTTAAGAAAGCTATCAGAAAAGGTGTATTAAAAGCAGAATTCTTCCCAGTTATGTGTGGAACTGCTTTAGGTAATATGGGTATTAAGTTATTACTTGATGCTGTAGTAGATTACTTACCAGCTCCTACTGATGTTCCATCAATCGAATGTACTGATATGAAAGGTAATGTTGTATTAAGACATCCATCAGATTCAGAACCATTTACAGCATTAGCATTTAAAATTGCTACTGACCCATTCGTAGGAAGATTAACATTCTTCAGAGTATATTCTGGTACTTTAAAGAGTGGTTCTTATGTACTTAACTCTACTAAAGATGTTAAGGAAAGAATTGGTAGAATACTACTAATGCATGCTAATCACAGAGAAGAGATTCCAGAAATATATGCTGGTGAAATTGGAGCTGCTGTAGGTCTTAAGAATACTACAACTGCTGATACTCTATGTGATGAGAAGAAACCTGTTATCATGAAAGGTATGGAATTCCCTGAACCTGTTATTACTCAGGCTGTTGAACCTAAAACTAAAGCAGACCAAGAAAAGATGGGTATTGCCCTTCAAAAACTTGCTGAAGAAGATCCAACATTTAGAATGCATACTGATCCTGAAACTGGTCAAACTACTATCTCTGGTATGGGTGAGTTACACCTTGATATTATCGTAGATAGAATGAGAAGAGAATTTAATGTTGAAGCTACTGTTGGTGCTCCAATGGTTGCTTATAGAGAAACTATTACACAAACTGGTGAGTGTGAAGGTAAACATATTAAACAATCTGGTGGACGTGGACAATATGGACATGTTTGGGTTAGATTTGAACCAAATCCTGAGAAAGGTTATGAATTTGTTGATAACATTGTTGGTGGTGTTGTTCCTAGAGAATACATCTCAGTTATCGATAAAGGATTACAAGATGCTATGCAAACTGGTATTCTAGCAGGATACCCTATGGTAGATGTTAAGGCTACATTATTTGATGGATCTTACCATGATGTAGACTCATCTGAAATGGCATTTAAGATTGCAGCATCACTTGCTTTAAAAGAGGCTAAGAATAAATGTAAACCTGTACTACTTGAACCAATAATGAAAGTAGTAGTTACTGCTCCAGATGAATATACTGGTGCTGTAATTGGTGACTTAACAGCAAGAAGAGGTAAACCACAAGGACAAGAATCAAGAGGAAATGCTATTGCATTTACTGCGATGGTACCACTTGCTGAAATGTTTGGTTATGCTACTAGTTTAAGAAGTTCTACTCAAGGTAGAGGTAACTATGTAATGGAACTTGACCATTATGAAGAAGTTCCAAAATCAATTGCTGATGAAATCATCAAAAAAAATGGTGGAAATTAGTAAAAACACTTGAAAAAATACAATAATATGATAAAATAGATATTGTAATATTAAAGAAAGAGAGGAAATTAAAATGGCAAAAGCTAAATTTGATCGTTCAAAACCACACGTTAACATTGGTACAATTGGCCATGTTGACCATGGTAAAACAACATTAACTGCCGCTATTACAAAAGTATTAGCAGCTAAAGGTGGAGCTGAATTTATGGATTATGCAAATATCGATAAAGCTCCAGAAGAAAGAGAAAGAGGTATTACAATCAACACTGCACACGTTGAATACCAAACTGAAAAGAGACACTATGCACACGTTGACTGTCCAGGACATGCAGACTATGTTAAAAACATGATTACTGGTGCTGCTCAAATGGATGGAGCAATCCTAGTTATTGCTGCAACTGATGGTCCTATGGCTCAAACAAGAGAGCACATCTTACTTGCTAGACAAGTTGGTGTACCTAGAATGGTTGTATTCTTAAACAAATGTGATATGGTTGATGATGAAGAATTATTAGACCTAGTTGAAATGGAAGTAAGAGAATTACTTACTGAATACGGATTTGATGGAGACAATACTCCAATCATTAGAGGTTCTGCTCTTAAAGCTCTTGAAGGAGATCCTAAGTATGTTAAGGCTATTGAAGACTTAATGGATGCAGTTGACGAATGGATTCCAACTCCTGAAAGAGATAATGACAAACCATTCTTAATGTCAATTGAAGACGTATTTACTATTACTGGTAGAGGAACAGTTGTTACTGGTAGAGTTGAAAGAGGACAATTAAAACTTAACGATACAGTTGAAATCGTTGGATTAAAAGATACTAAGTCAACAGTAGTTACTGGTATTGAAATGTTCAGAAAACAACTTGACTATGCAGAAGCTGGAGACAATGCTGGTGTATTATTAAGAGGTATTGATAGAAAAGATGTTGAAAGAGGACAAGTTCTTGCTAAACCTGGAACAGTTCATCCACATAAGAAATTTGAAGCACAAGTATATGTACTTTCTAAAGAAGAAGGTGGAAGACATACTCCATTCTTTACAAACTACAGACCACAATTCTATTTCAGAACTACAGACGTTACTGGTGTAGTTACACTTCCTGAAGGAACTGAAATGGTTATGCCTGGTGATAACGTTACTATGACAGTTGAATTAATAGCTCCAATCGCAGTTGAAAACGGAACTAAGTTCTCAATTCGTGAAGGTGGACACACTGTTGGTGCTGGTTCAGTAACTAACATTATTGAATAATTAAATTAAAAGGTACTCTTTAGGGTATCTTTTTTTGTCGTTAAAAAGTAAAATTAACATAAGAATATAAGCTGAAAAATAAATTTAAAGTATTGCATTAAACTTGTCTTTATGATAAAATTATTTATAGGATAGAGAGTGATAGTATGAGCAAAAAAAGAATGATAATTGTTACTTCAGTTATCTTATCAATAGTAGTAATTTCATTAGGAATAGTAAAACTATATCAAACCTATGCCATAGGTAATTATTTTGATACTGAAAGCAGTGCTACATTCGGTGTAAATATTACCGAAAATACATCAGTCAGAATACCTGCAAATGGCTATAGCAATGTATTTTATATGGTTACCAATACCAGTCCAGGTACAGTAAGATATGGTGTGGCCTATACTACCGATTCTAACGTTACTGTAAAAACATTTAGTACTTCAAAAGACCCTGCAAGTGGTGTAATAGAAGAAAACGAAAAAAAATATGTAAAATTAAGATTAGAAAATAGTAGTAGCACTGCCAAAGATATTGCAATATCTACAGTATTAGGCTACTCAGGAGACAGTACATTACTCCAACCAAGTGGTGTAACATTAGTTACCGAAATATATAATCCAACACCACTTGCTAAATATATAACCGGATTATATACTTCTGGCACAAAAACAATAGTCACTAATAACAGTATAACATATAACACAGTAACTGCCCAAAGCCTAATAAATGATAGACTAGGTGGTACAACATCAGACTATAATGGTGGTAACATAAGATACTATGGTGCTTCACCAAATAATTATATATACTTTAATTGCTCAGATTATAGAAGACAAACTTCAGATACATGTGAAGTATGGCGAATAATAGGTGTATTTGATGGTAAAACTAAAATAATAAGAAACGATTCAATAGGAAATTTATCCTGGGACCAAGATAAAAATGATGACTCATCAAAAACAACATATGATAATGATTGGTCAACATCAACATTGCAAAAATTATTAAATGGAAGTTATTATGAAGGAAGCGGGACAGTAACATATTATTCAGGTGGTCAAGGAGGAACACCGATAACATTGAATCTAGGCAATATCGGTTTAAAGAACAATGCAACAAGAAATATGATTTCAAATATAACATGGAATTTAGGGGGCTTGGAATCAGATTCAGTATATATGAACCACACATATGCTGATGAAAGAGGAACAACAGTATATACAGGAAGACCGACTACTTGGACAGGAAAAATTGGATTAATATATCCAAGTGACTATGGATATGCTGCAGATTTTAGTAAATGCGTTGATAAGGCCGTAGGAAGTTATTCGGATAGTACCTGTACTGGCAATAACTGGCTATTTAATAGCAACTATCAATGGACACTAACGCCAACTCAAACGACAAAGTTTCATATTTATCAAATACACTCTGATGGAGGTACTATTAGAGGCACTACATATCCAAACAGGTCGGTTCGTCCAGCATTGTATCTAGATTCCGGTGTATTATTAGAAACCGGTGCAGGCACAAGTTCTAATCCATATAAAATAAGTGGAGGAAGTAGTTCCAATCTAGAAGAACCAATACCAACTTATACAGTATCATATAATGCTAACAATGGAACAGGAGCTCCAAGTAGTCAAACAAAGACTCAAAATGTTAATTTAACATTAAGTAATACTGCTCCAACTAGAAGTGGTTACCAATTCATTGGATGGAATACAAGTAGTAATGGAACAGGTACATCATATGCTTCAGGAGCAATTTATTCAGGAAATAGCAATTTAACTTTATATGCACAGTGGAAACAAATATTTACAATATCATATAGTGCTTCAGGAGCAACTGGCACACCAAGTAGTCAAACAAAATTGCAAGGAAATGCAGTTACATTAAGCTCTACAGTTCCAACAAAATCAGGTTATACATTTAATAACTGGAATACATCTAGTGATGGAACAGGTACATCTTACGCCCCAGGAGCAACATACTCAGCAGATGCCAATGCCACTTTATATGCACAGTGGAAACAAGTATATACAATAACTTATAATGCTAATGGCGGTAGTGGTGTACCAAGTAATCAAACAAAAACACAAGGAAATAGTGTTACACTAAGTTCTACTAAACCTACAAGATCAGGATACAAATTTGTAAACTGGAATACAGCAAGTAATGGAACAGGAACAGTATATAATTCAGGAGCCACTTATTCAGCCAACGCCAACGTAACATTATATGCACAGTGGACACCAAATACAGTACTTATAAAATTAAGCGTTAACGGAGGAGTTCTATCATCAAAATCAAGCTTCTTCGAAAGTGGTGGAATTATATATCTAAACGGAAATAACATCATAAGCTCAATAAATTACGGAGAAACATTAAGCTCTGATGGTTTACCAGACTGGAATAACACAAATTATATAAATGTTACAAAAGCTGCAAGTAAAGCTTCAAGTGGAGCAGAGTGGAAATGCTTAAGTGGTAACTGTTCAAAGTCAACCTATAATCAAACAACAGCATATAGTGCTTCTGACTTTTGTAACCTTTCAAGCGGTGATTGCACAGTAACTTTAGGAGTTAACTGGACTTCATCTACAACAGCAACATTCTTCCCAAATGGTGGAAAATTCAGTACAGGAGCAGCATCATATACAATGCAAGCTACAGTTGGAACAAAATATCAATTTTCTGAATTACCAATACCATCAATATCTAAAAGTAATTGTACATTAGATGGTTGGTATGAAGGTTCAACAAGTGGTTCAATATATAGACAATACTTTTATCTAGAAAGTGGAGATACAAATTTAAATTATTACGCACACTGGAGTTGTGGCAGTTCAGGATCAAGTAGTACATACACTGCGACATTTTATCCAAATGGTGGATCATTTAGCACAGGAGTTGCCTCATGGTCAAAAGCTGTAATTGGTGGTAATCAATACTACTTTAGTAACCTAGGAATACCAAGCGTAAGCAGATCCAATTGCTCACAAGATGGATGGCACTTTAATTCACCTACAGGTACAGTTTATAGACAGTGGTTCTCATTAGATTCAAGTGCTCCATTCTATGCAAACTGGAGCTGTAGTTGTTCTTGCCAATATGTAACCAAAACATATAAATATGTAAGTGGTTCTTCAACAAACAACATATGTACCTCAACAGAAAAAGTATGCAATGGAACACAATTAAAATACACTGGATGCTCAATAAATAACGATACAATATCATATCGACAGTGGTATTATGTATGCTAATCAGAAGACATTAACTTAAAAAAGTTAATGTCTTTTTCTTGTATTTTTTTAGTATTTATTATATAATTAATATGGTGATAGAATATGAAAAAAAGAATATGGGAAATATTACTTGTTGTATTTGTTGTAATAGGTTTATCAATAGGCTTTTATTTTTTGTATTCTGTCAGCAATTCAAAAAAAAGTACCAGTTCAGAAATCAAAAACGATTTAATTGGTTATTGGAGATACTTTTCTTATCAAAGCTATGTAGATGACAAACTAAGTGAAAGATTAGAAAATATCACTGGAGAATATATTGAGTTTAGTGATAAAAAGGTAAAAAAATGTAATACAAAAGACAATGTCACAATAAGCTGTGAAGAAGGAAAATATAATATAAAGGGTGATGAAATACAAATCAAATCAGATAGTTATTCTTTACCAGATAAATATATATATGAAATCAAAGGCGATAAGCTTATTCTAACTGAAATAAATGGCAATACTAAATATATTAATGTCTATTGTGAACATGAGCAAAAATAAATACTTCTTATAATTAAATAAGAAGTATTTTTTGATATCATTTTTTACTATTTTACATATAATTTAATAGGTGATAAACATGACAAAAATAGATGATTTCAAATTATTTGTTAAAAATAACCCCCATTTAATTACATATGTTAGAAATAATGCAATGTCATGGCAAAAATTTTATGAATTATATGATTTATATGGAGAAGATAATAGTATTTGGAACGAATATTTAAATAATAAAAATACTACTGATACTACTAAAGAACAAGAATCAAAAAAAACAAATAAATTCTCTGATATATTAGATATGGCTAAAAACATTGATACAAACAAATTACAGGACGGCATAAGTTCGGTACAGAAAGCTATAGGCCTAATAGGAGATATGCTTGTAAAGGATAAGAAGCCAGACGCTAGTACCTATAATCCTAGACCAATTTATCGAAGGTTTGATGATTAATGACAACAGAATTACAATTAAAAATAAGTTCTGATCCAAGACTAGTATCATTTATTAGACAGTATCCTATTTGGTATAAAAGATTAAATAGAGATCCATTATTATTCAAAGAGTTTACCGAGGATATGAAAGATAAATTTAAAATTAGACCTAGTGATAGACTCAATAAAACTTTAGAAAATATAAGTATGATTCAAACATTCTTAAATGTCTTAAAATAAAAAACTTAAGATTAGTTCTTAAATCTTAAGTTTTCATTTGATATATTAAACAACATCCCAATTAATATCATGTATGATAGTAGTGAAGAGCCCCCATATGAAATAAATGGAAGAGTAATACCCATTATAGGAAGTAGTCCTATAGTCATACTAATATTATGTATCTGCTGGAAGAGCAGTACAGATATTATTCCTCCAGTAAGTAGTTTATCATTATTGTTATAAGATTTACTACCTAGTTTAACAATACTAATATCAAAATATACAATAAGTAGTAAAAGCCCAAGTACACCAACAAAACCAAAGTTTGAAGCAAACACTGCAAATATGAAGTCAGTTTGCATCTCAGGGAAATATATTGGAGTATGATTAAATCCATGCCCAAATAATCCTCCAGAACCAATCGCAGTAAGTCCATTAGTAAGCTGTAGGCCACTAGAATTAGACCAATTAAGTATTCTATCCATTCGGTAAAAGAAACTAGTACCAAATATTTTAATAAATAAGTCTTGCTTTAAAAAATATAATCCTAAAAACATACCACCAAGCACTGCAATAGTACCAATAGTAATAATAAACCATCTACTTCTAAAACCACCAACAAACAGCATTACAATAGTAATAATAAAATAAATAAGAACAGCACCAGTATCAGGCTCAATAAAAGTTAATATTGAAGGAACACCTACCACAATAAGCACTTTAATAAGAAATCTAAACTCTTCGCTTATATCATTACTTCTTCTTTCTTCATTAAAATCATTAATCATTCTCGACAAAGTAATCATCAAAAATACTTTCATAAACTCAGAAGGCTGAAAACTACCAACATAAGGGATAATAAACCAGCATCTAGCATTATTAATAGGCTTACCTAAAAACAATACCAGTATCAGGAGAATGACTCCTACTATATAAAATATATAAGCATTATTATAAAGAAACTTATTACCAAATAACATCATACCATAGGCTATACCAAATCCTAATAAATACCAAAGCCCTTGTTTAATAAATAAGTTTTGATAATCACTAGCAAGTAAATTTCTAGTACAATATATAGTAATAATACTAATAATAGCAAATAATATTATTGGTATTAAAATACAATTTTCTACTTTAAATTTTGACTCTTTTTTCATCTAATCAACTCTCTCTTTAATATAATACCACAAAAAAATAAAATAATAAATATATATTAGTATCATATAATAAATTAGAGGTGAATATCATGAAAGAATTACCAAAAATGTATCATAATAACATAGATAAAAATATTAATAATAATGAAAAAATATTTTCTACTATGTATAATAGTGATATAGAAGTAAAAAGTACAAATAACTTTATTAACAATAAAAACAATTATACAGTAGAGCAAAAAATATATAATATATTTAATTCTCCTAATTATATTTATAAAATAGATGTTATTATTGTTACTGATAAAGGAAAAGATAAAAAGAGAATAGTAGGTAAAACTAAAACTAATTTAATTACTATGGATAATGAATATATCCCAATTAATACTATTAGAGATATTTATATTGATAAATAGTCATCATTCTAAATATATATCCATGGCTTATATATAATAGATATGTAGATATATTATTTTGAGACTTCAAGGCTCAAAATAACACTATGAGACCATAGACTCATAGTGAAATAACTAAAAAGAAGTTATAATACGACTTCTTTTTTATAATAATTTGTGGTATTATTATATTACAGGTGATTATTATGAATAGAGTATTCTTAAAACTAGGACCAATTACTATATATTGGTATGCCGTATTAATAGTATTATCGATTTGTATAGGAATATATTTTTCAATCAAAGAAGCCAAAAAGAATGGCTTAGGAAGAGACTTCCTAATGGATCTAATATTTTATGTAATACCAATAGGTATACTAGGAGCAAGATTATATTATGTAATATTCAATTTCTCAGTATTTAAAGATAATCTATTAGACATATTCAAAATATGGGAAGGCGGTCTAGCCATATATGGAGCAGTAATCTCTGGTATAATATTTGTAGTATACTTTTGTAAAAAAAACAATAAAAACATCTTATTAACTATTGATACTATAATACCATATCTAATATTAGGACAAGCAATTGGTAGATGGGGTAACTTTATAAATAAAGAAGCCCATGGAGCAGTAACCACTCTAGGACACTTAAAAAGTTTACATCTCCCAGACTTTATAATAAATGGTATGTATATTAATGGTAACTACTATATACCAACATTCCTATACGAATCATTATGGTGTCTCTTAGGATTTATAGTATTATTAATTATTAGAAAGAAAGATAAATATAAACATAATGGCTTATTAGTAAGTTTCTACTTTATATGGTATGGTATAGGTAGATTGTTTATTGAAGGATTAAGAACAGATAGCCTATATTTAGGAGTATTCAGAATAAGTCAAATCGTATCAGTTATACTTATATTAATAGGTATAATAGGAATTATCTATATGAGGAGGAAGTCATGGAAAAATACAAAGTAGTAATAATAGGAGCAGGAATAGCCGGTATGAGTGCCGCAATTAATCTCAAAAGAGCCGGTATAAGCCCATTAATAATAGAAAACAATGCTCCCGGAGGCACTCTAAACTATATACCAAATATTGAAAATTACCCTGGTTATGAAAGCATATCAGGCCCAGATTTAGCCATGAATATATATAACCAAGTAAATAATCTAGATATAAAAATGAAATCACTAAATATTAGTAACATAGACTTAGATAAAAAAATAATTAATAACGATATAGAATTTGAGTATCTAATAATTGCTACAGGTAGAAAAAATAGGACTCTAAATCTACATAATGAAAAAGAATTACTTGGAAGAGGAATAAGTACTTGTGCTTTATGTGACGGAATGTTCTATAAAGATAAGGATGTTATCGTTGTTGGTGGTGGAAATTCTGCTTTAACAGAAAGCCTATACTTATCTAATATATGTAAAAAAGTAACCATCATCATAAGAAGAGATAATTTTACCGGAGATAAATATTTAGTAGATAGAGTATCTAATAAAAAAAATATCAAAGTAATAAATAACAGCAATATCATAAGCTATAACACCAAGAATAATATCCTAGTATCAGTAACACTAGATAACAAAAAGATGGTCAAAACAAGCGGCGTATTCTTAGCCCTAGGTGGAATACCAAATAGCAAACTCTTCAATGTCGAAAAGGAAAATGATTATATCTTAGTAAACAATAAGTATGAAACAAATATCCCTTATGTATATGCTATAGGAGATGTAATAAAGAAAGACTATTACCAGCTTACAACCGCTGTCTCAGATGCCGTAATAGCCTCAAATAACATCATAAGAATAAATAAATAATATAATCATATATTAAAGTAAGAAAAGACACGCAAGAATATTTACATTAATAAAAAATAATGATATAATTTGTATATAGTATGAAAGGAGAATGAATATGGAACCAAGTTCAATAATAATCATTGTAATAGTAGGAGTAGTATTACTATTAGTCTTCTATGTAATCGGAGTATATAACAAATTAGTTAATGCTAGAAACAAAGTAAAAGATCAGTTTGCCCAAATAGACGTACAATTAAAGAGAAGAAGTGATATGATACCAAATCTAGTAGAAACAGTAAAAGGTTATGCTAAGCATGAAGAAAATACCTTCAAGGAAGTAGTTGAAGCAAGAAATAAAATGAATACTGCTGGTAACATCAATGAAGAATTAGAAGCATCAAATGCTGTTACTGGAGCATTAAACAAACTATTTGCTTTATCAGAAGCATACCCAGAGCTAAAAGCTAATGAAAACTTTTTATCTCTTCAAAAAGATTTAAAAGAAACCGAAGACAAACTTAGTTATGCTAGACAATTTTATAATGATTCTGTCTTAATGTATAACAATACAAGAGAAAAATTTCCATCAAATATTGTCGCAAACATATTTGGATTTAAGGAAATTAACTTCTTTAAGGCTTCTGAGAAAGAAAAAGAAGTACCAAATGTTAAATTTTAGGACTAATATAGTCCTTTTTTGATAGGAGAATATATGAAAAAAATAAATTTATTAATTCTTGGTATTATACTACTAGTGCCAAGCATTGCAATGGCTAATTCAATCAAAAATATAGATATAGATATCTATGTAGATAGTATAGGTACTGCTCATGTAACAGAAATATGGGATACACACCTAAATGAAGGTACCGAAGGATATAAACCATATTATAATTTAGGTAATAGCGAAATATCCAATTTCAAAGTAAAATTAGATAATAAAGAATACACTTTTAACGATAACTACAACATAAACGCTTCATTTGATAGTAAAAAGTATACTAATGGTTTTCATTATATTAATAATGGTATAGAATTATGTTTTGGTATCAGTAAATATGGAAATAACACTTATTATATTTCATATGATATCAGTAACTTCGTAGTCAAAACAAGTGATGACTATCAAATGATATATTGGACATTATTTCCATATGATTATAATCCAAGCCCAAGTAATGTAAATATAAAAATACATAGTGATTTTAAGTATGAAGATACTCTAGATGTATGGGGCTATGGTAAATATGGCGCACCTTGCTACGTATATGATGGAGTAATAGAAATGACTTCTGATGGAAGCATTTCTAGTAGTGAATACATGACTATCTTAGTAAAGTTTCCCAAAGATACATTTAATTTAGATGTTACTTTAGATAAGACATTCGAAGAATATCTAAATATGGCTAATGAAGGAGCTACTAATTACTCAGGTAATTATGATGATTATAATAATTATAATGCCACAAGTATAATAGATAAAATATTTATGGGATTCACTATGATTATATCATTCGCATTCCCAATTGCAATTGTAATAGTTGCTATAGTAGTTGCTAAAAAAAATGGTTATGGTTATATAAATAATAAAACTATTAATAAAAAAGACACACCTTTCTTCAGAGAAATACCTTGTAATAAAGATATATATTATGCCAATACTTTGACTAATCTAAATAAAAATTTGTATTCTGCATATAAAGAAACAAACATATTTGGAGCAATAATATTAAAATGGATAAAAGAAGGCAAAATAAGATTTACCACGACTACAAAAGGAGGATTCAATAAAGAGACTAGCAGTATTGATTTAACTCTAAACCCTACTTTTGATAATGTACTTGAAAAAGAGTTATTTGATATAATGCATGAAGCGAGCAAAGATGGTATATTAGAAACTAAAGAATTAGAAAAATGGTGCAGAGACCACTATAGCAAGTTCTTTGGACTATTTACAAGAATAAATAATGTCCAATTAGAAAGATTAAAAATTGATAATCATATATATAAAAGAACTAATAAAGAAGAATGTAAATGTAAAAATGTAATGGATGATACTATATATAAAGATAGTAAAGAATTATATGGTCTAAAACTATATTTAAACGAGTTTTCTAGTATCAATACCAAGGAGGTAATGGAAGTACATCTATGGGATGAATACCTGATGTTTGCCTATATATTTGGTATTGCTGATAAGGTTACTAAACAACTTAAAAATTTATATCCCGAAGTAATTAAAGACTACAATATCGATTTTGACACCCTTTTATATATAAACTATATCAGTACAAGAAGTGTTAATGCTGCGAGTAATGCAAGGTCAAGAGCAGAATCATACTCTTCTGGTGGGGGTGGCTTTTCTTCCGGTGGCGGAGGAGGAGGATCCTTCGGAGGAGGAGGTGGCGGAGGTGGTTTCCGCTGATGAATATATCTACAATGACAAGAAATATAATATCGAAATAGTAAGAAAGAATAATAAAAATACTTACTTAAGAGTAAGAGATAATAAAATCATAGTAAGCACTAATTACTTCACCACAAAGAAACAAATAATTAAGTTAATTGAAGATAATACAGCCTTTATAAATAAAGCTTTAGATAAAAGTATTAAGAAAAAAGAAGATGATACTTTTAAATTATTTGGTAAAAGTTATGATATAATATATGGCCCATTTAATACAGAAATAAATAATGATAAAATATATACTAAAGACGAAAAAGCATTTAATAAATATTTTACTAAATATATAAGAAATATATATAGCGAAAGACTAGATTATTGGTATAACATTTTCGAAGAAAATATACCATATCCCAACTTAAAAATCAGAAAAATGACCAGTAGATGGGGAGTATGCAATATAAAAAATCATAATGTTACTTTAAATCTAGAACTATCAAAGTATGATATTAGTGCCTTAGATTATGTTATAGTCCATGAACTTTCCCACTTTATCCATCACAACCACTCTAAAGACTTTTGGCTTTTGGTAGGAAAGTATTATCCAAATTATAAAGATATAAGAAAAATGTTAAGAAATTAAGAATATAAAATAACTATATTCTTTTTTTATGTCCTTTTTATGAAAAATAATTAATATTGTTTTATCGTTATCATATTGTTAATTTTGATACATATTTTAGAAATATTGGTAATAAAATGATAATTTCGAAGAATTTTTCAAAAAGATGGCAAAATCAAATATCAAATCTTGTATATAAGTATGAAAGGATTAAAAAGGAACGAAAGGAGCATAAGAGTATGAGTTAAAATAATGAGAAGGTTTGATGCAAAAAAATAAAGAATGGAGGATGATATGTATCTATAAAGGATTTAAGTTTAGATTATACCCAAATGATATACAAATTGAAAAAATAAATAAAAATTTTGGATACAGTAGATTCGTATACAATTACTATCTTGCTAAGATAATAAAAGAAGGATACAAAAGTACAAGCTATTATATTAAAGACTATACCACTAGATTAAAGTATGAATATCAGTTTCTTGAGAAAGCAGATTTAGTGCTTGTTAAAAAGACAATATTTAAACTAGAAGATAATTATAAAAAATATATTAATAGTAACTCTGGCTATCCTAAGTATAAAAGTAAGTATGATAAAAACAGTTATACAATTAGCATTACTAATAGTAATAAAACTATAGACGATAATAATATAAAATTAGATTTAGAAAATAAACTAATTAAATTATCAAACTTAGGAAATTTAGAAATAAGAGGTTATAGAAATATCAAACAAATAAATGGTCAAATAATTAATTACACAATATCAAGAGAAAAGAATGGCAAATACTATATAGCGGTACTATATGAACTATCTGACACTCAAAAAGTTACTCCTGAAACAATTGTAGGATTAGATTTAGGTATTAAAAAATTAATAACACTCTCAAATGGTAAAACCTATGAGAACAATAGATATATAACTAAATATGAAGAAAGAATTAAGAAAGAACAGAAAAATTTATCAAGAAAGCAAAAAGGAAGTAAGAACTATTATAAAAATATAAAAAAACTAAATGGGCTTTATATAAAGCTATCTAATAACAGAAGATATTATAATCATAAAATAACTAAAGAAATAACAGAAAATTATGACATTATAAGTACAGAGTCATTAACTATAAGTAAGATGATTATGGATAAAGAGCATCATCTTTCTAAAGCCATAAGTGATGCCACATTCAATGAAATATTAGAGCAATTAGAGTATAAAGCCAAAGAAAGAGGAAAATATTTTTATAAAATAAGCCCTTACTATCCCTCTAGTCAAGCATGCAGTGTTTGTGACAGCATTAATAAAAAATATAAAAATTTAAATGAAAGAATATATGAGTGCAACCACTGCCACAGTAAACTAGATAGAGATTTTAATGCTAGTGTAAATATTATGTTTGAAGGTTTAAAGCTACATATAATGGCACCAAAGAAAAATCTTAGTACTAAGTAAAAGCACTATTTCTTTAAACAAAATACAATGTACGGTAGGCAATATCGGAATTTATGTCTGTAACTATAGTTAAAACAACTATATAAGAGCAGAAATATATCACCTCATGGTGATAATAAATATTTTTCTTGCTTACGACAAAGATACTGCAAAAAAAGTCGATGTAATATTTTAGCTAGTTTTGTCGAATTAGTATAAATAAAAATATTTATGTGCTAAATTATAAGAGAGGTGAATAGCATTGCTAAGGACGCGAATGGAATTTAGACGGGGGATTCTATTTATTAGATTAAAAGGAGATTTAAACAAAAATACCATAAAGGGAGTGATAGATGAAGATTTTAAATATGTTGTATTAAACCTAGATAATATGTACTCAATAGATAGCTATAGTATAAAATACATAAATAAAATACGCAAAAACATTGAATATGAAGATGGAAAATTAATAATTTGCGATAAATATAACACTACCAGTAGGCTTCTAAAAGACATCCCCAAAATAAGTAACGAATATGATGCATTTAAATTATTTGAAAGGATGATATAGATGAACAAATATGAAGAAGTAATAACCTCTACCAGCGGAATGATATATATGATAATAAATAAATATTTTAAAGGCTATGATAGAGAAGATTTATATCAAGTTGGCGTAATCGGAGTAATAAAAGCTTATGACAATTACAAGAAAGATCATAACACAAAATTCTCCACTTACGCCTATACCTACATATACGGAGAAATATATACATATATAAATAATCAACGAGGAATAAAACTGGCTAGAGAAAATTACTCTTTATATAAAAAAATAAACGAAGCACAAAATGTACTAAGACAAAAACTAATGAAAGAGCCATCGACATACGAGCTATCTTCGTTCCTAGAACTAGATTACAGGTTAGTAGAAAATATAATTACAAGTATGCAAAGTGTAGATAGTTTAGAAAGAGTCATAACAAATAGCGATAAAGATTTATTATTATCTGACACAGTTAGTGATAATAAAGACTATTATAATATTGACCTTCTTCTACTGAACGAAGAAATAAATAATCTTCCAGAACCTTGGAAAGAAGTAATAAAACTAAGGTATTATGAGGACAAAACTCAAAATGAAGTAGCTCAAATTTTAGGTATGAATCAAGTAGAAATCTCCAGAGGAGAATCCAAAGTACTAAAAAAAATAAGAAATAATTACCAAAATGTAATTTAAACGAGCAATAAATCTTCAAAATGTAACCAAATAGTTTACATAAAAAATGTATATTTTATGAGAAAATTAAATTAAGGTGATGTCTTATGAAGAAAAAAGATAAGCATATAGATGTTTATGAGCTTATTGCAAAAAACATTAAATATTATCGCAAGAGTAGAAATATGACACAAGCAGAGTTAGCAGAAAAAACTGAATATTCTCATGAATTCATAAGAAGAATAGAAGCCCCGAACAGCAAGAAGAACTTTTCAATAGATGCAGTTAGTAATATAGCAAATGCCCTCGATATTGATATAGAATTATTATTTGAAAAAAGAGAAGATAAGGAAGGAAAATAGTCAAAAAATGACTATTTTTTTCTTATATATATTTAATTAATTAATAAAATATAGTATAATTATGAAGTAGGTGATTAGATGTATAAAAATCAAGAAGAATTATTTAACCTATTAAGCGGTGCTTTCAATGTTAAATTAAGATTAATAAATAAAGAATATAATTATATAAAAAAAATAGACATATGGAACTATTTAAAAATAAACAAATGGTGCAAAGCCAAAAACCTAACACTATCAGAAATGGTCAATGACATTATAGAGGTAGACATAACCAAAGTAGATTTATTTTTAAAAGACCATCTAAAAAGAGAAAATAAAAGTATAGTAGATTAGAAGGTGAAACTATGAGTGTTAAAACTATAAACATAACAATAGACGAATTAATAGAAAAATTCAAAAAATACAATAACAACGAAAAAGATATAGATTTAATAAGAAGAGCATATTATTATGCTGAGAAAAAACATTTTGGACAAAAAAGAATATCCGGTGACGATTACATATTACATCCCCTAAATGTTGCTTTAATACTAACAGAAATATCCGCTGATGCCCCATGCATGGCTGCAGCCTTACTTCATGACACAATTGAAGACTCCGATGCCACCAAAGAAGAAATAGAAAAGCTATTCGGCAGTGAAGTTGCCCTTCTAGTAGATGGCGTAACAAAACTAAACAAAATAAACTTCACATCCGATTCCGAAGCCTCAGCAGCATATCAAAGAAAAATCCTCGTAGGCCTATCCGAAGATGTAAGAGTAATAATAATCAAACTAGCAGATAGACTACACAACATGCGTACCCTTGATGTCATGTCTGAAGAAAAGCAAAAGAAAAAAGCCAAAGAAACCCTTGAAATACTAACTCCCGTAGCCCATAGACTTGGTATCTATAAAATCAAGAGCGAGCTAGAAGACCTCTCATTACGATACCTAAAACCAGATGCCTATTTTGACATTGTAGAAAAACTAAATCAAAAGAAAGTCGAACGAGATGCCGCGGTTAGCAAAATGATGGACGAAGTATCTAGCCTTTTAAAGGAACACAACATTCCCCACGAAATAAAGGGCCGTAGTAAAAGCATTTATAGTATATACAACAAATTAGCCAAAGGAAAACCATTCAGTGACATATATGACATCTTAGCACTTAGGGTATTCGTGGACACCGAGCAAGAATGCTACATAGCCCTAGGCCTAATACATTCAAAATACAAACCAGTTCCCAAGAGATTCAAAGACTACATTGCCATGCCCAAAACCAACCTATACCAATCACTACACACAACAGTATTTGGCATAGACGGCGAACTATTTGAAATACAAATCAGAACCTATGAAATGGATAAAACAGCAGAATACGGTATTGCTTCCCACTGGTCATACAAAGAGCACAAAGATGGAGCAGCTGCTTCAAAAGACATCATGGAGCAGAAACTTCAAATATTCAGAAACATTATTGAATTAAATGAAGACTCATCAACCCCTGAAGAGTTCGTATCATCAGTAAAGAAGGACATTCTATCAAACGATGTAATCTATGTCTACACCCCCAAAGGTGATGTAATGGAACTACCCGAAGGCAGCACTCCGGTAGATTTTGCCTATAAAGTCCATAGCGAAGTAGGGGATCGCATGATAGGAGCCATTGTCAATGATAACATAGTCCCCCTAGACTACAAATTAAATACCGGCGACATCATTAAAATAAATACCAACAAAGCAAGTACGCCAAGTAAAGACTGGCTATCATTTGTTGTTACAACCGGAGCAAAAAACAAAATCAGAGCCTACTTCAGTAGACTAGAAAAAGATGAAAATATTGAAAAAGGCAGTGACGCGTTAGAAAAAGAATTACGAAAAAACAGTCTATCAATAAACGAATTCTTAACCAACAAAAACATCGACATCATCCTAGACGAACTAAAACTAAAAGATATCGATGACCTATATGTCAACATAGCTTTAGGTAAATACACTCCAAATCAAATAATAAAAATAGTTAACAAACCCGAAGAAGAAAAAGTAGACATCGCCGCCAAAATTAACGAAACAAACTATAGCAAAACAAGTTTTTCCAACAACGATGTCCTAGTAGAAGGCATGAATGAAATAAAAGCCAGCCTAAGTTCCTGTTGCAAGCCAATTCCAGGAGACAACATCATAGGATACATCACCAGAGGATCAGGTATAACCGTTCATCGTAGTACCTGCAGAAACATCATTGACATTGACGAAAGACTAATCAATGTCAAATGGAATGATAATGTTACCAAAAAGTATCCTTCAGATATTCTAGTATACACAAACGCCTTTGACAATCTACTAGATATAATCACAAAAGCCTCTTCCAGTGGTATCATCATAGATAGCATCTCTACAATTAACAAGAGTGATTACAAAGTCTACAATATGACAGTTTTAGTAGAAAACAAAGATAAACTAGAAAAATTCATCAACGATTTATTAAACCTAAATTTCGTTCAAAAAGTAGAAAGAAGTGTTAATTAATGAAAGTATTAGTACAAAGAGTAACATCCGCAAATGTCAAAGTAAATAGCAAAGTAGTAGGAGAAATAAATAGAGGATTACTCTTATTCGTAGGTTTCACTCAAAGTGATACTGTAAAAGAAATAGACTATATGGTAGATAAAGTAATAAATCTTCGTATATTTGATGATGAGAATGGTGTGATGAACAAAAGCTTACTTGACACTGAGGGTAGCATCCTATCAGTTAGTCAGTTCACTCTATATGCCGATAGCTCCAAAGGTCGCAGGCCATCATACATAAATGCCCTAAATGGAGACAAAGCCATAGTTCTATATGATGAGTTCAATAAAAAGTTAAAAGAAAAAAACGTCAAGGTAGAGACCGGTATCTTTGGCGCTGATATGCAAGTAGAACTAATAAATGACGGTCCAATTACCATAATGCTAGAGAAGTAGAGTTATCTACTTTTTTCTTTTATTCCTCTCGTGCCTGTAGTCACTCAAGGTTTTCTAATGCCTAAGGTCATTAGAAAAAAGTTTAGAGCCTTTAGTCTCTAAACTTAAGTATTATTTATTTAGTTCTTTTTAAAGTATATGCATTTTTAGAAATTTTTTCTAGTCCTTCATCTTGTGGTAACTGTAGTCCCCAACTTGATAAATAATTAGTATAATCATTGCACTCATTAATTTGTTTAATAAATCTCTTAGCTTCTCTTAATGCCTTTTTGTCATTTTTATTTTCTAAATGAATTGAAACATCTTTAATAACATCAAACCAGCCTCTGACATGTCCTTTAACCATAAATTCTTTTGCCAATAAATAGGTTATAACATAACTATGATTTTTAAAATATACGTTTTTAGTTTCTAAAGTATCTACAGTCATATGATATTTAGATTTACCAATATAATATTCATCTATACTTTGAGAAGCTTCTTCAGTTTGCTTTTCAATTTCGCCATCAGTGATTATTATTGTTTTGATACGTTCATCTTCAATAGGTTTAGCATCTTTATCTACTTTACCAGTACTTGGATCAGGCCAAGCAGGGAAATGGTAGGTTACCCTTGTTACTTTTAATGGTTCATTTTCTTTTAATTCTCTAATTCTCATAATCTTCCTCCTATAACAATTTAATATTGTAGCAGACTTACATCTTTTTGTAAAGTATAACGATATTAAAATTATAAAATAGCTAGTCTGTATTATTGTCAAAACATAAAAGATATTGTATAATCAACTAGGAGGCTAACATGATAAAAGTAGAAAATATATCAAAAAAATTTATTAAAGAAATAAAAAATAAAGAAAAAATAGAGTTCTATGCAGATAAAGATATTACTTTTGAAGCAAAAGATGGAGAGATACTAGGAATTCTTGGCCCTAATGGAGCAGGTAAAACAACCTTACTTAGAATGATATCTGGTATTATGACTCCTTCCAGTGGTACCATTACCATTGATAACTTAAACTATAAAGATAATGAATTAGAAATCAAGAAAAGAATATCATTTTTAACAGGAAATACCAAACTATATAAAGATCTATCAGCCTATGAATTACTTACTATGTGTGGTGAATACTATGGTTTAAGTAAAAAAGAAATAAATAATAGAATAAAAGACTTAACAAACAGATTTAAAATGAAAGACTTTTTATATCAAAGAATAAGTTCACTATCTACTGGACAAACTCAAAGAGTATCAATAGCCAGATGTTTAGTACATAACCCTAAATACTATATTTTAGATGAACCCACTAGCGGACTAGACATTATATCTAGTAAAATAATACTAGATACCATCAAAGAAGAACGAGAAAAAGGGAACTGTATCCTATATTCAACTCATTATATGGAAGAAGCAGATACAATATGTGATAGAATAATATTTATAAATAAAGGTAAAATAATTGCTACTGGTACTCCAAGTGAGATAAAAAAGAAAACAAATACTAATAATTTAAGAGATGCTTTTTTTGTATTAGCGGGTGATAGTGATGAATAATATAAAAATAACCATAAAAAAAGAATTAAGATCTGTAATAAGAGATAAAAAATCATTACTTATGATGGCCTTAACACCATTATTTATTCCAATATTTGTAATATTAATGTCTTATATGTATGAAACACTAACTAGTGATAATAAAGAAACAAAATATCAAGTAGGAGTAAATTATAATTTAAGTACTACTGAAAAAGAATTATTAAGTCCTGATGTAGAAGTAACTAAATATAATAGTCAAAAAGATATGGAAGAAGCCTATAAAAAAGATAACATTATAGCCTATATTACTAAAGAAAATAATAACTATAATATATATACCAATAGTAAAACAGAAGATGGTAGTATGGTCTTAATGTATATAACAAATTACTTAGATAGTTATAATAATTATCTAGGACAAAACTACCTACTAGAAAATAATATTGATATAAATAAAGTATATAATAACATTAACTATACTACTAATGAATTAGAAGGAGAATCAATGTTTGCTAGTGAAGTAGTTTTAATGGCTATAACTTTCACCATAATGGCTATAACACTATCAAGTATCTATGCTTCAACTGATAGTACAGCAGGTGAAAAAGAGCGTGGTACTCTAGAGACCATTCTTACATTTCCAATAGCAAGAAAAGAATTAATATTAGGCAAATACTTCTCAATATGCATATCTGGTATTATCACCATGTTAATAGGAGTAATTCTATCTATAATATCACTATTCTTTGTAAAAAATAACTTTACTATCTATGATAATGTCATATTTAATATAACTCCTATCACAATAGTTTTAACTATCATCATATTATTATTTTATACACTATTCATATCAGGTCTATGTATAGCAATAGCAAGTTTTACTAAGACTTTCAAAGAAGCCCAGAGTGCTCTTACTCCAATAAGTTTAATTACTTGTGTACCAATGTTTTTAAGTATGCTAAATATTAATTTAAATGGTATATTAAACTTTATCCCAATAGTAAATCATACCATAGTAATAAATGATATTTTAACAGGTACAATAAATACCAGTAACATATTAATAACCATAATATCATCAACTATTTATATAATAATATTAATATCATTAATAAGTAAAATATATAAGAGTGAAAAAATCTTATTTAACTAAAGTATTATGAAAAAAGAGTTCCTTCACTGTGTCCAATGCAAAATCCCTAGACTAACGTCCAAAACGTTCAGTGATACAAACTCTTTTCACAAAGTAATATATTACAAAATTAGTAAAAAGTCAATTACCTTATTTCAATTACTCAATTAGTCCATAAAAAAATAACAAAATACAATTGACAATACCCCAGATAAATTATATAATAAATATAGATTTTCTATTACTATGAGTGACAAATAGTATATAAAAAGATAGAAACGGTTGGTTCCGATAAAAACCAAATAAAAGAGCACATTAGTGAAGTAGGGTGGCACCGCGGATATATATTCGTCCCTATAGATTATTAATGTGTTTTTATATTATTAGAAGGGAAGGATAAATATGAAAAACAAATACAGAACAATTTATTGCGGTGAAGTAACTACTGCAAATATTGGTGAAGAAATAAAAGTAGCGGGCTGGCTTGAGCAAAAGAGAAATCTAGGTAGTCTAGTATTTATGACACTAAGAGATGAAACAGGTGTAATACAGTTAATTAGTGAAGATATTGATAGTTTTAAAGATATAACTAGAGAAAGTACTATGACTGTAACTGGAACAGTAAGACATAGAGCGGAAGGTATGACTAATCCAAATATGAAAACAGGTGAAGTAGAAGTACTAGTATCATCTTTTGAAGTACTAGGAGAAGCTCTAAATGTCTTACCATTTGAGATTAACAGAAGTACTGATGCTTTTGAAGATACCAGACTAAAATACAGATATCTAGATTTAAGAAATCCAAAAGTACATGATAGAATACTATTTAGAACAGAAGTATTAGATTACATGAGAAAAATAATGAAAGAGATGAACTTTACTGAAATACAAACTCCAATCATTACAGCATCATCCCCAGAAGGAGCAAGAGACTTCATCGTACCATCAAGAAAGTACAAAGGAAAATTCTATGCATTACCTCAAGCACCACAAATATTTAAACAATTACTTATGTGCTCAGGATTTAATAGATACTTTCAAATAGCTCCATGTTTTAGAGATGAAGATCCAAGAAGTGATAGACTATATGGAGAGTTCTATCAATTAGACTTAGAAATGTCTTTTGCAACAGATGAAGATGTCTATGAAGTAGGAGAAAAAATCTTTTATGATATATTCACTCACTTTAGTGATAAAGAAGTATCTCCAAGACCATTTAGAAGAATACCATATAGAGAAGCAATGTTAAAATATGGCTCAGATAAGCCTGACCTAAGAAATCCATTAATAATTGAAGATATTACTGATATCTTATCTAAGAGTACTTTTGAACCATTTAAAACATCTCATATCAGAGGTATAACAGTACCTAGTATAGATAAATCAAATTCATGGTACAAATCTATGGAAGAATATATGAAGAGTGTTGGAGCAGTAGGTCTATCATACATCAAAGTAAATGAAGATATGACCTTTAAATCTTCAATTGATAAATTCCTAGATGATAGTCTAAGAAAAGAACTAATAGAAAGATGTCATCTAGTTCCAGGTAGTGCTTTATTTGTACTAGCGGATTCTAAAAATAAAATTAATAAACTAGCAGGTCTTCTTAGAATAAAACTAGGAAGTGAACTAAATCTAATTGATAAGAACAAATATGAATTCTGCATAGTAAATGATTTCCCTATGTATGAATATAATGAAGAAGATGGTAAATTTGACTTTGGTCATAATCCATTTAGTATGCCTCAAGGAGGACTAGATGCTTTAAAAGAAAATAATCTAGAAAATGTTCTTGCATATCAATATGACTTTGTATGTAACGGTTATGAGATGGCTTCAGGAGCCGTTAGAAACCATGATATCAAGATAATGAAGAGAGCCTTTGAACTAGCGGGCTACACTGAAGAAGATGTTGAAACAAAATTCAGAAGCTTATATACAGCTTTCCAATATGGTGCTCCTCCTCATGCAGGAATGGCTCCTGGTATTGATAGAATATTAATGCTACTTAAGGATGAAGAAAACATAAGAGAAATGGTAGCCTTCCCACTAGGAGCAAATGGTGCAGATGCTATGATGGGCTGTCCTGGTGAAGTATTTGAAAAACAACTTAGAGAAACTCATATCAAGGTAAGAGATTAATTAACAGGGGGTAAAGTTATGATAAAAGACTATGCAGCAATATTTCAAAAAGTCAAAGAAGAAAACAATATTACCTATTATATGCCAATAGATGTTACAGAGGGTATATACTTAGAAAAAAATAACACATTTACTGCCCACAATATTACTCTAAAACACATAGTAGCAGGAGAAGACTATGGCTATTGTAATAGAGAGGCTCTAACAGCCCTAGTTAATAAACATAAGTATATGCCAATGTTTATAGCTAAAAGAATAATATTAAATGAATTAAGAAAAGGTACCTATGTTAGAGCGGTAAATGAAAAAAATATGCCTATAATATTATTTCAAGAAAAAGAAGAAGGTAATATTTTAATGGAAGAAGATATAGTTAATTACTATATAAGATATTTTCCTGAAATCATTACATATGAAAATAGTGAAAAAGAAGTACCACAAAATATAGAAATAGACATAAATAAAATATATAGTGAAATAAAAAAGAAAATACCAAATCAAGATAATCATATTAAAGAAATATTATCTATTATCTGGAGAGACTTCAACAACTATCAAAATATCAAATCAAGAAGTATACTAATTAATGGTGAAAGAAGTTCACCTAAAAAAGAAATATTTAATATAATTGAAGATAATATAAGTATCCCAGTACTAAATACAAGTGCCATAAATAAATATAAAAATAATGTAACATTAAATACAGTTAACGATATCTTAACTAGTCTCTTAAAGAAATGTAATTATGATATTAAGAAGGCAGAGACAAGTATTATTGTAATAGATGATATAGATACCATAACAATATTAGATCAAAATGATGCTAGATTATTTGGTGAATATCAAACAGATTTAATTAGATTAATTAATGGTCTACCATTTACTATAGAAATAGATGGAGAAAGTTATACAATAGATACTAGTAAAATGCTTGTAGTTCTAATGGGAGATTTCATGAAATATGAAGAAGAAATGCCTTTAGTTAAAGGATTTGCTAATACTCCAAATGGTGAAAAGAAAAATATGACTAGAATAGATTATATTAATGAGGGTCTACTAGAAGATTTAGTTATATCTATTCAGAATATTATTGAATTAGATAAACCTACTACTAAGGAATATATTGCAAATATAAGTAAAGATGAAGATAATTCTTTAAATATTTCTAAGAAATTTCTAGAAAGTTTAAATATTAGGTTAACTGTAGAAGAAACTGCTATTAAGAGAATATCTGAAGTTATAGAGAAGAATGGTTATGCTGAAGGTCAAATTAATGAGATAATTGATAAGGCTTTAGCATTAGCGGCTTTTGAAATTGCTACTAATCCAAATACTTACGAAGAACTTATTATTAGTGAAGATACTATTAGTGATAATAGTAAATATAAATTAATTAAGAGAAAGAAATAATTTCTTGAACTTGTCAATAAAAAGTAGACACTAAAAGAATATTATTTAAACCCTAGTTGAGTTTTATAATCAATTGGG
>CAKOLH010000007.1 GCA_934096105.1 uncultured Bacilli bacterium | reverse complement strand
GTAGCTGAAGAAAAGAAAGCTCCTAAAAAAGCTAAATCTTCAAAAAAGACTGAAGAATAATAAATGAGTACTTTTATAGTACTTATTTTTTTTTAATTTTTACTTGCAAGTAATAAAAGAATAGGTTATAGTATAGGTAGTTAATAATTAATTGGAGGAAATAAAATGAAAAAAGAAACAATAGTAGTTGCAAGTAGCAATAAAGGTAAAATAAGAGAAATAAAAGAAATATTTAAGGACTATGAAGTATTATCCATAAAAGATATGGAAGAAAAACTAAATAAGAAAATAATTGTTAATGAAAACAAAGATACATATAAAGATAATGCATTAGAGAAGGTAAGAGATTTATATGAACAAGTAGGTGAAGAATATATATGTATTGTTGATGATTCAGGAATATCAATAGATATATTAGATGGTTTTCCTGGTGTACATACTGCAAGATGGTTAGATGCTGATGATCATACTAAAAACTTAGAATTACTAAAAAAAGTTGGTAAAACACCTAAAGATAAAAGAACATGCCACTATACAACAGTAATTGCCTTAAAAAGTAAAAATATTGAAGAAACATTTGAGTATGTCTTATCAGGAATAGTAAGTAACGAGACAAGAGGTACAAATGGTTTTGGTTTTGATGAAATATTTGAACTTTCAAATGGCAAGACACTTGCAGAAATATCTACTGAAGAAAAATTAAAACTTAGTCCAAGAAGAGAAGCATTAGATATGACAAATAAATACTTGATAGAGAAGGTATGATTAGAAATTTATTTTAGTAATGATAATTAATATAATTAGAAAACATTTAAATTAGCAGATAAGTACTTATAAAGTACTTTTTCTTTTTGGTAAAAATATTACCAAGAAATGTATAAAAAATCATTGACTTGAATCTTTTATATATGCTATATTGAGAGTGTAAGAAAAGAGGAGGGTTATATGGAAAAAGATAAATTATATTTAATTAACAAAATATTTAATAATGAAACAGTTAGAACGGTTTGGGACAAAGAAAGTGAAAAGTATTATATTAGTGTTGTAGATGTTGTTGGAGTGCTATCAAATAGTAAAGACAAACAAGCTTATTGGAGAAAATTAAAACAACGTTTAAAAGAAGAAGGAAATGAAACCGTGACAAATTGTCACGCTTTGAAATTGAAAGCTCAAGATGGTAAATATCGTTTAACAGATGTTACAGATATAGAAGGAATATTTAGAATAATAGAATCTATTCCTAGTAAGAATGCTGAGCCTATAAAACAATGGCTAGCCAAGTTAGGTAGTGAAAGAATTGATGAGGTATTTGATCCATCAATTGCTATGCAAAGATCTATAGATTTATATAGAACAAAAGGTTATGATGAAAACTGGATAGCAAAGAGAATGAAATCTATTCAAAACAGAAAACAATTAACTGATGTTTGGAAAGAAAATGGTATCGAAGATGCCAAAGAGTATGCTATTTTAACTAATGAAATATATAAAACTTGGTCTGGTATGACTAGTAAGGAATATAAAGAGTATAAAGGACTTAGAAAAGAAAACTTAAGAGATAATATGGATAGTATAGAACTTATTCTTACTGATTTATCTGAAGAAGCCACTAAAAGATTAGCAGAAAAACATAAACCGATAGGACTTGATGGTAATATTAAAGTAGCCAAAGTAGGAGGTAATGTTGCTAAAGTAGCTAGAGATGAATTAGAAAGTAATTTAGGAGAAAGTGTTGTTACTTCGAGTAATAGACTAAATTATGAATATGATGATAAAAAAATGATTACTAGGAAGTAAAGAAAGAAGGTATAATGTGAATAGAATAGGTATTATATTTGCTATGTATGAAGAATTAGAAGAACTATTAAAATTAGTTAAATTAAAAAAGAAAAATAAAATATATGATTTAGACTTCTATGAATGCACTATTAATAATAAAGAATGCATTTTAGTAGAATCAGGAGTAGGTAAAGTTAATGCTTCAAGAAGCACACAAATATTAATAGATAATTATAGTCCTGACTATATACTAAATATTGGTGTAGCAGGAGGCGTAGATAATAAACTAGATGTCTGTGATATAGTAGTCAGTGATAAACTAGTTCAATATGATTTTGATATAACAGCCTTTAATCATCCTAAAGGTTATATACCAAAAGTAGGAGTATATGTAGAATGTGATAAATATCTTAGAAATTTAGCCCTTAGTATAAATAAAGATAATGTTTATAGTGGTACTATTGCTACTGGTGATATGTTTTGTACAGATATAGAACTATCTAAAAAGATTAAAGAAGAATTTAATGCCCTAGCAGTAGAAATGGAAGGAGCTAGTATAGGAATGACTTCCTATCTATCTAAAATACCCTTCTTAGTAATTAGATCTATATCAGATATACTAGGTAAAGATAATTTAATTACTTATGATAAATTTTTAAAGAAAAGTAGTACTGAAGTAGCAGAGTTTACTTTAGAAATAATTAATAGTTTGTAAAAGACTGCTATAGAAAAAGAATGCAAAAATAGCATGTAAGAAAAGCAATTGTACATGTGAAGCTCATTTTTATCAAGATGATAAATATTACGAAGAAAAACTAGAAGTATCTAGTGAATTTAAACCATTAAGTAAAATATTAAGTAAAAACTAAATACACAATTGAACTAACACCTTATGTTAGTTTTTTTTCGTAAACATTTTGTAAAGTACATTTACAAGAAAAATAGATTATGTTAATCTATTTATGGAAGGTAGGTTATGTATGGAAAATAATTTAAAACTTATTGTCTTTGACAACGCAATTGAATTAGGAAAAAAGGTGAATTTTAGTCTTCAAAAAATGCGAGGAACTAATGAAAACTTTATCATTCCTATTACAGCCACTAGATTTTCTAATGGTGAAGGAAAAGTTAAAATCGATGAAACGGTAAGAGGAAAAGACTTATATATCCTTTCTGATGTCGGTAATTACAATATTAGTTACGACTTTCATGGAATGAAACATTATATGTCTCCTGATGAGCACTTTCAAGATATTAAAAGAGTTATTAGTGCTATGAGTGGCCATGCCCATAAAATTAATGTAATTATGCCACTTCTTTATCAGTCAAGACAACATAAAAGAAAAGGTAGAGAAAGCTTAGATTGTGCTCTTGCCCTTCAAGAGTTAGAGAGAATAGGAGTTAGTAACATTATTACTTTTGATGCTCATGATCCAAATGTTGCAAATGCTGTTCCTTGTCTTTCGTTGGATAACTTTTATCCCACAAATATTATTTTAGATAAATTAATTGAAGAAAATAATGTTGATAACATCTTAGTTATCAGTCCAGATATGGGAGCTATGGAAAGAGCAAGATATTACGCTGAGATTCTTGGCTGTGATGTAGGACTATTCTATAAGAGAAGAGATTTAAGTAGAGTAGTCAACGGTAAAAATCCTATTTTAGATCATACATATTTAGGAAGAAAAGCTAATGGTATGGATGTAATCGTAGTAGATGATATGATTGCCTCAGGGGGATCAATGCTTGAATGCACAGAAATGCTTAAGAAGCAAGGGGCCAGAAAAGTATATTTAGCTTCAACCTTTGCTCTATTTACTGATGGTGTGGAAAAATTTGATACCTATTACAAGGAAGGTTTGTTTGATAAGTTATACACTACAAACTTATCTTACATACCAGAAGAAATACAAAATAAAGAATGGTTTTCTTCAGCAGACTTATCAGTAATGATGGCTAATATTATAGATAGACTTAACAATAATAAATCTATAGAATCTATACATAACGGAAAAAGTAAAATATATAAAAAAGTTTTAGAAAAGAAAACAGAGAAAGAGTAACTCTTTTTCTGTTTTTACACAAAAACAAATAAAACTATTGACAAATAAATTTTAATATAATATATTTATTATGACATTTGCGAAGAAAAAACCATATATTTAATTGCACGATGAAACTACATATTTAAAATATGTGGCTTTTTTGCGTTGTCAGAAAGGATGTGATATTAAAATGTCATTCATCAAAGTTGATAACATAACAAAAACTTTTAAAGTGGCTAAACGAAATAGTGGACTAAAGGCTGCTTTAAAATCATTTTTCAAAAGAGAATACAAATATGTAGATGCAGTAAAAAATGTATCTTTTGAAATAAGGAAAGGAGAGATAGTAGGCTATATTGGTCCAAACGGTGCTGGAAAAAGTACCACGATTAAGATGCTTTCAGGAATACTTCTTCCTACTAGCGGAAGTATCAAAATAAATAATTTAGATCCTATTAAAGATAGAAAAGAATATGTATCTAAAATAGGCGTAGTCTTCGGACAAAGAAGTCAACTTGCATTTGATATTCCAGCAGAAGATACTTTTGATTTATTAAGAGATATCTATAAACTAGATAATGATGAATATCAAAAAACAAAGAAATATCTAGTAGAACTTTTAGGTATTGAAGAGATAATAAAGAAACCAGTTAGAACACTTTCACTAGGAGAGAGAATGCGATGTGAAATAGCATCATCTCTACTACATAAACCAGAAATATTATTCTTAGATGAACCTACAATAGGATTAGATGCTATATCTAAGAAGATAGTAAGAGACTTTATTAAAAAGATAAATAAAGAAGATAAAGTAACAGTAATTCTTACCACTCATGATATGAATGATATCGAGGCCTTAGCTAAAAGAATTATCTTAATAGGTAACGGAGAGATACTATATGATGGAAATATTAAAACATTAAAAGTTAAATATGGTAGTTATAAAAACATTAAAATATTTACTAAAGATAAAATAGATAATATCAAAGTAAAAGGAATTATAAAGAAATGTAAAAAAGAAGATTATTATAATTTTATAATAGATTCTAATATAATAAGTATATCTAATTTCTTAAGTAAACTTACTATAAAATATAATATTGAAGATATTGAGATAGATAATGAAAGTATAGATGATGTAATACTTAAATTATATGAGGATTATGAACTATGAAATCATATCTAAGTTATTTTAAATTAAGATTTATAACTAATCTTCAATATCGAATGGAAGCAGTAGCAGGCATGTGTACACAAATATTCTTTGCTTTAATATTTATTATGGTATATTTAGCCTTTTATGAAAGTGGAGGAGATACGCCAATGCAGTGGCAAGAACTTGTTAACTACTTATGGCTTCATCAGGCTCTATTTGCTTTAGTATACCCTTTTGATAGAGAAAGTGAACTACTTAATATGATTAAGAATGGTAATTTAGCTTATGAATTAATAAGGCCTCAAGACTTCTATTTTAAATGGTATATCAAGATGTTAGCTAAAAGGTTAGTAGCAGTCTTACTTAGATTTGTTCCATTAATAATTCTTGCTATAGCATTACCAAAACCATTTCATTTATCTGGTCCTTATTCTATAAATAATTTCATAATGTTTATAGTAGCATTAATACTAGGTTTATTCTTAGTTACTGCCTTAAATCTACTTATGCATATTTTAACAATGTTTACTTTAGATGAAAAAGGAACAATGATAACTTATAGTGTAATTGCAGAAATATTTATGGGTGGAACAATTCCAATACCATTCCTTCCAACTTGGTTAAAGCATATTGCGGAATTTCTTCCTTTTAGGTTTATTGGAGATTTTCCTTTTAGAATATATTCCAATAGCATACCACTTGAGGAAGGCTATACTCTTCTTATTGGTTCTGTTATTTGGATAATTATTACTATATTGTTAGGATACTTAATATCAAGAGTATCACTTAGAAAGGCTGTGATACAAGGTGGTTAAGTTATATATAGAATCAATGAAACTTAAATTAAAATCACAGCTAGAATATCGTCTATCATTTATTTTAACTTTTATTAGCCAGATAGGAGTATTTTTTACTTATTACTTTATGACAGTAGCCTTATTTCAAAGATTTGATAATATTAAAGGCTTTACTTTATATGAAGTACTATTATGTTTTTCTATTATTCATTTTGGTTTTGCTTTTAATGAAACATTCTTTAGAGGAATAGATAAGTTTGATAAATTTATTATTGATGGCTCTTTAGATAGATTATTAGTTAGACCTAGAGGAATATTATATCAAGTTATATGTAGTGAGATGGATTTTGTGAAACTTGCTAGAATTATCCAGTCGCTAATAGTCTTCTTTATAGCTATAAGTCACTTAAATATAGAATGGAATATTATAAATATATTATTAATAATAACAATGTTTCTATCTTCAATAATATTATTCTTTGGAATATTTTTACTAATGGCTTCATACTGTTTTATTACTATCCATGGCTTAGAAGTAAGAAATTTATTAACTGATGGTGGTAAACAAATGGCTCAGTATCCAATAGGAATATTTAGAAAAGGTTTTATATTTATATTTACTTTTATTATTCCATATGCTTCAGTTAATTATTATCCTTTACTTTATCTATTAGGAAAATCTAATAATACATTATATTTATTATCACCATTATTAATAGTAGTATATTTAATACCATGTTTTCTATCTTTTAAAATAGGATTAAAGCATTATAGTAGTACAGGTTCATAGGAGGAATATGATGAAAGATATATTAGTAGATACTGAGGGATTTAATCAGTATTATGAAGAATTAAATAAATTGAAAGATTTAAGTTTATCTATTGCCAGCATAGGAAGTGAATCCTATGCTGATGCAGTAGGTGATGGTTGGCATGATAATTTTGCTTTTGAAGATACAATGAGAGAAAGTAGAAAGATTGCTTCAAGAATAGATAAGATGATTGAAGATGAAAAGTATTTAAAAATAGTAGATAAAAAAAGAACTTCTGATAATATAATAGATATAGGAGATATTCTTATGATAAGAGTTATATATGATATAGATGATATAGAAGAATATACTATTAAATTAACTGGTAAATATATGATAGATAATGATGCTAAAATTAAAGAAGTATCTTTAAATAGTCCGATAGGAAGAAGTATATATTTAAAGAGTATTAATGATAATGATACTCATTATTATGTTAATGATAAAAAAATAAGTATTAAAATAATTAGAAAACAATAAAAAAATCAAATCAATTATATGGAGGTAAATATGGAATATTTAAATGTATATGATAACAATAAAAATAAATTAAATAAAAAGATAGTTAGAGGAGATAAATTATCTAAAGATGAACATATTTTAGTAGCAGTTATATTTATTAAAAATAAAGATAATAAATATTTAATACAAAAGACTTCTTTAGAAAAGGGTGGTTTATATAGTACAACTGGTAGTCATGTATTATATAATGAAGATTCTAAAACTTCAATAATTAGAGAAGTAAAAGAAGAACTTGGAATAGATATAGCAAATGATAATATTAAATATATTGGAAGTATATTATTTGGAGTCCCATTTGGAGATATTTATTATTTGGAAAAAGATATTGATATAGATAATATTAAACTTCAAAAAGAAGAAGTAAGTTCTGTTTCGTATAAGACCAAAGAAGAAATAGATGATTTAATAGAAAAAGAAAAGATAACTAAATCACACGGTTTAATGTTTAAATGTTTATGTAAAAAAATTATCAAATAAATATATATTTTTATATTGACACCATTAAGTGTTTATATTATTATAAACGATAAGACAATGATAAAAGAGACATATCTTTTTTAAAGTCAAGGAAAGGATGATGTAATGAATAAAATAGTTGTAAGTGATAATATAAAGATAGAAAATATAATATACGAAATTAGAGGTAAGCAGGTAATGTTAGACTCTGATTTAGCAAGATTATATGGTTGTAAAAACGGAACCAAATCACTTAATTTAGCGGTTAAAAGAAACATAGAAAGATTCCCACAAGATTTTTATTTTCAAATAAATAAAAATGAATATGATAACCTGAAGTTTCAAATTGAAACTTCAAGTTGGAATATGTATGGAGGAGTTAGAAAACTACCATATGTATTTACTGAACAGGGGGTCGCAATGTTAGCAACAGTACTTAAAACTGAGAATGCTAGTATAGTAAGTGTAAATATTATGAGGGCTTTTGTAGTAATGAAAAATATAATAAATACTTCACTAATAGAACAAAAATACTTTAATGAATTAACTATAAAAAATACAGAAGATATAAAATTATTACAAGAATCTTTTAATAAGTTAAATACGAAAGAAAGTAATAATCATATCTTTTATGAAGGGCAAATATATGATGCATATTCATTACTTATAGATATATTATCTAAAGCAAAAAAAGAAATAATCATAATAGATAATTATGCTGGTAAAAAACTATTTGATATTATTAAGAATATTAATGTTAAGGTAAAAATATATACTGAAAATATAGATAATATTTCTAAAGAAAAGTATGAAAAACAATATAATAATTTAGAAATAATAAATACTAATATATTTCATGATAGATTTATTATAATAGATAATAAAATACTATATCATTCTGGTGCATCATTTAAAGATTTAGGTAAGAAGTGTTTTGCTATTACTAAGATGGAAGACAATAGTATATTAAAAGAATTATTAGATAAATTAGAAAAGTAAGAGTGGTAATGTTATGAAAAATGCGTAAATGATAATATAGATTTAGATAAATATATAGGATATCGTGAATGTGTTAAAAGTAAAAGTTATAAGGCCACTATATTTAAAAATTAATTAGCAAGTAGGTATTTTAATATTGACATCATCATGTATTTATATTATCATAAACGATAAGACAATGATAAAAGAGACATATTTTTTAATAGAAAATACAGAAAGGATGATGTAATGAATAATATAGTAGTAAGTGATAATATAAAGATAGAAAATATGATATACGAAATTAGAGGCAAAAAGATAATGTTAGATTCTGATTTGGCTATGTTATTTGGTTATGAAACAAAACAGTTAAATAGACAGGTTCTTAGAAATATAAATAGATTTCCAGAAAATTATTGTTTTCAAATAACTGATACTGAATACATATCTTTAAGGTGCCAAAATGGCACCTTAAAGAATGGCCGCGGAGAACACCGAAAATATTTACCATATGTATTTACCGAATATGGTATTACTATGTTAGCGGGTATTTTAAAAAGTGAACCAGCAATAAAAATGAGTCTTAGAATAGTAGACATATTCATAACAATGAAAAATTATATTAACACCTCATTAATAGAACAAAAATACTTTAATGAATTAACTATAAAAAATACAGAAGATATAAACTTATTACAAGAATCTTTTAATAAGTTAAATACGAAAGAAAGTAGTAACCATATTTTTTATGAAGGGCAAATATATGATGCATATTCATTACTTATAGATATATTATCTAAGGCAAAGAAAGAAATAATTATAATAGATAATTATGCTGGTAAAAAACTATTTGATATTATTAAGAATATTAATGTTAAGGTAAAAATATATACTGAAAATATAGATAATATTTCTAAAGAAAAGTATGAAAAACAATATAATAATTTAGAAATAATAAATGCTAATATATTTCATGATAGATTTATTATAATAGATAATAAAGTGTTATATCATTCTGGTGCATCATTTAAAGATTTAGGTAAGAAGTGCTTTGCTATTACTAAGATGGAAGATAATAATATATTAAAAGAATTATTAAATAAACTAAATAAAATATCATGAGTAAGACCTTAGGCTTACTCATGCCACGGAAGACTATAGGCTGAAGTGGGAAAGGAGATATAATGAAAATAATAGAATATGAAGACAAATATTTAGAAGATGTAAAAGATTTACTAGTAGAACTAGAAGAATATATTCTTAGTATAGATGAAGATAATCTTGATCAGTTACATCCAGAATACCGAGACAAGATGGCTATTCTAGATCTAGAAGAAGTAAAAGATAATAATGGAAAATGTTATCTAGCCATAGATAATAATGTAGTCATAGGTCTAATAATGGGATGTTTAAGAAGTTATGATGAATATGATTATTTAGACTATAAATGTCCAAGATGTGGCGAAGTAACTGAATTAATAGTATCTAAGAAAACAAGAAGTAAAGGAATAGGTAGTCTATTAATGAATAAAATGGAAGAATACTTTAAAAGTATAGGATGTGAATATATTACAATAGATGTCTTTGCCTACAATAAAATAGGAATTAACTTTTACAAAAAGCAAGGATATCATCCAAGAGGTATAATAGATATTAAGAAAATAAAATAAAAGGCTTACGATAAATATGAATTTAAATAGTTTAAAATGTATAGATAATAATATAGATTTAGATAATATATAGAGTATCGTGAATATGTAAAAAGTTATATGGAACATCCAGAATGGTTAGGAGACTTTACAAAAGAAGACTTAGAAAAGTTACTTAACAGTGGTACTAAGATATGGATATATTATTTAGATAATAATTTTGTATGCTCAATGATGACTATTCCTTCTAGTGAAAAAGATATGATAAAGTTTGAATTAGATTTAGATTATAAAAAAGTTATAGATTATGGCCCTATGTTCGTTAATCCTAAGTATGTAGGTAATAAACTATAATATCAAATGCTTAATGAATTAGATAAATATTCTAAAGATAAAAATTATAATTTTGCCGTAGCCACCATTCACCCAGATAATATATATTCTATTAATAACTTTATTAAAGATAATTTCAAACAAACAGGTACCAAAGAATTTAAAAGAGGTATAAGAAATATTTATGTAAAGAAATTAATTAATACTAAATAAATTTATTTAATTTCTAATAAAAATATAAGAAAAGAATTAATATTTTGAAATGTAATTTGTTGCACTTCAAATTTAATAAGTTCAATATACTTTTGACTTTTCTATCTTAATATGTTATAATTCACTTGTAGTAAATCAATTAGTCATTCGCGTTTTACTACCAGCTAAACATTAGTTTAAAGGAATAATGAAGAGCCTTAAGAATCTCCTCATGAATGGCAAAGAAATATACACATTATTTTTGTGATTGTTTTTTTGTTGTATATTCATGAAAGGAGGTTCTTTTTATTTGTAACAATCACACTAATTGAGAAAGAGAGGATGATACAATGAAAATAAGTGAACACGATTATTATAGTAGTTTGGCTAATTGGTCTTTTGAAGATATTAATTATACTAGTGAAATATTTACAAATTGGAATTATGAAGATGAAATAAAAAAGAGAATAACAAAAAATTCCAAAGTTTTAGATCTAGGTACTGCTGCTGGTGAAAAAGTTTTAAAAAGGTTTCCAGATTGTGCCGAAATATTAGGAACAGATTTTTCAAGTGAAATGATTAAATCCGCTAATAAAAACCTACAAAAGAGCAATAGAAATAATATTTCTTTTCGAGTTATGGATAATTTGAATATGGATACTCCTGATTGCTATTTTGATATAGTAACAGCACGCCATACAGTAACTAATCCAATTCAGATTTATAAAACACTTAAAAATGGTGGTCAATTAGTATTGCGAGGTGTTGATAAACTAGATTGCTGGTCATTAAAAATGATGTTTAAAAGAGGACAAGCATATCATGATATTAAGCCTATAAGTCAAATTGATTACGAGGCAATAATAAGCGCAGGCTTTAAAGATGTTGAATTAATTCCACTTCATATAATAGAATATTATAAAACAAAAGAAGATTTATATGCTTTATTAGTTAAGACACCAATATTAGATGATTTTAGAGAAAATTCATCTAATGAATATGAAAGAAGGCCTATAGAAAGTGAAATACTTGATAGGTATGTTGAACAAAATACTACAGAAAAAGGAATTAAATTAATTAGAAGATATTATGGTATTACTGCTAAAAAATAATAATCACAGATACATTTTATATTAAAGTGTATCTTTTCTTTGAGTGATTTTTTAGAAATCACAGTTTTAGATAAAAAATATGAAATTTTTATGTACAGCTTTTTATTCCATTAAACAATAATACATATTATTTTATAGTAAAAAATGGTATGATTAAAGAGAAAAATTATTAATAAATTATAAAACATTTACTTCTATAACATATCATGATAAAATGACATTATAAATGGAGGACAATATGAAAGCAAAGAATTAATACTCACTATATATAATATAGTAGATGTAAAATCAAGTAAAAGAAAAAATAATAAATAAAATATTATGATAGAGACCTTAGGCTCTATCATACCACGGAAGACTACAGGCTGAAGTGGAAAGAAGGGGAATTATGAAAGAAATAATAGATGAAAAAAACAATAAAATAATAGGTAATATCAATTTAGATAATTCTAAAGTAAAATTTACAGGTAGTAATAATATTTTATATATCAATGATGAAATAACACTAGTCAATTCAAGTATAGATTTTAGAGGAGATAATTCACTAGTATATTTATGTAAAACAACAGAAAAAATAACTGTAGATATCAAACTATATAACAATTCTACCATCTACTTTGGAAAGAATATTTGGATAAATAAAGGAGTTAAAATAGTTATATCAGAACAAACTAATTTATTCTTTGGTAAGAATTGTATGATAGCCCCCGAATGCTGTATCAGAAGTGCTGATCCACATATAATTTACGATATAAATACTAAAAAAAGAATAAATCAAAGTAAAAGTATTTTTATTGGAGATAATGTATGGATAGCTCAAAGAGTAATGATATTAAAAAATACCAGAATAGGATCAGGAGCAGTAATCGGAGCAATGTCATTAGTTACTAATAAAGAATATAAATCAAATACTATATATGGTGGAAGTCCTGCGAGAAAGATAAAAGAAGGTATATTCTTTATTCATAATGATTGTCATAGATTTTTAGATGAAGATATTAAGAAGTATGAGTATAACGATACTGATAAATATATTTATACTAGGGATAGTACCACTATTAAATTTGAAGATATAGAAAATAATTTAAGAAGTACTTCTATTAAAGATAGAGTTGATTATTTAAATAAAATTACTTTAAATAATGATAAGAATAGATTCTATATTGGTGATTAGAGTAGAAAATAATTTGATTAGTGAGGTAAGAAAATGAATTATAAATGCGTTGTAGCAAATAAAGAATTAATTATTAAAAAATGGGATGAAGAAATTAGAAAACATAATAATTCTAAAAATTGGATAGACTTTAAAGAAAAATCTCTTAGAAACTTAGATACTAGAATTGTCTATATGGGTATACTAGATGGTGAAATAATTACAGAAAGTACTGCAATTATATCAATTAATGATTTGGATATGCAAAACAAAGATAATTTAGTTGGAAATAACAAAGCTTATCTAACTGCTTTTAGGACAAATAAAGAATATGAAAATAAAGGTTATTTTTCTAAATTGTACAAGTTTATGGAAGAAGATTTAAAAAAGAGAGGATTTACATCATTAACACTAGGAGTAGAACCATCAGAAGTAAGAAATATAATGATATACTTCAATTGGGGATTTACTAATTATATAAAATCTGATTATGAATACTATCCAAATAATGAAAAGATTCTTGTTAATTATTATGAAAAGAATTTATAGAAAATAAAAAGGCAAACAAAGATTTGCTTTTTTTCTAAAATTATGCTATAATACCATGCACTAATGGGGGTTATTATGGAATTTGTAAGTAGAGAACATTTTGATACATATTTAAGAGGATTAAAATATCTAGGACAAGGAAGTCAAGGATCCTGCTATTTAAATACTAAAAATAATGCTGTATATAAAGTATTTAATGATTATTTTGATGAAGAAGATGCAGGATATACAGAAGACTTTTTATTAAGATTTAGTAATATAAAAAATAGTACTTTTGTATGGCCTAATAATGTTATCAAAGTAGCGGGTACAATAGTGGGTTATACTATGCCATATAAAAGAGCAAAAAATTTATGTAATATAAATCCATTATTAGTAAATCTAGATAAATTAGAGGAAGCCACTATAAAAGCAGAGAAAGATGTAAAAACATTAACAGATAATGAAGTAAGATTATATGATGTTAGATATAATATTTTATATAATAATGGTAAGATGTATGTTATAGATACATTAGAATATGGAAACAGAAAAGTATCTTATGAAGAAAACAGAATGACTATAGATGATGAATTAATGTTATTTCTCGTAGATAATTATTTTGAAGAATTTGTAAAAAATGATAAGTTACTAAACGCAATGTATAGAGAATTTGAAGTAAGAGGAGTAGACTTCTTAAAAGTATTTAGAAATAAACTTAGTGAATATGTAGGTAAAGATATAACTAAATTAAATGAAGCTAAACACTTAGTAAGAAAAAATAATAGTCATATTTATCAAAGAGGATTTGATATAGAAGGTATATAATATATCTTCTTTTTTATTTATAACATTATTGACAGTAAAATACATATATGATATATTGAAAAAGAAATAATATATGTTAATCAGTTAGGAAAGTGAGATAATAAAATGGTAAAAAATTATAAAGTGATAACCCTATGTGGTTCTACTAGATTTAAAGATGAATTTTTAAAAGTTCAAAAAGAACTAACCCTAAAAGGAAACATCGTAATTTCGGTAGGATTATTTGGTCATTCTGGTGATAGTGAAGTTTGGGAAAATATGGACGAAGGGACACTTACTAAGACGAAAGAAATGTTAGATGATATGCATAAGAGAAAAATTGATATGGCTGATGAAATATTTGTAATAAATGTAGGTGACTATATTGGAGATAGTACAAAATCAGAAATAGAATATGCCAAAGCACATGGTAAAAAAGTAAACTATCTTGAAAGTAAGTAATTGGATGAAGGCTTTATGAAAGAGATAGAAATACTTGTCGAAGTATTTGATACAAAAGATAGAGTAAAAGAAGTATTAAATAGTTTTAATTATATAGGCTTAAATAAAGTAGTTGATGAATATTATTATGATCCTAAAAGGGATACTCTAAAACCTAGTAAAGATGATGAACTATATCACTGCCTTAGACTTAGAACTAAAAATAATAAGCATTATATCACTTATAAAGATATAATGATAAGTGGTTATATTCAAATGGATATGAGACAGAAGTAGAAAAAATTGATATGTTAAAAGAAATATTTAATAAAATAGGACTAGTAAAGTTTATAGAAATAAACAACAGTAAAGAAATATATACATATAACGATTATGAGATAGTTCTTGAAGATGTGAAAGATTTAGGCTTATTTATGGAAGTAGAGTATTGTACTAATAATGATGTTTATGTTAAAGAAATAAAAAGACAAATACAAGATTTTATTAATTCTTTAAACTTAGATGTATCCGAAGAATTAAATATGGGTAAGCCAGAAATGTATATTAAAAAACATAACATAAAAATAGAAAGTTAATAGAGGTATAACATGGAATACGAAGTAAGATTTTATTATTCAAGTAGTGAGATAAATAGTTTATTAGATAAATTGTCAGAGCTAAAAGAGTTGGAAAAGAAACCTAGAACTTATGAAAAGACAGTTCAGTATAATCATTCAGACTCTAGATATGATTTTTATTCAAAAGAGATAGATGGAAGATTTAGACTTAGATTATCAAAAAATATAGAAGAAAGTAAATGTAAGTTAAGTTGGAAAAGACGTCTTCCAAATACTACAGAAAATTTGGTTAATAAGGAAGAAGAAAAAGAAGTAAGAATTTCTTATGAGGATGTAGATAATTTTATATTTATTATTGAAAATGTAATGCATTTTAAAGTTGTAGATAGTTATGAAAGATATAGAACTATATTTACAAATGAAGATGTTGAAATAAGTATAGATGAATATCCTTTTGGTATAGCATTAGAAATAGAAAATAAAAGTAGTACCAAAAATCCTGAAGAGGTAGTTATGAACTATGCAAGTAAATTAAAATTAAATATCAAAGATTCATATAGACTATCATGGGATGATAAATATGTAGAACTATGTAAAAAACAAAATAAAAAAATATATAATGAAGTAACATTTGACAAAGATATGCCAAGTATATAAAGAAAAGGTGAATAATATGCGAATAAACTATTTATTTAGTGGTATTTCTAAAGAGCAAGGCTTTAATAAAGTACAAAGGGAACACCTAAAAAAAGATATTAAAAATAATGATACGATAGTGTTTATTGCTACGACATTTGATGATTATGAAAAGAATGATTTGTACTATAATAACCTAATAAAACATTTTAAAAATATTGATATTACTTTTAATAAAGCATATTTAATAGATAATAGAATAGTGAAAGATTTAGCTAAAGACTACATATCAAAATCAAATATAATATTTTTAATGGGTGGAGACACTAAAAAACAAATGGACTCAGTAAAAGAGTATGATCTTTTTGAAACATTAAAATCAAAAGAAGGAATAATACTTGGAGTAAGCGCAGGCTCTATGAATCAATCTTCTCGTGTTGTATATAAAAATGATTACAACAATTATGTAATTGAAGATTATGAAGGCTTAGGCTATATAGATATAAATATTTATCCTCACTTAGACTTTAATAATATAGACTACCTAAAAGAAGCATTTGAAGTAAGTAATTATGTTAAAACAGTAATGTTACCTAATGATTCATTTATAAGAATAGAAAATAATAATATAGAATTTGTCGGAGAATATTATACTATTCAGAATAGTAAAATAACTATGCCAGGACATGAATATATAAAGATAAATCACACAGGAACTGTGCCATTAGAAACAGATAGATTATTACTTCGAAGAACAGTAAAAAGTGATATTGATGAATTCTTCTTTATTCAGCTTAATCCAAATATAAGAAGATATCTAGGTACAAACAGACTAGGAGATGACCTAGAAAAAAATAGAAAATATTTTGATGAAGAAAAATATAATGAACTAAATTATTACAGATGGACGATGGTAAGAAAAGAAGATAATAAAATACTAGGTTGTATTTATTTAAATATTCATGATGAAAAGGCAAGGACTGCGGGTATAGATTATTGGATTAGAGAGGATGCTTGGGGCAATGGTTATACTACAGAGGCTTCAAGAAAAATATTAAACTTTGCTTTTGATACGCTAAATATTAATAGAATAGAATCATGTGGTGGAAAAGATAATCCAGGAACATATAAAGTAATGGAAAAGATTGGTCTTAAATATGAAGGAGAAAGAAAAGAAGGAATATTCTATTACTATGGAGGACTAGAGGATTTAGTTTTATATGGAATTACTAAAGAGGAATATAAAAATAATAAATAAGCTTTAACTGGGGATAATTAGTCCCTAGTTTTTTTATGATATATTCAAAATCGGGTTTACATCAATAAACTAGTGAACTTTTATTACTTTCTAAGTCATAGGTTAAAGTCTATATTTTATCCATAAGTTTTTTGTTGATTACTTTATGATAGTATGCTATAATTTGTTTATAGAGATGGAGGAATTGGTATGTCAAAAGAAGAAAATGTAGTTAAGTATTATGCTATTTGCAATAGACTAAAAAATGTTATTAGAAAAGGCTGGAAATTATGGAATGTTCAAAGGGATAGAATTGAGAGTGTTGCTGAGCATATTTTTAGCACTCAAATGCTTGCTATTGCTATGAAGCATGAATATCAATATGATGTTGATATTATGAAGGTAGTATTTATGTTAGCAATTCATGAGTTAGGAGAAGCTATTATTGATGATTTAACACAGTTTGAAATAAATGAAAATGATAAAGAAAAAATAGAACATGCTGCGGTACATGAGATATTATCTGGTATATTAGATGGAGAACAAATTGAAGAATTATTTTTAGAATTTGATTCACATAGTACCAAGGAGGCTTTTTTTGCTTATCAATGTGATAAACTAGAATGTGATTTACAAAGTAAAATATATGATGAAGAGGGATGCGTTGATTTAACTAAGCAAGATGGTAATTTTGTAATGAATAATCCTATAGTAAAAAGATTACTTGATAATGGTGAATCATGGTCTACGATGTGGCTTAAATATGGACAGGAAATGTATCCATATGATGATAATTTTAAGGCAGTATCTAATTATGCTATAAAAAATAAGATAAAGAAATAAAGTAAGATTTTCCTTAGAAAGTCTCTTTTTTTGTATATAAAACTTTCTTAAAAATATTTACTCTTTAAGTAAAACCATATTATTTCATTAAAACAAAAAATAGTTGTAACAAAAAAAGTTGACAAGCATACCATATTATGATATATTTAACTTGAATTTAAAGAAAGGAGTGGAAGAAATGGTAATTTTTGTAAATAAAATAAAATTAAATTCAAATGTTTTTAATAATGCTAAGATAGTTTTTGATAAGTGTGGGGAATTACTATGTTTTCCACAAACTTTATAGAGTAAAAATATAAAAAATAAAAAAAACACTAGACTACTTAGAATTATTAAAGTAGTCTTTTATTATGGAGGAATGAATATGAAGAAAGATCTAAAAGAATTCATACCTCTAATAAAACTAGTTAAAGAAGATTTAAAGAAAATCATTCTTGCTAGCATAGTTATATTTATATCAGGAATAACAGATATATTTACTGGATATCTAAATGGTAAAGTAGTTGAAGCCATTACCAACTTAGATATAAAGAAAGCCCTTATCTTTCTTGGAGTATACTTCATACTAGAAATAACAATTGATGGAATAATACTACATAAAGCAAATTCCGTATTATACAAAGAAGAAAGTAAATTAACAAGAAAATTAGGCTTTAATACCTATAAGAAAGCCTTAAACTTACCTGCTGAAGCATATGAAAAACTTTCCAGCGGAGAAGTAATAAACAGAATAACAAACGATGCTGATACCTTAAGTTTTACCTTTGGTAGAATTCTAAAGATGGTATCATCACTTATAGCGTCCTCTATAGTATTAATCTACATATTTATAAATTCCTATATTGTAGGACTAGAAATAATACTAATAATGTTAATATTATTCTTAATACTAAAGAAGTATAATCCATTACTAAAAAATATACATAAAGAAAGAAAAGGTAAGCAAGATGAATTTACCTCTTTAACAAATGAATCCATTAGAGGTATAAGAGAGATAAAGACTCTTGGAGTAAAAAATAATTTAATTACTAATATGATAGAACTAATAAAAGATATATATAAGAAGTCAGAAGAAGAAATAGATATGCAAAAAAGTTTCAATATCAAGACAAGTTTTCTAAAGTCAGTACTTGAGTGTATGGCCTTTGCTACTTGTGTAATACTTTTATATTATCATAAGATATCACTAACCTTCTTTATAGCCATGACTTATTACATATATAGATATACATGGTTACTTGAGGATATAAATGATTTAACACAAAACTATCAAAAACTTAGTGTATCAATATCTAGAGTAAATGATATCTTAGAAAATAGATTATATGAAGATGAAAGGTTTGGTAATAAGACTTTAACTAATATCAAAGGAACGATAGAATTTAAAAATGTATACTTTTCATATCCTGATGAAGATAATATTTTAAAGGACTTTAATTTAAAATTAGAGCCACATCAAAAGATAGCTATTGTAGGTTCTTCAGGACAAGGAAAGAGTACGTTATTTAATTTAATTACTAGAATATTTGATCCTAATAAGGGAGAAATAGATATTGATGGTATAAATATTAAAGATCTAACTGAAGAAGATTTAAGAAAAAATATATCAATAATTAGACAAGAACCATTTGTCTTTAATAGAACTATTAAAGAAAACTTTAAAATAATAAATAATAAAATAACATTATCTAAAATAAGAGAATGTACTAAATTAGCCTATTTAGATGATTACATTATGTCCCTACCCAAGAAGTATGATACTGTTTTAGGAGAGGGTGGTGTAAATTTATCAGGAGGTCAAAAGCAAAGACTATCTATAGCTAGAACATTATCTAAAGGAAGTAAAATAATATTATTTGATGAAGCAACATCTGCTTTGGATAATAAGTCTCAAGAATATATTAAAAAGACTATTGATAATTTGGTAAAAGATCATACTATTGTAATAGTGGCTCATAGATTATCTACGATAATAGATGCTGATATTATCTTTGTCGTGGATAATGGTAAAGTAGTATCTTCTGGTACTCATAATGAATTATTAAAAACAAGTGATATTTATAGAAATTTATATGAAACAGAATCTTTAAATTCATAATTAAAGAAGTATTAATATATTAGTACTTCTTTTTGCTTATTCCTCTTAAGCCTGTAGTCTTAAGAGGCAAAATAAAGCCTTAAGTATAAGTCTTTATTTTGAACAATTTTGGTAAGAAAAATACTTGAGAGAATTTTGATTGATTTTGAAAATATAAATAAATTATAATAAAAATACTTGACAATTATAAAAATAAATTATATATTTAATGCAAGTGAGGAGATATAAATAACAATTTATTATAAGCTATCTCGGGTGTAAAAGCCTACACGTGATGTAAAAAAATAAAGCACGGAGTCACTATTCTTATATGGAATAGTTACCTCCTGTGCTTTTTTCATATAAGAAAAATACTATAATAAAGGAAGGTGAAAAAATGAAAAACATAGGTACAAAATTATTAGAAACAGATAGGCTAATACTTCGAAGAGCAAATCTTGATGACGCTAGTGCAATGTTTAAAAATTGGGGAAGTGATCCAAAAGTATCTAGATATGTTACCTGGGAGACTCATAAAACAGTAGAGGACTCACTAAGATTTTTAGCGACTCTTTGTGATGGATACAATACAGATAATTTCTATAACTGGATAGTTGTAGAAAAGAGTACTGATACTCCAATTGGAACAATAGGTGTAGTTAGTGTCAGTTTAAAACATAATACCACTGAGATAGGATATTGTTATGGCACTAAATGGTGGGGTAAGGGTTATGCCACAGAGGCTTTTAAAAGAGTAATTAAGTTTCTTTTTGAAGAAGTAGAAGTAGAAACAATATATGCTGAGCATTTAGAAGCAAATCCTGCGAGCGGTAGAGTAATGGAAAAGTGTGGATTAACTTATGAAGGAACATTAAGAGGTAGAATTCTTGATAAGATAAGCAAGAAAAATGAAGATATTAAAAGTTACAGCATAACAAGAGAAGAATATTTTAAATAAAATGGTACAAGTCTACACATGCTGGCTTTACCATAGATGAAATGAAAGTACCACTTATAATTGTTAGTAGAGGACAATAGTTCCTCTTTTTAAATTATAGTGTAAAGAAAAGTAAATAATATTGTAAGTAAAATATTCCTTATGATATAATAAAAATATAATGATAGGGAGGTACTTATGAATAAGAAGAAAAATAATAAAAAAGGGTTTGATAATGAGAAATATGTAAAAATACAAATAGCGACTATAAAGAAAAGAATTAAACTATTTGATAATAAATTATACTTAGAGTTTGGTGGTAAATTATTTGATGATTATCATGCTAAGAGAGTATTACCAGGATTTGAATTAGATTCTAAAATAAGACTACTAAAAGAGTTAAAAGATGATACTGAGATGATATTTTGTATTAATGCTAATGATATAGAAAGAAAGAAGATTCGTGCCGATTATGGGATAAGTTATGATGAAGAAGTAATAAGATTAATTCATATCTTTAGAAATCTTAAAATAGATGTTAATAGTGTAGTAATAACTTTATATAATGGTCAGTCTAGTGTAAGTAAATTTAGAAAAAGATTAGATTCTCTTGGAGTAAAATCTTATATTCATACTTATACTAAGGGGTATCCAACAGATGTAGAGGTAATAGTAAGTGAAGAGGGTTATGGAGCTAATCCTTATATTGAAACTACTAAACCACTAGTGGTAGTTACTGCTCCTGGTCCTTGTAGTGGTAAACTGGCTACCTGTCTATCACAGTTATATCATGAGTATAAAAGAGGAGTGAAAGCAGGATATGCTAAGTTTGAAACTTTTCCAGTATGGAGTCTACCTTTAAAGCATCCAGTTAATATGGCTTATGAGGCTGCTACTGCAGATTTAAAAGATAAGAATATGATAGATTCATTTCATTTAGAAACTTATGGAATTAGTGCAGTAAATTATAATAGAGATTTAGAGGTATTTCCAGTATTAAAAAATATCTTAAATAAAATAACTGGAGAAGATATATATAAATCTCCAACTGATATGGGAGTTAATTCAATAGGAGAATGTATAACTGATGATGATATAGTGAGTATGGCCGCTAAAAAAGAAATAATAAGAAGATATTATAAAGCACTAGTAGAAGTTAAAACTGATGATATTGATCCAGAAGTACCTCAGAGAATTAAATTACTTATGAATGAACTTAATATTAGTGATAATTTAATTAAAGCTATAAATAGGGCTAGAGAGAAAGAAGAAGAATCTTCTTCTAAAGTAATAGCTTTAGAAATTACTCCTAATGTTATTATAACTGGTAGAGAGACAGAACTACTGACTCCAGCGGCTAGTTTGATATTAAACTCTATAAAATATTTAACTGATATTCCTGATGAGATAGATTTGTTATCTCCAGGAGTATTAAAGCCTATTCTTGATTTGAAAAAGAATGTCTTATCTAACAAACAGATACTTAATTTGAATGATGTCTTGATATCTTTATCAATATGTTCAGTAACTAATCCTACTGCTAATAAGGCTCTTAAGAACATAAATAAACTAAATGCATGTGATGCTCATGCTACTTTTATCGTGGAAAAGTCTGATCTTGATTTACTTAGAAGTTTAGGTATTAATTTAACTTGTGATCCAGTATTTAATAGTGAAAAATTAATTTAATTATATCCCCTTAAGCCCAGGTCTTAAGGGGCAAAAGGAAGCCTAAGGTCTTCCTTTTGAAGTATATTTTTGACAATTATATATATAGCTGCTATAATATGAAATACTTTTAGGGGGATTTATATGATAGCGTATACTGAAGATAAAAAAAGACATAATCTTAATATCAATAATTTTATAGGTGAAGGAGAATATGGCAGAGTATATTTAACTAGTGATAATAAATGCTTAAAAATATTCAAACAGTCTATATCTAGAAAAGATAAAATAAGTTTTGATGAAGATGCCTTTAATATAATTAGAAAGTTAAAACCTAAGAATATTTATACACTAGGTGATTTATATTATAATAAATCATTAACTAGAATATTAGGTTACCTATCCGAATACTATTCAAAAGAAGATATAAATATATTAACTATGCCTGTAGATTATACTTTTGATAGTTTATGCTCTATATATAATTCATTTGTTTTACTTTCAGAACATAATATATGGGTAAGTGATGTTGGTCAGCAGAATGTAATTTTAAATAATAATGGTATAACAATTATAGATACAGATTTTTATTATATTAATACTTATAGAAATAAGTCAGCAATAAAACAGAGTAATATGTATGCTTTAAGAGAATTATTTACTTGCATATATATTAATTCTTTAACGGAAGTAGATGCTGGTAAAAGAGTTAGAATGGCTGATAAAATAGAAAGATTATTTATGCCAGTAGATACTTTTGGAGTGGAACCAGTAATTAAAAAATTAATAAAATATAAATATCCAATAGATTATTTACAAAAAAGATGATATACTTATAAAGTAGTGTAGGTGATCATATTGGAATTATTAAGAGTAGTGGATAATAATGGTAATGATACCAATGAAATATTAGAAAGAGAAGAACTTCATAATAGAGGTAAATTACATAATGAAGTAACTATCTATATAATAAATAATAAAAAAGAAGTATTATTACAAAGAAGAAGTAAAAATAGAAGATTCTGTCCTAATATGCTTGGAGTTATCGCAGGACATGTAAGCTATAATGAGACTCCCCTTGTTTGTGCAGGAAGAGAAGTAAAAGAAGAAGTAGGAGTAAGAATAAATAAAAATAATATTCATCCTCTATATGATAGATACTTAGTTAAAGAAAGACTTAATAATCATTTCATGTATCCATTCTATGCTGTATGTAATAAAGAAGCAAGTGAATTCAAAGTTCAAAAAGAAGAATTATCTTATGTAAAATGGTATAGTATTGATAAAGTAATTGAAATGATAAAAGAAGGAAATAAAGAACTAGTATTTAAAAAAGAGGAGATACCAATTTTTGAAAAATTAAAAAATATTGAATTATAGTATTGAAATATTTGAAAATTATGCTATAATCTAGATATAAATGTTGATGAGGACATGATTTATATATTTAATTATTTAGAGAGTTACTGGATGGTGAAAAGTAATTAGTTAAAGTATAAGTTTCTACCTCGGAGTGAAATGTAAACATTTCCGGCCAGTAACCGTTATCAAAATTAAGTAAAAGAAGAGGATGGTACCGTGCAGTAAGCACTCCTTATGAGTACCATTCTCTTTTATTTTAAAGGAGGAATATATGCGTACTGAAGAAATACCTATTGGAAGTAAGTGGAGACACTTTAAAGGCTCCATTATGGAAGTAATAAATATAGCTACAAATAGTGAGACTCTTGAAGATATGGTAGTGTATAAACATGATAATAAGTTATGGGTAAGACCAATATCCTCGTTTCTTAGTACTGAAGATATAGCTACCAGAAGTGATAATGTTACTGGGCAAAAATATAGATTTGAAAGGATAGGATAAAAATGATAGATATTAATTTAATAAGAACAAATAGGGATTTAGTAAAGGAAAATATTAAGAAGAAATTTCAAGACAAAAAGCTTCCTCTAGTGGATGAAGTATACGATATGGATGTTAAGTATCGTGCTATTAGAACAGAAGCAGATGAAGCAAGAAGTAAGGTAAATACTTTAAGTAAAGAAATTGGTCTTTTAATGCGTGATAAAAAGTTAGATGAGGCCAATAAAGTAAAAGAAGAAGTATCTGAAATAAAGAGTAGAATACCTGAATTAGAAAAAGAAGAAGCTTCACTTGAAGATCAAATAAAAGAAAGAATGATGAAGATACCAAATATTATTGATAGTTCAGTACCTATTGGTAAAGATGATAGTGAGAATGTTGAAATAGAAAGATTTGGAGAACCATTTGTACCAGATTATGAAATACCACATCATGCTGACATAATGGAAAGATTAAATGGTATTGATAAAGATAGTGCAGGTAGAACTAGTGGTAATGGTTTCTACTATCTAATCGGAGACATAGCCAGATTACATGAAGCCACCATTGCCTATGCTAGAGACTTTATGATAAACAAAGGCTTTACTTACTGCATACCTCCATTTATGATAAGAAGTGATGTTGTAAATGGTGTTATGTCTTTTGAAGAGATGGATGCTATGATGTATAAGATTGAAAATGAAGACTTATACTTAATAGGTACTTCAGAACATAGTATGATTGGTAGATTTAAAGGACAACTAATAGATGAAAGTAAATTACCAATAGCTATGACTTCATACTCACCATGTTTTAGAAAAGAAGTAGGAGCTCACGGCATTGAAGAAAGAGGAGTATATAGAGTACATCAATTTGAAAAACAAGAGATGGTTGTTCTATGTAAACCAGAAGATGCTATGGATTGGTATAATAAGATGTGGTCTTATACCGTTGAATTCTTTAGAAGTCTAGATGTATCAGTTAGAACTCTAGAATGTTGTTCAGGTGATTTAGCAGATCTTAAAGTAAAATCATGTGATATTGAAGCATGGAGTCCTAGACAGAAGAAATACTTTGAAGTTGGTTCGTGTTCTACTCTAGGAGATGCTCAAGCTAGAAGACTAGGAATAAGGATGAAAACTGAAAATGGTAATAAATATCTAGCTACATTAAATAATACAGTAGTAGCTAGTCCTAGATCTCTTATTGCTATTCTAGAGCAGCATTATCAAGAGGATGGTAGTGTTATCATACCAGAAGTATTAAGACCATATATGGGTGGTAAAGAAAGAATAGAAGCAAAGAGATAAATTATGAATAATAAACTTAGAACTTTTATGATAGGAAGATATGGAATAGATGACTTATATAAAGTATTATTAGTTATATATACTATTCTAATACTAATAAATATCTTTATAAGAAGCAAAATAATTGCTGTAATAGAAGTATTACTTATAATTATAATGTTATATAGAGTATTATCTAAAAATATATATCAAAGAAGAAAAGAAAATGATATGTATTTAAAGATAAAGAATAAGATATTAAGTACATATAATTATAATAAAAAGAAATATAAAGATCGAAATACTTATATGTATAAGAAATGCCCTAATTGTAGGCAGAAGATTAGATTACCACTTAAAAAAGGAAAACATACTGTTAAATGTCCTAAGTGTAGTAATAAGTTTGAAGTAAGATGTCATAGAAATGAAAAGATAAAAGTAGAAATAGTTAAATAACATTTAAAGAGTGTAAAGTATAGGAAGATTACTAAGCTAATCTTCTTTTTTATTGACATTTTTCACTATATTTCTTATAATTAACTTGTAAGGTAGGTAATAAATATGAAACTAAATGAAAAAAGAATTATTAACGATATAAGACTATTATCACTTGATATGATAAATACTGCAGGTTCAGGTTATCCTGGAATAGTCTTAGATTTAGCTCCAACTATGTATACACTATTAGCATATCATTTAAAGTTTGATTTAGAAAGAAAAGCTTGGTGTAATAGAGATAGATTAGTATTATCTTCAGGACATGCTTCTGCTCTTTTATATGCTAGTTTATTCTATTGTTTAGATGACTATTCATTAGAAGAATTAAAAAATTATAGAAGAATAACATCACCATTATCAGCTTATCCTGAATATGATTTAAATGGTAGAATAGAGTGTACTACTGGTTTACCAGGAGAAGGTCTAGCTACTTCCGTAGGTATGTCAATAGGAGAAAGGTATCTAGCAGCTACTTTTAATAGAAAGAAGAATCCATTATTTGATTATAATATCTACTGTATATGTTCTGAAGGTGATATGATGGAAGGAATATCCTATGAAGCAGCTTCACTAGCGGGAACATTATCTTTAGATAATTTAATAGTATTATATGATTCTAATGAAATGACTGCTGATGGTAGTACTGATAAAACATTTGATGAGAATGTTCTAGATAGATTTAAGAGTATGAACTGGAATACTCTTGAAGTAAGAAATGGCGAGTCAGTTAGTGAAATATCTAATGCTATAGAAAAAGCTAAGAAGAGTAATAAACCTACAATTATCAAGATTAATACTGTACTTGGAGTACATTCAAAATACGAAGGAACAAATAAAATACATTCTAATTTAGAATTAGAAGATTTAAATAATATACGTGCAGAGTTAAAAGGAACTGGCGAGTTTGCTTTTGATGAAGAGGCAAGAAATAACTTATTAAAATTTATTAAAGAAGGAACTGATGACTATTATAGAGAATGGTATAGTGAATATGAAATGTATATTGCTAATGCTACTGATAGTGAGAAAGATAATCTTAACTTAGTAATAGAAAATGATAAGATAATTCTTGATATAGCAGCAGTTATTGATACTAGTAAAATATTCGAAGATAAAGCTATGCGTGATATAAACTACCAAATAATGAATGTTATAGCATCATTCATACCTAATTTTATGGGTGGAAGTTCTGATATGGTATGTAGTACTAAGACTTATCTAAAAGGTAAGAAAGAATTTACTTATGATGAAAATGCTGGCAGAAATATTAACTTTGGTGTAAGAGAATCTCTAATGGGAGCTATAATGAATGGTCTTGCTCTTACTAATATAAGAAGCTTTGGTAGTACTTACTTAGCTCTAGCGGACAAAATGATACCTGAGATAAGAATGTCCTCAATGATGAAACTACCAGTAACTTATATCTTTACTCATGATAGTGTAAGAGCGGGTCAAGAGGGTATGACTCATGAGCCGATTGAAGAATTAGGTAATTTGAGAAATATACCAGGACTTAATGTCTTTAGACCAGCAGATTATAAAGAATTAATAGGTAGTTGGAATTATATTTTAAAAGAAGGAAAACCTAGTGCTTTAGTATTACCTAAAGGCCATAATGAAACTATGAAACATACTAGTTCAGAAAAGACCTTACGTGGAGGTTATATAATAAGTGAAGTAAGAACTAGACTAGATCTTATTCTAATAGCTACTGGTTCTGAAGTAGAACTAGCTATGAAAATAAAAGATGAACTACTAAAAAACTACATTGAAGCAAGAGTAGTTTCAATGCCAAACTTAAGTTTATTCCTAAAACAAGATAAAGATTATCAAGAACAAGTCTTACCTCGTGGATATAGAAGAATGGCTCTAGAACTATCTAACGATCCAAACTGGTATCGTTTAGTAAATCAAGATGACTTTATCGGAGTAACTGACTTTGGAAGAACAGGCACTGAAGAAGAAGTACTATCATATTATGAACTTGATTTAACTAATATAATTATAAGAATAAAAAATAGTTTATAATTCGACAAAATATATAAATATAGTATGTTAATATTACTATGGTGATATTATGAGAACATACTATATTTTTAATGTTAATAGATATTTTAGTTATATGTATAAAAATAAACCATTTAAGATGTATAAAATATTTGAAGAAATATATTATTCTAAGAGCTATGATAGTCTAAGTACTTATAGAAATTTCGAAACAGTAGCAGTTCCTTTTAATAAAATAATGTTAAATGAATATATATATTATGAGTTCAAATTAAAATATGGTTATAAAAGAAATGGTAATAAGCATAACTTAAATACTAGTGAGAATAGTACACTTCAAATAAATAATTATAATATAAAATTAATTACAGAGAATAATTATTCTATATTCTTTAAATACCTAAATAATTATAATAATAATTTATTTGTTTGTGACTTTGAAAACATGGATTATTTTTGGTTATGTAAATTATATAATAAGAAGAGTAGTGTAGAATTAGTAAAATAACTTTACAAAATACTAATTTAATAGTAAAATTATCTTAAGGAGGGATATAACATGCAATGGTTATGGGATTTATTATATGCCTTAGGTGGTCTTCTACTAGGAGCAGTAATAGGTTTTCTAGTGGCTAGAAAATTAATGAAAAAAGAATTAAAGAAAAATCCACCTATAAATGAACAAATGATTAAAACAATGATGAGTCAGATGGGAAGAACTCCATCACAAAAACAAGTTAATCAAATGATGAAACAGATGAATAAGTTCATGTAATTTATTCATTTTGTTTTAATATGAAAGGATAGTATGAAGAAAAAGTATACATTAAAAGAGTTTTATGACTTAGAAAGAAAAATTTTTGAACTTAGAATATCAATAAAAAAAGGTAATTTTAGTAATGAATTAAGAGAAAAATTAACTACACTTGAAATAGAATATGAAAGAATATCTTCACAAATATCTTGGGATATAGAAAATTGTAATATAGATTATGGTTATGAAGATAATAATGAAGAACTAAAAAGAGTAAAGAAAATATAATATTTATCTAAAATTATTGTAAAATATAATTACTTATGGTATTATTTTATATGTAAGGTAAATAGATATGATTTGCATAGGGTTAACTATAGGGAAAATACTAAATAATTCGCAAATCAACAAAGAAAGGAGGCCCTTCTTATGAATAAAGTAGTAATTAAAAATGTTAACTATTTGTTAATTGGAGGGGGGCTTGTAAATTCTAATATTATAATAAATAGTATAAAGACTATAAGGAAAACTAATAGAAATATTAGTCTTTCTTTATAGTCTTTTTTGTATTATAGAAAAGAGGTATTAGAATGAATAAATATAAGTTATATATGATATTAGAAATAGTAGTATTAGTTTTATCAGTAAGTAGTAGTTTTGCTTATTATATATGGAAGAGTAGTACTAATGCTCTAGTTAGTTTAAATGTATGTACTCCTACTGTTACCTTTGCTGGCGGCTCTACGATAAATGGTGTAGATATAGTGCCAGTACTAACTAAAGAAGAAGGAACTATAAAAGATATTGAAGTAAAAAAGAATAGTACTTGTAATAGAGATGTAACTATGAATCTATATTTAGAGTTAACTACTTTTCCTACAGAACTAGCAGAATCTTCTTTTGTCTATGAATTATATAAAAATAATGAAACTGATCCGGTAGTAAAAGGAAATTTTTCTAATAGTAAAGAAGGAGATACTATAACACTACTTTCTAATCAAGTATTAAATAGTAGTAAAGATACTTACACTATATATATTTATATAGATGGTAATGTCGATAATCCAGGTACAATGGCCGGAAAGAACTTCTTATTTAAACTATGGGGTTCAGGAGGAGGAGCAATATATAAAGAAAATGTAATAACTACTCCAGATAATCCAAGTACTAGTACATCAAAGTTCTTTAATACCGAAGTAATGAGAGAAGAAATACAATCACTAACTATCGCTGAAGATAATACAGTACCAGATACAGAAGGAGTAGTATCAAAAGATATATCACAAAATCAAGATGGAACAGTAATGCTATGGTATACACCAAAACAAGTAACAACTGGAAGTACAACAAAAACAATGTATGATATGTGGATAGGTGGAGAGAATGGAGTATTGCAAACAGGAACTAATGCTTCAGGTATGTTTGCATATTTAACTAACATAGAAAAACTAGATTTATCAAAGTTAGATACTTCATACATAACTAATATGTCTAGGATGTTCTATAAAAGTTCAGGCCTTAAAACAATAGATTTATCTAACTTTAATACTAGCAATGTTACCAGTATGAATGGTATGTTTTATGGATGCTCTGGTCTAACAACTTTAGATTTATCGAGCTTTAACACAAGTAAAGTAACAGATATGAAAAATATGTTTGCAGAATGTTCTAATATAATAAAGTTAGATTTATCTAATTTTAATACTGCAAGTGTAACAACGATGTCTTATATGTTTTTTGAATGTTCTAAGTTAGAAAGCATAGATTTATCAAGTTTCAATACAAGCAATGTTACCAATATGGAGCAAATGTTTGGCAGCTGTTCAAGTCTAAAAGAGTTAGATGTATCAATGTTTGATACATCAAAAGTGACAACAATGGCATTGATGTTTAATGGCTTATCGGTAACAGAACTAGATTTATCAAACTTTGATACAAGCAATGTAACTACTATGCAAAATATGTTTAGCAATTGTAAACAATTATCTAACTTAAATGTAACCAGTTTTAATACTAGTAAAGTAACCACTATGTATGAAATGTTTTATAATCATATTTCATTAGAGACATTAGATTTATCCAGCTTTGATACAAGTAATGTTACCAGCATGATGATGATGTTTAGAGGTATCAGAAGTAATAAACTAAAAACTATATATGTGTCTGATTTGTGGAATACTGACAAAGTAACTAGTTCATCAATGATGTTTCTAGGATGCGGTTCACTACAAGGTGCAGTACCATTTGATGGTACTAAAGCAGATGTAAGCATGGCTAACTATACTACCGGATATTTAACATATAAAAGTAATAACTAAGAAAGGTATAACTAATATCTTTCTTTTAGTATATAATTATAGCTTATATATAATAGATATGTAGATATATTATATTAAGACTAAGAATTAGGCTTAATATAGCAGTGAAAGACTTACATAGTAAGGCTTGAACTGAATATAAAAAATAAAACACTTGTATAAACATTTAGTAATATGTTATAATCTAAATATAGATAAAGGAGATTGTTAACATGAATAAAAGTAAAGTATATTTTACAAAAGAAATAACTAGTGAATCATTAGTAAAAATATATGAAGCACTAGGTATAGAATTAAAAGGAAATGTTGGAGTAAAATTACATTCAGGAGAAAAAGGTAATCAAAATTATCTAAGACCAGAATTTATGAAAGAATTAATAGATAAAGTGGGAGGCATCGTAATAGAGTGTAATACAGCTTATGATGGAGCAAGAAATACTACCGAAAAACATAAAGAATTAATGAAAGAACATGAATGGGATAAATATTATAAAGTAGATATTATGGATAGTGAAGGAGATACTACTTTAGATATACCGAATGGTAAAATAATCAAAAAAGATTATGTAGGAAAACATATAAATAATTACGATAGTATTCTAGTATTATCTCACTTCAAAGGTCATCCAATGGGAGGCTTTGGCGGAGCCCTTAAACAATTATCAATAGGTTTTGCTTCAAGTGGAGGAAAAACCTATATCCATACTGCTGGTAAAACAACCGATATGAATGATTTATGGAATAATATTCCAAGTCAAGAAAAATTTATCGAGTCGATGGCAGATGCAGCCTCAGTAGTACATAATAAATTCAAAGGAAATATTGCTTATATTAATGTAATGAAAAATATGAGTGTAGATTGTGATTGCTGCGCTAAAGCAGAAGATCCTTGTATGGAAGATATCGGTATTCTAGCAAGTACTGATCCAGTAGCTATAGATAAAGCTTGCCTAGATTTAGTCTATAATAGTAGTGATAAAGGAAAAAACCATCTAATAGAAAGAATAGAATCAAGACAAGGCGCACATATAATTGATGCCGCAGCTTCAATAGGATTTGGTAATAGTAATTACGAACTTATAAATATAGATTAATAAAAAGATAAAAGGGGGTCCAAAGGAAGGAATTATATGAATAGAGAAGAAATAAATAACAAGTTAGAATTTATGCAAGAATTAGCTAATCGTTTTCCTACTAAGGATGACGCTGTAACAGAGATAATAAATTTAAATGCTATACTTGCTTTGCCAAGAGGACCAGAACACTTTATGAGTGATTTACATGGACAAGCAGATGCCTTCACTCATATCTTAAATAATTCTGCGGGAGGAATAAAATTCCGTATATGGCAGTTATTTAATGGTACATTAACCCCAAAAGAACAAGATGAATTGGCTACATTAATATACTATCCAAAAGAAAAAATACAAATAGTATTAAATGAAGTACAAGATAAAGAAAAATGGTATTATGATAATCTACTTAGAATAATTGAAGTAACTAAAAAGTTTTCTTCTAGATATACAAGAAGTAAAGTAAGAAAAGTGTATCAAGATGATAATTTGAGTTATATAGTAGATGAATTATTAAACAATAAAATAGAAGAAGAAAATAAAGATAAATATTATAAAGAAATATTAAATACCATAATAGAACTAGGATATAGTGAAAAACTAATAATATTATTATCCTCTATAATAAAGAAATTATCAGTAGATGTTTTACATGTAGTAGGAGATATATATGATAGAGGACCAGAACCACATAAAATAATGGATAGTCTTGAAGAATATCATTCAGTAGATATTCAGTGGGGTAATCACGATATATTATGGATGGGAGCCGCTATAGGAAGTAATATCTGTGTATCAGGAGTTATTACCAATAGTGTTCGTCATAATAATCTAGATATCCTCGAAGACATATATGGTATCAATCTAAGACCATTAGCAAATTTTGCTGAAGAAACATATAAAGATGCCATAGTATGGAAACCAAGACATACTAAAGATGAAGACTATCTAACCAATTCAGATGTAAGACAATCAGCCAAAATACATAAAGCCATATCAGTAATAATGTATAAACTCGAAGGTATCTTCGCAGAAAAACACCCTGAATACAAAATGACTCATCGTAGACTATTAGATAAAATAGATTATGAAAATAAAGAAATAACAATAGATGGTAATACATATCATCTTGAAGATACAGACTTTCCTACTATTGATAAGAATGATCCATATAAATTAACTAAAGAAGAAGAAAAAATAATTTCAGACTTAGTAAAATCATTCCTAAATAGTGAGTCGTTGCAGCGACATATGAATATCTTTATTGAAAAAGGAAGCATGTATAAAATAGTCAATAATAATTTAATGTATCATGCCTTAGTACCACTAAATGAAGATGGAACATTAAAAGAAGTAACTATAAATAATGTTACAACATCAGGTAAAAAACTATTTGACTATATAGATTTATTAGTTAGAAAAATGTTTTATTGTAGAACACAAAATCAAGAAGAATTAGATTTAATGTGGTATCTATGGTGTGGCCCAGACTCACCATTCTTTGGTAAAGATAAAATGACCACTCTAGAAAGGGTATTGATAAAAGATAAGAAATCACATAAAGAAAAAAGAAACTATTATTATCAATATCAGGAAAATAAAGAAGTTATGGAAAACATAATGAAAGATTTTGGTATTAAAAACTTAGATAATGCCCACATAATAAATGGTCATATCCCAGTAGAAAGAATAAATGGTGAAGTACCATTAAAAGCAGAAGGTAAAGTAATAGTAATTGATGGAGGCTTTTCTAAAGCCTATCAAAAAACTACAGGAATTGCTGGTTATACGTTGGTATCAGGCTCAACAGGTATGCGAATTATCGCTCACGAACCATTTACTTCTTTAGAAAGTGCTATATTAAATAACGAAGATATTCACTCATCTATAGATATAGAAACAAATCCAGAGTGCCGTATTACTATCGCTGATACTGATAAAGGAAAAGAACTAAAGAGTCAAATAAACAACCTAAAAATGTTAATAGAATGTTATAAATTAGGCCTAATACATGAAAATAAAGAATACAAATATGTAAAAGTATATAAAAAAACAAAAAGATGATTGTAAATACAAATAAATTATGATAAAATAATAATGTCCTTTAAAAAAGACATTATTAATGGCCTGTTGGTGAAGTGGCTTAACACATTGCCCTCTCAAGGCAACATTCATGGATTCGAATTCCATACAGGTCACCATATTAAATACTAAGACTGGAGTAATATCCAGTCTTTTATATAATATAAAATAGTATCAAAGATATAACCAAAGATATTAATACCTGGTATATTCTACCAATAAAATAATTTCTATATCTTATCTTTTCATCTAAAATAGATATAACTTGCATATGAATAGATAATCCTCCAAAAGATATAATACCTGAAGATAATATAACTTTAAATACATTATTAATATTCATCTTAGATAGATGCTCTAGTCCCATAGTCATTTCTAATATACCCTTAATACCAAGAGCTAAATAACTATTCAAATGAAATATATTAATAATTAAAGTACTAAGTATTAAAAACAAGCATACAGTAACAGATATCATAAGTAGAGAGTTAATACTCTTCTTAATAGAACTAGAAAATATCTCTGTAAAAGTTTGACTTTTACTACTTTTAGTTATACAATTATTATTAGTTAGAGTATTCTTATTTCTAACTAAAATACCAAGTATAATACTACTTAGATAAGTACTAATAAGTATAATTATTCCATATTTATTATTATTTAAATATAATACCCCAACAGTATTCAAAACAAATAAAGGATTAGGAAAATGATTAAATAATAATAAATGTTCTGCTTCTTCTTTAGATATTAAATTATTATTATAACTAGTAATAATATTCATAGCATTAAGAGGAAATCCAGATACCAAAGAAAGTAATACTATTAAAGTAGCATTATTACTAATATTAAATATTTTAGATATAAAATTAATTATCTTATTAGGTATATACTTAGTAAAATTATAATTAATTAATATATCAGAAATAATAAACATTGGAAGCATTGAAGGAACCAAAGTATTAAACCAAATATAAAAAGAATTAATAATAGTTTCTGATACAATAGTCTTATTAAGAAGTATAACTATTAAAATAATAAAAGTTAATATAACAATAATTAAATTAGAATATTTTTTCATAATAGATTATATGATATAACATAAGAAAATAGAAATGGAGAAGAATATGAAAGAAAAAATAAAAAACTTTATTAAAGAAAATTATAAGTTTATATTAGTATTAATATTATTAGTATTATTTACCACAATAAGATTACCATACTATATAATGACTACTGGTGGTACTATAAATATTACTGATAGAGTAGAAATGACTGGCTATGAAAAAGATAAAAAAGGATCTATTAATATGCTATATGTTAGTGAATATGATGCTACGCCATTTTCTTATCTGGTAGCCAAAATAAAAGGAGAAGAAATAAATAGTAATAAAGATAGGCAAATATCTAATGAAAGTGTTAAAGATATAAATAAAAGAAATAAAATAATGCGTGATAATTCTTTAGATACAGCCACTATTGTCGCCTACAAAGAAGCCGGTAAAACTATAAATATTAAAAGTAAGAAAAACATAGTTATGGCTAAGACTAATGATAATAATTTTGAAGTAGGAGATATCATTCTTACTGTAAATGATACTACTTGTGAAGATGTAAATGCTATTAGAGAAATAATAAATAATAGTAGTGAAAATGATATAATAAAATTTAAAGTACTAAGAGATGATAAAGAAATAGAAGTAGATGGTAAAGTAGTACTCGAAGATAATAGAAAAATAATAGGTATTATTATAACTACCGACTATGAATATGATCTAGATCCAGAAATAACTATCAAGTTTAAAAATAGTGAATCAGGTTCTTCTGGAGGTTTAATGTTAACTCTTACTATTTATAATGCTATATCGGGTGAAGACCTAATCAAAGGAAGAAATATTGCCGGTACAGGCACTATAAATCTAGATGGTACTGTCGGAGAAATAGATGGTGTAAAATACAAAATAATGGGAGCCTATAATAATAATATGGATATTGTCTTTGTACCAAGTGCTAATTATGAAGAAGCTATTAGGGTTAAAGAAAAATATAACTACGATATGGATATAATCAAAGTAGATACATTTAATGAAGTATTAGAGTACTTAAGAAATAATTAATAAATATCCTCTTAAGCCTATATAGTCTTAAGAGGCACAATAGAGCCTAGGTCTCTGTTGTGAATTTTTTTCTAAATACTTATTGTAAAATATAATTACTTATGGTATTATTAGTATGTATTAAAAAATAGTGAAAAGGAGGCCCTTCTTATGAAAAAAATAGTAATTAGAAATGTTAACTATTTATTAATTAGGGGGCTTAAAAGTCTATTAACTTATATAAATAATGGAATTATAGATAGTTTAAATATAAAGATTATGGGGAAAACTAATAAAAATATTAGTCTTTCTTTATAGTCTTTTTTGTTTGAGGTGATGTATTAAATGAAGAAGAAAGTAATAATAGCATTAATAATATTAATATTAGTTTTAATAGGTTTTTTATATCAAACATTTGCAATGTCTAATACAATAACTGAAGAAAATGATACTTATGTAGTTAATGTTAGTGATAACACAAGTATAGAATTACCTGCGAGAACATCAAAAAAGGTATATTATAAATTAACAAATACTAATAATGGAGTAGTAAGATATGGAATAGGTTATTCAGGAACTAATGTAGAAGCTAAAGTATATGAAGATTCAGTTGATAGTGAAACTGGTTTGATAGATTATATGGAAAATAAGTTTATTAAATTAAAACTAATAAATAATGGTACTACCAGTAGTACTATTACTTTAAGTACAGTGTTAGGTTACGAAAATGGTGGCGATTTAATAGTACCAAATGGAGTAACACTTGTAAAAAATAAAGTTAAATTAGTAAACTTTATGAAACTCACCGAGACAAATCCTAGTGCTACCTCTAACTTTCTAAATACTACTTTAACAAGAAATACCATTGAAACATTAACTATAACAGATGATAATCTTGTTTCAACAGATGCCTTAGGTAGTTTTGATGTATCAAGGAATAATGATGGCACTATTATGCTTTGGTATACAAAGGGAACTAGTGATAATTTATATAATGTCTATATAGGTGCTGAAGGTGGAAAAGTATACATTACAAATTGTTATTATTTATTTTCTTACTTAACCAGTGTTACTAAAATGGACTTTACTTATTTTGATACATCAGAAGCTACCTGGATGGAGTCAATGTTTAAATATTGTACTTCAGTAAAAAAATTAGACTTAAGTATGTTTGATACGAGTAAAGTAACCTATATGGGCAGTATGTTTGATCACTGCGATGCTTTGACGAGCTTAAATGTATTTAGTTTTAATACTTCAAAAGTAACCAATATGACTAGTATGTTTAGTAATTGTCAATCCCTTGAAAACATAAATTTATCTAATTTTGATACAAGTAACGTTACCTCCATGAGAACAATGTTTTTGAAAAATTATACTCTAAAAGAATTAAACTTAAGCACATTTAACACATCAAAAGTAACAAGTATGAATGCTATGTTTCAGTATTGTACTTCACTTACTAAGTTAAATATAAGTAGTTTTAATACATCAAATGTAACCAATATGTCCGCGATATTTTCTTATGATAGTAAACTTACACTTATTGATATGCGAAATATGACTTTTACTAGTAAACTAACTGATGCCAATTCAATGTTTTATGGTGCCTCAAATAATGCCACTATATACGTTAAAAGTAATACAGAAAAAACTTGGTTAAATACTAATTATAGTAGTTTAACCAATGTTATTGCTGTTAGTTAATTATAAGTAATTATTAGTTTAGACATTCTAATAATTACTTTTTTAATATTTATTTACTAGTTCTTAAAAATATAGTATTTATCTCTTTTCAAAATAACTAAAATGTATTATAATTAACTTATGAATAGGAGGCTACATAATGAAAAAGAAAAGAAAATTAAATATTAGTAAAATAGTAGTATTTATTGTAGTAGTAATAATCTTAGTACTAGGAGTATTCTTTATATTAAATAGAAGTAAAGAAGATAAAAAACTTCTTATGATAGAATTAACCACTATTGAAGAAGCAAATACTTTTGCTAAAAACAATAATTTAAAACTAGAAGTAAGTTATGAATATAGTGATGAAATAGAAAAAGATAAAGTAATATCACAAAGTATCAAAAAAGGTACTGAACTAAAAGATAATGACATTATCACAGTAGTAATATCAAAAGGAAAAATAGATAAAGAAAAACTAGCCTCTGATGGCATAAATGAACTAGGTAAAGTGCCAATTATGATGTATCATGGTATTAGAGAAAAGACTAGTTCTAGTACTGGTACAGTAGGAGGTAATGTCGATAAAGATGGTTATAATAGAACTCCGGAAGCTTTTAGAAAAGATTTAGAGTTCTATTATGAAAAAGGCTATAGAATGATAAGATTAGATGATTATATTAATGGTAAAGTTGATGTTGAATATGGTAAAAGTCCAATAATACTTACCTTTGATGATGGTAACGAAGATAATATCAAAGTAACAGGCTTAGATGACAATGGTAATATTATCATCGATAAAAATAGTGCTGTTGGTATACTTGAAGAATTTAAAAAGAAACATCCTGATGCTAATGTAACAGCAACATTCTTTGTAAATGGTGGTATCTTTAATCAAAGTGAATATAATGAAAAAATATTAAAATGGATGATAGATAATGGTTACGATATAGGTAATCATACTCAGACTCATCTAGATATAAAGAAATCAAGTAGTGATAGAGTACAAAAAGAAATAGCTTATGTCTATGATAAACTAGAAGAACTAATTCCAGGTAAATATGTAAAAATAATAGCCTTACCATTTGGTAGTCCATATACCAAAACACATGATAATTTTAAATATGTATTATCTACCACATATAATAATAAAACCTATGATACAGAAGCTGCTTTAAGAGTAGGATGGGAACCAGAAGTATCATGTTTTGATAAAGACTTTGATAAGACTTTCTTAAAAAGATGTAGAGCTTATGATAACAATGGTAAAGAGTTTGATATAGAAATGGTCTTTACTAACTTAGAGAAAAATAGATACATATCCGATGGTGATCCAAATACCATAGTTATAAAAGAAAGTAATAAAGATAAATTAGTAGAAACAGACAAGAAAGTAATTACCTACTAGGAAAGGAATAAATATGAAGTTAAATAATAAAGGATTTGCTATAACTGGAATATTATATGGATTACTTATATTATTTGCTCTACTAGTGGGTTCTTATTTAACAATATTAACTGCCAAGAAGAATAGGCTAGATGGAATTGTTACTGATATAGAAAATAAATATAATAGTGATGGTCCTTCAGGAAGCAAAATAATCGAAGATCCAAATGGTAGAACAATGTCCTCACTTGATTATACTATGGATGGCGATAGTACCTGCATTTTTTCAATTTATAGTGAAGCATATGGATTAAAAGAATGCTCTGTAGAAGTAAATAAAGGCGTTAAATTAAGCTTTGATGGCGATAATGATGGAACAATAAAAGCAGATGATAAAACAATAGAATTTGCAGATGGAGATTGTGATCAAGCAAATGCATATGGAAATTTTAGATATATAACAAAATTAGTAATAAATTATAAATAAGTTAAAGGAATAATATTATGAATAAAAAAGGATTTACATTAATTGAAACTGTTATGGTAATAGCAATATTAGCATTACTAATGTTAATACTAGTACCAAATGTTATATCACTAATTAATAAAAACAATATAAAATCATGTCAAAATCTTGAAGCTAGCATTAAGAATGCTGCTAAAGTATATGTGACAAATAATAAATATCAGTTGGGATTTAGCTGTGACGAATCAAAAACAATAACCATTAAAACACTAGTGGATTTAGGAACTCTAAAACTAACAGATAATAAGTTAGTTAATCCTAAAGACAATAGTACCATATCACAAGATAGAGAGATAATCATTACATATGATTGTGATAAAAAAGATTTCACTTATACATTTACATTAAATTGTGTTTAAAAGTTATTGTAATTTAAAAAAATATATGATAAAATTAAAGAAGAATAGGAGAGATTATTATGGCACTAAGTAAGTTAAAAAAATTTGTAACTGAAGAAGTTATGGATGAAAATAATGAAGATGAATATTACGATGCTGATAAAGCAGTAGTACCTGGAAACGGAAAAATGATATTACTTGAACCTAGAGCTTATTCTGAAAGTCAGCAGATTGCGGACCACTTAAAGAAAAGAAATACTGTAGTTGTTAACATGAAAAGAGTAACTCCTGACCAAGCCAAAAGAATCGTAGACTTTTTAAGTGGTACAGTATATGCTCTTGGAGGAGATCTTCAAAAGATAGGTATGGGAATATTCCTATGTACTCCTAAAAACGTAAATGTTGAAGGTACTATTAGCGAAGAAGACGATAAAAACAAAAAGAAAACAGATATAGATTTAGAATGGTAAGATAAGTAGGTGACTTATGAAGAGGTTTACTATAGTACAAAATGGCTATAATGTTGAAGAAGTAAACAGATTTATAGATATAGTTATTAAAAGACTAGAAAAATTAAATAACGATAATTCTCTTTTACAAGTAAAGATCTCTTCATTAGAGGAACAACTAAAAGAGAAGAAAGTTGAAGAAGTAAAATTATCCGAAGCCATACTTGCGGCTCAGCAGACTTCAGATCGAATAAAAACTCTTGCTCGTGAAGAAGCAAACATGATTGTCGAGCAGGCTAAAAACAATGCTAATTCTATAGTTCATGAAGCCCTTTTAAATGCTGAAAAGACAGAACATGAGGCTATGCTTCTAAAGAAAAACATCACAGTATATAAAAATAGAGTTAAAAATATTATAAAATCCCAGCTTGAAATAGCGGAAGATTTAGATAAATATGATTTAGATAATTAATACCATTATTGGTATTTTTTTCTTTCAAATATATTGATAAAAAATCAAAAAAAAGATATAATTAATATGTAGTAAAAAGGAGATGGTTTTAGTGATAAAGAAAGCAGTTATGGAAGTACTCCCAGATGTTTGGCCTATGTTAATAATAATATTAGTAATAATATGTAGTCTAAGAATAACATACTTAATAACCAAACATAAGAAGTTTTTATTACATAGAGAATTAATATATCTAATATCAATAATTTATCTATTATGTCTATTCCATGTTGTAACATTTCAAGATGTAAACTATGGAGCTTCAAACTTTGTACCATTCAAAGAAATATTTAGATATAGCATAGGTTCACCAAAGTTCGTAAGAAATGTTATAGGTAACATAATGCTTTTTGTACCATTTGGTTTTCTATCTTCATATCTATTAAAAAATAGAAAGTTTAGTGTAGTAACCATCCTAACCTTAATAGCATCACTTACTATTGAGACAGTACAATATTACATCGGTAGAGTATTTGATATAGATGATATCATTCTAAATCTAATTGGTGGAATAGTAGGCTTTTTAATATATATAGGACTAGATGCTATTAGAAATAAAGTAAAATTATTTAGAAATGATACTGTACTAGATATTTTAATAATAATAATTTTAGTATTAGTTATTATATATTCATTTAATATAAATATATTTGGTATGATAGGGGGAATAATATAATGTTTGAAATAATAAACAATACCAATAAAGAAATAAAAGAATTAGATAAACTAGAAAAATATATGAATTTTGTCGTAGAAAAATTAGAATTAAAAGAAGCTATCTTTAATATAATTTTTGTAAGTAACGAAGAAATACATAATATAAATAGAGAATATCGTCATACTGATAGAGTAACTGATGTTATATCATTTGCTCTTGAAGATAATCCTGATATAGTCTATGACTCATTTAGACTACTAGGAGATATCTATATAGCTATAGATGTAGCTTATGATCAGGCAGTAGAATATAACCATTCTAGAGAAAGAGAAGTATGTTTCTTAGCTACACATGGATTACTTCATCTACTTGGATATGACCATATGACTGAAGAAGAAGAAAAAGTTATGTTTGGTAAGCAGGAGGAACTACTAAATGAGTTTGAAATCAAAAGATAAAAGAACTTTTAAAGGTAGTGTTAAAAATTGTTTAGATGGTATAAGTTATGTAACAAAGAGTGAAAAAAATTTCAAAAGAGAAATAGCACTTGGTATTATAGCTTTACTATTATCGTACATACTAAAAATAGATAAAATAGAATTTATTATTGTATTAACTATGATATGCTTAGTACTTACTACCGAAATAATAAATACCGCAATAGAAAGAGCAGTAGACTTAGTTACCAAAGAATACCATGAACTAGCTAGAATAGCCAAAGATGTATCCGCAGGTAGTGTATTAGTAACAAGTATTTTTGCATTAATAATAGGAATAATAATATTTATACCTAAAATAATTACTTTACTAGGAGGCTTATAATGGAAGAAAGTTTAAAGAGATTATTAAAAAATAGTTATAGTCCATATTCCGGCTTTAGAGTGGCTGCGATATGTTTAATGAAAGATGGCAAATCATTTGGTGGAGTAAATATAGAAAACGCTTCTTATGGAGCTACAATATGTGCTGAGAGAGTAGCCATAGATACCGCTATTGCCAGTGGTTATACTAAAGGAGATTTCAGTAGATTATATGTTATGTGTGATAGTGAGAAAGTTTCCAGCTGCTGTTTTATATGTAGACAAGTAATTAGTGAATTCTTTAGTACTGATGCTGAAGTAACATTATATAGTAATGATGGTGATAAAGAAGTATATACAGTAAAAGAACTATGTCCTTATCCATTTGGAAGTGAAGATTTAAAGAACTAAGGTTCTTTTTATTATGTTCACATTAAGCCTTATTCTAAGTCTTAATAGTGTTAGATTAAGCCTTATTCTAAGTCTTAATAGTGTTAGATTAAGCCTTATTCTAAGTCTTAATCTAATATATCAACCATATCTATTATATAGAAGAGAAAGGTATATACCTAAATGTAAAATGTAACTGAATAATCTTTACTAAAATGATATAAAATGATATAATTAATTTGTATTTAGGAGGCATTATGAAGAGCGGATTTGTAAGTTTTATAGGAAGACCAAATGTAGGTAAAAGTACATTACTTAATAGTATATTAAATAAGAAGGTAGTAATAACTTCAAATAAACCCCAAACGACAAGAAATTTAGTACAAGGAATATATAATGAAGATGATACTCAAATAGTTTTTGTGGATACACCAGGTATTCATAAAGCTCATAATAAATTAGGAAGAGTATTAAATAAACAAGCATATTTTACTATTGATGATGTTGATATAATAATCATGGTTGTAGATATTACTGAGAAAGTAGGAAGTGGTGACAAGTTTGTCATTGATATATTAAAGAATGTCAAAAATAAACCAGTATTTCTAGTAATAAATAAAATAGATAAACTACCTCGTGAGGAAATACTATCCAAAATAGATGAATATATGTCTCTATATAACTTTACTGAAGTAATACCAGTATCCGCAAGAAAAAAAGATAATGTCGATAGATTAATTGAAGTAATAAAAAAATATCTACCTGATAGTATAAAATATTTTGATTCTGATACTGTAACTAATAGTTCCCCAGAGTTTACAATATCCGAATTAATAAGAGAAAAAGTACTAGAACTTACTGATGAGGAAGTACCACATTCAGTAACCTGTGTTGTAGATGAACTATATGAAGAAGAAAAAATTATAAATATAGGGGCCTCAATTATCGTCGATAGAGAAAACTTAAAAAAAATTATCATTGGTAAGAATGGTAATATGATTAAAGAAATAGGTATAAGAGCTAGAAAAGATATTGAAGAATATTTTGGTAAACAAGTATATTTGGATTTATTTGTTAAAGTAATACCAAAATGGCGTGATAAAGAAAAGTTCTTAAATATGATTGGATATAAAGATTTTTTGAATAAATAATCTATAAATATCACAAAATATAAATAGGTGATAAAAATGAATAAAGAGGTTTTATGGCTATTATTTAAAAATACTGGTAAAATAGAATATTATTTAAAGTATAAAAATTATGGCAAAGAAGGAAAATAATATGTATAAAAAAATAGAGGGTATTATAGTTAGTGAATACCCTTTTGAAGAAAGCAGTAAAATAATAAATATATTAACTAAAGATGGAGAATATAATATAATAGCAAAAGGAGCCAAAAAAATAAAAAGCCCCTTTTTTGCAGTTACTAATAAATTTACTTTAGGTATATTTAATATCCAGTATAAAGAAAAAGGACTATCTAAATTAATAGATGCTGATATCTTAAACAATTATAGTACTATCAAGAAAGATATAAATAAAGTAAGTTATGTAACATATATAACAGAATTATGTTTAAAAGTATATAAACATGAACCAAGTAGTAATATATATGATCTATACTTAGCCTCTTTAAATAAAATAAATGAAGGTTATAACTATGAAGTAATATTTAATATATTAAGATTAAAATTATTAGACTATCTAGGTATTAAACCAGTAATAGATAGATGTATTGAATGTGGAAATACCCATAATATTGTGACAATATCTAGTTATCTAGGTGGTTATGTCTGCAAAGACTGCTACCGAAATGAAAAGATAGTATCTCCTAAAACAATAAGTTTAATAAGAATGTTATATTATGTCGATATATCTAAAATAACTAAATTAGATATATCTAAAGAAATAATGAAAGAAATAGAAGAATTTATTAACGATTATTATGATAGATATTCGGGAATCTATCTAAAAAGTAAAACATTATTAGACTATCTTAAATAAAATATACTAGGTGGTATAAATGAAATATATTATTATTCCTCTTCTGGTAGGAATAATTACCCAGTGTATTAAATTTATAATAGAAACTATTAAAACAAAGAAAATAAACATACTAAGATTATTTGATGGAATGGGTGGTATGCCCAGTACTCATAGTAGTCTCACATCTTCTCTTAGTACTATAATTTATTTAAACTATGGAATAAATAATCCATTAACAAGTATAGTAATAATATTTTCTCTTTTAATAATATATGATTCTATGGGTATAAGATATGAAAGTAGTAAACATGCCTATATATTAAATAAAATAACCAATTCTAACTTAAATGATAGACTAGGTCATAAGCCTATAGAAACATTACTAGGAGTCTTCCTAGGTATTGTTCTTACTATAATATTTAATATGATAATATAAAAATATTTGTCATTACTTCTTGCTTATATATAATAGATATGGTTGATATATTTATTTGAGACTTTGGCTCAAATAAACACTCTATAGACCATAGACTATAGAGTGCACACATAAAAACTACCAAAAAGGTAGTTTACTTTTTTATCTTACTAATTAATTTAACAATACCATATAACCATTTATTAATTACTAAATCATAACTTCCAATAGTTTCATATACTTTACCACCGAATCCCATTTTAAATAAATAGTTACCATTATTCTTATCCATATTCTTAATAGAGCCAAAATTAAATATTTTATATCCTTCATCAAGATATTTCTTAATAATCTCCCATTTAATTAAATGAGAAGAATAAAACTTAGATAATTCTTTACTATATACTTCATCCATAAAATATATTTCTCTATTATTCTTAACTATAAGTATAGCACCAATATTAGTACCATTAGTATACTTAGTATATATATTTGTAGCTTTAATAATTTCATTATTATACTTAGTTATAGCTTTATCAGATTCCATCTTTCTATTAATTAAAGAATTAGTTTTGTTAACAGAAAAATCTTGCATAATATTATTTAATTTATCATTATTTTCATCTTCTTTTTTAAGTAAAAAACGATAATTATTAATATATTTTTCAGGATTTATCTTAGCAAAATATATTTCTGCCTTATTATCTTCACTTGTAAAACTATCAAGTATATTCTTAATTCTATTTTTATTTGCATTAGGATCAATATTAAGCATAGTATCAATATTATTATTTTCATCTCTATATATCGTAATTGCTCTCTGAAGAGCTAAATTAATATTTCTCTTAGTATTAGAATTAAACATCTTATAAGTTTCATTAGGAGTCTTTTCAGTCTCTAATACAACCTTTTTAAAAGATGTTTTTTCATTCTTTCTAAATGATAATTCATCCATAATCTTAATAATATTAGTATCAAAATACAATACCTGACCATTCTTATCAAACATTTTATAAGTAGTAATATTATCGGTGGTTAAATATACATATTTTCTGGTCTTTAAATAATCTTTTAAAGTATTAACAAAATCTTTAAATAAATTATCATTATCATAGTCAATTAAAAAACATCCAGGTACATATCCAACCTTAAATTTAAGAATATTTCTCTCTAAAAGTAGAGTAGCTCCCATCAAGGTATTATCATTCTCATTAATAAAACCTAGATATAATCTACTATAATTTTTCATAGTACTTGCATATTCAGTAGTCTGCATATAATTTCTAGCACTATGTATTTTAGCATAATTCTTAAATTGAATATCAGTAAGTTCTATTATTTTCATATAATACCTCCACAGTCATAATTATAACATAAAAAAAATTAAATTAAAATACTTATTGCATGACTTTTTTATTTATGCTATACTAATTATAGAATAATAAGGATGTGAGAACATGAGTATCAGTAAAAAAGAGATAAAACAGTTAGATTCATATTTTAGATGTGCTAATTACTTATCAGTAGGTCAGTTATATCTATTAGATAATCCTCTTCTAAAAGAAGAGTTAAAGTGGAGTGATGTTAAGAAGAAAATCGTTGGTCATTGGGGTACGGTACCAGGACAGAATTTTATCTATACCCACTTAAATAGAATAATAAAAAATAATGATTTAAATATGATATACATATCTGGACCAGGTCATGGAGGTAATGCCCTTATATCAAATGTTTATATTGAAGGAACATATTCAAATGTATATAAAGATATAACTGAAGACTATGATGGTTTAAAAAAGTTATTTAAACAGTTTTCTTTTCCTGGAGGAGTATCATCTCATGTGGCTCCAACAGTCCCAGGATCAATTAATGAAGGCGGTGAACTAGGCTATAGTCTACTTCATGCTTTTGGAGCAGTCTTTGATAATCCTGATTTAATCGCAGCCTGTGTAGTGGGCGATGGTGAGGCTGAAACTGGTCCATTAGCCACTAGCTGGCACTCAAATAAATTCTTAAATCCTAAAACAGATGGAGCAGTCCTTCCTATATTACATTTAAATGGTTATAAGATAAGTAATCCAACTATTTTATCTAGAATAAGTGATGATGAGTTATCATCATTATTATGGGGTTATGGATGGAAACCATACTTAGTAAGTGGAAGTAATACTTATGAATTACATAAAAGTATGGCAAATACTTTAGATACCATAATAAAAGAAATAAAGAAAATACAATATAATGCTAGATATAATAATAAAGTAGAAAGAGTAAGATGGCCTATGATTGTTCTAAGAACTCCTAAAGGATGGACAGGACCTAAAGTAGTTCATGACTTAAAGATTGAAGGAACATTCCGTAGTCATCAAGTACCAATAACTCTAGATACTGATGAAGATTTAAAACTATTAGAATCATGGTTAAAAAGTTATCATCCTGAAGAATTATTTAATGATGACGGAAGTATTAAGAAATATATTAAAGACTTAGTACCATTCCATCCAATGGGTAGTAGTCCTTATGCTAATGGAGGAATTCTCTTAAAAGAATTAAAAGTACCAAGTATCGATAAATATGCTGTCAAAGTAGATAAACCAGGTTCTATAGAAAAAGAAGATATGCGTGTACTAGGAGAGTTTATTCGTGATATCATTAAAGAAAATCCTACTAATTATAGATTATTTGGACCAGATGAAACTATGAGTAATAGATTAAATAAAGTCTTTGAAGTAACAAATAGAGATTGGTATCTAACTAAAAAAGATACTGATGAATACTTAAGCGTTGATGGTAGAGTAATGGATTCATATCTTAGTGAACACGCTTGTGAAGGCTGGCTAGAAGGTTATCTACTAACAGGTAGACATGGAACCTTTGCTTCTTATGAAGCCTTTATTAGAATAATAGATTCAATGGCTAGTCAGCATGCCAAATGGCTAAAAGTATGTAATGAACTACCATGGCGTAAAGATATCGCTTCATTAAACTATATCTTAACATCCAATGTTTGGCAGCAGGACCACAACGGTTATACTCATCAAGATCCCGGCTTTATCGATCATTTAGCCAATAAGAAAGCCGATATCGTAAGAGTATACTTGCCACCAGATTCTAACTGTCTATTATCCTGCTACGACCATATTATCAAAACCAAGAATTATATCAATGTAATTGTCGCTTCCAAACATATGAGACCGCAGTGGTTAACTATGGAAGAAGCAAAAGCTCATTGTGCTAAAGGACTAGGTAAGTGGGACTTTGCTAGTAATGATAAAAAAGGTACTGATGTAGTACTAGTTTCCATTGGAGATGCTCCAACACTAGAAAACATTGCCGCAGTTAAACTACTAAGAGAATACTTACCAGAAGTAAAAGTAAGATTCATTAATGTCGTAGACCTAATGAAATTACAGCCAAATACAAGACATCCTCATGGTTTAACGAATGAAGAATATAACAAACTATTTACTAAAGATAAACCAATAATATTCAATTACCATGGTTATCCAACATTAATCCATGAATTCACTTATGAAAGAGAAAACAAAAATGTTTCAGTACATGGTTATATGGAAGAAGGAACTATAACAACACCATTTGATATGCGTGTTAAAAACGAAATAGATAGATATCATATCGTTATTGATGTAATCAAACATCTAGATATATATAAGACTAAAAGGGGTATAGAAGTAATAAAAATAATGGAAGAAAAGTTAAAATGCCACGATGATTACATAAAAGAATATGGTATTGAAACCGAAGAAATAAGAGATTTCAGATGGGAGTAATAAGTTATGAAGAATTTATTAGATGAATTAAATGAATATCAAGTCTTAACTAGTAATAAAGATAAATTAAATACCGAACTACCTGCACCAACAAAGCCATCTCCAGTAGCATCACCATTAGAGGAGGAAAATCCATATATATATGGTCACTATGATCCGAGACCTAAACCACTTACTCTTCCAGATTTAATAAGTATGTGTGAAAAGAATAAAATAGAATTACATCCAGTACCGGTAACCTTTAGGAGAAAACATAAAGTAGATATGAAGAAAGCCTTTACTTGTATTAAAAAGAAAATGAGCCTAGAAAACTTCAAAAAACTATTACCAAAAGTATGGAATATTGATAAACAAGTTGAACTAGCTTTTGCTAATATGAATAACAAGTTATTAAATAAAAGAATTACTATTAAAACAAAAGCAGTTAATTTTGCCGAAGGAACTATTCAAAAATACAATAATGTCAAAACACATGTAACAAATATACCAAAAAGAACTAAAGAATACATCAAAGATAAATATAAAGCCTTTAATAATTACTTTAGAGAAAAAAAAGAAGTATCTAGATTAAGAAAAGAAGAAAATTACTCTAGAAAAGAAGCAATGGAAATGGTTTATGGTGAAAAAGTTGACAAGCATTTAGATTATAGAATCGTAAATAGAACTACCAAATTTAAAGATAATACTTGTCAAAGAATAAATACCGCTAGAGGTAAAATAGTAGGTACTACTAAAGCAGTAGTGGGTGCTATCAAGAAACCATTTGATTATCTTAGAGAAAATATGAAAAATGATACTAAAAGACAAGAATTACAAGCAAAAATAGAGGAAATACGTATAGCAAACAGACAAAAAGAAGCTGCTCTAAAGAGAATAAAAGTTAATTCAAATGCTGGTTATGTAGGCACAGTAGCTCTAACAATTATTAGTGTTCTTGCCCTAGCGGCCATTATATTTATGGGTATTGGTAGTATAATTAATAGGTAGGTATGATATGGAATTTAATATAATAGATGAAAAGAATGAATTTAAATTAGGGGATATAATTTCAATATTTAAACTGCCCGATGATGATAGAGAAATAGCACTATTTTCTGTATCAGATTTTGATGGAGATGATTCCTCGCTAAACGTTGCCTATATCAAAAAAGATAGTGAAGGCTATGACTATATTGAAGAAATAGAAGATGAAAAAATATTAAAAAAAGCTATGGAAGCAGTACAAGATATGATAGGAGTGATAAATAATGGATGATAAGTTCAAAGTAGTAGATGAAAATGGAATAGAACATGATGCTGAAGTAATAACAGCCTTTACTTATAAAGATAAAGACTATTTAGTATATTCAGTAGATAGTAATGAAGAAAACTCAAATATTCTAGTATCAAGATTAGTAAAAGATAGTGAAGGCTATGACATAATCGAAGATATTGAAGATGATAGTGAAAGACAAGAAATTCAAACAGCGGTTAAAGAAATACTATCAAGCGTAGAATAAATAAAAAAAACACTTCGAACTTGAAGTGTCAATTACTTAACTAAATTATAAAACTCTAAAGGGATCTTACTTACAAAAGTAAGTTCTTTTTTACTAATAGGATCAGTAATAACCAGTTTATTAGCATGAAGAGCGAGTCTACCAATAGGATTATATTTAGAATCATAACGAGAGTCACCTAGTATAGGATGCTTAATATCATGCATATGACATCTAATTTGATTTCTTCTGCCCGTAGAAATATGAATCTTAAGCATTGAATACTTATCATTATACATAATTCTCTCATAATCAGTAACCGCAAAATAACCATCCTTGTTTTTAGAAGAATAAACAAGAAGTGTTTTAGTCTGTTTAAGATATGACTCAATATGACCCTTACTATTAGTTACACCTTCAACTACCGCTGTATATTCCCTTACCTTAGCTAAATCATTCCATTTACTTTGATATAATTCCTGTACCTCTTTATTCTTAGCAAACATAATAACTCCTGAGGTATCATAATCAAGTCTATGTATTACAAATACCTTTTTCTTCTCTTTCTTTAAATAATCCGATACCATTCTATATAGAGTATTCTCTTTCTCATTCTTATTAGAAATAGTAAGTAATTTACTAGGTTTATTAACCACAATAATATTATCATTTTCATATATAATATCTAATTCACTATTAATTCTTTTACTCTTATTAATCTCAATAATATCACCGGTTTTAACTACATAATTATACTTAGTAACAATCTTATTATTAACAAGTATACATTCATTCTTAAGTAAACTTTTAATATTATTCTTAGACTTATTACTCATATTAATTCTTAAATAGTTAAATAACTCATCATCTTTATCACAAATATATTTCATATCAATTACCTCATATCTATTATACAGTATTTTAGTCAATAAAAAAAGTATTAAATCATCTTTAATACTCTTGTAGCATGTCTTTCATTAGAATTAATACTATCATTAAAAGCAATAGCTTCACTTACTTCATCTTCATTATTTAACTTGAAATTAACAGCAAATCTCTCATTTTGTAAGATTTGAATTTTACTTATAGTGTTAACTGAAGAGTAAACAATATAATGATTGTGAGCAAAATGATTTTTAATATCATCAACTATTTCTTTTGCAATATCACTTGGTACAAAACCTTTAATTTCTTTATTTAATAATAAATCACCCTTAACATTACCAATCTTATTAGACATAATTCTAATTAGTAATGATGACATACCATTATCAGAAATTTTATTCTCAATATATACACTATATTTATTATTAACATCTTCATCAAAAGTTAAGATATATCTAATAGTATTAATATAATCTTCTAGATAATAATTCTTTATTACTTCTTTTTCTTTATTACTTAACATAATAACCATTCCTTTCTTTCCCTGCAGACGAATTCCAATTATACTACAAAAAGATAAATAATGCAAGTATAAATTAAAAAACGAGTGTAAAATAGGTATTAAGAGGTAGTATAAACTACTAGTTAACTAGTAAAATTCTCCTAACTATATCATTATAATATGCTAATATTAAGAAAAAAGTCTAAATATATTATTATTTTATTATTTTATTTTCACTTTCAGACTAAAGTCTTCCAGTGCTATTTATAGCCTATACTAGTCTATAAATAGTATATCTACATATCTATCATATATAAGCCATAACTATATATTAAAATATAAGTCAATTAAAAATAATATAGTACATTTGTATCGCACATCAAATTTTTGTAAATGCTTATAAATAAAGGCTTTACAAAGGCATTAAAAAAATAGTCATATTTTACTTGACTATAATATTTAAAATAGTATATAATGTTGGCATAGTTAATACTTATGGTGTTCTCTTCTTTTTCTAGGGTATATTTACTTTGGAAGGAGAGGTGATTTTATGATAGAAAGTAATTTCTTAACCTTAGGGGGAGGAGGTTATTAGTACATGGAATTAGTTATAGCGTATGCTTTAACTATTCTTGTTACCATAGCATTAATAGTGCTAGGTAGCCATAGAAAATAGATAAAAAATCGGGGCACCTCAGGGGGTAGCTCCGATAACAACAGTTTGAAGAGAGCACCTTCACAAATAGGTGTTAGCCATTTTTATTATGACTGATTTCTCTTTCATATACATTATATGATAAATCTAATAAAAAAGCAAGTGGATATCTTTAATTAAAAAATAATACATGATATAATATACCTATATAATAAGTGAAAGGAGGAAATAATAATGTTTGGTAAAGATAACAATTCATCATTTGGACATTCGTCAGTAAGCCATAGCTCTAATGGTATAACAAGTCACAGTAGTTCATTTGGTAATTCTTCGGTAAGTCATAACTCTAATGGTACATCAACTCATACTAGTTCATTTGGCACTTCATCAGTAAGTCATAGTTCTAATGGTATAACAAGCCATAGCACTACAACAGGAAATATTACTACAAGCCATAATTCTGATGGAACAATAACTCATACTTTTACAAATTAAAAGGACTAAATAAAGTCTTTTTTTCATACTATTTTATAGGTGAGTATATGAAAAAAATATTTGTAGTATTATGTTGTTTATTTATGTTATTAATTCCTAGAGTAAAGGCAAGTACCAGTAGTGCCTCTTCCTATATATTAATGGATGAAACTACAGGTAGAGTATTATTGTCTAAAGATATGCATAGTAAAAGATTAATAGCCTCAATTACTAAGATAATGACTGCTACTATAGCAATAGAAAGTGGTAAACTAGATGATATAGTAACAGTAGATGAATCTGTTTTAAAGGCCTATGGCTCTGGTATCTATATAGAAGTAGGGGAAGAAATAAAATTAAAAGATTTAGTATATGGATTAATGCTTCGTAGCGGTAATGATGCCGCGGCAATGATTGCGAGTTATGTTAGTGGTAGTGATGAAGAATTTGTAACTTTAATGAATAACAAGGCTAAAGAACTAGGCATGAAGAATACTACCTTTTATAATCCCAGCGGTCTTCCAACACCTCATGGTAACTATTCTTCAGTCTATGATATGGCTCTTCTTACTAGATATGCTATGGAAAATGATATCTATAGAGAAATTGTTAGTACTAAGAAATATAAAGTAACTACTAATAAAAAGACTTATGTCTGGGATAATAAGAATAAATTACTTAGATATGACTATATTACTGGAGGTAAGACAGGTTATACTGAAGAGTCAGGTAGAACACTAGTTAGTACTGCAAATATTGATAATATGAAGTTAATTGTGGTAACAATAAGAGATTCTGATGATTGGAATACTCATATAGAGTTATATAATTATGCTAAAGATAAATACTATCCCTATAAAGTATTAAATAAAAATAAATTTAAAGTATATGGAGATACCTATTATAAAGATAGTACTTTCTATATAAAGAATGATTTATATATACCCCTATTAAAGAGTGAGACCAAGTCTCTTACTAGTCATATAGTTCTAGAAAAGAAGAAAGATTATCATAGTAATGAGAAGATTGGTAAGAATAAAATTCTTCTAGGAGATACTCTTCTTTATGAAGAAGATATCTATATAATAAAGAATAATTCTAAATATAAGAAAGAAAGTATCTTTACTAAGATAAAGAAGTGGTTTAATGATTAACTATATATGGGGAATATTCATAGTACTAGGAGTAATAATAAGTATCATAAAGAAAGATTCTAATCTTACTAATAATTTAATAACATCAGGTACTAAAGGAATAGATATGATTATTAATTTAGTACCTCTTATGTGTTTGTGGCTTGGTACTATGAAAATAGCGGACTCTTCAGGACTACTAAATATTATATCTAATAAATTATCTAAAGTTATTAGAGTAGTATTTCCTGAGATACCTAAGGGAGATCCCGCTATTGCCTATATATCATCAAATATAGTTATGAATATGCTTGGACTAGGTAATGCTGCTACTCCTTTTGGTATAAAGGCTATGACTAGATTAAAAGAGTTAAATAATAATAGTGATATTGCTTCACGTAGTATGATAACATTTTTAGTAATTAATACTTCTTCAGTAACTATAATTCCTACTACTGTAATATCACTTAGAATAGCCTCAGGATCAAATAATCCTACTGAAATAATGACAGCCTGTATCATTACTACTTTTTTATCATCATTTATTGGTTTATTAATAGATAGAATATTCTATTTTATTTGGAGAAGACATTATGTTTAATTATTTAATACCAATAATAGTTATCATAATACTAATTTATGGTCTATATAAAAAAGTAGATATATTTGATACTTTTCTTTTAGGAGTAAAAGAAGGTTTAAAGAGTAGTATTAACTTATTTCCTACGATATTTGCTATGATAATAGCCATTAATTTACTTACTAATAGTGGTTTTATATTAGATTTATCTAATATATTAAAACCAATATTCAATAAGATATCTTTTCCAGTAGAGGTATTATCTTTAGCTATATTAAGACCAATATCTGGTAGTGCTTCTTTAAGTATGCTAAGTGAAATACTAAGTAATTATGGGCCTGATTCATTTATAGGAAGAGTAGCCTCAGTAATGCAAGGTAGTACCGATACAACCATATATATAATAAGTTTATATTTTGCTAGTATAGGAGTTAAAAAAATAAAATATTCCCTAATAGTAGGTCTACTTTCAGATTTAATAAGTATAATTTTATCAGTAGTTATTGTAACACTTATATTTGGTAATTGATAAATATAAAATAATATGGTATTATACTACTTACCGGAGGAAAATATGGAAACTATACTAGATACTAAAAGTTTAAAAATATATAGTGAAATAATAGATAAATATACCATCTATTATACTCTTGAAAGAACATCATACCCATATTATGTACTAACTAAAATGGAAGTATACAAAGATAATACTCTCATGTTAAAAGTTAATACTAATATAAATAATTATGATGGTCATACCGTAGGAGCAGAGTATCAAAGTCTAGTTATTACCACTCCAAACTCAGAGAGAATTATAAAATTAAATCTTAAAAATACTTTTATAGAGGACACTCTATCAGGAACTAAAGAAGAAATATCCTACTGTGAAGAAAATATCTTTAAAGAGAATATTTATATCTACTTTCGCAGTAAAAATAATAGATTTAATATACCAATAAATGAGTCAAAAAAGAGAAGATTATTACCAATATTTAGAAAGAAAAAAAACAGCTAAATATTAACTACTAGTTAATAAACAAGAACTTCATATTTCTTGTTTTTTCCTTATTTTATAAGGGCTTATAAATTTACATTTGACAAGTACTATTAATTTGTGATAAGATATAAAACATCCGCTAAAAAAATAATGAGGTGTAGAAGTGAAAAAACATAAAATGGAAATTGCAGCACTGACTCTTATCTTAGGAGTTTTATGTTATGCATTTTACGATAGCAATATTAAGGGGAGCGAACAAGAAATTGTTCTTACTAATGAACTATTTACTATGAGTGAGATTAAGAATAAAGAAGACATTACCATGGAAATGTTATCTATCCCAGGTGAAGAGCTAAAGAAAGAACAAGATAAAAAGAAAGAAGAAGAAAATAAAGAAGAAGTAAAAGAACAAAAAGCTGATGAAGAATTAATTAGTTTAGAGAATAGTGCATATAGTGTGACTTTAGCGGTAGAAGAAGAGACTATTCCTTATAATGAAATAATTTCTAATCAGGTTGTAAACTATGCTCTTCAGTTCGTTGGTAATCCTTATGTTTATGGAGGTAATTCATTAACTAATGGAACTGATTGTTCAGGATTTACTAAATTAGTATTTGCAAATTATGGAGTATATCTCCCTAGAAGTGCTCCAGAGCAGGCTTATGCTGGAAGACATATAAGTCTTGAGGATATTATGCCTGGTGATATAATAGTGTCTGGATATGATGGAGTAGTATGTCATGCCGCATTATATATTGGCGATGGAAAATTAGTACACGCACTAAATTCAAACGTTGGAATAGTAGTAACAAGTTTGTATATAATGCCTATTATAGATGTCAGAAGGGTTATCTAATTTGACAAGAATAGCGAAATCTGCTATAATAGAGAACGTCTTTTTCAAAAAGGCGGAAAGAAGTGAATGAAATGAAACCAAGTAAGCTCTTAGGAGTGTTAATGGCTTCAATATTAACTTTAGGAATTACTAGTGCAGTGGTGTACTATAGTAAAATTAATAAAAAGAATGAGATTGTATTAGCGGAGACTCTTATGGATCCTGCTACTATGAATAATAAAATGGTTGATAATGAGATTACTTCTACTCCTGAAGTAGAAGTAAAGGAAGAAAGAATAGAAGTATATGATGGTATGACTTATGATGAGTTAGTAGAAAAGTTAAATAGAACTTTATCTTCTGATTTAACAAATATGGGTTATGCTTATGCTACATATTCACTAGAACTTGGAGTAGACCCTTATCTAGCGGTGGCTATATCAATGCATGAGACAGGATGTACTTGGAATTGTTCTTATCTTTTAAAGACATGTAATAATGTTGGAGGACAAAAAGGTGAAGGATGTGGTAGTTATAGAGCTTATGATACTCTTGAAGAAGGTATTTATGGTTTTATAGCAAATATTAAAAATAAATATGTCGACTATGGTCTATATACTGCGGAAGAAATGAATCCTAAGTATGCTGAAGACCCTATGTGGGCATCTAAAGTTAATAATTATATTGAAAAAATAAGAAATAACTAGGAGTTTACTTACTTCTAGTTATTTTATTATATATAAGCCATATCTATATACTGAATATAATTTAATATAAAATTAGCAATTGCTATTGACAATTGCTAATTTAGTGCTATAATTATATATGTAAGATTTAGGAGATGTATACAATGAAAAAAAGAGAATT